>NZ_JBIWGU010000016.1:85086-166058 GCF_044763775.1 Streptomyces sp. NPDC094448 | reverse complement strand
TTTTTATATTTTTGGGGGGGCGGCGCGCCCGGCGCCCGCCCCCTCGGGGGCCGCGGGGGGGCCCGGCGGCGCCGCCCCCCCCGGGCGGGGGGGGGCCCCCCCCCCCCCCCCCCCCCGCCCCGCGGGCTACTCCCAGCGGGTCGCCAGCAGCAGCGCGATATCGTCGGGCCGGTCCTCGGCCCGACGGGCCTCCCTGATCAGCCGGTTCGCGGTCTCCGCCAGCGGTTCCCGCTCCCCGCCGGCCAGCGAGGCGCGCAGCCGTTCGACGCCCGAGTCGATATCGGCACCCGCCTGTTCCACCAGCCCGTCCGTGTAGAGCGCGAGCACCGCCCCCGGCTCCAGCGTCAGTTCGGTGACGGGGTACGCCGCGGCCGGGTCGACCCCGAGAACCACACCGCCCGCGAGGTCGAGCACCTCGGTACGGCCGTCCGGGTGACGCAGCAGCGGCTGGGGATGTCCCGCCCGTACCGCCTGCACCGCTCCGGTCTGCGGATCGACGAGCAGATAGACACAGCTCGCGAACTGTCCCGGGTCGAGGTCGATGAGCAGCCGGTTGGTACGGCCCAGCACCTCCCGGGGGTCGGGTCCGCTGAGCGCGAAGGCCCGCAGGGCGCTGCGCAGCTGGCCCATGGTGGCAGCCGCGGCCACCCCGTGGCCCTGGACGTCCCCGATCACCAGGGCGATCCGGCCGCCCGTCTCGACGACGTCGTACCAGTCGCCGCCCACGTCCATGCCCTGGGTGCCGGGGAGGTAGCGGCCGACGGTCTCGACCTGGTCGAGGACCGGGAGCCGGTGCGGCAGCAGGGCGTCCTGGAGTCCCCGGGCGAGCGCGGACTCGGTGTCGTACCGCCGGGCCCGCTCCAGGGCCTGGGCGATCAGCCCGGCGAGCGCGACGAGCACGGTGCGCTCCTCGGCGCTGAAGGCCCGCGGCTGGTCGAAGCCGAGGATGCAGCTGCCGACGGGCCGGCCCGACGCGATCAGCGGCAGGAAGGCACGCGCGCCGACATGGGCGTCGAGGGGGATACCGGGATAGGCGGCGGCGAGCTGTTCCATGGATTCGAAGAAGAGGGGGCGGCCGGTGGTCAGGGTCTCGACGCCGGGCAGCCTGGCATCGAGGCCGACACCGTCGAAGCGGTCCAGGAAGCCGTGGGGGAAGCCGGTCTCCCAGGCCAGGAAGAGATGCCGCTCGTGGAGCAGGTAGATGGCGAGCTGGCGGCCGCCGAAGGCGGGCAGCAGTTCGTCGGTGACGACGGCCGACACCTGGCGCGCCGTGACCGCCTCGGTGAGGGCGATGGCGAGGGCGACGGGCCGGTAGAGCCCGGTGGACTGGCTGGTCAGGGCGGCGAAGGGGCCGCCGGGAACCGGGGCGGCCGGTGGGCGGGTCCGGCGCCCGCCCATGGGGTGTTCGGCGGGCAGGAGCGTGACGGTCACCCCGTCGTGGCCGGAGTACAGACCGACCTCCAGCCAGGTCTCGTCGTCCCTGCGGGCGGTGAACGAGACGGGGGCGGGGGACATCAGGGCGGCCCGCAGATGGTCCTCGTACGCGGGGTCCGCAAGCCACGGCAGCGCCTCCCACAGCACCCGGCCCGTCAGCTTGGGCCACCCCCGGCCGAGGAGGGTCTCGGCGGTGTGGTTGAGATGGGTGACCCGGCCGAGCCGGTCGAGGGAGAGCAGGGCGCGCGGCAGCCGGTCGCCGGATTCGGTGAGGACCGGGCCGGGGCCGAGGTCGACGAGGGAGCCGTGGAGCACGGACGGGCCTTCGGGGGCCCGGTCGCGGCGCGGCGGGCCGCCGGAGAGTTCGACCAGATACGCCCGGCCGTCGGCGCCGCGCAGCCGGATCCGCCGGGAGGCCGTGGGGCCCGCGGCCGCGGTCTGCCGGGCGACGGCCCTCAGCCCGGCCGCGTCCTCCGGCGCGAGCCGGTCGGCAAGGGCCTCGGCCGTGCCGGGGAAGTCCGCCGGGGTGTGGCCGAGGATCCGGCGGAACGACTCGTCCCCGGTGACCTTTCCGGTGTCGAGGTCCCAGTCGAAGTGGCCGATCCGGACCGGGGGCGCGGTCAGGGACGGCAGCTGTACGGGAAGGGGTTCGGCGTCCCAGTCGATCGCGGTCCCGCCGGCCTGCAGCGCCCCGAGGTCGGCGGCGAGGCGGTCGGCGGCGCGCTGCATCCGCTGCCGGTCGCCCCGGCCGACGGGGCGGCCCGGGGTGGGGCTGCGCAGTACGCCGAGGACGCCGAACCGGTCGGGGCCCGCGACGACCGGGACGTAGAGCGCGCTGAACGGGAACGGCAGGCTGACCATGAGCTGCGGAAAACGGCGCATGGCGTCCTCGGCGTCCGGCAGATGGACGGCCCGTCCCGTCCGATGGGCCGCGGCGACGGGGAAGGGGCGGTTCTCGTGCACCCGCCACCAGGGCCGGAAGAGCCGGGTGGGCAGTCCGGCCATGACGGCCAGCCGGAGGAGGCCCTCCGTCGTACGGGAGGGCAGATAGACCCCGCCCGCGAATCCGCCGACCGCTTCGGTGGCCCCCACGGCGGCTTCGGCCAGCAGCAGCTCCAGCTCGCCCGGCACCGCCCCGCCGCCCTTCGATGGTGCAGGTGTCGCCCCGTGCCGCTGCGGCGGGGTGTCCCCGGTCGCGCCGTTCGAGGTCACACAGCCAGGATGCGCCCCGGCCCCGGCGGAGCGCATCTCCTTCGCGGCCGTGGCCGCTCCGGGTCACCACGTTCGGCGGATCTCGGCCGCCGCCGGGAGAACCAGCGTTCTTCCCGCCGGTCCGCCGCCCGCGGAGAAGGCCGGTTCTCGCGCAAACACCCTTGCCGTCAAGGGAGTTCCGGTCCACCGGGACCGTCCACCTACTGTCCGGTATACGAGACGGCCGGGCCGGGCCCCCTCGGCCCGGCCCGCCGACTGGGCTATGTTGAACAGGAGCGGGACGAGAAGGAGTGACACCGGTGCCATCAGATCAGCAGGCACGCGCACAGGCGTCTGCGATCACGCCGGGAGGGGGCGAACCGGACGCCGCGCCGGCCCCGGCGGACCGGGTTCTCGCCCTCTTCGGCGGCCACCGGCTCTCCCCGGGCCAGCGGCGGATCGCGCAGTACATCACCGACCACCTCACCGAGGCGGCCTTTCTGTCGATCACCGATCTGGCGGACCGGGTCGGCGTCAGCCAGCCCTCGGTCACCCGGTTCGCCGCGTCCGTCGGATTCAGCGGCTACCCCGCCCTGCGGGAAGCCCTCCAGCCCATCGCGCTGAGCGCGATCGCCGGGATGCCCGACGCCCGCGCGGAGATCCGCCGCAACGAACTCCAGGCCGCCGTCGACGCGGAGATCGACAACCTGGAGAATCTGCGGCGGCTGCTCGCCGATACCGACCGGATGCTCGACCTGGGCCGGGCGCTGGCCCGGTCGGTCCCGCTGACCGTGCTCGGTCTGCGGATCTCGGCCTCGCTCGCCGAATATTTCTCCTACGCGGCCCGCCGGATCCACCCCGATGTGCGGACCGTGACGCGCGGCGGGAGCGTCGCCTACGACGCCCTACTCCAGTCCCGGGAGGCCGGCGGAGCCTGGGTGCTCGCCTTCGCGATGCCGCGGCACGCGAACGAGACGCTCGCCGCGATGCGCGCCGCCCGAACCGCCGGGCTGAAGGTCGCCCTGATCACCGATCTGCCACTCGGTCCGCTCGCGGACGAGGCGGACGAGGTCCTGGTGGCCGCCACCGGCTCACGGCTGGTCTTCGACTCCTACGCGGCGCCCGGCGTACTCTCCGCCGCCCTGCTCCAGGCCATGGCGGACGCCGATCCGCAGCGCACCCAGACCCGGCTGGAGAGCTACGAACACGCCGCGGAGCAGCACGACTTCTTCCTCGACGACTGACGGATCCGGCCGGGTCCCGGCAGTTCCGGCCGGTGCTCCGGAGTCCGGACCCGCAGCCCCCCTACCGGCCCGTACCACTCCTTCCGTTCACCCTTCGGACCACCCGATGTGCATGAAAATTTTCTTACCCTTGCATACTCGACGGTATATATATTTACTGCCTGAAGTGGTCCGGAGATCGACCGAGTCGATTCGCTCCGTGACCGAACCACGCCCCGAGGAAGGCCGGCCGCGCGCGACCATGCAGACAGACTCACGCCCCGCCGGCCCTGCCGACCCCTCGGGTCCCGGCGCGCACAGCGCCGCATAGAGCCGGACATCGCGCCATGACGCACTCCTCCTCGCGTCGCCACCGCGATGTTCCGTCAGGGCCTCCGTCCCCTGCGGAAGCCCACCCGGCGGCCTCGGCCTACCCCTGGGCCGGGGCCGCCAGAACACCCCGGAGCCCCCGGCCCGAGGCCGGGGACACCTCCCCCGGGGCGACGGCGACCCCCCGCAACTCCCGCGCGGCCGCGGCGGACTGGCCGCTCCAGGTCACCGCCCCCGGCAACCCGGGCTGGGAACAGACCGCCACCCTCTGGCTGCGCACCCTCGTTCCGGCGCGCTACGCCGGCTATCCCACCCTGGCCCGGCACCCCGTCGTACTGGCCCGCCATGCCCAGTGGCAGCTCCAGCACGAGATCGGCGCGGTCCGGGCCGCCCTGCGGACCTCCCGGGCCGAACTGCCCCCGCTGGGCGTATCCGACCGGATCGTCGAGAGCACGATCCTGATGTACGCGGCGGAGCTGGAGCAGCTCGGCAGGCTCGCGCGCGGCGTGCGGCTGGTGACCCGGGCGCTGCTCGCGCACGCGCCGGAGCCGTACGGCCGCAACGGCTGAGCACCGCGCGGCGCCGCAGCCGTACACCGCAAGTCCTGACCCCGCACGGATCCGGTGGCCGGCACGGGCGCGGGGCCCGGCCCGCCGCCCGGACCCCGCGCCCGAACAGGGCCGTACGACCGGCCGCACCGGCCTCTGCGCCTACGGAACCGTGAGGCCGGGCCCGAAGGCCGGACCCGCGAAGTCCCCGCCCGATGCCCGGCACGGACGCTCTCCCCCTGCGCCCGTCGGGCAGGGGTGGGGACCTCCGGGGCGGTAAGCCTGCTCGGGGTCCCCCGGGCAGCAGCCCGCTGGGAGTCCCCCCGGGCGGTAGCCCGTTGGGGGTCCCCCCGGGCGGTAGCCCAGGGGGCGTGCGCCGGCGTTGTCGGGATTCCCCGGGTCCCCCGCAGCCCTCCGGGCGCGGCGGGGATCCCCCCGGGCCGCAAGCCTGGTGGGGCCCAGCCGCAGGGCCGGGGAAGCCGGGGGCCCCGCCCTTCGGGCGGACGACGCCGCTTTGCGGACACGATCCGAGCCGTCTCGCCCGCGGGGCCGCACGGCCGCCACGACCACCACGGCCACCACGGCCACCACGGCCACCACGGCCACCACGGCCGAACCCCTCCCACGGCCGGGGCCGCACGAGCTGCCCCCGGCCCACGGCAAGGCACCCGCCCCCGGCCGGCGCCGTACCGCTGCCCGGAAATCCTCCGCGAGAAAGATCGCCGCACCCCCTTGCGCTCCAAATACCCCTCGGGGGTATATTCCTTCTCGCCCCAGGGGATACCCCCAAGGGGTATGGAATCTTCAGAGGAGGGGACGGGCGATGTCAACCGTCAACCCACGGCGCTGGTGGGCACTTCTGGTGCTGGCCACCGCGCAGTTCATGGTGATCATGGACACTTCGATCATCGGGGTGGCGCTCCCCGAGATGCAGCGCGACCTCGGCTTCTCCCCCGAGGACCTCAGCTGGGTCTTCAACGCCTATGTGATCGCCTTCGGCGGGCTGCTGCTGCTCGGCGGGCGGCTGTCGGACCTGCTGGGCGCCCGCCGGATCTTCGTCGGCGGCTGGGTGGTGCTGATCGCCGGATCCGTGGTCGCGGCCGCCGCGACCACCGCCTGGGTCGAGATCGCCGGCCGCGCCGTCCAGGGCGTGGGCGGGGCGCTGATCGCCCCCGCGTCGATGACCCTGCTGATGATGCTCTTCGGACACAGCCCGAAAGAGCTGGGCAAGGCCATGGCGCTGTACGGCGCCGCGGCACCGGCCGGCGGTACCGCCGGAGTCTTCCTCGGCGGTGTCTTCACCGAGTGGCTGAGCTGGCCGTGGATCTTCATCATCTATGTGCCCATCGGTCTCGCCACCCTGGCCGCCACCGGTCTGCTGCCCGCCGCCGCGCCCCGCCGCGGAGCCGTCGACGTCCTCGGCGCCGCCGCCGTCACCGCCGGTCTGGCACTCGCCGTCTTCGCCGTGGTGCGGGCGCCGGAGATCGGCTGGGGCGCCACAGCCACCGTGCTCCAGCTCATCGGCGCCGCCGTACTGCTCGGCCTCTTCCTGGTGATCCAGAAGTCGGTACGGACGCCCCTGATGCCCCTGGCGATCTGGCGGACCCCCGGTCTCGGCATCTCCAACCTCGGAATGGCCCTGCTCGGCGCGGCCTGGATCCCGATGTGGTACTTCCTCAACCTCTACCTCCAGCAGGTCCTGGGCTACGGGGCCTTCGCCAGTGGCGCCGCGCTGCTGCCGATGACGGCCCTGCTGATGGTCTTCATGACCCTGATCACGGCGAAGCTGCTGGGCCGGTGGGGCGCCAAGCCGCTGATCTCCGGCGGACTGCTGGTCCTGGCGGCCGGGCTGCTCTGGCTCTCGGCCGTGGAGCCGACCGGTTCCTTCGCGGTCGACGTACTGCCCGCTTCGCTGGTCGCCGCGGTCGGTATGTCCCTCGCCTACATCCCGGCGATGATGGCGGCCATCTCCGGGGCCCGGCAGGAGGAGGCCGGACTCGCCTCCGGCATCGTCAACACCACCTACCAGGTGGGCTCGGCCCTGGGTCTGGCGGCGCTCACCGCGGTCGCCACCTCCCAGGGCGCCGGGAAGCTGGGCGATCTGCCCGCCCTGACCGACGGTTTCAGCGCCGCCTTCATCGGCGCGGCGGCCGTGGCCGCGGCCGGCGCTCTGCTCACGGGCCTGCTGATGCGCGGCGGCAAACCGGCCGCGGCGGCGGCCGAGGACCGGCAGCCGGTGGGGAGTGGGGGGTGATTGAGCCGCTGTAGCCCCGCACCACCAGAGCGCACACTCCAGGAGAGCAACCGGCCGAGCGCCCCGGAAAGTCCGAAAAATCCGAGACCCCGCCCGCGCCACCGGCGCCGGGCGGGGTCTCCGCGTACGGTCGAGGAACTGCTCCCGTCCTACTCGCCCCGCGCCCGCCGGGCCCGGACGGCGGCCGTGGCGGCCCAGCCGAGACCGCCCGCGGCGACCAGCACCAGCAGCAGTTCGGGCCAGGCGCCGGCGCGGGTCGCGGGGGTGAGGGAGGAGCGCAGCGGCACCTCCGCGACCAGGGCGCCGGGGGTGAACAGCTTCGTCTTCTCCACGATCCGGCCGTCCGGCATGATGACCGCGCTGACTCCGCTGGTGACGGGCACGACCACGGACCGTCCGTGCTCGACGGCCCGCACCCGGTCCATGGCGAGCTGCTGGTAGGTCATCTCACTGCGGCCGAAGGTGGCGTTGTTGCTGGGGACCGAGATGAGCTGGGCGCCGTTCACGACGGTGTCCCGGGCCATATCGTCGAAGGCCGCCTCGAAACAGGTGACGAGACCGACCTTGGTCCCCGCGAGATCGAAGACGCCGACCTTGTCGCCGGGGCCGAAGTCCCTGCGCACCCGGTCCACGTCCTTGCTGAACAGCCGGACGAAGGAGCGCATCGGAATGTACTCCCCGAACGGCTGGACGTGCCGCTTGTCGTAGGTGTTGACCGGTCCGCGTTCCGGGTCCCACTCGATGAGGGTGTTCCGCAGTTTCCCGGTCTCCGGGGTGATGACCGCGCCGACGACGGTCGGCACGCCGATCGCCTGCACCGCGCGGTCGATCACCATGCGCGCGTCGGGGTTGGCGTAGGGGTCGATATCGGAGGAGTTCTCCGGCCACAGGACGAAGTCGGGCTGCGGCTCGCGGCCCGCCTTCACATCCGCGGCCAGCTGCTCCGTGCGGCGCACATGGTTGTCGAGGACCGCGCGCCGCTGGGCGTTGAAGTCGAGTCCGAGCCGCGGAACATTGCCCTGGATCGCGGCGACGGTGACCGTCCCGTCCTCGGCGGACGCGTCCACCAGGGGGCGGGCGGCGACCGCGGCCGTTGCGGGGACCAGCAGGGCGAGCAGCGCGGCCGCCATCGGTCCGCGCGGCAGTCCGCCGCCGCGCCGGTAGGCGACGACGCGCCGCCCGGTCTCGTACAGGCCGAAACCGCACAGGACGACGGCGAAGCCCAGTACCGGTGTCCCGCCGAGGGCCGCGAGCGGCAGGAAGACCCCGTCGGCCTGACCGAACGCGATCTTCCCCCAGGGGAAGCCGCCGAACGGCACCCGGGCCCGGAGCGCCTCGCCGAGGATCCACACGGCGGCGGCCCACACCGGCCAGCCCGGCAGCCTGGACACGGCGCCGATGCCGAGGCAGGTGGCCGCGATGAACACGGCTTCCACGGCCGCCAGCGCGATCCACGGCACCGGACCGACGTCCTCGCCGGTCCAGATCAGCAGCGGCAGCAGGAACGCCAGCCCGGTGAGCTGGCCCAGACCGAAGGCCACCCGCAGCCGGCGGCCCCGCAGCACCCAGCCGAGCAGGGCGAACGCGGGCAGCGCCAGCCACCAGAGGGGGCGCGGCGGGAAGCTCAGATACAGCAGCAGCCCGGCCGCCACGGCGGCACCCGGCCGGATCACGCGCGTCAGCGGTCGGGGCTTCGCGGGGCCGGGGCCGGAAGTGTCGGCGGGGGTGAGGGTGGCGGTCACAGCGGCGAGTCTACGGGAGGGGGGTATGACCCCTTCCTGGCCCCGGGCGGCCGGGGCTGGCTCGCGGGCCGGGCCCGCCACTACGGTGAACGCGGCAGACGACGGGGACTGCCGTGGCTCGGTTCGGGGGGTCGGCATCATGAGGGCTGCGCAGGTGGAGCGCGCGGGCGCCGCGGACGGGTTGGGGGCCGCGGTCCTGGGCGCAGCCGTCGGCTGGGCGCTGATCAGCGCGGCGGGACGGGAGTCCGGTCCGGAGGGCGTACTGCTCGCGGTCGTCGCCGTCGCGGCGGGTTACGCCTGCGGCCGGATCTCCGGGGCTCTGGTACCGGTCGCCACGGCCACGGCCGCATCGCTCGCCGTGCTGGCGCTGGCGGTGGCCTCGCCGGAGGGGGTGCCGGGGGTCAACGCCCGGTCCACCGTGGAGCCGGGTGACGCGGGGGCGGCGGCCGCGCTGCTCGCGGTCAGCGCCGGGGCGGCCTGCTGTGCCGCGGCGGCGGCCCGGCGGCCCGGGGCGCGGGCGGCCCTGAGGGCGCTGGCGCTCGCGGTGGTGGTGACGGCGGTCGTGCTGGGATCGGCGGCGGGGGCCACGGCCGCGGCCGCGGTGGTGCTCTGTGCCGCGGCGGTGAGCAGGGCCCGTCGGCGTACCGCGGCGCTCGCGGGGTTCGTGCTGGTCGCCCTGGTGGCGGCGGGAGTGTCCTGGGCGGTGGCGCAGGACGCGCTGCCGGACGGACCGGCCGAGGGGCTGCGGGCGCTGCTGACGGAGAACCGGGTGGCGCTGTGGCGGGACGCGGTCGCGCTGGTCGAGGCGGAGCCCGTGCGGGGTGTCGGCCCGGACCGGTTCGAGAACCTCAGCGCCACGGCGCAGCAGACCCCGGGTTCGGACGGCAAGCCGCATTCGGCCCTGTTCCAGCAGGCGGCCGAGCAGGGTGTGGTGGGTGCGGCGCTGCTGGCGGGGGCGTTCGGCTGGCTGCTGTACGGACTGTGGCGCTCTCCGCGTCCGACGCCCGTGGTGCTCTGCGCGGCGGCGGCACTGACGGCGCTGGCGGTCCTGGCCGTACTGGGGAACGCACTGAGCTTCGCCCCGGTGACGGCGGGCGCGGGGCTGCTGGCGGGACTGGCCACGGCCCGTGTCATTCCGGTGCCCGCGGAGGTCAGGACCGCCGCGGGGGCCCGGACTCCGGACCCGTCGGCCCGCTGAGCGGCCGCCCGGCGGGATCAGCCGCCGGTGGCAGGTCCGCCGGCCCGTCCGGTGCGGCGGGCCCGGGAAGCGACGGCAGCGGCGACCAGGCCGGTCACGCCCAGGCTGCCCATCATGATCATGACCACGCCGATGGCGAAGAGCCCGCTGGCATCGTCGGACCAGTCGTAGCAGGCGGCTCCGGTCAGTCCGGCGGTGATGCCGAACACCGTCGCGTTGACGTACCGGCGGGAGGCCGCCCAGTACACCGGGGCCAGCAGGGTGACGACGAGCCCGATGATCTGCCACGCCTGGTACGGGCCGGTCTCGGAACCGTCGGGCTGTACGTCCCGCTGCTGGTCCCAGCCCAGCCAGCCGGCCCACAGCAGCGCGGCCGCCCCGGCCAGGGCGAGTGCGGTCAGGACGTGGTCGACGGGGGTCTTCTCGTCTCGCGGGATGTTCTGCATGGTTGTCAGCTTCCCTCCCGGCCGGTGGCGGGGACAGCGTTCGGATACTCAGATCCGCGGCCCCGGATCTGAGTACCTCCCCGGCCGGGGTGCCCTCCGGCCCCGGTGTCCGCCGGTGCCGGTGGCGCCCCGGGGGCGTCAGGCGGTGGCGGGAGTGCCCGGGTGGAGTGCCAGTCGGTCGCGGATGGCGCGGACCGCGGCCTCGGCGTCGTCGACGGTGACCGTGAACATCCGGCCGTCGCCGAGGGTCACCACGATGCCCTCGCCACGGCGGACGACGATCGCGGTGCCCTGTTCGGGGCGCCAGCGGTAGCCCCAGCCGCCCCACTGGCGGGGGGTGACCCGGGGATCGACCTCCGCGCTGACGACATGGGCGAGGGGGATCCGGCGGCGCGGCAGGCCGATATGGCCGCAGCGGATCTCGACGGCCTGGCTGTCGACCCTGACCGCGACGTGGACGAAGGGGAGGGTGCCGTAGAGCATCAGCAGTCCGGCGGTCACACAGCCGACGACGGACATGGACAGGGCGATCACACCGGACGTCCAGTCGCCCAGCACGGCCAGTTCGATGCCGAGCGCGAGACAGGCGGCGCCCGCGACGGCGAGCAGCCACTGGACGCGGTTGGTCGCGCGGCCGGTCCAGACGGCGGGCTCGGCGGTGGGCCGGTCCGCGGCGTCCGGCCGGGCGGGCGGGCCGGGGAAATGGTCCCTCATGCGAGCAGGGTAACCGGCGCGGGGCTCGGCGGCAGCGGAGCCGAGGGCCGGGCCGCATCGGGGTCCGGCACCGCGGGGCGGGGCCGTTGCGCAGCTCAGCGCGTGGGGACGGCGGCGAACAGCAGCCGGGCCTCGGCGTACCCCAGCGCCTCGGGCGGCAGCGTGTCGGCGGCCCGGCCGCTGAGGACGACGGCGGGCGGCCCGGCCGGTACGGCGCCGGGCGCGTCCGTTGCTCCGATCCGGCGAAGCGTCTGGGCGGCGACCGCTCCGGCGGAGCCGTGGAGGGCGACGGGGCGGCCCACGGCGGCGCTGATACGGTCCGCGACCAGTTCGTAGTGGGTGCAGCCGAGGACGATGTCGGTGACGTCGCCGGGGGTGCGGGCGGCGGCCGCGGCCACGGCCCGCTCGATACCGGGGCCGTCGGCCCACTGGACCGCGTCGGCGAGCCCGGGGCAGGGCACCTCGGTGACGGCCGCGGCGCCCGCGAAGTCGCGGATCAGACCGCGCTGGTAGGGGCTGCCGGTGGTGGCGGGGGTGGCCCAGATGGCGACGGAGCCGCCGCCCGCGGCGGCGGGCTTGATCGCGGGTACGGTGCCGATGACCGGGACCGCGGGCTCCAGTGCGGCGCGGATCGCGGGCAGGGCGTGCACGGACGCGGTGTTGCAGGCCACGATCAGGGCCTGCGGACCGTGGGCGAGGGCGGCCCTGGCGGTGGCGAGGGCACGCCGGGTGACGTCCTCGGGAGTGCGGGGGCCCCAGGGCAGTCCGTCGGGGTCGGAGGAGAGCACCAGCTCGGCGTCCGGCCTCTGCCTGCGTACGGCGGCGGCCGCGGCGAGCAGGCCGATTCCGGAGTCCATGAGCGCGATCTTCACCCGGTCACCATAGTCGACGGGCCGTGCGGAGCCCGTGCGGTGCGGCAGACTTCGGCGCATGAGCGTCCTCTCCGCGATCGCCGTGGTGTCCCTGCTCGTCTGGGTGTGGCTGCTGCTGGGACAGGGTCTGTTCTGGCGTACGGACCAGCGGCTTCCGCCGCATCCGGAGCCGCGGGAGTGGCCGGATGCGGTGGTCGTCGTCCCGGCCAGGGACGAGGCCGGGGTGCTGCGGGCGAGTCTGCCGTCGCTGCTGGCGCAGGAGTATCCGGGGCGGGCGTCGATCGTCCTGGTCGACGACGGCAGTACGGACGGTACGGGCGCGCTGGCCCTGGCCCTGGCCGAGGAGCACGGCGGACTGCCGCTCCGGGTGCTCCGTCCGGGTGAACCGGAACCGGGCTGGACGGGGAAGCTGTGGGCGCTGCGGCACGGGATCGCGCAGGCCCGCTCGGGGGACGCGGATCCCGGGTACCTGCTGCTGACGGACGCGGATATCGCCCACGCCCCGGACAGTCTGCGGACCCTGGTGGCCGCGGCCCGGTCGAACGGGCTCGATCTGGTGTCCCAGATGGCGCGGCTGCGGATCGCGGGGTTCTGGGAGCGGCTCGTCGTCCCCGCGTTCGTCTGGTTCTTCTGCCAGCTCTACCCCTTCCGGTGGGTCAACCGGCCCGCGGCGCGGACGGCCGCGGCGGCGGGCGGCTGTGTGCTGCTGAGTACGGCCGCGGTGGACCGGGCGGGGCTGCCGGACGCGGTCCGGGGCGCGGTCATCGACGATGTGTCGCTGGCGCGGGCCGTGAAGCGGTCGGGGGGCCGGATCTGGCTGGGGCTGGCCGGGGGTGTGGTCAGCGTACGGCCCTATCCCCGGCTCGCGGACCTGTGGCGGATGGTGGCCCGGAGCGCGTACGCCCAACTGCGGTACAGCCCGCTGCTGCTGGCGGGCACGGTGCCGGGGCTGCTGCTGGTGTACGCGGTGCCGTCGGTGGCGCTGGCCGCGGGGATCGCCGGCGGGGATCCGCTCGCCGCGGCGGCGGGCGGCGCGGCCAAGGCGATCATGATCGTCACCTATCTGCCGATGCTGCGGTACTACCGGTGCTCGCCGCTGCTGGCGCTGGCGCTCCCGCCGACCGCACTGCTCTATCTGGGGATGACGGTGGACTCGGCGGTCCAGCACTACCGGGGCCGGGGCGCGGCCTGGAAGGGCCGGGTGTACGCCCGCCCCGGGACCGCGCCCGAAGGGGGTTAGTGCCTGCCGGGGATCATTTGCGGCCGGGGGTCCAGTTCATTCCCCAGCCGTAGGCGTGGTCCACGGTCCGCTGGGGGCTGACACCGCGCTGCGGGACGAGGAAGCTGGCCTCGCGCTGGACGACCAGGTCCGAACCGGTGTTGGTGATCAGGGCCAGGGCGCAGACGGTCGACGGAACGGTGCACTCGCCGAGGGAGAAGTCGACGGGGGCGCCGTGCTGCGGCCGCAGGGTGACGGTGGCGTCGAGATCGGCGAAGCTGCGGGCGCCCTCGTAGACGGTGACGAAGACGAGGATGCGCCGGAAGTCGTGGCGGTGGTCGAGATTGACGGTGAGGTTCTCGCCGGAGCTGCCTCCGGTGCGGTCGTCGCCGTCGAGGTGGATCCACGGGGGCCGGTGCAGGGAGCCGAAGGCGTTGCCGAGCGCCTGGACGACCCCCTTGCTGCCGTCGGTGAGTTCGTACAGGGCGCACAGATCGAGGTCGAGGTCGCCGTGGAGGGCGATGGCGCGGCCGAGTTTGGCGCCCCAGCCCTTGAACTGCTTGCGGACCTGCCAGCTCAGATTGACCTTCAGCGCGCCGGAGGTGCCGCCCTGTTTGGTCAGGGAGACGGTGGGCGCCTCCTTGGTGAGGGTGACCTTGGAGAGCCGTACGGGGGTGGAGGGGGGAGCGGGCGGGGCGGAGGGAGCGGGGGCGGGCCGCTGCGGCGGCGGTACGGGCGCGGGCGCCGGGGTGCGGGTGGGGGCCGGAGGCGCCGGGGCCGCGGGCCGGGCGGCGTCCACAGTGATCCCGAAGTCCGCGGCCAGCCCAGCGAGGCCGGTGCGGTACCCCTGTCCTACGGCCCGGAACTTCCAGGCGCCCTGACGCCGGTACAGCTCACCGGCGAGCAGAGCGGTCTCGACGGTGGCGTCGGTGCTGTCGTAGCGGGCGAGTTCCGTACCCGACGCGGCGTCGACGACCCGGACGGAGAGGCCGGGGACCCGGCCGAAGGACCCGTCGTCGGCGGAGGCCGCGAGGACGATCCGCCCGACGCCCGGTTCCACCCGGTCGAGGTCGACGGCCACGGCATCGGTGGCCGTCCCGGGGCCGGTCCGCCGCCCTTCGTGGCGGACGGCGCCCGAGGCGTGTTCGGGCTGGTTGCAGAAGACGAAGTCGCGGTCGGAGCGGACCCGGCCCGAACCGGTGTCGAGCAGCAGTGCCGAGACGTCGACTTCGGGCACCGAGGGGCCGGTGCTCCAGGACAGCTCGACGCGTACGCGCCGCGCGGTCACCGGAGTATTGGCACCTTTGAGCATGGACATGAAGCTCCCCCATCCCATGAGTTCGGGGTCCAGGACCGTACACCGGCCGCCAACCTACTCCCGTGCCCCGCAGCACCCGGTCCGACCCGTCAGTAACCCGCCCTCAACTCGTCCTTTACAGGATCCTTGCGTTGTCGCGCGACCGATTTTCCCGCATTCGCTCACATTGGCGAGCCACGACCCGTGGCGTGCCGCGAAACAACCCCCTGTCCGGACTCCCCAACCGACAGGACAGGCCTTAACTTATGAGCCATGACCTCCCCCCGCTCCTCCTACGGCGGCGGTTACTACTCCGCACCCTCTTTCGCCGACACCCCTATCTACGACTCCCTGGTCGCGGAGCGGGGCACGCCTCAGATCGCCCCGATCCGAGTGCCTTCCGCCTACGACACCGGCAGCAGCGGCTATCTGCCGGCGCTTCCGGCGGCGCTTCCCGCCCTTCCGGCGGGTCCTTCGGCGGGTCAGCCCGCCCCGGCGTACGGATACGGCCACCAGAGTCCGCAGCATCTCCAGCAGGCGGCGGCTCCCTACGCACCCCAGCAACAGCCGGTGCCCCCGCGGGGTTATCCGGGTCCGGGCGTGCCCCAGCAGCACCGTCCCGCGCCGGCCGGCTACGAGGCGATGCGTCCGGCGCCGCCCCGGCCCGCTCCCCCGCAGCCCGGCGGCCCGGCGGGCTACCCACCCCAGTACCAGCAGCAGCGCCCGTACCCCGGCGGTCAGGGGTACTGATCCCGGGACGGTGCCGGAGCACCGGCGGCGGGCGGTCGTGCCGGGGGGCACCGCCCCGCCGCGGTGCCCCCGGTACGGCTGCCTGCCGCCTTCCGGCGTGATGCTCGTCTCTGCCCGCTCGACAAACACACTGCTGGCCTGGTGATTCGTCAACTGCTGTCACCGGCGCACGCTACGGTGGTGCGACCCGCTGCGGCGGGTCCTGAAGGCGCTGCGATTCCGGGGTCGCCGGGCGCGGTGCGCACACCACGAGGTGGGGGCAGAGCAGCACCATGGCAGAGGGCACGGTCCAGGTGACCCACACCGGCACGTCTCGCTGGCGGCGGCGCACCGGCGAGTACGCGTCGCTCACGGCCGCTTTGGAGGCCGCGGGGGACGGTGACGTCCTCACCGTGGCACCGGGCACCTACCGCGAGAACCTGGTGGTGCAGCGGGCCGTCACCCTGCGCGGTCCCGAGGGCTCCGTCGGTTCGGTGCGGATCGCGCCCGCCGACGGTGTGCCGCTGACCGTACGGGCCGCCGCGACCGTACGGGACCTGTATGTGGAGGGGCAGGATCCGACCGCGCCCGCGCTGCTGGTCGAGGACGGTACGCCGGAGCTTTCGGATCTGCGGATCTCCACCCGCTCGGCGGCCGGTATCGAGGTGCGGAACGGGGCCCGCCCCACGGTGCGCCGGGTCGCCGTCGACAATCCCGCGGGGGTCGGGATCGCCGTACTGGACGGCGGGGGCGGGGTGTTCGAGGAGTGCGAGATCGTCGCGGCCGGCCGGTCCGGTGTCTCGGTACGGGACGGCGGGCGTCCCCGGCTGGAACGCTGCCGGATCCACCACGCCTCCGACGCCGGGCTGAGCGTCACCGGTGACGGCAGTGTGCTGGAGGCCGTCGACTGCGAGGTGTACGAGGTCAGGGGCGCCGGCGTGCAGGTGACGGGCCGGGCGGCGGCACATCTCGACGGCTCCCGGGTGCACCGTACCTCCGGTGACGGTGTCACGCTCGACACCGACGCCGTACTGACGCTCTCCGACTGCGATATCCACGACGTCCCGGAGAACGGCATCGACCTGCGGTCGCGTTCGGTGCTCACGCTCACCCGCTCGACGGTCCGCCGGTTCGGCCGCAACGGTCTCTCCGTCTGGGACCCGGGCACCCGGGTCGACGCCAACCAGTGCGAGATATACGACAGCACCGGCGACTATCCCGCGGTGTGGATCAGCGACGGTGCGACCGCGGTACTGGACTCCTGCCGGGTGCACGACGTACCGGACGCCCTGTTCGTCCTGGACCGCGGCTCCCGGGCGGACGTGGTCGACAGCGACCTCTCCCAGATCCGCAATACGGCGGTGTCCGTCAGCGACGGCGCGACGGCACAGCTCGACGACTGCCGGATCACGCAGGCTTCCACCGGCGCCTGGTTCCGCGACCACGGCAGCGGGGGCACCCTCAACAACTGCACGATCGACACGGCGCAGACCGGGGTGATCGTCACCAAGGGCGCGGATCCCGTCATCGAGCGGTGCGCGGTCACGGCACCCGCCGAAGCCGGTTTCTACGTCTCCGCCGAAGGCCGGGGCACCTTCCGCGACTCCCGGGTCACCGGCAGCGGGGGTTACGGCTTCCATGTGATGGAGGGCTGCCGCACGGCCCTGAGCCGCTGCCGTACCGAGCGGTGCGCCCGCGGCGGCTACGAGTTCACCGAGACGGCGCTGCTGACCGTCGAGGACTGCACGGGCGACGAATCGGCGGTCCGGGCCCCCGCGGCGGTGATTCCGGCTGCCGCGGCCCCGGCCGGCTCCGGCGCCGCGCCGGTGGCCCGTGCGCCGGGACTGCTGACGGCCGTCCCCGCTCCGGCCGTACCTCCGCAGCCCGTGGAACCGGCGCCCGTGCCCCGGGTCTCCGACGAGGTCCTCGGCGAACTCGACGCCCTGGTCGGTCTGGAGAGTGTGAAGCGGGAGGTCCGCTCGCTGATCAATATGATCGAGGTGGGCCGCCGCCGCCGGGAGGCCGGGCTCAAGGCGGCGTCCGTCCGCCGCCATCTCGTCTTCACCGGCTCCCCGGGCACCGGCAAGACCACCGTGGCCCGGCTGTACGGCGAGATCCTCGCCGCCCTCGGTGTCCTCGAACGCGGCCATCTCGTCGAGGTCTCCCGGGTGGACCTGGTCGGCGAGCACATCGGCTCGACCGCGATCCGCACCCAGGAGGCCTTCGAGCGGGCCCGCGGCGGGGTCCTCTTCATCGACGAGGCGTACGCCCTCTCCCCCGAGGACTCCGGCCGGGACTTCGGCAAGGAGGCCATCGACACGCTGGTGAAGCTGATGGAGGACCACCGGGACGCGGTGGTCGTGATCGTCGCCGGGTACACCGCGGAGATGGAGCGGTTCCTCGCGGTCAACCCCGGTGTGGCGTCCCGGTTCTCCCGGACCATCACCTTCCAGGACTACGACGCGGAAGAGCTGCTGCGGATCGTCCGCAGGCAGGCCGACGAGCACGAGTACCGGCTCGCGGACGGCACCGCCGACGCCCTCCTCGGCTACTTCGTCCAACTGCCCAAGGGCCCGGCGTTCGGCAACGGCCGGACCGCGCGCCAGACCTTCGAGTCGATGGTGGAACGGCACGCGGGCCGGGTCGCGGAGCTGGCGGAGGTCGACACCGACGCCCTCACCCTGCTCTACCCGGACGATCTGCCCGAACCGGTATGACCCGGCCGCGCCCGGACCGCTCCCCCGCCGGTCCCGGCTGGCGCGGTACGCCCGGGATCAGCCGGAGCAGTTCGGCACGGGCGGCCGCGAACTCCGGATCGGCCTGGTAGTCGGAGTGCCCGAGGATCGGCTCGGGCAGCGGGTGGCGGACGGACCTGCCGTAGGCCACGGGATCCTTCAGGGCCGGCCGGTCGGGCGCGGGCCGGGCCCCGGCGGCCACCAGCACCGGTCCGCCGATCGGGTCGGTGCGGCGGTGGAGATTGCTCCAGCAGTGCACCTCGTCCCGGAGCAGGGCGAGCGCCTCGGGTCCGAAGTAGGCGGGGAACCACCGCCCGTACAGCCGCTCCAGCGGTGAACCGTAGGTCAGCAGCGCGACCCGGCCGCGGACCTCGGGCGGCAGCTGCCAGACCGCCGCCGCGGCGAGCACACTGCCCTGCGAGTGGCCGGAGATGACGAGCCGTCCACCGTTGTGCCGGGTGCTCTCGGTCCAGGTGCACATCCGCCACGTCAGGTCCGGTACGGCGCGTTCCGCATAGCAGGGGGGTGCGAAGGGGTGCGCGGCGCGCGGCCAGAAGGTGCCCACGTCCCAGAGGATTCCGACGGTGCGCCGGGCCGACGGATCCCGGTAGGCGCGCCGCCCCCAGGCGACGAAGAGTATGGCACCGGCACCGATCAGCCAGGACCCCAGGGACTGGGCGGTCTCCGCGACGGCTTCGGCGAAGCCGCCGTCGAAGGCCCGGCCCGGCACATCGCCGCTGCGCCAGGCCCCGGCCACGGCGGCGGCGCCGAGGACGACGGTGGCCGCCGCGATCACACCGACGGCGAGCGGGGCGGTGTCGGTGATCCCGGCGGCGGCCCGTACCCGGGCGATGGTCCGGGTACGGACCGCGTCGGGACGCCAGCCGTTGTCCCCGAGCCGGGCCGCGCCGGGCGTGGTCCATCCGGCCTCCGCCGCCTCGTACTCCGCCTCGACCTCGGGTGCCAGCCGACGGGCCGTCAGCCAGGTCCGCAGGAGGAGGGCGAGGAGGGGCACGAGCAGCAGGACCAGCAGGACCGGGATCACCGACGCCTGCCAGCTCAGCAGGGTCGGCGGGGCGGGGACGGAGCCGTCGGCCCCGGGGGTCCCGGAACCGTCGAGCCGGTCGGCCGCCCACTGGGCCGTACCGCCGGTCATCACCCCGCCCAGGGCGCAGGCCAGGACCGTGACCGCGGGGCCGCCCAGGCCGCCGAGGACACTGCGGGCGTGCCGGGCGCGGCGCTGGAGGACGACGGCGACCACCGCGAGCGCCAGCGTCAGTCCGCTCTGGGCCAGGGCGAGCACCCCGAAGGCCGAAGTACCGGGCAGGACACCGCCGGACACCCAGCCGGGGCGCGGCCGGGCGGCGTACAGCAGGGAGAGGGCGAGCAGGGCGAGCGCCGCACCGGGCAGGGCGGTGACGGCGGTCCGGTCGGCGCGGGCGTCGAAGCGGCGTTCGGTACGGCCGCGGCGGAAGACCACCCAGACCACCGTGGTCAGACCGAGGACGACACCGGCTTCGAGAGCCCGGCCCCACAGGGCGAGGAGTCCGGCGTCACCGGCGCGGTCGTGGCGGCTGGTGGCGAGGGTGACGGCCCCGGCGACGACGAGGAGTCCGGCGGCGGTATGGGCGGCGCGCAGCCGGGCGACATGGCGGCGGCCGTACCAGAACCCGGGGCGGCCGAGGGCGGGCCTGAGGACCGGTGCGGGCGGTCCGGTGCGGGGCGGGCGGCCGCCGTCCTCGTACCGGTCGTCGTGCCCGTTCTCGTACGCGTCCTCGTGGCCGCCGGGTGCATGGCCGGTCTCCTCCTCGACCTCGGGTTCCCGCTCGGGCCCCTGGTCGTCGGCCGGTCCGGTACGGCCGTCGGGCACATCGGCACCGGTCGGCGGGCGCTGGGACTCGTAGGCGCTCCAGGTCCGGTGGGAGAGGTACCAGAGGAGTCCGACGAGGGCGGCCGGGATCAGCGCGGCGAGCGCGAGACGGCGGCCGGGCTGGGACCACCAGCCGCCGCGGTCGGCCGCGAGGAAGCCGAGCCACGGCCGGCCTTCCGTGCATCCGGTCGCCCCGGCGCACTGCCAGGCGACCAGATCGAGCGCCACCTCGCAGGCGGCGGCCGTCATCAGCACGGTCAGGCTGAGCGCGACCAGCCGTACCAGCGCCCCGTAGAGCCGCATCGTCCGCGTCCGGCCGCGGGCCCGCGGACGCATCCAGTGGGCGAGGTTGGCGACCATGAAGGGGAGGAGCAGCAGCCAGAGGGCGCGGGCGCTGTTGCCGGAGGTGAGGTTGGACCAGCAGTACGCCTCGGGGACGGGCTCGCCGTCGCGGCGCGCGGGGTCCGATTCGGCGTGTACGTCGTCGGCGCGGCGGAAGACGGCGGCCTTGTCGTCACCGGACATCCGGACGGTGCGGGGATCCCCCAGCATGCTCTCCGGGGTGGCTCCGCCGACACCGTGCACCAGCAGTTCCAGCGCCGGCCCTGGGCCGTTCGGGGGCGGGGGTTCAGCGGACACGTCGGCGGCTCGCTCTCGGACGGCGGGTGGGATACGGGTACGGGGGCGCGGCGCGGGCGCCACGGTGCGGCGCCCCGGATTCTGGCAGCTCCCGGTCCCGGGGTCACGGAGTCGGAGCGTCCCGCGCGGGACGGATCGTGACAGGATGGATTTCTCGGCCGGGTGTTCGTACGGAAATGCCGTACGGCGGCGGCCGGACGGCGGACCGCGCTGGTCGCGGCGCGGACGGCGGCGAAGGGATCGGATCCGCGGTGACGGAACGACAGCACCTGCCTCTCGACGGGATGCGGCCGCACGGCCGGTCGGCGGCCGTTGAACTCCCCCGCGGGCTCGGGGTCCCGGATCCGGCCGTACGCCGGGGCACGGCGGCGGGCGGGCCGGGGGCCGCGCCGTGACCGCGTTCCGGCTGGAGCGGACGGTCCCGTACGGCCCGGCGGAGGCCTGGCGGCGGGTCACCGACTGGCGGGCCCATGCGGCGCTGATGCCGTGGACGCAACTGACGTCCGTGGTGCCCGAACCGCCGGGCCCGGGGACGGTGTTCACGGTGCGGACGGGGGTGGGGCGGGCCGGGTTCGACGATCCCATGGAGATCGTGGAGTGGTCACCGCCCTCCGGGGCAGGGCCGGGCCGGTTCCGGCTGGTGAAACGGGGCCGGGTGATCCGGGGGTGGGCCGTGGTCGAGGTGCGCCCCGAGGGGTCCGGGTCGGTGGTGGTGTGGACGGAGGAGGCACGGCTGCGCGGCGTTCCGGGCCGGGTGAGCGCGTGGGTGGGGCGCGTGCTGTTCGGACGGGCGCTGGACACGCTGCTGCGGAACGCCGGGTAGCCTCCGGGGCCCGTTCCGTCCGCCGTGCGTGCTTCCGGCGGGCCGGTGACCGGTGTGACCGTCCCATGATCCACTCGTTGGACGGGGCGAGCGGGTCCGCCCCGTGCGCACCGCATCCGTGCCGGGCGCGAGGGTGCCGGGGCCCGTGAGCTGTCCGCGCACCCCGGAAGGGCCGGCCCCGATGCCGACACGCCGTCAGTCCCCCCGTCCGCACGACCGCCACGCCATAGCGGGCAGTTGCCCCGGGGACGAGGCGGTGGAGGCGATCCTCGTCGAGCAGTACCCCCGGCTGGTCCGGCTGGCGTATCTGACCCTGCCGCCTTCGCTGGGGCGTCATCGGCGGGTGGTCGCCGCGCATGCGACGGTGCAGGGGGTGCTGCCGGTGCGGACGGTCCGGGCCGAGGCAGCGCCGCCGGGCGGGGGCGGCACGGAATCCGCCGGATACCGCTGGGTGCGCTACCGGGTGCTGCGGGGCGCCCTGCGCGGGCGTCGGAGGGTACGGGCGCCGCTGCCCCGGGTCATGGGTCTGCGGCTGTTCCCGAGCGCCGGGGGCGCGGAGGAGCTGGCGCTGGACCAGGCGCTGTCGTCGGTGGCGGGGCCCGCGCGGGCGGCGCTGGCCCTGGTGGTGCTGGAGGGGCTCTCCGACGAGGCGGCGGACGCGCTGCTCGCGGAGTGCGGGGTCGGGGATCCGGCCGCGGCGCTGCGGACCGCGGCGCGGTTGCGGGAGTCCGGTGGCGGCCGGGTGGAATCGCTGCTGCGGGCCGCCGAGTTCGATCCGTGCGTGGTCCAGACCCGGCCGACCGATCTGCTGCGGCGCCGCAACCGGATCCGGGCGGGTGCGGTCGCCGGGCTGTGCGCCCTGCTGGTGGCCGGGGTGGCGGCGGGCACTCCGGCCGGCGGGCGGGATCCGGTCCGTACGGACGCGAAGACAGGTTCGGTGTCGGCGAGTTCCCGGGCCCGGGCGGTGGATCCCGCCCGGCTGGTCCGGGCCGACGGGGAGTCCTGGGCGGACACCTCGCGGGTCGACTTCTCGGTCTGGCCCGCCCGGGGCGGCCGGAAGGACGACCGGGAGCTGCTCGGGCGGGCGCTGGACGCCTGGTCGTCACCGGGCGGCGCGGTGCGGGTTTCGGTGACCGCGGACACCGTGCGCACTCCGCCCGCCCTGCCGCCGCGTCTGCTGTACGCCGGTGACACCGACGGTGCCGCGGTGGTGCTGCTGCACGAGGGCGGCCGGGTGGTGCGGTACGCCGAGCCGCTCACCGGCCGGGGTGCGGCGGTCCTCGACTTCGCCCGGACCGACGACGCCGATGTGACGACCGCGGCTTCGGTGGTCGTGAGCCGGACGGCCGGTGGTACGCGGCTGCTGCTGGCGCCCTGGGTGGCGCGGGCGGCGGTACGGGATCTGCTGGCGCCGCGGGAGGGGGCCCGGGGGCTGGCGGTCGGGGCGGACGGGGTGACGGCGGCCGTGCCCGGCCCGGTGCGGGCGGGGGAATCGTGTACGGCGTGGCCCGCGCTGGAGTTGCGGTCGTCGGGCCGGATCGTGGAGGACCACGCTTTTCTGGTGACGGACCTGGGCGATCTCGTACCCGCGCATCTGACGTACACCCCGCCGCCGGGCGCGGGAGCACCGGCCCGGCAGCCGCGGGAGTCGACGAGCGGTCCGGCGCTGGCCGCGTGGGCGCGGGGGGCGTGCCTGCTCTCGGGGCTGCGCGGGGCGGGTGTACGGGCCGTGAACCAGTGGGCGTTCGCCGAGCAGCCGCTGCCGGACGGCGGGGGCCGGGCGGCGTGGCTGTGCACCCGGGCGGATACCTGGAGCGGTCCGGGCCGGGTGCTGGTGCGGTTCGTACCGCCGGGGCGGCCGCCGGCGGATCCGGGCACGGTGGTCGCGCGGGCCCGGTCCACGGCGGCGTGCAGCCGGTTCGGTCAGCATGTGCTGGCGGGGGTCCGCTGGCGGTCCCCGGCCGGGAAGGAGTATCTGCTGGCAGCCGGGAGCCGGGCGGTCGCGGGGATCTCGGCGTCGGGGGCGGCCGTCGCGACCGGCCGTGGCACGACGCTGGCGGCGTCCCTCCCGGAGGAGGCCGGGGGAGCCGTACGGCTCACGGCGAAGCTGCGGACGGGCGGCACCCTGGCGCCCCTCGGCGGGCCCGTCGGCGGTGCGGACGGCTGAAGCCCGCACGGCCTGCCCGCCCTTGTCCCCTGCCGACGGACCGCCGGGGCGAGCGGGTCAGTGGGGCCAGTGACCGGTGGTGAGGAAGCGGTCGACGGCGGCGCTGTAGGGCTCGATGTCGATTCCTTGCGCGGCCAGCCAGTCGTCGGAGTAGTACTTGTCGAGGTAGCGGTCGCCCGGATCGCAGAGCAGGGTGACGACGCTGCCGCGCCGCCCGTCGGCGACCATCTCGCCGACGATCTTCAGTGCGCTCCACAGCCCGGTGCCGGTGGAGCCGCCCGCCTTCCGGCCGATGGCCGTGTCCAGGGCGCGGACGGCCGCCACGCTGGCCGCGTCCGGCACCTTCATCATCCGGTCGACGGCGCGGGGCAGGAAGCTGGGCTCCATCCGGGGCCTGCCGATGCCCTCGATACGGGAGCCGTGGGCGCTGGAGGCCTCCGGGTCGTTCCGGGTCCAGCCGTCGAAGAAACAGGAGTTCTCCGGGTCGGGGACGCAGATCCGGGTGTCGTACTGCATGTAGTGGACGTAGCGGGCGATGGTCGCGGAGGTGCCGCCGGTCCCCGCGGTCGCCACGATCCACGCGGGTTCGGGATAGCGCTCCAGCCGGAGCTGCTGGTAGATCGACTCCGCGATGTTGTTGTTGCCGCGCCAGTCGGTGGCGCGTTCGGCGTAGGTGAACTGGTCCATGTAGTGGCCACCGGTCCGCTCGGCGAGGGCCGCGGACTCCTCGTACATCCGGCGCGGATCGTCGACGAAGTGGCACTGTCCGCCGTGGAACTCGATCAGCCGGATCTTCTCGGCGCTGGTGGTGCGGGGCATGACGGCGACGAACGGTACGCCGATGAGCTTGGCGAAGTAGGCCTCGGAGACGGCGGTGGAGCCGCTGGAGGCCTCGATGACGGGTTTGCCGGGCCGGATCCACCCGTTGCAGAGCCCGTAGAGGAAGAGGGAGCGGGCCAGCCGGTGCTTGAGGCTGCCGGTGGGGTGGGTCGACTCGTCCTTCAGATAGAGGTCGATGTTCCACTCCTCGGGGAGCGGGAAGCGCAGGAGGTGCGTATCGGCCGACCGGTTGGCATCGGCCTGGACCTTGCGGACGGCCTCCTTCAGCCAGCTCCGGTACGCGGTATCGCTGCGGTCCACGTCGTCCGTCGCCGCCGGGGCTCCCGACGGGGCCGCCGGGTCCCGTGGCACACCGTCAGTCCGCCGCCCGTCGCGGTCCGTCCCGCCGTCCGTGTTCATTCCGCCGTCCGCCCGTTCGTGTGTCGGTGCTCACTCGGAGGGACGCGCTCACCCCTCCGGTGACCCCGGCCGCTTGCGCCCCTGCCGTCACAGTAAGCCCGCCACCTGCGTAAACCTTCGCTTGGGGCATCCATAGGTGTTCCTTGTGGGCCGAACGCCCCCTCGGACGCCCTCGCCGGGCGCCTCTTCCGCCTGCTCTACTGGTGCGAGCGACCCGAGGTGTTGCAGACTGCCTCCAGACGACGCGAACGATGGGGAGGAGGGGCCCAATGGCCATGGCGGAGCCCGAATTCCGGGCCACTGGTGTACGGATCGAGCGGTGGCCCCGCTCGCTCACCAAGGCCGGACAGGTCCTCATCAAGGACGGCAGGCTGCAACTGCTGACGAGCTACGGCCGGGTGATCGACAGCGCCCCGGTGCGGGCGGTGCGGGCGGGCAAGGCCTGGTTCTCCGACGAATCGAGCACCGCACTGACGGTCAACGGCAAGCGGTACCGGCTGACGATGGGTCAGCGGGACGAGCAGGCCGACGCCGGGAAGCTCACGGGACGTTTCCTGAAGGCGGTCCGCAGGGCCGGGGGCACCGGGGACTGATCCCGGCGGCTGCGTCCGGAGCACCGGCTCCGGGACCGGACGGCACGGCGCCGAGTTGCGGGCGCCGGGCGGGTCGGCCACGCTGGATTCACCTCACTCAGGGTGAATCGGCGGTGACGCTGTGAACCAGCGGCCGCCATCGGGCCGACAGCCGCCGGTCCGTTCGGATCCGATCCTCCGTCTTCTTCCGGACCTCATTTCGGGGAGTCGCAGCCGTGATCACAGAGCCCAGCAACAGGCATTGCACGGTGGAGCTCCAAGCCGTGCCGTCGCGGATCGGCCAGGTCCGCAGAATCATCTCGGCGCAACTGCGCCACTGGCAGTTGGATCCGCTCATCGACCAGGCGGCGCTCGGGGTGACCGAGCTGCTGACCAACGTCCTCCGGCACGCCGAGCCCGACAAGCACTGCACCGTGGACGTCGAGCTGTTCCCCGACCGGCTCACGGTCTCGGTCCGCGACCACGACCCCCGGCTGCCGACGGCCTCGGAGGCCGATCCGCTCGCCACCTCGGGCCGGGGGCTCGGGCTGATAGCGGCCGTCAGCGACACCTGGGGCGTACGGCCGCGGGGCGCGGGAGGCAAGGACGTCTGGTTCACCCTGACGGCGCCCGGCACGGAGGTACGCGAGCCGGAGCGGGCCGGCTCCCCCTGACGTACGGAACACTCCGGCGGGCGGCGGCGCACCCCGCCCGGCGGCTGCCGTCAGCCGCCGGGTTCCGGGCCGTCGAAGCCGGGCAGTACGGTCCGCTCCAGCCTCCGGCGGACCCGCTCCTCGTGGACGAGCCGTCCGACGAGCGCGCCGCCGTAGACCACCACCCCCACCCCGACCAGCCATGACTGGAGCACCAGAACGGTGCCGAAGGGGCCGTAGGTGACGGCGTTCGAGGCGATCAGCGGGGAGAACACGAGCTGGGAGAAGATCCGCAGGCCCAGTATGAACAGGGCGGTGGCGACCGCCCCGGGGAGCAGCGCGCCCCAGCGGACCCGGCCGCCCAGCAGCAGCCGCTGGGCGACCCAGAAGAAGACGAACGTGCCGAGGACATCGGCGACGGCGGTGCCGATGGTCCCGGGGACGCTGCGGCCGAAAGCGGGGGTGTTGACGAACAGCAGCAGCGCGAAGACCAGCAGGGCGAGAAAGACGACATGGCGCCACATCGTGTGCCAGCGGGCCGTGGGCAGGTCCCAGACCTTCTCGTACCCCGTCTGGACCGCGGAGCCGAAGGTGAGTCCGAAGACGGCGAGGGCCGCGAGACCGAAGGCCGTCGTGCGCTGGAGGGCGGTGCCCGGGGGCGCGAACAACTCCTCGACCTGCTGCTGGGAGGCGGCGGATACCCCGAGCGCCTGGCCCAGCCAGCGGGCGAAGCCCTGGCCGCTGGCCGGGTCCGCGGCGGCCACCACCACCAGCAGAGGGACCAGGGTGAGGAACCCGAGGGCGGCGAAGCCCATGGCCCGGTGGAGCAGTTCCATCTCGCGGGCCCGGTTCCAGCCGAGCCCGGCGGGCGAGGCGGCGACGGCGTCGTGCAGTCGCCGGAAACGGTCCGTGGTACCGGGCGGCCGCGCGCCGGAAGACGGGAGGGTCATGGTCGTCGCCTACCCGCTCACGGGCGCCGGGCCGCTTCCCGTGCCCCCGGACGGGTGGCGCGCGAGGGCCCGGGTCAGGCCAGGGCGTGCAGCGGATCGTCGAGCACCGGCTGCCAGGCCAGTTCCGCCGCGCCGACCAGGGTGTTGTGGTCCAGGGTGCAGGGGAGGATCGGTACGCCGCCGCTGCGGCCCCACAGACTGCGGTCGGCGACCACGGACCGCAGCCGGCCCGGGTCGGCGGCGAGCAGGGCGCGGTGCAGTCCGCCGAGGACGATCCGGTCGGGGTTGAGGATGTTCACCAACCCGGCCAGGCCGAGCCCCAGACGGTCGATCAGCTCCTCGCCGGCGGCCCGGACCGCGGGGTCGCCGTACTCCGTGGCGAGCAGGTGTTCGGACTGGGCGAGGAGGGAGACTGCGGGGCCGGGCGGACGTCCGGCGGCGGTGAGGAAGGCGAGCGGATCGGTTTCCACGTCGAGGCAGCCGCGGCCGCCGCAGTGGCAGGGGCGGCCCTCGGGATTGACGGTGAGATGGCCGACTTCGAGGGCCAGTCCGGAGCTGCCGGTGTGCAGCCGGCCGTCCAGGACGAGGGCACCGCCGACGCCCCGGTGTCCGGTGGCGACGCACAGCAGATGCCGGGCGCCGCGTCCGCCGCCGTGCCGGTACTCGGCCAGCGCGGCGAGGTTGACATCGTTCCCGGTGAAAGCGGGGCCTTCGATTCCGGCGGCCCTGATGTGCTCGGCGAAGATCTGGCGGACCGGTGAGCCCGCGGGCCAGGCGATGTGCAGCGGGTTGAGGGCGGTGCCGTCGGGCTCCGCGACGGCCGACGGTACGGCGAGTCCCGCGCCGGCGCAGCGCCGTCCGCTCGCCCGCAGCAGCTCCGCTCCGGCGTCGACGACGGCACCGATGACCTGACCGGGGTCGGCGGCCGGGGTCAGACAGCCCGGGGCGGTGGCGACGATCCGGCCGCCGAGTCCGACCAGTGCGGCGCGGAAGCCGTCGGCGTGGACCTGGGCGGCGAGGACCACGGGGCCCGCGTCGTCGACGGACAACCGGTGCGAGGGCCGGCCCTGGGAGCCGGTCGCGGCGGCGGGGCGGGAGTCGACCCGGATCAGGCCGAGGGCCTCCAGCTCGGCGGCGACGGCACCCGCGGTGGCACGGGTGACGCCCAGTTCGGCGGTGAGAACGGCACGGGTGGGCGCCCGTCCCGTGTGCACGAGTTCCAGTGCGGGGCCGAGTGCGCTGCGGCCCCTCTCCAGTCGCGATCTGGTGTTCGCCGCCTTGCCGTTCATGGAGCCGAGTCTGCCACGCTCCGGCGGGTCCTTCGGCGCCCGTACGGGCCGGGGCGGGAGCGGCCGTACGGTGGGCGGATCCGGTCCGGTCGCCGCGGGCGCGGAAGGAGGCTGGCGGGAACGGGTCCCGCGGGCCGTACCGATACGAGGGGGGACCGCCGGGGCCTTTGGGCGGCGGGGGTCAGCCCAGCCAGCCGGGTCGGACCAGACCCGATTCGTAGGCGAGGACGACCAGCTGCGCCCGGTCGCGGGCGCCGAGTTTGACCATCGTGCGGCTCACATGGGTCTTGGCGGTGAGCGGGCTGACGACGAGCCGCCGGGCTATCTCCTCGTTCGACAGGCCGATGCCGACCAGGGCCATCACCTCCCGCTCGCGTTCGGTGAGGCCCGCGAGGAGGCCGTCGTCCGCGGGTGCCTTGGAACGGGCCGCGAACTCGGCGATCAGCCTGCGCGTCACGCCCGGGGAGAGCAGGGCGTCCCCGGCGACCACGGCACGGACGGCGCGCAGCAGTTCGTCCGGCTCGGTGTCCTTCACCAGAAAGCCGGAGGCTCCGGAGCGGATCGCCTCGAAGACGTACTCGTCCAGTTCGAAGGTGGTCAGCATGACCACCTTCACGTCGGCCAGCCGGGGATCCCCGGTGATCCTGCGGGTCGCGGCGAGACCGTCGAGCACGGGCATCCGGATATCCATCAGGACGACGTCCGGCCGTACTTCGCCCACCCGCCGGACGGCCTCCGCGCCGTCGGCCGCCTCGCCCGCGACCTCGATGTCCTCCTGGGCGTCGAGCAGCGCCCGGAAACCGGCCCGGACCAGCAGCTGATCATCGGCGAGCAGAACCCGGACCGTCATATGTCTCCTCCGTACGCTGCGGCGGCCGTGCCCGTGCGGCCCGGAGGTGTCCGGGGCGCGGTCGAAGGGGTCACGGAGTCTCCTTGGGTGTGAGGGGCAGCCGGGCGCGGACGGTGAATCCGCCGTCCGGCCGGTGGCCCGCCTCGATGGTGCCACCGAGACCGGCGGCCCGTTCCCGCATACCGGCCAGGCCGTTGCCGCTGCCGCCCGCGTCGGATCCGGTGGCCGGTCCGGCGTCGTCGATGCGGAGCGACAGCCGGACCGTTTCGTACGAGATCCGGACCGCGGCGGTACGGGAACCGGAGTGGCGGACCACATTGGTCAGCGCCTCCTGGACGATCCGGAACGCCGCGAGATCGGTTCCGGGCGGCAGGGCGGCGGGCGGACCCGCCCGGTCGACGGTGACGGTCAGTCCCGCGCCGGCGGCCTGCTCGACCAGTTCGGGCAGCCGGTCGAGTCCGGGCGCCGGGGCGCGGGGCGCGTCACCGGGGGCGCGCAGGTTGTCCAGTACCTGACGGACCTCACCGAGGGCTTCCTTGCTGGCCGCTTTGATCGCGGTGAGCGCGGTCCTCGCCTGCTCGGTGTCGCGGTCGAGCAGGGCGAGCCCCACGCCCGCCTGCACATGGATGACGGACAGGGAGTGCGCCAGGACGTCGTGCAGTTCCCGGGCGATCAGCAGGCGCTCCTCGTCGGCGCGGCGGCGGGCCGCGGCGGCGCGTTCGGCGGCGGCTCGGGCCCATTCGGCCCGGCGGACCCGCAGCAGTTCGGAGCCCGCGAGGACCGCGGCCGTCCAGGCGGCGACGACCAGTTCCTTGGCCCAGGGCACCGCGGTGTCGCCGTCGGGCGGCAGATACGCGTACAGCCAGTGCGAGAGCAGTACGTGGCCGGTCCAGAACACTCCGGCCGCCCACCAGGCGGCGCGCCGGTGGCCGGCCACGGCCGCGGAGAAGACGGCGACGACCATCGGCAGCAGTGCCGGGCCGTACGGGTAGCCCGCGCCCAGGTAGAGGAGGGTGGCCGCGGTCGTGCCGATCAGCGCGGGGACGGGCCACCGCAGGCGCAGCAGCAGAAAGACCGGGGGGAGCAGCATCAGCGTCCGGCCGAGCGCGTCGAGCTGTTCCCGGATCTCGGGGTGTCCCTTGGCTTCGGCGAAGCCCGTGCCGATGGCGACGAACAGGGCGACGAGCAGTGTCGAGGGCCACGGCAGTACGGCAGCGGCGCGGCGGCGTTCCCAGATCCGGGCCCAGGGCGGTTCGCCGGTACCGCCCGGGAAGGGAAGGCCGCAGGTGGGAGGGGCCTTTTCATCCATGCGGGCCACCGTAGACGCGCCGCCGGGGCCGCGCGTCACCCGGGTGTCGTGCCCGGTGGTACTCCCACGGCAGTACGGCGCCGGGGGGCGCGGGCGGCCGGTCAGGGGGGTCGCGGGCGGCCGGTCAGGGCCTGCGGATCAGTCCGGCTTCGTAGCCGAGCCGGTCGACGGCGCGGGCGTAGAAGGCGTCCCGCTCGTCGACGATCCCGTTGAACTGTCCGAACACTTCGAAGGAGAGGAGTCCGAAGAGCTGCGCCCAGGCGGCGACCAGGGCCACCACGACCGCGGGCGGCAGATCGGGGGCGAGATCGGCGGCGAGCCGGTCGCCCTCGGCGGCCAGGGACGCGTCGAGGGGCGGCAGGGCGAGCCGGCCGGTGGACCGGGCGTCCCGGAGGATGGAGATCATCACCGCGCCGACGCGGGCGGCGGGGCCGACGGTGTCCTGGGGCGCGGTGTAGCCGGGGACCGGCGAGCCGTAGATGAGGGCGTATTCATGAGGGTGGGCGAGGGCCCAGACGCGGACGGCGGTGCAGACGGCTGCCCAGCGGTCGGTGGGCACGGCCGTGGCGGGGGCGGCGGCGAGCGCGGATTCGGCGGCCTCGCCGAGCGCGTCGTAGGCGTCGATGATCAGGGCGGTCAGCAGTTCGTCGCGGCTCGGGAAGTAGCGGTAGAGGGCTGAGGAGACCATGCCCAGCTCCCGGGCGACGGCGCGCAGCGACAGTTTGGTGGCCCCCTCCGAGGCGACCTGTCGTCGTGCGGCGTCCTTGATGGCAGCGGTCACTTCGGCTCGGGCCCGGTCCCTGGCCCCGCGGATCGTGGTCATACGGGAAGTCTTCCATGATTCAGAGCGGTGACCAATTTCGAGAGCACCGCTCTTGCTTTAGAGCGGCCATCCGTGGACACTGATCCCAGGAGAGAGCACCGCTCTTGAAAAGGAGCGCCACTTCCCCCTCGGGGTGCGGCGAAGGGCCGGTGAACCGGCCCATGGCCCGCCGTCCACCCCCTCCCCTCACCTGTTCGCCCTTTCGACTCAGGAGCCGACGATGTCACCCGTACAGCCCACTGGGACCCACCAGAACCTTCAGACCCCTCAGGCACCTCAGACGCACCAGACGCACCAGACGCACCAGACGCACCAGACGCACCAGACGCACCAGACGCACCAGACGCACCAGACGCACCAGACGCACCAGACGCACCAGTCTCCCCCGGCCCCGCAGTCGGACGAGCCGGGCGCGCCCCGGGCTTCGCGGTCCGGCGCGAACGCCCGCTATGTCCGCCCGGGCCGCTTCGACCGGGCCTTCGGGAATCTCGTGGGCCGGTTGGCCCGGCGTGGAGTGAGCCTGATGGGGACGGCCGAACTGTCGGTCCTCGGGCGCAGCAGCGGCGAGTGGCGGAGCATCCCGGTCAACCCCCTGGGGTTCGAGGGCGGCGAGTATCTGGTCTCGGCGCGCGGCCACTCCCAGTGGGTGCGCAATATGCGGGCGGCCGGCGGCGGACGGCTCACGCTGGGCCGGAAGGTTCGGCACTTCACTGCGGTGGAGCTGGCCGACGCCGAGAAGCCCGCCGTGCTCCGGGCCTATCTGGAGCGGTGGGGCTGGGAGGTCGGCCGGTTCTTCGACGGGGTGACCGCGTCGTCGGCGGACGAGGAGCTGCTGGCCGCGGCGGACCGGCATCCGGTCTTCCGGATCACCGTCGAGGGGTGACGGGTGAGTGGCGGTGCCACCACGAGCGGGGCGGGCCGACTGCCGTACCGGGAGTGGAGGAAACACGACGCCGGGGACTGCGGCAGGGGGAGCCCCTCCCGGGGCGGAGGGGGCGGGCCCGCACCTCGCTGCCGGGCGGTCCCGGCAGCGAGGCAGGTCCCTGCCGGGGAGGCGGCCGGGCGGAGTGCGCGCCCCGGGGCCGGGGAACGGGCCGGGCCCGGCCGCAGGCACCGCCGTCGGCCGGGCACGGCCGGGCGGGGCGGGCCCGGCACCGGCTTACGTCGTCGACGGCTCCTTGTCGTCGGAACCGCGGTCCGGGGAGTCCGGCGAGTCCGGGGAGTCCGCCGCGCCCCGGTCGGTGGTGCGGCCCGGGTCGCCCATCCTGCGGTCCAGTGCCTCCAGCGCCCTGCGGGCCACCCCGCTGCCCCGGACCAGTCCGGCCAGGGTCGCGGAGCCGCGCGTGATGTCGGTGAAGGCCCGCCAGGCCGGGCGCAGCCCGGTGAGGGCCGCGTGGACCAGACCGGGGCGGCGCTCGAAGACGCCGAGCATCCGCCGCCCGACGGCCATCTCGACCCCGAGTCCCGCCTTGACGGCGAAGGCGTAGTTCAACGCCTGCCGCCGGGCGTCGACGGCGTCGTGGGCCTCCGCGATCCGGACCGCCCACTCCCCCGCGAGCCGCCCCGACCGCAGGGCGAAGGAGATGCCCTCACGGGTCCACGGCTCCAGCAGACCGGCCGCGTCGCCGCAGACCAGGACCCGGCCGCGGGAGAGCGGAGAGTCGTCGCTGCGGCAGCGGGTGAGATGGCCGGAGGAGATCGACGGTTCGAACCCGGCGAGCCCCAGACGGGCGATGAAGTCCTCCAGATACCGCTTGGTCGCGGAGCCCTCGCCGCGCGCCGCGATGACCCCGACGGTGAGCGTCCGCCCCTTGGGGAACACCCAGCCGTAACTGCCGGGCATCGGGCCCCAGTCGATCAGGACCCGGCCGGCCCAGTCCTCGGCGACCGATTCGGGGACCGGGATCTCGGCTTCGAGCCCCAGGTCGACCTGGTCGAGCTTGACGCCGACATGTTTCCCTATCCGGCTGGCACTGCCGTCCGCGCCGACGACCGCGTGCGCCAGGATCGTTTCCCCGGCGGTGGTGACCACGGCCACCGTCCGCCGGTCCGGCACGGCCGCGCCGTGCTGCTCCACCCGGGAGACTGCGACACCCGTCCGGAGGACGGCGCCCGCCTTCTCGGCGTGCTCGACGAGCAGGGCGTCGAACTCGGGCCGGTTGATCAGCCCGAAGAGCATCCTCTTCGACCGGCGGGTCCGCGACAGTCTGCCGTTGAGTGTGAACGTCACCGCGTGCACCCGGTCGCGGAACGGCAGTTCGAAGCCGGGCGGCAGGCTGTCGCGCGACGGGCCGATGATGCCGCCGCCGCAGGTCTTGTAGCGGGGGAGTTCGGCCTTCTCCAGCAGGAGGACCCGGCGGCCCGCCACCGCCGCGGCATAGGCCGCGGACGCTCCGGCCGGCCCCGCGCCGACCACCACCACGTCCCACACCGGGCCGCTCCGGCCCTGTGCTTCCGATCCTGCCCCGGTGACACCGTTCTCGCTGCTCACGATGTGGTTATGCTCCCGATCCGACGCGTGCCCGCTGCTCTCGCACGGCATCCTACGGCGCGGCCGTCCCCGCCCGCTGTGGCAGGATCGACCGCGCGTTCGCCGTACACCTACCCTCAACGTCGCAGCCCCCAGGAGCGTGCCCATGTCCGACCGCCGGATCGCCGAGACCGTCGCGGGGCTCATGCCCCGGGCCCGTACCGAGCTGGCGGAACTCGTGGCGTTCGCCTCGGTGGCGGATCCCGAGCAGTTCCCCAGGAGCGAGTGCGAGGGTGCCGCGGGCTGGTGCGCGGATGCGCTGCGCGCCGAGGGCTTCACGGACGTCTCGGTGTTCCTCACTCCGGACGGCACCGATTCGGTGTACGGGTATCTGCCGGGCCCGGAGGGTGCGCCGACGGTCCTGCTCTATGCGCACTACGACGTCCAGCCGCCGCTGGACCCCGCAGGCTGGGTCTCCCCGCCGTTCGAGCTGACGGAACGCGACGGCCGCTGGTACGGGCGCGGCGCAGCCGACTGCAAGGGCGGCTTCCTGATGCATCTGCTCGCGCTGCGCGCCCTCAAGGCGGACGGCGGGGTGCCGGTGCATGTGAAGGTGATCGTGGAAGGCTCGGAGGAGCAGGGCACCGGCGGTCTCGAACGGTACGCCGAGCAGCATCCCGGGCTGTTGGCGGCGGACGCCGTGGTGATCGGCGACACCGGTAACTTCCGGACGGGGCTGCCGACGGTGACGGCCACCCTGCGCGGGATGACCATGCTGCGGGTCCGCATCGACACACTGGCCGGAAACCTTCATTCGGGTCAGTTCGGCGGGGCCGCGCCGGACGCGCTGGCCGCGCTCATCCGCGTACTGGACTCGCTGCGGTCCGAGGACGGTTCGACGACGGTCGACGGGCTGACCGCCGATCAGACCTGGGACGGTCTGGCCTATCCCGAGGACGCCTTCCGCGAGGACGCGAAGGTGCTCGACGGGGTGGGGCTGATCGGTTCCGGTGCCGTGGCCGACCGGGTGTGGGCGCGGCCCGCGGTGACGGTGCTGGGCATCGACTGCCCGCCGGTCGTCGGTGCCACACCGTCGGTGCAGGCGAGCGCGCGGGCGACGGTCAGTCTGCGGGTACCGCCGGGGCAGGACGCGGTGGCGGCCACGGAACTGCTGACGGCGCATCTGGAGAAGCACACGCCATGGGGTGCGCGGGTGTCGGTGGAGCAGGTCGGCCAGGGGCAGCCGTTCCGGGCGGACACCGGCAGCCCGGCGTACGCGGCGATGGCGGACGCCATGCGGGTGGCGTATCCGGGCCAGGAGATGCAGACGTCGGGGATGGGCGGTTCGATCCCGCTCTGCGGCACGCTGGCGGGCCTCTACCCGGACGCCGAGATCCTGCTGATCGGGCTGAGCGACCCGGCGGCGCAGATCCACGCGGTGAACGAGTCGGTGTCCCCGGAGGAGATGGAGCGCATGGCGGTGGCCGAGGCGCTGTTCCTGCGGAAGTACGCGGCGTCGCGGTAGCTCCTGGGAGGCGAGCGGCCGGCCCTGGCGCCGCGGGCCCGGCCCCGTCCTCCGGGGCGGGGCCGTTCCCAGGCGCCGGTCCCGCCGTGAGCTACTGGCGGGGCGATTCCCGCCGGGTCGATCTTCATGGGGAAGGGGTGGTCGATCCTGGTGACCACCCCTGGCAGTGCGGTCGTCCGCTCGACGTAGCGACCATGGTCGAGTTCACCGACGATCAGACGGGGCGCGGGGTCGAATTCGAGCCGCCAGTAGTGGGGGATCCCGGCCTCGGCGTAGAGCAGCGGTTTGAGTTTGCGGTCCATGGTCCGGTTGCCGGGTGAGACCAGTTCGACGATCAACTGGACGGCTTCGGCGTCGATGCTGACGGCGTCGTCCACCGTGGCACCCGCATCGGCGACGACGATGTCCGGGACGACGAGTCCGGAGGGGAGGGTGACGTTGATCGCCTCCAGGACCTCCACGGACGCTTCGGCGGCCTGTGCCGCCGCGTCGAGTGCGATATGGAGCCGGTAGCTCGCGCGTTGATGGCGCAGCCCGGGAGCGGGGGACACCACGAGGGATTCCCCCAGCAGCTCGTAGCGCACCGAGCGGTCCTCGGGCAGGGCCAGGACATCGTCGACGGTCCAGGGGCCGTGATGATCCATAAAACTGGCAACGCTCACTCCTCGCGCCTCCTCACCAGACAATGCCAGTGTGACCCGGCCCAGACTGCCATGCCGCCCGTCGCGGGAATCCCCACCCGCTCGGGTGATGCGCCGTCCCTGCCCGCGCCGGGTTCCCCGGCCCCCGGAACGACTCAGCGCCGGGCGGAGATCGCGCTCGGCGTATTCGGGGGACGCGGTGGGTGGGGCGTGTCCAGGATCGGGCCATGGACATCGTTGACGCACGGCCCCGCCTCACGATGTTCCGCTTCCCGATCGGCCAGGCGTATCTCTGGTACGACGACGACGGGCTGACCCTCGTCGACTCCGGCCACGCCGGAGCCGCGCCGGCCGTCGAGAAGGGTATCCGGGCCGTCGGCCGGGACCCCGCCCTGCTCCGCCGGATCGTGCTGACCCACGACCTCGGCTTCGGCGACGGAGCAGTGGTGGTGCACGCCCCGGGGCACACCGACGGCTCCATGGGGATCCATCTGCCCCGGCACGGCGGGCTGTTCACCGGAGACGCGATCGCCGCGGTGGAGCGGCGGGTCATCCTGGGTGTGTTCAACACCGACCGGGCGCGGGCGAAGGCATCGATGAGCCGGCTCGCCGCGTCGGCCCCGGAGACGGTCTGTTGCGGCCATGGGGATCCCGTGACCGAGGACACCGCGGCCGTACTGCGCGCGGCCGCGAAGGAGGCGGCCGCGGCGGAGTGAGGGGCCCCGGAAGACATGGGCCAGGATGGTCCGATGAGCGGAGAGACGACGGACGGCGTGGCCGAGGCGATCGCGGGCGAGCTGGAACTCCTGAGCCCCCGGGTGAGGTCGGACCGGGAGGCCGCCGGACGGCTGCTGGACCCGGAGTTCGTGGAGGTGGGCGCCTCGGGCCGGCGGTGGGACCGCGAGGCGATGCTGTCCGAACTGGCCGGGGCGCCGGGCGCGTCCGAGAACGGTCCCCGGTACCGGCCCTCCGGTATGAGCGGGACCGCGCCGGCGCCGGGCATCGTGCATGTGACGTACGAGGTCGCCCTCGGGGAGCGGCGGTCCCGGCACAGTTCGATCTGGCGGAGGCAGGAAGGCGGGGGCGGGTGGCGCCTCTACTACCACCAGGGGACCGTCGTGCCGCCCGGCACCGCGGACTCTCCATGACCGGGGACGCGGGTGGGCGGCGTGACGTCCGCCCGGACCCCGCCGGTCCACGCGGACCGGCGGGCCGGAACCGGTCTCAGCCGACCGGAACTCCTGCTTCCAGGTTGAGGACGACCCCACGCTCCCTGGCCCGCAGCGCCCAGCGGAGCCGCTCGTACCGGTTCGGCGGCAGCAGCTGTGCCGCCTCGCGCTCCGCGACGAAGCGCCAGCACCGCAGTTCCTCGCCCGGGAGTCTGATCCGCGCGGCCTCGGCGCTGTCCAGCCGGCCCCCGTCGAACAACAGCCGCAGACCGCCGTAGCCGGGCGGACGCGGTGGCTCCCAGTCGACGACCAGCAATCCGGGCACCCGGTCGAGCACGATCCCCAACTCCTCGGTGACCTCGCGCATCCCGGCACGCGCGGGCGCCTCCCCCGGCTCCACCACACCGCCCGGGAACTCCCATCCCGGCTTGTACGTCGGATCGACCAGCAGCACCCGGTCCCGGTCGTCGAAGAGGAGCACCCCGGCGGCCAGGGTCTCGGTCGTCGGCTCCGGCGTCTGCACGATCTCGCAGACGGGAGCCTCCCCGGTGCGCAGGGCCTCGGCGATGCGGTGCGCCGTGCGGCGGGGGTCGAGCGGGCCGTTGTCGACGACGAAGGCATCGGCTACGAGCCACTCCAGCGCCGCGCGGTACGGCTCGACAGGGTCGTACGCCCAGCGGCCGCGGCCCTCGGGTTCCGCCGTCGTCGGGCCCACCGCACCACCCGGAACACCTGCCGCAGCTGCCACACCTGCCCCGTTCGCACCGCTCGCGACGGCCGTAGCGTGCGCACCGCTCGCGCCGTGCGCACCGCTCACCCGGAACAGTGGGCGCTCCCGCCCGTCACGCGACGCCATCCGGGCGCGCAGTATCGTTTCATCAGGCCTCAACAGCACCTGGCGCACCGGAATACGGCGGGCCGCGAACCCCCCGAAGATCTCGTCCCGGTACTCCTGGCGCAGCAGTGTCATCGGCACCACCAGCACCCCGCCCAGCTGCGCCAGCATGGCGGCGGCCGTGTCCACCACGAGCCGTCGCCAGATCGGCAGGTCCTGGATGTCCCCCACCTCGTCGAGCGCCTTCGGCGGAAGCAGCAGGCGCAGTTCCGCGGCGATGACCTCGGGGTCGTACAGCGTGCTGTTCGGGATCAGATCGACCAGTTCGCCTGCGGTGGTCGTTTTGCCTGCTCCGAACGCACCGTTGATCCAGACGATCACGGTTCCCCCTCTTCCTAGCCCACAGTGGATTGCCCGCAACGCCCGGCCGCGTAACCCGCGGAGGGCACCCATGGCCGTCACCCGCCGAAGTGTGTCCGGGTGTCCGGGCGTCCGGGTCCCTCCCGGGGCGTCCGCGCGGGCGCCGTGGGCGGTCTCACCCTACGTAAGGGTCCCCGGAGCAGACCCTGCCCCGGGGCGGCCGCGGCACACCGCAGGGAACGCCGGCATTCGGCCGGGCACCCGCGGGGCCCGGCCGTATCGGGGTCACACCGCGTCGGCGACGCCCGCCGTTCCAGCCGCCGGGGCCACCACGGCCGCGGCGGCGCCGACCAGCCCGGCATCGGTGCCGGTCAGCGCCGGGACGACGGTGAGGCGGCGGACGAAGGAGAGCGTGGCGTAGTCGCGCAGGCTCCGGCGCAGCGGGGTGAAGAGGACGTCACCGGCGCCCGCCACTCCCCCGCCGACGACCGCGATGTCGATCTCGACGAGGACCGCGGTGGCCGAGATGCCCGCCGCCAGCGCCCGGGCGGCCCGCTCGAAGGAGGCACGGGCGACGGGGTGCCCCGCCCGGGCGGCCGCCGCCACGGCGGCGGCCGAGGCGTCGCCGTCGGGGCCGGGCCGCCAGCCTCCGTCCAAGGCACGCCGGGCGATATTCGGGCCGCTGGCGATCCCCTCGACACAGCCGCGGCCGCCGCACGGACACGGTTCGCCGTCGAAGTCCACACTGATATGGCCGATATGACCGGCGTTGCCCGTGGGCCCGGGGTGGACCCGGCCGTCGAGGACCAACCCGCCGCCGACCCCGGTGGAGACGACCAGGCAGAGGGCGTTGTCGTGCCCGCGGGCCGCGCCCTGCCAGTGTTCGGCGGCCGTCATCGCCACTCCGTCGCCGACGAGCCCGACCGGCAGCCCGCCGGTGGCCCGGCGTACCCGCGCGACCAGCGGGAAGTCCCGCCAGGCCGGGACATTGACCGGGCTGACCGTACCCGCCGACGCGTCGACCGGTCCGGCACTGCCGATACCGACGGCCGAGATCCGGGTCCACTGGGGGGCGGCGGAGAGTTCGGCCAGCACCTCGGTCACCGCGCGCATCACGGTCTCGCCGTCCTCCCGGGCCGGGGTGGCGCGCTGGGCCCGCAGCCGGATGCGGCCGCGGCCGTCCACCAGTGCTCCGGCGATCTTGGTCCCGCCGATATCGAGAGCGGCGACGAGCTGCGTCTGCATCGTTCTGGAACCCCGTTCCCCCGGCCGTCCGCCGCGTCCGCGGCTGCGGCCCAGTCTTCCCTGCTCTGACAACGTTGTCCAGGTTCTATGCTCATCGCAGCATTCCTCACCACGCCGTATGACGACGGGACGACACACGTGGCCGATATCGACCGTTCCCCCCGGCTGTCCGGCCGCCGCCGTGGCACCGAGTCCCGCTACGGCAACCGGCCGACGATGAAGGACGTGGCGGCGCGCGCCGGAGTCGGACTGAAAACGGTCTCCCGGGTGGTCAACGGGGAGCCGGGCGTCACGGCCGATACCGAACGCCGGGTCCAGGAGGCCATCGAGTCGCTCGGTTTCCGCCGCAACGACAGCGCGCGGGTACTGCGCAAGGGGCGGACGGCCTCCGTGGGCCTGGTGCTGGAGGATCTCGCCGATCCGTTCTACGGGCCCCTGAGCCGGGCGGTCGAGGAGGTGGCCCGCGCGCACGGCGCCCTGCTCATCAACGGTTCGAGCGCCGAGGACCCGGAGCGCGAGCAGGAGTTGGCGCTCGCCCTGTGCGCCCGGCGGGTGGACGGCCTGATCGTCATTCCGGCGGGGAACGACCACCGCTATCTGGAGCCGGAGATCAAAGCGGGGATCGCCACCGTCTTCGTCGACCGCCCGCCGGGGCTCATCGACGCGGACGCGGTCCTCTCCGACAGCCGCGGCGGCGCCCGGGCAGGGGTGGCGCAGCTGATCGCCCACGGTCACCGCCGGATCGGGTTCATCGGCGACCAGCCGCGGATCCACACCGCGGTGGAGCGGCTGCGCGGCTACCGTGCGGCGATGGAGGACGCGGAGCTTCCGGTCCATCCGTCGTGGATCTCCCTGGGGTCGACGGCGCCCGAGCGGGTGCGCGGGGCGGTCGGGGAGATGCTGGACGGCCCGGAGCCGGTCACGGCGCTCTTCGCGGGCAACAACCGGATCATGGTGACGGTGGTACGCGCCCTGGCGGGGCGGGACCGGCCGGTCGCGCTGGTCGGTTTCGACGATATCGAACTCGCCGATCTGCTCGGCATCACGGTCATCGCGCAGGATGCGGCCCTGCTGGGCCGTACGGCCGCGGAGCGGCTGTTCCGGCGGCTGGACGGCTTCGACGAAGCACCGGCCCATACGACGCTGGCGACCAGGCTGATCGCCCGCGGCTCGGGCGAGATTCCGCCCCAGTAGCCCCCTTGACCGCCGGACCCGGGGTGGCCGGGTCCGGGCGGAGCCCTGCCCGCGGCGATCCCGGCCGTACCGGCCACGCCGTACCGATCCGTCCGGACAGGCCTGCGCCGTAAAAGGTCCGGACCTATCCGGAACCGGACCCCCTTGCCCCGCCGTCATGACGGCTGTGGCTGCGGCAGGGACATCGACGACACGAGTAAATCCCCTCCGCCTTCACATCACACGCACATTATCGGCCGGATCATCCATATATCAGCCAATCAATTATGGAATGTGCGCTTCCCGTTGATTCAGCCGGTTTGGAAGGACACGCTTCTTCTCGCCACCGGGGCGGGGACCCCGGCGGCAAGGACGACGAGGGAGGGCTCAACCTCATGTCTATTCGCAAGGTGTTCGCCGGTATCGCCGTCGCGGCGGCCGTGGCCGGCGCCGGACTCATGACCGCTCCGACGGCCCAGGCCGCCCCTCAGGGCGCAGTGGCGGAGTCGGCGGTCGGCACGAAGAGCTGGCAGCCCCGCGGCGAGTACCTCAGCTACGGCGAGTGCGCCTGGGCGGGCCAGTGGTTCGTCATGTGGAGCGGCGCCTCCTACTTCACCTGCTCTTTGAATGCCACCACCCAGCTGTACGACCTGCACATCTGGCGGCCCTGACACCCCGGCAGCACCACAAGCTCCAGCAGCACGAAGCGCCCGCGGCCGGTCTCCGGCCGCGGGCGCCGCGTATTCGTCCAGGGGGTCCCTAGGCGCGCGGTGCGACCCCCGCGGGAGCCGCACCGCGCGGCGGAGCGAAGGATTCCAGGTCGGTGCGGGTCAGTCCGGTGAGCCCGGTGACCTCGGCCGGGTCGAGGGCGCCGCAGTCCAGACCGCGGAGGAGATAGCCGCTCAGGGCCCGGGCCGTGGCGGGCTCGTCCATCACATCGCCGGCGGTCCGGTTCGCGTACGCGGCCAGCCGGGCGGCGGCCTTGTCCAGGCCCTCCCGGTAGAAGGCGAACACGGCGGCGTAGCGGGTGGGCAGCTGCCCGGGGTGCATGTCCCAGCCCTGGTAGTAGGCGCGGGCCAGGGCCCGGCGGGTGAGGCCGTAGTGGATGCGCCAGGCCTCGTGGACCTGTGCGGCGGGGCCGACGGGGAGCACATTGGTGGAACCGTCCGACACCCGTACCCCGGTCCCCGCGGCGGCCACCTGCATCACGGCCTTGGCATGGTCGGCCGCCGGATGGTCGCTCGACTGGTGGGCCGCGCTCACACCGAGGCAGGCGCTGTAGTCGAAGGTGCCGTAGTGCAGTCCGGTGGCGCGCCCCTCGGCGGCGGCGATCATCCGGGCGACGGTCGCGGTGCCGTCGGCGGCGAGGATCGCCTGGCTGGTCTCTATCTGTATCTCAAAGCCGATCCGGCCCGCTTCGATCCCGTGGGCCTCTTCGAAGGCGGTGAGCAACCGGGCCGTCGCGGCGACCTGTTCGGCGTAGGTCACCTTGGGGAGGGTCAGTAGCAGGCCGTCGGGCAGTCCGCCGCGTTCGAGGAGGCCGGTGAGGAAGACGTCGAGGGTACGGATGCCCCGGTCGCGTACGGCGGCCTCCATGCACTTCATCCGGATACCGATGTACGGAGGGGTGCCGGCGCTCCCGTAGGTATCGGCGACGAGCCTCGCGGCACGGGCGGCGTGCCGGTCCTCGTCGGAGTCCGTACGGCCGCCGTAGCCGTCCTCGAAGTCGATACGCAGATCCTCGACCGGCTCCCGCTCCAGCTTGGCCCGCATCCGTTCGTACACCGGCCCGGCGAGAGCTTCCGGCAGACCGAGCACGGCGGCGAAGGAACCCGGGTCCGGGGCGTGGTCGTCGAGGGCCGTGAGGGCCGCGTCGCCCCACTCCCGGACGGTGTCCGCGGTGAAGGATTCGGCGGGCACGTAGACGGTGTGCACGGGCTGCCGGGTGCCCGGATCACCGGGGTAGCGGCGGGCGAGTTCGGCGTCCACCGGCGCGAGGAAGGCACCGACGGCCGCACGGACCTCCGCGTCGAGAGTGGTTGGCAACCGCTTCTGCTGACCCATCGCTGCACGCCTCCCAATTTCCGCCGAACGGAATGGATAATCCGCATGGCGAAGCTAGTCGGCGATCGTGATCTCCGTCAACGGTGGGCACGGCGTCCGGAACCGGCCGGGGGGGGGCGCCGGGGGGGCGGGGGGGGGGGCCCCCCCCGGGGGCCCCCCCCCGCCCCCCCGGCGGGGGGGGGGGGGGGGCGCGCGCCGGCGGGGGGGCCCCCCCCCGGCCCCCCCGCGCCCCCCCCCCGGCCGGTTCGCACAGCCCGTGCCACCGGGGGCGGCGGGGGCTCAGCCCTTGCGGGCGGTCACCTCTTCGGTGAGTTGGGGGACGACGGTGTGGAGGTCGCCGACGACGCCGTAGTCGACGAGGTCGAAGATCGGTGCCTCGGGGTCCTTGTTGATCGCCACGATCGTCTTCGACGTCTGCATACCCGCCCGGTGCTGGATCGCGCCCGAGATACCCGAAGCGATGTACAGCTGGGGCGAGACGCTCTTACCGGTCTGCCCGACCTGGTGGGCGTGCGGATACCAGCCCGCGTCCACCGCCGCGCGCGACGCGCCCACCGCACCGCCCAGCGCGTCCGCGAGCGCCTCGATCAGTGCGAAGTTCTCACCCGAGCCCAGCCCCCGGCCACCGGAGACCACGATCGCCGCCTCCGTCAGCTCCGGACGCCCCGTCGACTCCCGCGCCGACCGCGACACCACCCGCGCCCCACGGGCCGAGCCCGCGAAGTCCACCGCCAGCTCCTCCACCACCCCCGCACCCTCCACAGCCTCCACCGGCGCGCTGTTCGGCTTCACCGTGATGACGGGGATCCCGCGGGTCACCCGGGAGCGGGTGGTGTACGAGGCGGCGAACGCCGACTGCACCGCCACCGGACCCCCCTCACCCGCCTCCACGTCCACCGCGTCCGTGATCACACCCGACCCCAGCCGCAACGCCAGCCGGGCGGCGACCTCCTTGTTCTCCCCCGACGACACGAACAGCACCGCCACCGGCCCCACCAGCTCCACAGCCCGCTGCACCGCATCCACCCTCGGCACCACCAGGACATCCGCGAACTCCGGCGCCTCGGACACCAGAACCCGGGAAGCACCATGAGAGCCCAGCACCCCGGCCGTCCCCCCGGCACCCGCACCCAGCGCCACCGCCACCGGCGCACCCAGCCGCCGCGCCACCGTCAGCAACTCCAGCGTCGGCTTCCGGACCGACCCCTCCACATGATCGACAACAACCAGAACATCCGCCATGACACACACTCCAGAAGAAGACGAGGAAAGATGAGGAAAGAGAGGAACGAAGAACGCAGAAGAGGGTCAGACGAACTTGCGGGACGCCAGGAACTCCGCCACCCGAACGCCTCCCTCACCCTCGTCCGTCACCACCGTCCCCGCACTGCGCGCGGCCCGCGCCTCCACCCCGTCCACCGCAGTCCACGCCCCCGCCGCACCCACCAGCCCCGCGTCCAGACCCAGCTCCTCCAGATCCCAGGACTCCACCTTCTTCTTCTTCGCCGCCATGATCCCCTTGAACGAGGGGTAGCGCGCCTCGCCGGACTGATCGGTCACCGACACCACCGCCGGCAGCTCCGCCTCCACCACCTCCGACGCCACATCCCCATCACGACGCCCCGACACCACACCACCCGCCACCGACACCTCCGACAGCAGACTCAGCTGCGCCACCCCCAGCCGCTCCGCCAGCAGCGCCGGGAGCACCCCCATCACCCCGTCCGTCGACGCCATCCCGCACACCACCAGATCGAACCCGGCCTTCTCCACCGCCGACGCCACCACCAGCGACGTCCCCATCACATCCGAACCGTGCACACCGTCGTCCTCGACATGGACCCCCGAGTCCGCACCCATCGACAGCGCCTTGCGCACCGCCTCCCGCGCATCCTCCGGACCCACCGTCAACACCGTCACCGACGCATCCCCACCAGCCGCCTCCGAGATCCGCAGCGCCTGCTCCACCGCATACTCGTCCAGCTCCGACAACAGACCGTCCACACCCTCACGATCCACCGTCAGATCATCCGCGAACCCACGATCGCCACTCGCATCGGGCACGTACTTCACACAGACAACGATCCTCAAGCTCACGCCGGCTCTCCTCCTTGCAGTGGCCACTTCCGTGGTGTCCCCGTGCGCGCCGTGCCGGGGGGTGGTTCGTTCTGCCAGGCAGCATAGGTGCCCCGAGGCGGGGTTTCCGGCCCTCGGCGAGCGACGCTCCGGACCAGATATTACTCACCAGTACGCTCCTCACCCTACCCCTGAGCAAGCGCTTGGCACTGTGACCTTCCCAACGTCCTCCCAACGCCTTCCCAGGACTCTCTCCACCCTTTCCCCGCACCTCCCCCGGCCCGGCGGAGGCACTCCCCCGCCTCCCGGATGCCGCGCGCCAGCCACGGATGCCCATGGGCGGCCCACCGCATGCCGGGAAATACCGGTATGAGTCAATGGACCGACCACCCGGGCGTGATGAGAATCTCGCAGGGCGGACACGCCGGGACTGGCCAGACCGGCCCGTATGGGGCACGATCTGCCCAGCGCCCTAAAACCTACGGCTGCGTAACTTCCACCCGGAGACCCCTCCCCGGGCACGACAGAAGGGTCCTCTCCGGATGGCTGAGCTCGTCTACCGGCCGATCGTCGGCGCCGCCTGCGTCCTGTTCAAAGCCCTGGACCTGAAGATCGACATCCAGGGGGCGCAGAACATCCCGAAGACGGGTGGGGCCGTGCTGGTGAGCAATCACATCGGCTACCTGGACTTCATCTTCGCGGGCCTGGCCGCGCTCCCCCAGAAGCGGCTGGTCCGCTTTATGGCGAAGGAGTCGGTCTTCCGGCACCGGATCGGCGGCCCCCTGATGCGCGGGATGAAGCACATCCCCGTCGACCGGGCCAAAGGCGAGGACGCCTACCGCCACGCTCTCGACGCCCTGCGCTCGGGTGAGATCGTCGGGGTGTTCCCGGAGGCCACGATCTCCCAGTCGTTCGCCCTGAAGTCGTTCAAGTCCGGCGCCGCGCGCCTCGCCCAGGAGGCCGGGGTTCCGCTGATCCCGGTGGCGCTGTGGGGGACGCAGCGGCTGTGGACGAAGGGCCGTCCGCGCAATCTGAAGCGCAGCCACATCCCGATCACCATCCGGGTGGGCGAGCCGGTGGAAGCCCCCACGGACCAGTACGCGGGGGCGATCACACGGCGGTTGCGCGACCGGGTGCAGGAGCTGCTCGAATCGGCCCAGCGGGCCTATCCCGTACGGCCGAAGGACGCTGCGGACACCTGGTGGGTGCCGGCCCATCTCGGGGGTACCGCACCCACCCCGGCCGAGGTACAGGTGCGCGAGGCACGCTGAACCGCGCCCCCCGCGTATCCGTACCGGGACCGGCGGAGAAGTCTCCGGTCCCGGTACGGATCGGAGGTCAGCGGCCCGGTTCGCGGACCGTGATCCGGGCGCCGGGGCTCAGCTTCTCCAGGGATTCGGCAAGTTCGGCGGCCGCGGCCCGGAGTTCGCCGCCGGCCATCGGCGCGAGGGACTCCAGCAGGAAGAGGGCGTTCACCGACTCCTCCGTGAGGCGGGTGCGCGGCCCCTGCCGCCAGTTCCAGCGGCGGCAGGTGACGCCCTCGCCGTCGCACCACACGACTTCGCCGGGCTCCGGATGCTCGACGGTCTCCGCGCCCGCCGCGACGGTCGTGAACGGCTCGTCGCCCGTGGCGCGCACCAGACGCATACCGCCGCTGATCCGGTCGAGGTCCTCGCCGCCGACGGGGATCAGATGGGCGACGCTGATGGCGTTGTAGACGTCGACGAGACGGTTGATCCGGGGCAGTCCGCCGTCGGCGAGGGCACGTTTGGCGAGCGCCTCGGCGGAGTTGCGGGTCCGGGACGGTTTGGCGCCGAAGGCGGTGTAGACCTCGCGCCAGGCGGCCATATGCGGGTCCTCGTGCGGGGCGCGCCCGCCCAGACGGCCGGCGAGGCGGCGCGCGGCATCGTCGAGGAGCGCGGAACTGTGGTCGTCGCTGGGGCCGTTGACCAGCCCGTACGCCTCGATCGCAAGGTGGGTGAAGCCGGGGGCCAGGGCGGTGACCTCGTCGGCGACGGTGAGCGTGAGCGCCATGCGGTTCCTCGTCACAGTGCAGTGGGGAGCGTCTTGCAGAGGGTTTCGCGGTCGGGTGCCGACCTGAGCACGGCGAGCACCGCCGGATGTGGTGCAGCATATAGCATCGGATAGTCCTCTTCATTGGACTCGGGGTCGACAGGAAAGGCCAGCCGCTCCTCGTCGAGGGAGAACTGCGCGTCCACGCCGGGCTTGTTGCCCCGGGGGTCGATCCGGGACCAGTTCTCGCGCCCCGGCAGCTTCAGCGCCACCAGTCCGTGCAGAACGCCGAGGTTCTGGTAGCAGAGGGCGGCGGGAATCGATTCGGCGCGCAGCAGGGCGGCCAGGGCGTGGGCCTTGGCGTAGCAGATGCCGGTGCGCTGCTCCAGGACCTCGGAAGCGCGCCGGGTGACCCGGGGGTCGTCGGCGTCGATGGAGTGCGTCACGGTGTCGCGGACGAACTCGAAGGCGGCTCGGGCGTAGGCGTGGGCGCCGGGGGCGTCGCGCCGCAGACGGGCGGCGGTCTCCCGGACCAGCGGGTGGCCGTGGTCGATGGTGTCGTCGGCGGCCAGATAGGCGGCGATATCGTCCGTCTGCTGGATGAGTTGCATGCCTCGACGATAGGAAGAGCGGCCGACCGGGTCAATGGATTTCCGGTCGGCCGCATATTCATGCAGGATTCCTGGTCCGCTAGCGGGCCATCTCTTCCTTCAGTGCCTGGACGAAGGTGTCGACGTCCTCTTCGGTGGTGTCGAAGGAGCACATCCAGCGGACATCGCCCGCGGCCTCGTCCCAGAAGTAGAAGCGGAAGCGGGCCTGGAGCCGGACGGTCACCTCGTGCGGGAGCCGGGCGAAGACGGCGTTGGCCTGCACCGGGTAGAGGATCTCGACGCCGTCGACCTGCCGGACGCCGTCGGCGAGCCGCCGGGCCATGGCGTTGGAGTGGCGGGCGTTGCGCAGCCACAGATCGCGGGCGAGCAGTGCCTCCAGCTGGACGGAGACGAAGCGCATCTTCGACGCGAGCTGCATGGACATCTTGCGTATGTGCTTCATATGGCTGACGGCGCCCGGGTCGAGGACGATGACCGCCTCGCCGAACATCATGCCGTTCTTGGTGCCGCCGAAGGTGACCACGTCGACGCCGACGGCGTTGGTGAAGGTCCGCATGGGGACGTCGAGCGAAGCGGCCGCGTTGGATATGCGGGCGCCGTCGAGGTGGACCTTCATCCCCCGCTCGTGGGCGTGTTCGACGATCTCGCGGATCTCGCCGGCGGTGTAGACCGTGCCCAGTTCGGTGTTCTGGGTGATGGACACGACCTGGGGCATCGCCCGGTGCTCGTCCTCCCAGCCCCAGGCCTGCCGGTCGATCAGCTCGGGGGTGAGCTTGCCGTCCGGGGTCGGTACGGTCAGCAGCTTCAGTCCGCCCATACGCTCGGGCGCGCCGCCCTCGTCGACGTTGATATGGGCGCTCTCGGCGCAGATCACCGCGCCCCAGCGGTCGGTCATGGCCTGGAGGGCCGTGACGTTGGCGCCGGTGCCGTTGAAGACCGGGAAGGCTTCGGCGGTGGGGCCGAAGTGGCTGTGCATGATGCGCTGGAGGTGGTCGGTGTAGTCGTCCTCGCCGTAGGAGACCTGGTGTCCTCCGTTGGCGAGGGCGACGGCGGCGAGCACCTCGGGGTGGACGCCCGCGTAGTTGTCGCTGGCGAAGCCCCGTACCGCGGGGTCGTGATGGCGCCGGGCGGCCGTCGGGTGGGTCTTCACGGGCGGGGCGTCAGCCACAGGCGCTGTCCATTCACTTCACCGGCGGGCCGGTCCCAGACTCCGGCGATGGCATCGGCCAGTTCCGAGACGTCCGTGAAGCCCGCGAACTTCGCGTTCGGGCGCTCGGCGCGCATGGCGTCGTGCACCAGAGCCTTCACCACCAGGATCGCAGCCGCCGTCCTGGGACCGTCCTCGCCCCCCGCCTTGCGGAAGGCGTCGGCCAGGGCAAGGGTCCAGGCCTCGGCGGCCGCCTTGGAGGCGGCGTAGGCGGCGTTGCCCGCGGTGGGGGCACTCGCTCCGGCGGCGCTGATCAGCAGATAGCGGCCGCGGTCGCTGCGGAGCAGCCCGTCCTGGAAGGCGAGGGAGGTGTGCTGGACGGTGCGGATCAGCAGCTTCTCCAGCAGGTCCCAGTCGGAGAGCTTGGTCTCGGCGAAGGAGGCGCTGCCGCGCCAGCCGCCGACGAGATGCACCAGCCCGTCGATCCGGCCGAACTCCTTCTCGGTCTTGACGGCCCACTCGCGGGTGGCATCGAGATCGAGCAGGTCGACCGTGTCACCGGTGACGGTGGCGCCGCCGTGGGCGTAGCGGGCGGCGTCGACGGCGGCGGCGAGGCGCTCGGGGTCGGCGTCGGCTCCGACGACGGTGGCGCCCGCCTCCGCGAGGCGGAGCAGGGTGGCGCGCCCGGCGGGGCCCGCCGCGCCGGCGACCGCGACGACGGCCCCTTCCAGCGGGCCGTTGGAGTTCTTCATCTCGGTCGCCTCCTCGGTACGGATGGTCACGCGGCTGCCCCGGACGCGGTGCCGTCGGCCACCGGACCGTTCGCGGTGATCCCCTTGGTGGTGGCGATCACGCGCTTGAGCTTCTTGGACAGCGCCTCATAGAACATGCTGAGCGGAAACTCGTCCGGAAGCACGTCGTCGACGAGCTTACGCGGCGGCTGGGACAGGTCGAGGGCGTCGGGGCCCTTGGCCCAGCGGGAGCCGGGGTGGGGGGCGAGGTAGGTGGAGACCAGCTCGTACGCGGCGAACCAGTGGACCAGCTTGGGGCGGTCGATACCGTCGCGGTAGAGCTTCTCGATCTCGGCGCAGAGCTGGTTGGTGATCTGCGGCGCCCGCTCCCAGTCGATCTTCAGGGTGTTGTCGGTCCAGCGCAGCACATCGTGCTGGTGGAGGTAGGCGAAGAGGAGCTGGCCGCCGAGTCCGTCGTAGTTGCGGACGCGCTCGCCGGTGACGGGGAAGCGGAACATTCGGTCGAAGAGGACGGCGAACTGGACGTCACGGCCCTGCGGGAAGCCGTCGGCCTCCAGCCGCACGGCCTCCTTGAAGGCGGTGAGGTCGCAGCGCAGCTCCTCCAGTCCGTACATCCAGAACGGCTGGCGCTGCTTGATCATAAAGGGGTCGAACGGCAGATCGCCGTGGCTGTGGGTGCGGTCGTGGACCATGTCCCACAGGACGAAGGCCTCCTGGCAGCGCTGCTGGTCCTCGACCATGGCCCGGATGTCGCCGGGCAGGTCCAGGCCGAGTACGGAAACGGCCTCGTTGGTCACGGCGCGGAAGCGCGCGGCTTCCCGGTCGCAGAAGATCCCGCCCCAGGTGAACCGCTCGGGGGCCTCGCGGACGGCGATGGTCTCGGGGAAGAGGACGGCGGAGTTGGTGTCGTATCCGGCGGTGAAGTCCTCGAAGGTGATACCGCAGAACAGCGGGTTGTCGTAGCGGGTGCGCTCCAGCTCGGCGAGCCACTCGGGCCACACCATGCGCAGGACGACGGCCTCCAGATTGCGGTCCGGGTTGCCGTTCTGGGTGTACATGGGGAAGACCACGAGGTGCTGGAGGCCGTCGGCGCGGTGCGCGGCGGGCTGGAAGGCCAGCAGGGAGTCGAGGAAGTCCGGGACGCCGAAGGCGTCGTCGGACCACTTGCGCAGGTCCGCGGTGAGCGCGCGGTGGTAGTCGGCGTCGTGCGGCAGCAGCGGGGACAGCTCCGCCACCGCGCCGGCTATCCGCTCCACGGCGCTCTCGGCGTCGGCCCGGCTGGGGGCGCCCTCGGCGTCGAAGTCGAGGGAACCGTCCTTCGACTGCCAGGGGCGGATCTCCTCGACGGCGCTCTTGAGCCGCGGCCAGGCCGGGTGGTCGATCACCCGCTCCGCGGTGGATCCGGTCGCTACGGCAGCGTCCTGCACAAGAATTTCCGTCATGCCACTTCCTTCACAGGAGAACCTCGCGTCAAGACACCGTATCCAGGCCACCTTCTTTGAGACAAGTGACCCCTAAGCAAATTATCCTGCACGATTTCACGATCACCGGAAGGTTTACAGCCCGTGACCGGACGAACGCCGACTTCCGTCGGCCTGAACACCCACAGGAGGGGTACGGGGGACTGATGCGTGCACGGACGGTCCCCTCCGGGGTACGGACCATTAGGCTGCGCCCTGCCGGGCCGCCGCTGCCCGTGGGGCAGTTGCGCGGGAGCCGCCGTCGACGGAAGCGGAGAGAATCTTGTCGTTCCTCACCATCGGTCATCGCGGAGTCATGGGCGTGGCGCCGGAGAACACCCTGCGCTCCTTCATCCGGGCGGAACGGTCCGGAATGGACGCCGTCGAGCTGGACCTCCATCTGAGCAAGGACGGCGCGCTCGTCGTCATGCACGACGAGGACGTGGACCGTACGACCGACGGCACCGGGCCCGTGGCCGAGAAGACCCTCGCCGAGCTGCGGGAGCTGGACGCGGGCGGCGGGGAGCGGGTGCCGGTCTTCGAAGAGGTGGTGGATGCGGTGCAGTGCCCGCTCCAGGCCGAGATCAAGGACATCGCGGCGGCTCGCGCCCTCGCCGATGTGCTGCTCCGCCGCGATCTGGTCCGGCGGGTCACGGTCTCCTCCTTCCACGACGACGCCGTCGCGGAGATCGCGGCCCTGGTGCCCGGGGTACGGACGGTGCTGATCGCGAGCCGCTGGGGCGGGGACGTCGTGGACCGGGCGAAGGCGGTCGGGGCGGACTGGCTGGCCCTGAACATCCGGCGGCTCACCCTGGAGACCACGGAGCGGGCGCACGGCGAGGGGCTGCGGGTGCTGGGCTGGGTGGTGAACACCCAGACCCAGCTCAGGCTGGCCCGCGCGCTGGAGCTCGACGGTGTCACGACCGACTTCCCCGAGATCCGGCGCACCGGCAGGTTCACGGCGTAGCGCCGCCTTGCCGGGCGGGGCACACGGCCGGGCGGGGACGGCTCCCGCCCGGCCGCTCCGTCAGCCCAGATCCTTGACGAGCTGCTCGAAGACCAGGTCGTCGCGCTTCGGCGTACCGTGGCGCTCGCTGCCGTACGGGAACGGCGAGAGGCTGCCCGTACGCCGGTAGCCCCGGCGCTCGTACCAGGCGATCAGGTCGGCGCGTACGGAGATCACCGTCATCTCCATCGCGGTCGCTCCCCAGCTCTGTACCGCCAGCCGCTCGGCCTCGCCGATCACCCGGCGCCCCAGGCCGTTGCCCTGGAGTCCCGGGCGGACCGCGAAGAGGCCGAAGTAGGCCCGGTCGGCACGCCGTTCGAGCTGGAAGCAGGCGACGACGTCGCCGTCGTCGCCCGTGACGACGATCAGCCTGCTGTTCTCGGCCGTCATCACTTCCCGGATACCGCTCTCGTCGATCCGCCGGCCGCCGATGAGATGGGACTCGGTGGTCCAGCCGCGTTCGTTCCCGTCGCCGCGGTAGGCGGACTGGACCAGTACCACCAGGGCGGGAACATCGGCATCGGCGGCATCGCGGTAGGTCAGGTCACCGGAGGGGCGAGGTGGTGCGGTGCTCATGGAGTGGTCTCTCCCGTCTCATTGCTGAAGATGGCCGGTTACGAGGTGCGCGTCAGCGTACGCGCCGCGCCCGGGGCCGCGCTCCCCGCGCACCCCTGTGCGCTCGGGTGTGCGCCACGGCGGCCGGGCATCCTCCGGTCGAGACCGGCGAGATCCCGTCCGGCCCGATGGCCGCCCGGGGCCCGCGGCCGTCCCCAGGGGAGGTGCCCCGTGCACGGACCGGTGGTGTCCGGCTGGCTGCTCGCCGCCCTGTCGGCAGCAACCGGCGCATACTGCCTGGCCCGGATGCGCTCCTGTTCCGGTGGGGCCCGCCGGGCGGCGGGCGGCGAGGCCCTGATGGGGTTCGGGATGGCGGCCATGGCGGTGCCCGCCGCCGTTCTGGACCCCCCGGGCTGGACCTGGGCCGCCGGTGCAGCGGTCTTCGGCGGAGCGGCGCTGCCGGCCCTGGCGGCGGTCCGGCGCGGCGGCCACCACCTCCACCACGCCGTGGGCTCGCTGGCGATGGCGTACATGGCGGTCCTGATGGCGGACCCGCCCGCCGCGGGCCACTCCGGACACGGCTCGGCGTCCCCGTCCGGCATCCCCCTGCTGACCGCTCTCCTGCTCGTCTACTACGCGGTGTACGTGCTCCGCTCCGGCGCCCGGCTCGCCCCTTCCGCCGGTCCGGGGCCCGGACCGGCGGGCGGGCCGGTACCGGAACTGGTTCCGGCCTGCCGGCTGGTGATGGCCCTCGGAATGCTGGCCATGCTGATCGCCCTGTGACCGGCGGCGGGCGGACGGGAACGGCGGAGAAACCGTGGCGTGCGTCACTCTTGCCGTCCGGGGCCGTCCCGCCGGTGCCGGGCGCTGGATAGGGTTGGGGCATGCTGGTCTCCCTGGTGCTGCTGTTGCTCGGCGCGTTGGCCGCTGTTCTGGCGCCCAGGCTGGTGGCAAGGGCCCACTGGTCGGAACGCGAACCGATCGTCGCCCTCTGGGTGTGGCAGTGCGTGGTCGCGGCGGTGCTGCTGTCGTTCGCCCTGTCGATGACCTTCAGCGCCGCCGCCGCCTGGCAGCTCGTCAGGGGACATGTCTTCGCCCCCGCGCCGCAGGCCGTGGTGGAGGCCTACGCCCTCGGGGTCGGCGGGCCGTGGGCGGCCGGGCTCGCCGTGATCCTGGCCTGCGGCGGCCTCTGGTCGGCCGCGATGCTGACCCGGGAGATCCGCACCGCCCGCGCACAGCGCCGGCGCCGCCGCCGGGATCTGCTGGTACGGGCTCCGCTGATGCCCGGCGAGGAGACCGCGGGCGAGCGGCTCGTGGTGCTGGAGGGCGAGCGCCCCGACGCCTGGTGGCTGCCCGGTTCGGCACCCCAACTGGTCATCACCACAGCCGCGTTGCGGAGGCTGAAGGGCCGGCAGCTCGATGCCGTGCTGGCGCACGAGCAGGGCCATGCCCGCGCCCGGCACGACTGGCTGCTGCACATCTCCGGGGCACTGGCCGCCGGATTCTCCCGGATTCCGGTCTTCGCGGTGTTCCGCGACGAGATGCACCGGCTGGTGGAGCTGTCCGCCGACGATATGGCCTCCAAGCGGTTCGGCAGGCTGACGATCGCGCTGGCCCTGGTCGAACTCAACGAGGAGCGGGGGGTGTTCGGGCCCTGCCCGCCGCACCACGCCCATCTCCCCCAGCGGGTGAACCGGCTGCTGGCGGCGGCCCCCCGGCTCGCTCCGGTGCACCGGCTGAAGCTGACCGCCGCCGCGGCCCTGGTGCCGGTGGTCCCCGTCCTGGTCGCGTTCGTCCCGGGCCTGCGGGCCCTCGGCTGAACCTGCCTCCGGGCGCCGGTACCGCGCCCGGAGGCGGCGGCGGACACCGCACCCGACGGCCGGAATCCGGGCCCCGGGATGGCCGTGGCGGCGTCCGCCGGGGAAGATCGTTCCCATGCCTTTCCCCGGATCTGCACCCCCAGGCCCGTCCGGCTCCTCCGGTACCTCCGTGCCTCCCGGACCTGCCCGGCCGGCTGCCGGGCCCGGTGAGCGCGCGGCGGGCCGCACCGGTCTCGTTCTGGCCGCCCTCTCGGCCGTACTGCTCTGGCTGGTCGCCGCCGCCTGGTCGCCCCTGCTCTCCTTCGACCGGTCGGTGGCCCGCGCCCTGCACCGCCGGGCGGTACGAGAACCCGATCTGGTCCAGGTCAACCGGATCCTGACGGACTGGGTCTGGGACCCCTGGACCATGCGGCTGCTGATCGCGGCGGCCGTGCTCGGGCTCTGGTTCCGCCGCGAACGGCTGCTGAGCCTGTACACCACGGCGGCCGTGCTCATCGGCTGGGGAATCCAGCAGTCGCTGAAGGCCGGCGTCGGACGGAAGCGGCCGCAGTGGCCCGACCCGGTGGATTCGGCGCACTTCGCCGCGTTCCCGTCCGGGCATGCCATGGTCGCGGCCGTGGTCTGCGTTCTGCTGCTGTGGCTGCTGCGGCGGCACGGCCTCCGGGGCCGGGCCTGGACGGCCGCGGTGACCGCCGCAGCGGTCTCGGTCGTCGGAGTCGGGCTGACCCGGCTCTATCTCGGGGTGCACTGGCCCACCGATGTCCTCGCGGGCTGGCTGATGGGGACCGGCTGGGCGCTGCTCGCCGTGGCGGCCTACCCCTGGGTCGAGGAGCGGATCAAGAGCCGTACCCGCGGCTCGTCGGATGCCGTCGACGGCGGTGCGGGACGCGCGGGCTGACGGTACGGCGACCGGGCCGGGCGATCCCCCGTGTCGCCCGGTCCGGCCCCCTCCGGCGGTGACCTCACGGCCGTCCGGCGGGCTGCGCTGAGTATATTGGCCGAGAGCCAGTCAACGCAGGAGTCCTGCATGAGCCCGCGGAGCGCGTCGGTCAATGAAGAGCTGCGCCGACGCTCGCGCGAAAGACTGCTGGAGGCCACGGTCGAGCTGGTCGGCGAACGAGGTTACGAGACCACGACGCTGGCCGATATCGCGGACCGGGCCGGTTCGGCCCGGGGTCTGGTCTCCTACTACTTCCCCGGCAAGCACCAGTTGCTCCAGTCGGCGGTGCACCGGCTGATGCACCGGACGCTGGAGGCGGCGCTCCTGCGCGAACCGCGTACGGAGGACGGCCGGGAGCTGCTGGCGCGGGCCATCGACGCTGTCATCGGGCTGGCCGTGGACCGTCCCGTACTGATGCGGGCGCATATGTCGGGGGTGCTACAGGCGGAGGGTTTCGTCCAGTGTCCCGAACAGCAGCGGCTCGCGGTGCTGCTGAGCGGTGCCGTGGAGCGGTACGGCTCGACGGCGGTCGGGGTCGACTACCGGCTGCTGCGGGCCCAGTTGATGGGCGCGGTCTTCGCGATCGTGCTGCCGGGCGCGCCGATGGCGGCCGAGCTGCTGCGGTCGGAACTGTTCCAGCGCTACGGGCTGGAGTGGGGACTGGGTGTCCCGCCGGATGCGCGGCCGCCCCGGCGGGACACCCCCTGACCTCTCTTCGATCACCGGGGCCCGCGGTTACGGGCCCCGGTGGTCAGCGGAGTTCGACCGTCAGAGTTCAGTCGTCGTGGCCGTGGTCGTCGTCGTCATCGTCGTCGTCATCGTCGAAGTAGTCCGGCTGGGTCTGGACGTTCAGCTCGTCCAGCCTGATCTTCTTCGCCGGGTCCGTACGCCTGTCGTTGATCTTCAGGACGTCCAGGCCCTTGACCATGTCGTTGGAGTAGACGTAGCCGTTGTAGTAGTACGCCGACCAGGTACCCCCGCCGATGAAGTCGGTGGCCGAGAGCGGTCCGCGCTCGAAGTAGCCGATCTCCTTCGGCTTCGACGAGTCGGTGAAGTCCCAGAAGGAGACACCGCCCTGGTACCAGGACTGGACCATGATGTCGCGGCCCTTGACCGGGATGATCGACCCGTTGTGGGCCACGCAGTTCTCGTTGCCGGCCTGGTGGCGCGGGATCTTGTAGTAGCTGCGGAAGACGAGCTTGCGCTTGTCGCCCTTGCCGACGAGGTCGTAGATGCCGTTCGCGCCGCGGTTGGGGCCGATCTCCGCGTTGCAGGTGGCCGAGCCGCCGCCGCCCAGCTCGTCCGTGAAGACGACCTTGTCCGTGTCCTGGTTGAAGGTGGCCGAGTGCCAGAACGCGAAGTTCACATTGTCCTGGACACGGTCGATGACCTTCGGCTTCTCCGGGTCCTTGATGGAGAAGATGATGCCGTCACCCATGCAGGCACCGGCCGCGAGGTCCTTCGACGGCAGCACGGTGATGTCGTGGCAGCCGGTCGTCTTGGAGACGCCCGGGTTGGTCGGACCACCGGGGTTGCCGCCGCCGTCCGGGCCCTCACCGGGGAAGAGCACCGGGAAACCGACGAGCTTCGCCTGCTGGGGCGCCTTGTAGGGCACCTTGACGACCGAGATGCCGTCGTGCGGCGGCTGGCAGTCGGGGTAGGCCGCGTTCGGCGAGTACGAGGAGACGTACACGTAGAGGTTGCGGCCGTCCGGCACCAGGGTGTTGGTGTGCGAACCGCAGGCGGTCTCGACGGCGGCGACGTACTTCGGGTTGCGCTTGTCGCTGATGTCGAAGACCTTGATGCCCTCCCACGAGGCCTTGATGGCCTGCGACTGCGACGTGCTGTTGCACGAGTTGTCGCTGCGCGAGGAGTCGGTGGACAGGATGAGCAGGTTCCCGGAGACGGAGATGTCGTTCTGGCTGCCCGGGCAGAGCACCTGGGCGACGGTCTTCGGGGACCTCGGGTTGGATATGTCGAAGATCCGGAACCCGTCGTAGTTACCGGCGTAGGCGTACTTCCCCTGGAACGCGATGTCCGAGTTCGTACCCTTGAGGGTGTCCTTGGGGATATTCGCCAGATGCTCGACGTTGGAGCTGCGGACGATCTCGTCCACGCCGGGTATGTCACCGCTCCGGATGGCCGAACGAAGCTCGGCCTCCTGGCTGTTCGTGGTCTCCTTCTGGTGAACGGGGGCGTCCCCGGGGTCGGGTGTGGCGGCGGCGGGTGCCGCCGTCAGCAGAGCCGCCATCAGCCCGGCCGCGGCCGCCGCCACGCCCAGACGTCTGCGCCGCACTCGTGTGGTGTGCAACAGGGTCACTGCGTCCTCCCTCGTCTCCGTTCGCTTCGAACGGTTCAGACACCACGGAAGTATTGTGCCTAGCATGCGCATTTCAATAGATGGAAACACACACGTCATGAAAGTTTTTGATCATTAGGTCGGGGAACTGTTCCGGAACGACCCCCCGCACCACCCCGAACCCCTGGAGGTCCCCGTGTTCACCCACCGTCCGGCAGCGGGCAGCCGCAGACCCGTTCTCCTCGCGGCGACCGTCCTGGCCGCCGTACTCGCCCTGAGTGCCTGCGAGTCGGACGGCGGTGGCTCCGACGCGGCGAAGAAACCGGCCGGTTCGGGCACGGCGACCGGTTCCGTCGTGGCACCGGGCAAGCCGGGCGAACCGGCGAAGACCCTCTCGCCCGAACAGGCGGCGAAGGCCCTGCCCGACGACAGCCCCAACGCCGCCGACTTCTCCTATGTCGAGATGATGGTCGTGCACCACGCCCAGGCGCTCACGATGACCGCCCTGGTACCGGAGCGGGCCGAGTCCAAGCAGGTCAAGGGCGTGGCGGACCGGATCTCGGCGGCGCAGAAGCCGGAGATCGACGCGATGAACGGCTGGCTGAAGCGATTCGCCGACAAGCGCCCGAAGGGCAGCGGCGGACACGGTCACGGCCACGGCGACCCGGCGACGATGCCCGGAATGGCGACCGACGCCCAGTTGGCGCAGTTGCGGGCGGCGAAGGGCAAGGCCTTCGACCAGCTCTTCCTGAAGCTGATGATCACCCATCACGACGGTGCGGTCAGCATGGCCGCCGACGCCCTCTCGGACGGCCGGAACACCCTGGTCCAGGAGATGGCCAACGACGTCATCTCGCAGCAGTCGGCGGAGATCGGCCGGATGCGCAAGATGTGACCCGCCGGTCCGCACGGTGGCCGGGAGGCACGGCCTTCCCGGCGCCGGGGCTCCCGGGGGACGTCCGGCGGTGCCATGCTGGAAGCCCCTGCGGGAAGGAGCGCGCGCGTGCTTCGTATCGCCGTCGTCGGATCGGGCCCCAGCGGGGTCTACACCGCGCAGGGGCTGGTCCGGCAGACCCGGGTGCCCGGAGTCCGGGTACACGTCCTGGACCGGCTGCCCTGCCCCTACGGACTGGTGCGCTACGGGGTCGCCCCCGACCACGAGAAGATCAAGTCACTGCAGCACAACCTCCGGGGCGTGCTCACCGACGAGCGGATCACCTTCCTCGGGAATCTGGAGGCCGGGGCGCCGGGCCTGGCGCCCGCAGACCTGCTGGAGCTGTACCACGCCGTCGTGTACTGCGTCGGCGCGTCCCGGGACCGCAGGCTCGGCATCCCGGGCGAGGAGCTGCCCGGCAGCCACTCCGCGACCGACTTCGTCTCCTGGTACAGCGCCCATCCCGACGCACCGGCCGGTGATTTCACCGGCCGGGCGCTCACCGCCCGCAGCGCCGTCGTGATCGGGGTCGGCAATGTCGCCGTCGACGTGGCCCGGATCCTCGCCCGGGGCGCCGACGAGCTGCGCCCCACCGATGTGCCGCAGGGGGCGCTGGGGGCTCTCGCCGTCAGCTCCGTGCGAGAGGTGCACATGGTGGGCAGGCGCGGCCCGTCCCAGGCCCGGTTCACCACCAAGGAGCTGCGGGAGCTGGGGGCGCTGCCGTCGGCGGCGGCGGTCGTCGATCCGGCGGAGCTGGCGCTGGACCCCGTATACGGCTCCCCGGCCGCGGCGGCCGGGCTCCCCGTGGTCCAGCGGCGGAATCTGGAGGTGCTGCGCGGCTGGGCGGCGGACGGGGCCCGGGAGGCGGGGCGGCGGATCGCCCTGCGGTTCTTCCTCCGCCCGGTGGAGCTGCTGGAACGGGACGGCCGGGTCGCCGCCGTACGGTTCGAACGGACCGCCCCGGACGGCGCAGGCGGAGTCCGGGGTACGGACCGCTACGAGGACATCCCGGCCCAGCTGGTGCTGCGGGCCGTGGGCTACCGGGGCGAACCGCTGCCGGGGCTGCCGTTCGACGATCGCGCGGGCACGGTCCCGCACACCGCCGGGCGGGTGCTCCGCGACGGGCTGCCGTCGCCCGGCGAGTACGTGGCGGGGTGGATCAAACGCGGTCCGACGGGCGTCATCGGCACCAACCGGCCGTGCGCCCGCGAGACCGTGGAGTCGCTGCTCGCGGACGCCCCCGCGCTGGCCGCCCGGCGGCCGGCCGAGGAGGACCCGGTGGCCCTGCTGCGGGCAGCCGGCCACCGCCCCGTGCCGTGGCCCGGGTGGCTCGCCATCGAGGAGGCGGAGACCGCCCTGGGCGCTTCGCTGGGGCGGCGGTCGGTGAAGATCCCCGACTGGGAAGGGCTGCTGGCGGCGGCGGACGGGGCGGACCGCCCCGGGCGCGCGGCGAACTGACCGGGCGGGGCGCCCGGCTCCGGTCCGCGGCACCCGGGTGCCCGTGCACCCGTCCGCACCGGTACCCCTGCCGCCGCCGGGGGCGCGGCGCCCCTTCCGGCCCGGGAGGACGCGATGCCCGGGGCCGTTGTCGGTGGGCGGGTGCAGACTGGTCTCCGTATCCAGGACGAAGACGTCGGGAGGTGTGGGGACATGACCGGAGTACCGCCCGCCGCGGGGGTCTTCCTGCCGGACGTGCTCCGGGCGAGGGCGGTGGCCGTGGACTGAGCAGCGGATGCCACGGGCCCGGCGGGACGGCTGTCGCAGGGACCGGAGGCAATCGGCACAGGATCTGGGGACAGCCGTGATTCGACCAGTAGAGTGACGAACCGTGACTGCACGACGGCCTTTGAACGAAATTGTGGAACCGGGCTGGGCCAAGGCCCTGGAGCCGGTGGCGGACCGTATCGCCGCGATGGGGGACTTCCTGCGGACGGAGGTCGCCGAGGGAAGAACGTACCTCCCGGCGGGCGCGCATGTCCTGCGGGCCTTCCAGCAGCCCTTCGACGATGTACGCGTCCTGATCGTCGGCCAGGACCCCTATCCGACCCCGGGGCACGCGGTGGGGCTGAGCTTCTCCGTGGCGCCGGACGTCCAGCCGGTACCCAAGAGCCTGGACAACATCTTCTGGGAGATGCACCAGGACCTGGGCCATCCCCGGCCGTCGAACGGCGATCTCACCCCGTGGGCGGAGCAGGGCGTGCTGCTGCTGAACCGGTCGCTGACCACCGCGCCCCGCAAGCCGGCCGCGCATCGCGGGAAGGGCTGGGAAGAGGTCACCGAACAGGCGATCCGGGCCCTGGTGGACCGGGGCAAGCCGCTGGTGTCGATCCTGTGGGGGCGGGACGCGCGCAATCTGCGCCCGCTGCTCGGCAGCCTGCCGGCCATCGAGTCGGCGCATCCCTCCCCCATGTCGGCGGACCGGGGCTTCTTCGGCTCCCGGCCGTTCAGCCGGGCCAACGAGCTGCTGGAGCAGCAGGGGTCGACTCCGGTCGAGTGGAAGCTGCCGTGACCTGCGCCGCCGGGTCCTGGGTCGTCGGGGTCGACTCCGGCGGCTCGGGGCTGCGGGTGGCCCTGGCGGAGGTGACGGACCGGGGCCCGGGCCCGGCGGAGACCGTCGTGTCCCGTACCCCGGTGCGCACCGGGGAGGCGGGGATCGACGCCCGGCAGCTGCTGGAGCAGTTGCTGCCGATGGTCCACGGACTCCTGGGCCGTGGCGGTACGGGCGGCATCCGGCCGGTGGCCGCGGTCGCGGTGGGGGCCGCGGGCATGGCCACGCTCGGCGGGCAGTTGCGGGCGGAGCTGCCCGGCGCGCTCGAAGCGGCCCTCGGGATCCGTGGTCTGGCGCTCGCCGCCGACGCCGTGACCGCCTACGCCGGTGCGCTCGGGCAGCGGCCGGGGGCGGTCGTCGCCGCGGGCACCGGGATGGTCGCGGTCGGCACGGATCTGACGGAGTGGCGGCGCGCCGACGGCTGGGGTCATCTGCTGGGCGACTGCGGCGGCGGGGCATGGCTGGGCCGCGCCGGGCTGGAGGCCGCACTCCGGGCCCATGACGGGCGGCGGGACGGCTCCACGGCGCTGCTGGCCGCGGCGGAGCGCGCGTTCGGTCCGCCCGCCGGGCTTCCGGGGCGGTTGTACCCGCGGACGGACCGCCCGGCGGTGCTGGCGTCGTTCGCCCCCGAGGTCGCCCGGTGCGCGGCGGAGGGCGACGCGGTGGCGGCCGGGATCCTCGCGGAGGCGGCGCGCCGGATCGCCGACGCCGCGGAGGCGGTATGCCCCCGGGAGACGGGCCGGGATGCGGTGATCGCACTGACGGGCGGGCTGTTGCGGATCGGGGACCCCCTCCTCGTACCCCTGCACGCTGAGCTGACGGACCGTCTGCCACGGGCCCGGCTGGTACCGCCCGCGGGCGATCCGCTGTCGGGTGCCCTGGCGATCGCCGCCGCCCTGGCCACCGGTTCGCTGCAACTCCCGGGCGATCCGGCGATGCTGTACCTCACCGGGGCGGACGGCGGGGTGTGACGGCACGCCGGAGCGGGCCCGGCCGTCCGGCGCGTCCGCACACCTGTGCGGCACGCCCGGAGGAGTGTACGGACCGGGGCAGCCGTCCGCTCGCCCCGGTGCGGGACACCCGGGGAACACGGGGAACACGGGGACCCCGAGGCGACAGACCGGGACAGACGAGACGCGCCAAACTCATCGGATAAATACGGACAGATGACGTCTGACACCCCCCTCCCCGAACAGGCCCGGGGGTAAAACCAGTAGCATGCGGCGCCATGAGCTCCCCCACTGGGCCCGCACCCGGCCTGCCTGTACGAATGCCGCGTCCCCGCCAGTCCGGTCGGCACCGCCGCCCGGAGCCCGTGGCGGCTCCCGAAGGCGCGCCCGCGCTGGTGCTCGCCGTACCCGGTGCCCCGACGCCCGCGGTCAGGGCGCTGGCCGAAGAGATCATAAGCATCGCCCGTTCCGAACTCCCCGGCCTCGATGTCGGCATCGGCTACCTCGACGGCCACGCCCCCGGGGAGCCCCTGGGCGACGCCGGATCCGCGGAGACGACCGCCGGCGACGAGGCCGCGGACGGGCCGGTCGCGAACGAGACCGGAGAGCCCGCCGACACGCCCGCCCCGGAGGCTTCGGACATCGGCGGCCCGGATCTGGCGACGGTGCTCGCCGGGGTCGCTGCGGTCCGTGCCGAGCGGTACGAGTTCGCGCGGGCCGCGGGCCGCGAGGTCGCGGAGCCCGAGGGTCCGGCGGCCGTGGTGGTACCGCTGCTGGTGGGCCCCGACGCGGTCCTGATGGGGCGGATCCGGGCAGCGGTCGAACGGAGCGCGGTACCGGTGGGCCTGGCCGATGTGCTGGGTCCGCATCCGCTGCTGGCCGAGGCCGTGCACGTACGGCTCTCCGAGGCGGGGCTGGCCCGCGCCGACCGGGCCCGGCTGTTCACGGTGGCCACGGCCGCCGACGGCATCGTCCTCGCCACCGTGGGGGGTGACGAGGCGGTACGCGCCGCCGGGATCACCGGCATGCTGCTGGCCGCCCGGCTCGCGGTGCCCGTGATGGCCGCCGCGCTCGACCAGGAGGGTTCGGTCGCCGCGGTCGCGGAGCAGCTGCGCGGTTCCGGTTCGACGCAGCTCGCCCTGGCCCCGTATCTGATCGGCCCCGAACTGCCCGACGGACTGCTGGACGCCGGTCTGAAGGAGGCGGGCGCTCCCGCGGCCGAGGGGCTGGGCGCGTACCCGGCGATCGGCAAGCTGGTGCTGTCGCAGTACACCACCACCCTCGGCATCACGCCCGCGCCGCAGGGTGCTCCGGTCCGCTGAACCACGGGCGGTCCGGGCCCGGGTGTGTTGCGTCCCGGGGTCCGGACCGTGCGGCGCGCCGGGGCCCGGCGCCGCCTCCGGCGCCCGGCGCGCCGGCGTTCCGTACCGGCGGCCGGCGCTTGCGGGCCCGAGGGCCGTCGGCGTGTCCCGGCCGTCCGTTCCGGGGCCGTCCCGGGCGCTGTTCAGGCGAAGACGATGCAGGAGGCCGCGGGGGCGTCCAGGGAGCCCGCCCGCCGTGGTACACCCGTCTCCGGGTCGAGGTCGAACCAGGTGACGTCGCCGGAGCGTTCATTGGCGGCGTAGAGCCGCCGCCCGGTGGGGTCGAGGGCCAGATCGCGCGGCCAGTTTCCGCCGCAGGGCACGGTGGTGACCAGCCGGAGCCGCTCCCGGTCGGGGCCGATGTCCAGTACGGAGATGCTGTCGTGGCCGCGGTTGGCGACCCAGAGCCGGTCCCCGCCGGGCGCCACCACGACCTCGGAGGGGTAGGAGCGCCCTTCGGTGCCCTCCGGCAGTACGGGGACCTCGCCCACCGCTTCGAGGACGCCCGTCTCCCCGTCCCAGCGGCAGACGGTGAGCGTGGGCTCCAGCTCGTTGAGGACGTAGGCGTGGGTTCCCGCCGGGTGGAAGGCCAGGTGGCGGGGTCCGGTGCCGGGGCGCAGAGCGGTCGTACCGTGCTCCACCAGCTCGCCCGAGGTGCGGTCGAGGGCGCAGACGTGCACCGAGTCGGTGCCGAGGTCGACGTCCAGGACCCAGCGGCCCCCGGGGTCGGGCAGGATCTGGTGGGCGTGGGGGCCGCGCTGGCGGTCGGGGTCGGGGCCGGTGCCGTCGTACTGGAGGACGCCGCTGACGGCGGCGGGGCGGCCGTCGTCGCCGACCGGCAGCACACTGACACTGCCGGAGCCGTAGTTCGCGGTCAGCAGATGGCCGGCGGCGGCCGTGAGATGGGTGGGCCCGGCGCCGCAGACCGGGACCGGCCCGCCCAGCGCCTTCGGCGCCGCGCCCAGGATGTCGAAGGCCGCCACGGCGCCCTCCGCGGTCTCGGAGACCGCGTACAGCACCGGGCCGCCGGCCGCCTGGCCGAGGGCCAGATAGGAGGGGTCGGCGATCGCGTCGCTGGATCCGGTCTCGGTCAGCGCACCGGTCTCGGCGTCGACGTCCGCGGCGATAACGCCCCGCCCGCCCGCCGAGGTGAACGATCCGATGAATGCCCGTCCGGCCCTGCTGTCGCCCACGGCGCTTCCTCCCACGCTGATCACTGTCGGTCGGCTCATCACCGGCTGCCGGGGCAGACGGTAGCAGCGGTCTAGACCAAGTGTCTGTACAAGGGTCCGTGCCCGGTTCACCGCAGGAGACAGTGGTCCCGGCGGATTCCGCAGTGGCTACCCGGCAACGGGGTCCGGCTATCCCCCGGGCGGCGACCGGTTTTCCCCCGGACGACGGGTACGGATGCCCGGCTGCTGGTCACCGGCGTACGGCGGGGCGGTGGCGCGGGGTACGCCCGGGGCGCGCGGCCGTCGCCGGGCGCCCGCCCTCGCGCCGTACGGGATGCACAGGGCCGCCGGGGCGGGCGGGGAAATCGTTCCGCGGAAGGGCGGACGCACTGGCATGCTGGGTGCATGAGCCTTACACGTACCCCGTCGGTGATCTTCGACCTGGACGGCACGCTGGTGGACAGCGAGCCCAACTACTACGAGGCGGGACGGCGGCTGCTCGCCGAGTACGGCGTCACGGACTTCGACTGGGAGCGGCACACCGATTTCATCGGCATCAGCACCCGCGACACCCTGGCGGCGCTACGCGAGGAGCACGGGCTTTCCGCATCCCTCGACGAACTGCTCGCGGGCAAGAACCGGCACTATCTGGAGCTGGCCCGGGCGTCGACGGCGGTCTTCCCGCAGATGCGGGAGTTCGTGGAGCTGCTGCGGGAGCGGGGGGTGCCGATGGCCGTGGCCTCGGGGTCGTCGCCGGAGAGCATCGCGGCGGTGCTCTCCGGCACCGGACTCGACGTGTTCTTCCCGACGGTCGTCTCGGCGGACGAGGTCCCGCGGGGCAAGCCGGCACCGGATGTGTTCCTGGAGGCGGCACGGCGGTTGGGGGCGGTCCCCGGCGACTGCGTGGTGCTGGAGGACGCGCCGCCCGGGGCCGCCGCTGCCCGCGCCGCCGGGATGCGGTGCATCGCGATCCCGTACGTGGCGGCGACCGCGGACGACCCGGCGTTCGCGGCGGCGGATCTGCTGTACGCGGGCGGCCGGCAGGAGTTCACCGCGCGGGCGGCCTTCGACTGGGTGCTCGGCAGCCGGGCGTAGACGGCGAAGCGGCAGCGGTCCCGGGCCGCGGGGCGCGCCGGGACAGCAGCGGTCGGAGCACCACGGGCCGGGCACGGACCGGAAGGCGCGCCGCGGCGGCGGGCCGCGGCGCGCTCCGGGGTCAGCGTTTGAACCCCACGCAGGTGTAGACCGGGGTACCCGCCGTGTCGAGGGCCTCTTCCTCGGGCTCGTGCGGCCACTTCTCCAGCGGCACCAGGCCCGGCTCCAGCAGGTCGAGCCCCGCGACCAGTTCACCGATCTCGGCGTGCGACCGCATCCGCAGCAGCACCCCGTTGGCGCGGTAGATCTCCACGATGCCCGCCATGGTGGCGGGGTCGAAATCCGCCGTACCGTGCGAGAGCATCAGGGCACTGCCCGGGGCCAGCGGCTCCAGCAGCGTCTCCAGCAGGCCGCGGGGATCGGCGTCGTCGCCGACGAAGTGGAGCAGGGCGATCGTCGACACCACCACGGGCTCGTCGAAGTCGAGCACCTCGCGCGCCCCGGCCAGTATCTTCTCCGGCTCCCGGACATCGGCCTGGAGGTATTCGGTGCGCCCGGCGGGTGTACCGCGCAGCAGGGCCTCCGCATGGCGCAGCACGACCGGATCGTAGTCCACGTAGGCGATCCGCGCGTCGGGGACCACCTCCTGGACGACCTGGTGCAGATTGGGCCGGGTCGGGATGCCCGTACCGATGTCGAGGAACTGGCGCAGTCCCCTGCGGGCCAGCAGCCGGGCGGCGCGGCGCATGAAGCCCCGGTTGGCGTGGGCCGCCTGACGGGCCCCCGGAAGGACCTTCAGTACCTGCTCGGCCGCGGCGGCGTCCACGGGATAGTGGTCCTTGCCGCCCAGGATGTAGTCGTAGATCCGGGCCGAATGGGCCTTCGCCGTGTCGATGGCGGTGTAGTCGTCCCCGGGGTCGGTCATGAAGGTGTCCTCCGCTGGTCGTTCCGTACCCGTGCTGGTGTTCCGGTACCGGTCGTTCCGTACCGGTACCCGTACTGCTTCCGGAACCGCTCGCACCCGGTTCGTGCCGGTGCCGCGGTGCCGGTGGATCCCGTGTCCGCGAAGCCGCATACGGCACACCGGGCCCGTGGCGGCGCGCCGTCGCCCGGTGCCCCGGGCCGTACGCCGCGCATCCGTACGGGCCCGGGGCCGGGCCTCGGCCCGGGCCGGCTCAGGAGAGCAGGAAGTCCGCCTCGCCGGCCTTCGCGCCGCGTACCACCTCGGCGATGTCCTGCGCGGTGAAGATCAGTGCCGGTCCGTCGGGGTCCTGGGACTGCCGTACCGCCACATATCCGTTCCCCAGCTGCTTCACCTCGACGCAGTTGCCCCCGTTGCTGCCGCTCCAGGGCTTGGTCCACGCTGAGGTTCCCAGCGTGAGGTCCGCGTGGCTGACGTGGCTCATGGGTCAAGCTCCTTGCGAATGACGTCGAGGAGGCGCAGCGTGTCCTTTCTCGACAGTGCGTACGTGCTCATCTGGTCGAGGGCCTCCCGGTAGAGGGCGACCTCGGCGGGGTCCTCGCTGTACGTCGCGCGGCTGAGGCTGTCGATGCCGACGACGTCCGGCAGTTCGGGAATCTCGAACCTGAAGACCGAGAAAGGGCCGAAGCCCCCGGGGTGCAGTCCGGCCCGGAAGGGGGCGATCTGGAAGGTCACGGAGGGCAGATGGGCCACCGCGAGCAGATGCTCGACCTGGCCGCGCATGACGTCCGGCGGTCCGACCGGACGGCGCAGAACCGTTTCGTCGACCACGGCCCAGAAATGCGGCGGTTCGGGTTCCGCTCTGGTCAGGAGCGTCTGCCTCTCCCGGCGGAGGGCGATCTGGCGCTCCACCACCTCGGTGGTGACCCGGGGCAGTCCGAGGCTCAGGACGCACCGCGCGTACTCCGGGGTCTGGAGCAGGCCCGGCACCACATGGGGTTCGTACGAGCGGACCTGTGTCGCGCCGCTCTCCAGACTGACGTGGACACCGAACCAGTTGGGCAGCACATCGCGGTAACCCTGCCACCAGCCGGAGACATTGGCCTGATCCGTCAGCTCCAGGAACTCCGCCGTCTCGTCCTCCCCGACGCCGTACATCTCCAGCAGCGCCTTCACGGTCAGCCACTTCAAGGTGACCTCGGCCCGCTCCATGCGGGTGATGGTGGTGTGGGACTGACGCAGCCGTTTGCCCACGTCCTGCGCCGACAGGCCCGCGGCCTGGCGCAGTTGCAGCAGACGCCTGCCCAGGACCATCTGCAGAACCGTGGGCGCTGATCTCGGCTCACTCACGGTACGGGGCCCCTTTCGAACACCGGATCATCCACAGCAGTGTGCCATGCGTCCAGGAGCCTGCACAGGACACACACACGACAGTGCACCGTGCAGAGTGTTCTTGCCAACTTTCCTGACCCGGTACATAGTTGGCGCAGTGACTCGGCTCACGCGGCAGACCGGCCGCTGTGCACGAGGCGCGGCGACGCCCCGGTTCTCGACCACAACCGGGGCCCGGCACCCGGCGGTCCCTCTGACCCCTTCGCGAGTGCGCGCGAAGGCACCGCGCCACGGCAACCGGCGCCCGCCCGTCCCTTCCGGTCACCGCTCGGGCCGGGCGTGCCCCCACCGATAGGACTGCCCGTGACGATCGCCGCCGACCTCCCTCCCCGGCAGCAGCCGGACGACAGCACCGTCCGTACGTGTTTGTTCGACCTCCCGGCGGATCACCGCTCGGTCTCCATCGCCCGGCGGCTCACCGAGACGTACCTCGACAGCCGGGTCCACTGCGACGATGTGCGGCACTCCGTGACCTTGCTGATCAGCGAGTTGGCGACCAACGCCGTCCGGCACTCCGCCGGAATCCAGTTCCGGTGCCGGGTCCGGCTGGAGGAGGGCGCGGTCCGCATAGAGGTGGAGGACCGGGGTGGATCGCACTCCCTGATCAGGTCCCGCCGGCCGTCCCCGGAGGAAGAGTGCGGGCGGGGGCTCCAGTTGGTGGAGTGCCTGTCGAAGGACTGGGGGATGCGGCGCCGGGACCACGGCCCGGGTTCGGTGGTCTGGGCGGTCGTCGCGGCCCACTGAAACCGCGGGCCGCGGTTTCCCGGCCCGGCGCCGCACGACTCGGCCGCCGTTGTGGCGCGATGACCGCGCACGATGTGGAGATGTGGTGATACGCCTCCGCGGCCACCCCCTCAGCTATAGCACTAAGCGGATTAACGATATGCTCGCGATGGCACCTCGCCACCGGGAGCCCTCCCGGGCCGCACTGCCCCGTGCCCGGCCAACAGGAAGCGGGAGGGCTCCCGGACCGGGGACCGTCGGGACCGCGCCGCAGCGGGCCGCCGCTCACCCGGCGTGGACACAAGGGCCCGGCGGGGATCCCCCGCCGCCGTCAGCAGGCCACCAGCAGCGGCAGGAGCGGGGCCGCCGCGGAGGCGAGGAGGACCCCGGCCCGGGTCACCCGGCGCGGGCGGGCCTCCGGGGTGAGGATGCGGCGCAGCCGGATCAGGGCGCCGGTGCCTCCGGCGCCCAGCGCGGAACGCGGCGCGCGGCCCGCCGCGACCTCGCACATGGCGGTCGCCAGGGCATCGCGGGAGTGGGAGCGCAGCGCCCGGTCGTCCGCGATCATCTCCAGCAGCAGCGCGGTCTGTTCCTGTGCCAGGCGGGCCAGCGGGAGCCCGGGAAAGGCCCGCGCGAAGGCCTTCGCCGCGATCTGCGGCAGATGGTGGCGGCCCCGGAGATGGGCCTGCTCATGGGCGAGTACGGCGCGCAGCTGCTCCTCGGTCAGGAGGTCCAGCGCGCCCCGGGTGACGACGACGCGGCGTTCGCGTCCGGGCAGACAGTAGACCGCGGGCGCGTCGTGCTCGACGACCGTCGCCCCGTGGTCCGCCGCCTCGGCGCCGATCACGGCGAGCAGTCCGGCGTGGCGCTGCCGTTCGCGCCGGGCCTGCCAGGAGGTGGCGGCCAGCCAGCCGAGCGGCAGCAGCACGATCGCGGCGGGCGCCAGCAGCAGCCCGATGTCCGCGGCACCGGCCGGGACGGCACCGGGCGGCGCGCCGGCGGCCGGCCCGCAGGTGCCGAGCAGCCCGGCGATTCCCTCGTGGACGTGCTGTTCGGCGAGGACGAGATGGTAGACGGCGAGGGCCACGGCGACGACGAAGGTGAGGCTCAGCCCCTGCCAGGCCAGCACGGCCGCGGTGGGGGCGCGATGGGTCCAGCGGGCGCCGGAGAGCGCGTAGGGCAGGACGGCGCCGACCAGGACGGCGTACGCCGCCAGGGCGAGGCCCGTCGTCACGAACCGCTCCGCCGTTTGGCGGCGCGCAGCGCGGAGCGCAGCGCCTGCACCTCGTCGGCGGAGATCTGTTCCACGAAGCTCAGCAGCACACCGGCCGGGTCGGGATTGCCGTCCAGCGCGTCCTGCATCCGGGCGGCCGTGTACTGCTGGCGGGTACAGGTGGCCCGGTAGACCCAGGCCCGGCCCTCCTTCTCGCGCTCCAGCATGCCCTTGGTGAAGAGGATGTCGGCGACCGTCTTGACGGTGCTGTACGCGATGGGCCGCTTGCGGTTGAGATCGTCGCGCACCTCGCGGGCGGTGGCCGGACGACCCCAGTTCCAGAGGCGGTCCATGATCTCCGCCTCCAGATCACCCAACTGTCGCACGCCCGCTCCTCTCGCCGGCGGCACCGACGCCCCCGTCCCCGTCCTCAGTGGCTGCTCATCGTAGTCGTCGTACCGGCGGCCCCCGGGGTGTCCGTCCCGCCGTCCGCGGTGCCGTCCGCGGCATCCGCGGCCGGGGGCGGGGCGGGCGCGGGACCGGCGGGCACCGGGCAGGCGTCCGCGGTGCGCAGCCGTCCGACCAGCGCATGCGCGAGCAGGGCGACCGAGGCGACCGCCAGCACCGGCTGCGCCGGGGCCCAGTAGGACATCGCGCCGCTCGTCCCGAGCGCCAGGACGACCAGTTGGTTGCAGACCGGGCAGCCGACGGCGAACACCGACAGCGCGCCCGCCGCGATCGCGCGGGCGCCCCGCGGCCCGGTCCGGGCGGGATCCGCACCGGACGCCTCCCGCGCCCCGGCGCCCTCCCGCGCCCCGGCGCCCTTCCGGGCCCGGCCCGGCCCGGCGGCGTAGGTGGCGGCCAGCAGGCCCATCAGGACGGAACTCACGATCCACACCGGGTAGTTCCACCAGAGCACCGGCGTCATCCGCGCGTACAGCGGGGAGGGGACGACACCGGTCGGCACCCCGACGACGGCCGCGGCGATCACCGCGACCACCGCCGCAACCAGCCACTGCCGTGGCGCCCAGGCCCGTACGCCCATCGTCCTCTCCTCCACCCTTCCACCGGCAATGCGAAGAAGCTTAGTAGAAAGTGGGGGGCGGCGGCAGTCGGGGACGGCCTTCGGTATCGTCGGGGCCGGAGGTGGACGTGGTGAGTGCGGGCAGGGCGATCAGGGCTGCGGGTGCCTGGGGGCATCTGCTGCTGGTCGTGCTCGCGCTGGGCGTGTTCGCCATGCACACAGTGGGCCATCCGGACAGCGGCTCGGCTACGTCCCGGGCGGACGCAACGGCCGCCGTGGCGGCCCCGGTCCACGGTCCCTCCGTCGCGGAGCCGGACCGGGCCGCCGCGCCCGACCGGCCGCACAGCGGCCACGGCGGCTCCACCGAACCCGACCCGGGCATGTCGATGGACATGCTCGCCCTCTGCGTCGCCGTTCTGGGCGGCGTGCTGCTCGCCGCGCTCCTGCGGGCGGCCCTCGGCCGCCGTACCGAACGGCCGGTGAGGCTGCGCGGCCTCCTCGTCGCACCCCGCCGCGGCCCGCCGCCGCGCGCCCCCGATCTCGCCTCCCTGTCGATCCTGCGTCTTTAGGCCGTCCCCGCCGCGGGCCGCTTCGCCGTGCCCGCAGACGCCGCGTGCGGAGCCCCCACGGCCCGTACGGACACCACCGCAGCATCGAACAGACAGCACGAGGTTGTGACATGCAGGGCTTCGACCACACCCGTACCCCCGCCCCGTCCGGGGCCGGTTCCGCGTCCGGCCCGGGCGGCCGTCCGCGGCGCCGGGCCGTCCGCCGTACCGCCGCCGTCTCCGCCGTCCTCGCGGCGGGCCTGCTCCTCGCCGCCTGCGGCAAGGACGACGATATGAGCGGCATGGACCACGGCGCGAAGGACTCCGCTTCGGCGTCCGCCGCCCCGGCCGGCGGCGCCGGCCCGGCGCCCGGCGCCTTCAACGACACCGACGTGACGTTCGCCCAGGCGATGATCCCCCACCACCAGCAGGCGCTGGAGATGTCCGCGCTGGCCGACGGCCGGGCACAGGACACCGAGATCATCAAGCTCGCCCGGGTGATCTCCGGCGCCCAGGACCCCGAGATCCGCACGATGAAGTCCTGGCTCAAGGCCTGGGGCAAACCCGAGTCGGGCGGCTCCATGCCGGGAATGGACCACGGCTCCGGATCATCCGGCGATTCGACCGGAATGGCCGGAATGATGTCGGAGGCCGAGATGGCCGCCCTCAAGGCGGCGAAGGGCACGGACTTCGACCGGAAGTTCGCCCAGCTCATGATCGAGCACCACAAGGGTGCGATCACCATGGCCGAGGACGAGCGGAAGAACGGCCGCAACGCGACGGCGAAGGCACTGGCCGGTGAGGTGATCCGGGCCCAGCAGGCCGAGATCGACGCCTTCACGAAGATCCTGAAGCGGCTCTGAGACAGGCCGGGTGCCGGGCCGCCGGGCCCGGCACCCGGCCCGCCCGCCTCTCCTCTCCCCCCTCACTCCCAGATCAGGACCCCATGAACAAGCACACCGCCGCCCTGTCCGCCGTCGGCGCCGTCCTCGCGCTCACCCTCACCGCCTGTTCCGGTGCGGACGGGCAGGGCAAGGACGGGCAGGGCCCGTCCGCCATCAGCCATATCCACGGGGTCGAGGTGCACCCCGGCGACGGCAAGCTGTACGTCGCCACCCACAACGGCATCTACACGCCCGGCGCCGGGGGCCGCCCCCTGCTCGTCGGCGACCGCAAGGACGACTTCATGGGCTTCGCCCTCGGCAAGGGCGGCACCTTCCTCGCCAGCGGCCACCCCGCGCCCGGCCGGGACGCCCCCGCCAACCTCGGACTGATCGAAAGCACGGACACCGGCCGCAGCTGGCGGGACCGCTCTCTGACCGGCGAGGTCGACTTCCACTCCCTCGACCACGCCCACGACACCATCTACGGCTACGACAGCACCAACGGTCTGCTGCGGGTCAGCAAGGACGGCACCGACTGGGAGAAGCGGAGCCCTCTGAAGGCGCTCGATATCGCCGTCAGCCCGGCCGACCCCGGCACTGTGCTGGCCACCACCGAATCCGGGATCTCCCGCAGCACCGACGGCGGGAAGACGTTCACGGCCGGGAGCGGAACCGTGATGGCCTTCCTCGACTGGGCCGACGAGAAGTCGCTGTACGGCGTCGACCCGGCCGGGAAGGTCAGTGTCAGCGCCGACGGCGGGAAGACCTGGCGGCCGACCGGCACCGCGCCCGGCGGCGGGCCGCAGGCACTCACCGCGGTCGACGCCCGGAGGCTGGTCGTGGCGACACAGGACGGGGTGTACGAGTCGGTGGACGGCGGCGGCGCCTTCACCAAGCGGCTCGACGTCACCTCGGGCGGTGGCCACTGACGTACCGGGGCGCGGGGCCGCCCGGCCCGTCCGGGCGGCCCCGCGGCGTGTTCGGGATGCGTCCCGTACCCGTCCGTCGTTGACTGGGACCCGCACCCCCACTCTCCTCGCGGCGGACGGACCGGAGGCCCCATGACCGCAGCGGACCCGCGGGCCGCCGGGGGCCGCGGCGAGGTGCCCGATGGCTGAGCCGCGGACCGGTGCCGGGCCCGGACCGGGGCTGCCGCGTTCCCTGCTGCGCGCCGGACTCGCCGATCCGGAGCATCTGCCCGAGCACCTCGCCTGGTTCGCGCTGCGCCATATGGGGCCCGCGGCGGACCGGGCGGTGGCCCGGGTGCGGGAGCAGCATCCGGATGCCGGGCCCGCGGAGCTGCGGGCCCTGGTCGTGGCCCGGGGGCGGCGGAACACGGTCGCGGAGGGCGCCTTCGTCGGCGGGCCGTTTCTGCTGCTGGTGCCGGTGGCGTTCTGCGCGGCGCTGCTCAATCAGGCCCGTACCGTCCTCGAACTCGCCGGGCTCGACGGCCGTGACCCGACCTCGCCCGAGCGGGCGGCCGAACTGCTGGTGCTGATGGGGGTGCATCCGGACACCGGCGCCGCGCGGAGGGCCCTGGTCTCCCTGGACCGGGACCTTGCGGAGCGTACGGTTCCGCGCCGGGCGCTGCTGCGGCCCGCGGCGCTGCGGGCCGTCACCGTCCGGATGGCCAGGCTCCTGGGGCTGGTCTCCCCACCCGGGTCCCGGAGACCGGACCGCGGCAGGCTGCGCGCCACGGCCGTGGCGGTGGCGAAGGTCCTGCTGGTGACGGCGGTGTTCGCCGTGGGTCTGGTGGCACCGCTGGTGTGGCTGCCGTATATGGCGCTCAGCTACCACTGGGCGACGGGGCGGCTCGCGGACCGTGCCGCGCTGTTCTACTTCAGCGAACCGGCCCCGCGCCACGCCGGCCGGACGGCACCCGGGCTGACCGCCGCGTACGCCAAGGCCGTGGTGTCGATGCTGCTGCCGGCGGTGCTGACGGTGATCGTGCTGGTGGTGGGGGTACGGATCGAACACTCCCACTGGCCGGTGGTGACGATGGCGCTGGCGCTGGCGTCGGTGGCCATGGGTGCGTGGTGGCAGTCACGGCACCGGTCCCGCCGGAACCGGACCGGCGGCGACAGCGACAGCGATGGACGCGGAACCTCCGGCGGAGCCGGGGGAGGCAGTCCGTAGGGCCGGACGCCCCGGGCCGTACCGCGGGTCCCGGAGTCTCCCGATTCTCCGGGACCCCTGCGGTACGGCCGGGGCGGACATGCCCCCCGTGATGCGCGGGCCCGCCCGGGGGCGGTCCGTCAGCTGCCGGAAGGGGCCGCCCGCACGGATACCAAAGTAGGTGCGCACTTCGGGCGTTCCCATCCCAGTTTTCTGGGGTTCCGCCCAGCCTGCCGGGGTGACACCAGCTCACCCCCGCAGACCAGGCGGAACGTCCTCCCCCGTACCCGGTCCCGCCGCCCGTGACGCCTTCGCCGATGCCCTCGGCCGCCGGCTGAGCGGGCCCGGCGCCCCCGGCTCCCGGGCCGGTACGGACGCGGGGTGCCGTACCACGGGCTCCGCCCCGCCCGGCGGAGGTGCCGGACGGGGCGGAGGGGGTACCGGGCCGGGCCTGCGGGCCGGGCCTGCGGGCCGGGCCTGCGGGATCAGCCCAGGGAGGCGATCGCCTGGTTGAACGTGGCGGACGGGCGCATCACGGCCGCGGCCTTCGCCGGGTCGGGCTGGTAGTAGCCGCCGATGTCGACCGCCGTGCCCTGGACCGCGATCAGCTCGGCAACGATGGCCTCCTCCTGCTCGGTCAGCGTCTTGGCGAGCGCCGCGAACGCCTCGGCCAGCCGGACGTCGTCGGTCTGCGCGGCCAGCTCCTGGGCCCAGTAGAGGGCCAGGTAGAAGTGGCTGCCGCGGTTGTCGATTCCGCCGAGGCGGCGGGTCGGCGACTTGTCCTCGTTGAGGAAGGTGCCGGTGGCGCGGTCGAGGGTCTCGCCCAGCACCTTGGCGCGGGCGTTGCCCGTGGTGGCCGCCAGGTGCTCGAAGCTGACGGCCAGCGCGAGGAACTCGCCCAGGCTGTCCCAGCGGAGGTAGTTCTCCTTGACGAGCTGCTGGACGTGCTTGGGCGCGGAGCCGCCGGCGCCGGTCTCGAACAGGCCGCCGCCCGCCATCAGCGGGACCACGGAGAGCATCTTGGCGCTGGTGCCCAGCTCCAGGATCGGGAACAGGTCCGTCAGGTAGTCGCGCAGGACGTTGCCGGTGACGGAGATGGTGTTCTCGCCGCGGCGGATCCGCTCCAGGGAGAAGCGGATGGCGTCGACCGGGGCCTTGATCTCGATGACGAGGCCGTCGGTGTCGTGCTCCGGGAGGTACGCCTTGACCTTCTCGATGAGCTGCGCGTCGTGGGCGCGGGTCTCGTCCAGCCAGAAGACGGCCGGGTCGCCGGTGGCGCGGGCGCGGCTGACGGCGAGCTTCACCCAGTCCTGGACCGGCAGGTCCTTGGTCTGGCACATGCGGAAGATGTCGCCGGGGGCAACCTGCTGCTCCAGCACGGCGGTGCCGGAGGCGTCGACCACGCGGACGGTGCCCGCGGCGGCGATTTCGAAGGTCTTGTCGTGGCTGCCGTACTCCTCGGCCTTCTGGGCCATCAGACCGACGTTCGGCACGGAGCCCATGGTGGCCGGGTCGTAGGCGCCGTGGGCGCGGCAGTCCTCGATGGCGACCTGGTAGATACCGGCGTAGCTGCTGTCCGGGAGGACGGCGAGGGTGTCGGCCTCGCGGCCGTCGGGGCCCCACATATGGCCGGAGGTACGGATCATCGCGGGCATGGAGGCGTCGACGATGACATCGCTGGGCACGTGCAGGTTGGTGATGCCGCGGTCGGAGTCGACCATCGCCAGGGCGGGGCCCTCGGCCAGCTCGGCGTCGAAGGACGCCTTGATCGCGTCACCGCCGGGCAGGGTCTCCAGACCCTTGAGGATGCCCCCGAGGCCGTCGTTGGGGCTGAGGCCGGCGGCGGCGAGCGCGGCGCCGTGCTCGGCGAAGGTCTTCGGGAAGAAGGCGCGGACCGCGTGGCCGAAGACGATGGGGTCGGAGACCTTCATCATCGTGGCCTTGAGGTGGAGGGAGAACAGCACGCCCTCGGCCTTGGCGCGGGCGACCTGGGCCGCCAGGAACTCCCGCAGCGCGGCGACGCGCATCACGGAGGCGTCGACGATCTCGCCGGCGAGCACGGGGACGGCCTCGCGCAGCACGGTGGTGGTGCCGTCCTCGGCGACCAGCTCGATCCGCAGGTCACCGGCGTCCGCGACGACGGCGGACCGCTCGGTGGAGCGGAAGTCGTCGGCGGTCATATGGGCGACGTTGGTCTTCGAGTCCGTGGACCAGGCGCCCATCCGGTGCGGGTGGGCCTTGGCGTAGTTCTTCACGGACGCCGGGGCGCGGCGGTCGGAGTTGCCCTCGCGCAGCACGGGGTTGACGGCGCTGCCCTTGATCTTGTCGTAGCGGGCGCGGACCTCGCGCTCCTCGTCGGTCTTCGGGTCGTCCGGGTAGCCCGGCAGCGCGTAGCCCTGGCCCTGGAGCTCGGCGATCGCGGCCTTGAGCTGCGGGATGGACGCCGAGACGTTCGGCAGCTTGATGATGTTGGCGCCGGGGGTCTTCGCCAGCTCGCCCAGCTCCGCGAGGGCGTCGTCGATACGCTGCCCCTCCTCCAGGTGCTCCGGGAAGGAGGCGATGATCCGCCCGGCCAGCGAGATATCACGACTCTCGACGGCGACTCCGGCGGTCGAGGCGTACGCCTCGATCACGGGCAGGAAGGAATACGTCGCCAAGGCCGGGGCCTCGTCGGTGTGCGTGTAGATGATGGTCGAGTCAGTCACCGGGTGCTCCGCTCCACTCCACGTCTGCAACATTGCTTGACATCAAGATATCTCGTACGGGAGCCCTGCTCGACAGAGGCCCTTATGACGCCGGCCGCACCGGCCCGAACCGGCCGGAACCCGGTGGTGCCTCCCGGTGCGGCGCGGAGGCCCGCCGCGGTCCGCCGCCCGTTCCACCTCGGGCGCTCCACGGTCTCCCCTGATGATCACGTTCATGATTCACTGATCAAGCAAAGGTTTTGGCCAGCCCGAGGAGGCGCTCTGATGTCCGAATCCGATCCCCGGCCCGCGTCCGCCGACGACATCCGCTCGCGGATCGACACGGGCAAGCCGCATTCGGCGCGCTTCTGGAACTACTTCGTGGGCGGCAAGGACAACTACGAGGTCGACCGGGAGATCGGCGACGAGATCAAGGAGATCTTCCCGGGGCTGGTGGACGTGGCCCGCACCAGCCGGCTCTTCCTGGGGCGCGCGGTGCGCTATCTCGCGGCCGAGCAGGGCATCCGTGACTTCCTCGACATCGGCACCGGTCTGCCGACCGCGGACAACACCCACGAGGTCGCCCAGCGCACCGCTCCGGACGCCCGGATCGTCTACGTCGACAACGACCCGCTGGTGCTCGCCCACGCCCGGGCGCTGCTCACCAGCACGCCCGAGGGCCGTACCTCGTACATCGACGCCGACCTCTACAACCCGGCCCGGATCCTCGACCAGGCCGGTGAGACCCTCGACCTGTCCCGGCCGGTGGCGCTGATGCTGCTCAATGTGCTCGGGCACGTCGGCGACCACGGGCGGGCCAGGGAACTGGTGGCCGGGCTGATGGCGGGACTGCCGTCGGGCAGCCATCTGGTGATCAGCGACTCGACGGCGACCAGTCCGGGGATGGTCGCCGCGTCGGAGGCGTACAACAAGAGCGGCGCCGTCCCCTACTACGTGCGCAGCGTCGCCGAGATCACCGCCTTCTTCGACGGTCTGGAGCTGGTGGACCCGGGCGTGGTGCGGGTGACCGACTGGCGCCCGGCGGAGGGTGCGGCGGCCGAGTCGGTCGACGCCTACTGCGGAGTGGCCCGCAAGCCGTAGGGCCGTCCCCGGGGAGGAGCGGCCGCTGGTCCCGCCCCTCCCCGGAGGCCCGTCCGCGGTCCCGGTGAGTCACCGGTCCCGGTGAGTCCGCGGTCCCGGTGAGTCCGGGCCGCGGCGCCCGGGTGGCGCGAAACGCGCGGCCTTCGGCCGGATGCACCGCATTCCCCGCCTTGCGGCTGAGGCCGGGGGTCCGGATCACCTCCTGAAGGGTGACGCCGGGTGCCCCGCACCGCCCTACGGTCGTTCGCATGATCTCAGCGACCCGGACGGCCGTGATCGCCGTCCTCGCCTGCGCCCTGGCCCTGCCCGTCGCCGTGACGGCCCCGGCCCAAGCCTTGCCGGAGGCCCCGGCCGGCCCCGGGGCGGCCGCCGGCACTCCCCGGTCCAGCGCGCTCGAACTGCCGCGGCCGACCGGGCAGTACGCCGTCGGCAGCTCCGTCCACCATCTCGTCGACCGTTCGCGGAAGGACCCCTGGGAGCCCGGCGCCGATGCCCGGGAGCTGATGGCGACCGTCCACTATCCGGCGGCCCGGCCGGGCCCGCCCGGCGCCCGGACCACGGCGTACGGCACCGTGGACGAGGCCCGCGCCCTGCTCAAGGGGATCGGTTTCGATACGGCGGTGCCCGCGGAGCTGCTGGCCGCCACCCGGACCCACAGCAGGCCGGGCGCCCGGCCCGCCCGGGGGCGCTTCCCGCTGGTGGTCGTCTCCCCCGGGTTCAGCGTCCCCCGGTACACGATGACCGCGCTCGCGGAGGATCTGGCGAGCCGCGGCTATGTGACCGTCTCCGTCGACCACGCCTACGAGTCGTTCGGGCTCTCCGTCCCCGGCGGGCGCCTGCTGACCTGCAAGGCCTGTACGGCACTCGATGTGGACGGGGTGCCCGACTCGGTGGTCACCGCGACCCGGGCGAAGGACGTGTCCTATGTCCTCGACCGGATCACCGGCCGCCATCCGGTGTGGAGGCACTCCGGGATGATCGACCGCAAGCGGATCGGCATGGCCGGGCACTCCATCGGCGGGGCCTCGGCGGCCACCGCGATGGTGCACGACCGCCGGGTGCTGGCCGGGATCAATATGGACGGGGCGTTCTGGGACGATCTGCCGCCCACCGGGCTGGACGGCCGTCCGTTCATGATGTTGGGCACCGACGACCACGTGCACCGGCCCGGTGGGATCGACACCTCATGGGACCGGATGTGGCCGACGCTGGACGGCTGGAAGCGCTGGCTGACCGTGGCAGGTACCGATCACGGCGCGTTCGCGGACTTCCCGCTGATCGAAGATCATTTCGGGCTGCCGCGGGCGCCGCTGCCCGCCGGACGTGCCGTGGCGGTGGTGCGCACCTATGCCGCGGCCTTCTTCGACCTTCATCTGAAGAGGAAGCCGCAGCCGCTGCTGGCGGGCCCCGGGCCGGCCGACCCCGAGGTGAAATTCCACCATCTGCCGTAACCCCGGAGCGCGGGCACGGGGCCCGCTCGCCGACTCCGTCAACTCCCTTTTGGTCCAGACCTCTTGACGGATGGTCTGGACCAACTTACGTTGTGGCGCATCACCCCCACGTACGTCTCCAGGCCCCCCACAGTCCCAGGAGGTGAGCGTGTCCCACCGGTGTCCCCCCACTTCCCCGCCCGCGCGTCCCGCCTCCGGCCGGCCGGCCCCCGGGCCGGCGACCACCGGGAGCCTGTGAAGACAGGAAGGGAACACGCATGGCAGCACGTAGATCCCGGCTTCTCGGGGCAGGCCTCGCCGCGGCCCTCGCCGTCCCGCTGTTCCTGGCCTCCGCCTCCCCAGGGCAGGCCGCCGCACCACCCGCCGCACCGCTCGAACTCTCCTCGCAGCTCGCCGACCGGGCCGCGGACCGGCCCGTCGCCGACCCCGCCGCGGCACCACCGCGCGCCGCGGCCGAGACGTGTGCCGTGAAGTCCAAGCCCGCGGGCAAGGTCCTCCACGGCTACTGGGAGAACTGGGACGGCGCCTCCAACGGCGTCCACCCGCCCCTCGGCTGGATCCCCATCACCGACTCCCGGATCACCGCCAGCGGCTACAACGTCATCAACGCCGCCTTCCCCGTGATCCTCTCGGACGGGACCGTGCTGTGGGAGGACGGCATGGACCGGACGGTGAAGGTCGCCACCCCGGCCGAGATGTGCGCGGCCAAGGCGAACGGGCTGACCATCCTGCTCTCCATCGGCGGCGCGACCGCGGGCATCGACCTCAGCTCGACGGCGGTCGCGGACCGGTTCGTCGCCACCGTCGTACCGATCCTCCAGCGGTACAACTTCGACGGTATCGACATCGACATCGAGACCGGTCTGGTCGGCAGCGGCAATATCAACCAGCTCTCGGCCTCCCAGTCCAACCTCATCCGCATCATCGACGGCGTGCTGGCCCGGATGCCGTCGAACTTCGGCCTGACGATGGCCCCCGAGACCGCGTATGTGACCGGCGGCAGCGTGATCTACGGCTCCATCTGGGGCGCGTATCTGCCCATCATCAAGAAGTACGCGGACAACGGCCGCCTGTGGTGGCTCAACATGCAGTACTACAACGGGTCGTTCTACGGCTGCTCCGGCGACTCCTACCAGGCCGGTACGGTCGCCGGGTTCCGCGCCCAGACCGACTGCCTCAACCAGGGCCTGGTGATCCAGGGCACCACGATCCGGGTCCCGTACGACAAGCAGGTGCCCGGCCTGCCGGCCCAGGCGGGCGCGGGCGGCGGCTATATGCCCCCGCCGCTGGTCGCCCAGGCGTGGAACAGCTACAGCGGCGCCCTCAAGGGCCTGATGACCTGGTCCATCAACTGGGACGGCTCGCGCAACTGGACCTTCGGCAACAACGTGAAGTCGCTCCAGGGACGCTGATCCGGCCGCGTCCGGCTCCCCGGCGCCCGGCACCGGCCGGGCGGGGCCCGCCCCCCCGGGGGGGGGGGGGGGGCCGGGGGGGGGGGCCCGGCCCCGGCCCCCGGCCGGGCCCCCCCCCCCCCCCCAACCACCCCCCCCCAACCCCCCGGAGGGCGCGCGGGGCCAG
>NZ_JBIWGU010000016.1:0-85076 GCF_044763775.1 Streptomyces sp. NPDC094448 | reverse complement strand
CCCTGTGTTCGGGCCCCTGGGCCGCGCGGCGGGCGCGGCGCGCCCCCCCCCCCCCCCCCCCCGGCCGGCCCCCCCCCCCCCGGGGGGGGGCGCGGGGGCCGGGGGGGGGGGGGCGCCCCGCCGCCGCGCGCCGGAGCCGGACATCCGACCCCCAACTCCCGCGCGCAGACGTCCGGTTCGACGTCCGGGCATCACCCGAGAATAATGGTCCAGACCTTTACGGCTCCACAGTTCGCCATATAACGTGCTCATAGATGAAACATCCCCCACAGTTTCATCATCCCCCCACAAGGAGTGACACGTTGACGGGCATCCTCGATGCCGCACTGTGCCGCTACCGGCGACACAGCACCACCATCCTCAGAGTTTCCGTCGGACTCGTCTTCGTCGGTTTCGGTGTCATGAAGTTCGCCCCGGACGCCAGTCCGGCGGAGGACATCGCGACCCGGACGATGGACGTCCTGGCCTTCGGCCTGGTGCCGTCCGGGGCTACCCGCCCCCTGCTGGCACTCTTCGAGACCACGATCGGCCTCGGGCTGATCACCGGAATCCTTCTGCGGCTGGTGCTCGCGGCCTTCTTCCTGCACATGGCCGGGGTCTTCGCGGCCCTGCTGATCCTTCCCGACGAGATGTGGAACGGCCAACTGCCCACCCTGGAGGCGCAGTACATCATCAAGAACGTGGTGCTGATCGCGGCCTGCCTGACGGTCGCGGCCGAGGAGAGCCTGCGCACCACGGTGATCACGCCGCGCCGCCCCGAACCCGTCCACCGAGTCAGAGCCCGTCTGTGACACCCCCATTACCGGAACGATGGGCTCCGCCACCGGCGGGTGCGATGGTCCGCCACCGGCCCCGGCCGAGGCCGCGACCGCCTCGGACCACCGCACTCCGCCCGGCGTCCCGGCCCCGGCTGCCCGCCCGGCGGCCGCCGTGCCGATGATCCTCTTTCTGCTGCTGCTGCCGCCCGTCTGCGCGGGCCTCGCCTTCGGCCTCACCGGGTACGGAATCGGGGCCCTCGCCCGCTCCCGGCACCCGGGCGGCCGTACCGGCTCCCTGCTCGGGGCGGTGGCCGCCCTCTGCGGTGCCGCCTCGGCCGTCGTCTACGCCTGGGGCGGACTGCTGCTGGCCGGTGCGGTGGTGGAGGCGGAGGACGGGGGCACCAACTCCTCCCCGCTGCTGCCCTGCCGTGAGGTGACCGGCCGCGAGGAGCAGCTCCAGCAGGTCGTCGGCTACTCCGTCGGCTTCGCCCCGCTGCGGTTCGACTGCGAGCTGACCGGCGGTGGTTCGTACGACTCCGGTGCGGTTCCCGGTGCCGTCAGCGCCCGTGCCGCGACGCTCGCGCTGTCGGGTGCCGCGCTGGCCGTCGCCGCCCGGTACGCGACGGCGCGGGAGGCTCGCTCCCGGAGCCGTACCGAAGCCGGCAGACCGAACCGGAACGGCGGGTCCGACGGGGACCAGAACCGGCCCTGACGGGCCCCGGCGGGCTCACGGCCCGTCCCTGTGCCCGCGTCCCTGTGCCCGCGTCCCGAAGATCACCCGAACGGCCCACCCGCATTGCCCCGCTCCTGCCCTCGGCGGAACGTGGCGGGTACCCCTGTGCAGGGAGAAGGGCTGGTCGGCGGCCATGGCGGAGAAGCAGAAGCGGACGGACAGCAGAACCCGGCGGATCGAGGAGCTGATCGGGCCACTGCGGGTGCCCCCGGGCACCGAGGTGGATCTGGCGAAGGATTTCGACCCCCGCTACAAGGCGCATCTGAGGAAGAAGGAGAGCGCCGAACTCCTGCGGACCGGCGTCGAGATGCTGACCGAATACCAGGCGAAGCTCGCCGCCCAGAACACGTACGGCGTGCTGATGTGCCTCCAGGCTCTGGACGCCGGAGGCAAGGACGGCACGATCCGGCACGTCATGAGCGGGGTGAACCCGCAGGGTGTCCAGGTGCACAGCTTCAAGGTGCCGTCCGCCGAGGAACTGGACCACGACTATCTGTGGCGGTACGCGAAACGGCTGCCCGCCCGCGGGGACATCGCGGTCTTCAACCGCTCCCACTACGAGGAGGTCCTCGTCGTACGGGTCCACCCCGAGGTGCTGGGACGGCAGCAGCTTCCGCCGTCCGCGCTCCGCCGGGGGATCTGGGAGCGCCGCTACCGCGAGATCAACCACTGGGAGCGGTATCTCACGGACAACGGCTTCAAGGTCGTGAAGATCTTCCTCAATCTGTCGAAGGAGGAGCAGCGCACCCGCTTCCTGAAGCGGATCGACGTACCGGAGAAGAACTGGAAGTTCTCGGCGGCAGATGTGCGTGAGCGCCGCTACTGGGACGACTACCAGCGTGCCTTCTCCGAGATGCTGTCGGCCACGAGTACGGCATGGGCCCCCTGGTACGTCGTCCCGGCGGACCGCAAGTGGTTCGCCCGGATCTGCGCGTCGGCGGTGCTCGTCCACACCCTGACGGATATCGACCCCCGGTATCCGACGGTGGGCCGCAAGGCCCATAAGGAACTGCTGGCCGTACGGCGGCAGCTGGAGGACGAGGCTCCGGAGGGGGAGCCGAGGGATCCCTACAAGGCCCGCCACGGGGGCAAGCGGCGGTCCGGCGGCCGTGGACCGGAGGCATGACGATGGCCGGAGCATCCGAGCCGCGGGGTCCCGGGACCCGGTGGTACGAGCGGGACGCGGCACAGACGGCGGCGGCGTTCGGGGTCGACCCGGCCGTCGGGCTGCCGGCGGCACGGGCCGCGGAGCTGCTGGCGGAGCGCGGGCCGAACGCGCTGCCGGAGGAGAAGCCGCCGCCCGCCTGGCGCCGCTTCCTGGACCAGTACCGCAGCTATATGCAGATCATCCTAGTAGTGGCCGCGGTGGTGTCGCTGGCCGTCGGGGAGGGGAGCACGGCCGTGCTCCTCGCCCTGCTGACGCTGCTGAACGCGGTCGTCGGGCTGCGGCAGGAGGGCAAGGCGGAGAGCGCGATGAACGCGCTGAAGTCGATGATGAAGGCCACGGCCAGGGTGCGGCGGGACGGGACCGAGTCGGAGATCCCGGCCGAACAGCTCGTACCCGGTGACGTGGTGCTGATCGCGGCCGGTGACCAGGTGCCCGCCGACGGGCGGATCGTGTCGGCGAACGCGCTCCAGATCGACGAGTCGGCGCTCACCGGGGAGAGTGTGCCCGCCGCCAAGGACGCCGGAACACTGGCGTCCGGAAGTCCGGGCGCGGAGTCCGGGGGTACGGGCGCGGAGTCCGGGGGTACGGGCGCGGAGTCCGGGGGTACGGGCGCGGAGTCCGGGGGTACGGGCGCGGCCGCTTCCGGCGGTCTTTCGCCGGGCGAGCAGTCCAATATGGCCTTTATGAACACCCCGGTCACCCATGGCAGTGGTGTTCTGGTGGTCACGGGCACGGGCGCGGACACCGAACTGGGCAAGATCTCCGGGATGCTGTCGGCGACCCGCAAGGAGGAGTCGCCGCTGACCCGGCAGCTCAACAGTCTGACGCTGTGGATCGCGGGGGCCGCCGGGCTGACGATGATCGTGATGTTCGCCCTGGGCCGGACCCGGGGCCAGGCGTGGGACACCCTCTTCGTCAGCGCGGTCTCCCTCGCCATCGCAGCGATCCCGGAGGCCCTGCCCACGGTGACCCAGGTGATCCTCTCCGTCGGCAGTCTCAACCTGGCGAAGCGCAACGCCATCGTCAAGGAACTGCCGTCGGTGGAGACGCTGGGATTCACCTCGGCGATCAACTCGGACAAGACCGGGACGCTGACCATGAACCAGATGACCGCCGTCGAGGTGGTCAGCCCCAGCGACCGCTATACGGTGTCGGGCACCGGGTACGGACTCGAAGGCCGGATCCACCGGGCCGCGGGATCCACGGCGAGCGTGGAGGACGCCGTCCTGCCGTTCCTGGTCGCCAATGACGCGCGGCTGGTGGACGGCCGGGTGGTCGGGGACCCCACGGAGGGCGCCCTGCTGGTCCTCGGGCACAAGGCGGGCCTCGGCATCGAGGCCACCCGGGAGCGGCTGCCCCGGCTCGCGACCCTGCCCTTCGACCCCGACTACAAGCTGATGGCCACCTTCAACTCCGCAACGGGCGACGACGGCCGGCCGGTGGTGCGGGTCTTCGTCAAGGGCGCGGCCCCCGCCGTGCTGGAGCGGACGGCGAGCGCGCTCTCGGAGGGCCGGACCGTGCCGTGGGACGAGCAGTTGAGCGGGCGGGCGGCGGAGGCCGTGGCGCGGATGGGCGGCGAGGGCCGCCGGGTGATGGCCGCGGCCACCCGCGATCTGGACCCGGCGGACTTCGACGAGGACGGCGATCTGCTGGGCTATGCGACCGGGCTCCGGATGACCTCGCTGGTCGGCATGGTCGACCCGCCGCGCGAGGAGTCCCGGACCGCCGTCGCCGCCGCGCAGGACGCCCATATCCGGGTCCGCATGGTCACCGGGGACGATGTCACCACGGGCGCGGCGATCGCCCGGCAGCTCGGCATCCCCGGAGAGGCCGTCCTCGGCGCCGAGTTCGCGGCGCTGCCGGAGGCGGAGCGGCTGGACCGGATCGACCGGATCGGAGTGGTCGGCCGGGTCGCGCCCGAGCACAAGGTGCTGCTCGCCGAGGTGCTGAAGAAGAAGGGCGAGGTGGTCGCGATGACCGGCGACGGCGTCAACGACGCCCCCGCCATCAAGGCCGCCGATATCGGCATCGCCATGGGCAGCGGTACGGATGTGGCGAAGAACGCGGGGCGGATGATCCTGTCCGACGACAATTTCGCCACGATCGTCTACGCGGTGGAGGAGGGCCGGAAGCTCTACGACAATCTGACGAAGTACATCCGGTTCGTACTGCTCCTGCTGGTGACGTTCGTGCTGACCTTCCTGGGTGCGACGGTGCTCAACATCGCGGCGGGCGAACCGTTCACCCCGGCGCAGGTGCTGTGGGTCCACTTCATCGTGAACGCCCCGTTCGGTTTCGCGCTGGGCTTCGACCGGGAGTCCCCGGGGCTGATGCGGCGCAGCCCACGGCCGCGCGGCGAGTCCGTGCTGACCCGGCCGCTGCTGATCTCCGTCGGGCTGAGCGGACTGGCCCTGACGGCCCTGCTGCTGGGCCTGATCAAACTGGGCGAGGCGCACTTCGGCTCGACGGCGACCGGCAGTTCGATGGCGTTCACGGCGTTCGCGCTCTGTCTGATCGTGGCGGCGTTCGAATGCCGTAGCGAGACCGCTTCGGTGCTGCGGACCTCCACGTTCGACAGCAAGCAGATGAACTGGGCGGCGCTCGCGGAGTTCGTGCTGGCGGTGCTGGTCACCCAGCTCGACGGCTTCCGCCGGATCCTCGGCACCACCCGGATCGACCTGCGGGAGTTCGGCTGGGCACTGCTGGCGGCGCTGGCGCTGCTGGTGGCCTGGGAGCTGGGCAAACTCATCGCCCGCCGGGTCCGCGCGGGCGCCGGGGCGCCGGCCGGCGGGAAGGAAGCGGTCCCCGATATCGCCTGAACGGCCCAGTCCGGCCGATCGCGGCACGCGGGCAGCGAGTCCCGCCAACGGCGCCCGACCGGCGCGGGGACGGTCCGCGTACGCCCGGAGCGGTACGCACGGGGCCACGGACCCCCAGCGGGCGCGACAGGTCCCCCGAGCGGTCCCGGGAGGGTCGCATCGCACAGACCGCGGACTCCCGGCGGCGCGCCCGGGGCGCGGAGCACCCGGGTGCGCGGCCGGATCGGGGCCCGGTCACGGCCCCTGCCGACAGGACCCGCGCCACTCTCCCGGCCCCGCCGGTTGCGCCCTTGGGAGGACCGCAGCGCCCCGCCCACCACCTCGCCCCGCGATGCGCTGATATGACCGGCATGGGACATTCAGCATGACTCGTCCCTTCCCACGGAGGAATCCTCATGAGCGGGACAGCTTCCCCGGACACGGGCACCACGCCCGCGGCGGCCGGGCCTGCGGGCCAGGGCCCCGACGAAGTCGGCGTCGTTCACATTCTGTGGATCAACGCGGGCCTGAGCTGCGACGGCGACTCGGTCGCCCTGACCGCCGCCATGCAGCCCAGCATCGAGGAGATCGTCACCGGCGCGCTGCCCGGACTGCCGCCGGTCGCGGTCCACTGGCCGCTGATCGACTTCGAATGCGGCCCGGTCCAGGGCGCGGACAACTTCGTCGAATGGTTCTTCAAGGCCGAACGCGGCGAGATCGAACCCTTCGTCCTGGTGGTGGAGGGGTCGATCCCCAACGAGCAGATCAAGGAAGAGGGCTACTGGTGCGGTTTCGGCGACGATCCCGAGACGGGTCAGCCGATCACCACCAGTGAGTGGCTGGACCGGCTGGCGCCGAAGGCGACCGCCGTGGTCGCCATCGGCACCTGTGCCACCTACGGCGGCATCCACGCCATGGAGGGCAATCCGACCGGCGCCATGGGCGTACCCGACTACCTGGGCTGGGACTGGCGGTCGAAGGCCGGGCTGCCCGTCGTCTGTGTCCCGGGCTGCCCCATCCAGCCCGACAACTTCGCCGAGACCCTCACCTATCTGCTCTACCAGCTCGCCGGTTCCGCGCCGATGATCCCGCTGGACGACCAGCTCCGCCCCACCTGGCTGTTCGGGGCGACCGTCCACGAGGGCTGCGACCGGGGCGGCTACTACGAGCAGGGGCAGTTCGCCTCCTCGTACGGCACCCCGGAATGCCTGGTCAAGCTGGGCTGCTGGGGCCCGGTGGTCAAATGCAACGTCACCAAACGCGGCTGGATCAACGGTATCGGCGGCTGTCCCAACGTCGGCGGTATCTGCATCGGCTGCACCATGCCCGGCTTCCCCGACAAGTTCATGCCGTTCATGGACGCCCCGCCCGGTTCGCACGTCTCCGCGGGGGCCAGCTCCGCCTATGGCGCGGCGATCCGCCGGCTGCGCGCCATCACCTCGAAGACCCTCGACAGGGAACCGAAGTGGCGGCGTCCCGGCCGCAGGCTCGCCAGCGGATACCACTCCCCCTGGTGACCGTGCCGGGTCCGGCGGACCGCCGCCGTGACCGGCCGCCGCACCGTCCCGCCCCCTCCCCCGCAACCCGTACGCAGAAGGGCACGACAGACCGATGGCACCGAAGACGAAGGCGGCCGGTGACGGCAGCGGCCTGGTGGAGATGAGCTGGGACCCGATCACCCGGATCGTGGGCAGCCTGGGCATCCACACGAAGATCGACTTCAAGCAGAAGCGGGTCGCCGAGTGCTACAGCACCTCGTCCGTCTTCCGCGGCTACAGCGTCTTCATGCGCGGCAAGGACCCGCGCGACGCCCACTTCATCACCAGCCGGATCTGCGGTATCTGCGGTGACAACCACGCCACCTGTTCGGTGTACGCGCAGAACATGGCGTACGGGGTGAAACCGCCGCACCTCGGTGAGTGGATCATCAACCTCGGCGAGGCGGCCGAGTACATGTTCGACCACAACATCTTCCAGGAGAACCTGGTCGGGGTCGACTACTGCGAGAAGATGGTCCGCGAGACCAATCCGGGCGTGCTGGAGCTGGCGGAGCGCACCGAGGCACCGCACGCGGGCGACCACGGCTATCGGACGATCGCCGACATCATGCGCTCCCTCAACCCCGTCGAGGGCGAGTTCTACCGGGAGGCCCTCCAGGTCAGCCGCTATACCCGGGAGATGTTCTGTCTGATGGAGGGGCGGCACGTCCACCCCTCCACGCTCTACGCCGGTGGCGTCGGCACGGTCGCGACCGTACAGCTCTTCACCGACTACCTCACCCGGCTGATGCGGTACGTCGAGTTCATGAAGAAGGTCGTCCCGCTCCACGACGATCTCTTCGACTTTTTCTACGAGGCGCTCCCCGGCTACGAGGAGGTCGGCCGCCGCCGGGTGCTGCTGGGCTGCTGGGGCGCCCTCAACGACCCGGACCACTGCGATTTCACCTACGCCAATATGACCGACTGGGGACGGCGGATGTACGTCACCCCGGGCGTGGTGGTGGACGGGAAGCTGGTCACCAACGACCTCACCGAGATCAACCTCGGCATCCGGATCCTGCTCGGCTCCTCCTACTACGACGACTGGCAGGGCCGCGAGCAGTTCGTCACCCACGACCCGCTGGGCAATCCGGTCGACCCCCGCCACCCGTGGAACCAGCACACCATCCCCGCCCCGCAGAAACGCGACTTCGACGACAAGTACAGCTGGGTGATGTCGCCGCGCTGGTTCGACGGCAAGGACCATCTCGCCCTGGACACCGGCGGCGGCCCGATCGCCCGGCTCTGGTCCACCGCGCTCTCCGGGCTCGTGGACATCGGATACATCAAGGCAACCGGCCACAGCGTCAGGATCACCCTGCCCCGCTCGATGACCAAGCCCGAGGCCGTCTTCGAGTGGAAGATCCCGCAGTGGAGCAACGCCCTCGAACGCAACCGGGCCCGCACCTACTTCCAGGCGTACGCGGCGGCCGCCGCCCTGCACTTCACCGAGAAGGCGCTCGAAGAGGTCCGCGCGGGGCGCAGTCAGACCTGGGAGAAGTTCGAGGTGCCGGACGAGTCCATCGGCTGCGGTTTCACCGAGGCCGTCCGCGGGGTCCTCTCCCACCATATGGTGATCCGGGACGGGAAGATCGCCAACTACCACCCGTACCCGCCGACCCCCTGGAACGCCAGCGTCCGGGACAGCTACGGCACCCCCGGCCCGTACGAGGACGCCGTGCAGAACACCCCGATCTTCGAGGAGAACACCCCGGAGAACTTCAAGGGCATCGACATCATGCGGGCCGTGCGCAGCTTCGACCCCTGTCTGCCGTGCGGAGTGCATATGTACGTCGGCAAGGGCCGTGAGATCCGGCAGATGCACGTCCCCACCGGGCTGAGCGGGCTGGGCGGATGACGGCGGAGAGCTGCGGGCTGCGGGTGCAGGAGGCCCTGGACCGGCTCACCGGCACGGGCGCCCGGGAGGCGGGCGAGCAACTGGTCCGCGAACTCCTTGCGTTCCACGGCGAGGGGCTGGCCGCGCTGGTCGCGGCCGTGCCTCCGCGGGCCCTGGCCGCCGCGCTCGACGATCCGGCGGCGGCCGGGCTGCTGGTCCTGCACGATCTGCACCCCGAGGACACCACGGCCCGGATCCACCGGGCGCTCAACCCGCCCGGTGACCGGCCCGGAGCGGCGGCCGATCCCCTCGCCGAGTTCGCCGGGTTCGATCCCGGGACCGGTGCGCTGACCCTGCGCCGCCCGCCCGCCACCGGGTGCGGCTGCGGCGGCTCGGACGGCACGGAACGGGTCGAGGGCGCCCTCGCCTGTCACGCCCCCGAGGTGACGTCGGTCGTCTGGGAGACAGCGCCCGCGGCCCTTCCCCTGCTCCAGATCGGCACCCGGCCCCCGGCGGCCGCCCGGTGAACGTCCGCCGTCTCGACCGTACGGGCACCGGAGTGCTGCGGGCGTTGCGCGCGCCCGCTCCCCCGCGGCCCGAGCGTTGCGCGTTCTGCGGAACGGGGCTGGCGCCCGGACACCGGCATCTCGCCGACACCGCCGACCGCGCCCTCGTCTGCTCCTGCCCGCCCTGTGCGCTGCTGCTGGAGCGCCCGGGAGCGGGCGGCGGGCGCTACCGGGCCCTGCCCGGACGGGTCGTCGCCGACCCCGGGCAGGATCCGGACCCGGGGCTCTGGGCCGAGCTGCGGATCCCGGTCAGTACGGCGTTCGTGCTGCGCGACTCCGCCCTGGGCCGGCCGGTGCTCTGCTATCCGAGCCCCGCCGGGGCGACCGAGAGCGAACTCGACGACCGGGCCTGGCGGCGGCTGCTCGCGGCGAACCGGCTGGCCGCCGCGCTCCGGCCGGACGTGGAGGCGCTGCTGCTGCACCGCACCCGGGACCCCGCGGGCGGCGAGCGGACCGCCGGCTATCTGGTCCCCGTCGACCGCGCCTACGAACTCGTCGGCAGGATGCGGCTGCTCTGGCGCGGTTTCGACGGCGGAGCCGAGGCACGGGCCGCTCTCGACGCCTTCTTCGCCGCGCTGGCCGCCGAGGCCGCTCCCCCGCCCGGCGCCGGGGCCGCACCTCCCCATGAGCCCGACCAGCCCGAGGAGCCCGGGGCATGACCGAACTCTCCTTCACCTGTACGGGAGTACGGGCCGACCGGCACGCCGCCGGCCCCACGCTGCTGTTCCGGCTGCGGATCACCGCACCGGAGGCGACCCGGGTGCACGCCTTGGCGCTGCGCTGCCGGATCCGTATCGAACCCGCCCGGCGCGGCTACGACGACACCGAGGCGGGGCGGCTCACCGCCCTCTTCGGGGACCGCTCCCGCTGGGGCACCACCCTCAACCCGGTGCAGTTCGCCGAGGTGGCGGTGCTGGTGCCCGGGTTCACCGGGGAGACCGAGACCGAGGTCCCGGTGCCCTGCACCTATGACCTCGACATCGCGGCCGCCCGCTACTTCCGGGCCCTGTCGGACGGGGACGTACCGCTGCTGCTGCTCTTCTCCGGTACGGCGTTCAGCGGCCCCGCCGGATTCCAGGTGACCCCGGTGCCCTGGGACCGCGAGGCGTCCGTCCGGCTGCCGGTCCGCGTGTGGCGGGAGATGATCGAACAGCACTTCCCGGGCTGCGGCTGGCTGAAGCTGTCCGGCGAACTCATGGACGGACTGCTGGACTTCCGCGACCGGAGAGGCCTGCCGTCCTGGGAGACGACCGTACGGGCGCTCCTCGACTCGGCCGCGGAGGGCGACCGGGAGTTCGCGGAGGAGCTGCGATGACGGACATCGCCACCGGAACACCGATCGCGGTCGACGCCTTCGGCCCGGAACTGGAGGAGCGGCTCGCGGCCGCCCGGCGGATCGCGGACGCGGTCCTCTTCGAGGGCTATGTCCTCTACCCGTACCGGGCGTCCGCCGCGAAGAACAGACTGCGCTGGCAGTTCGGCGTCCTGGTACCGCCCGGGTACGCCGCCGTCTCCGGCGAGAGCGCCCACCAGCGCACCGAGTGCCTGTTCGAGCCGCGGTCCGGGGACCGGCTCGCGGTCGAGCTGCGCTTCCTCCGGGCCCGCCGCCGTACGGTGCAGCGCGCCCTGCCGGGCGGGGAGTTCGCCACCGTACCCGAACTGGAGCTGGGCGAACGGGTGCTCCAGCCCTGGGACGAGGGCACCGAGGAGACGGTGAGGCTGCTGCTGCCGGTGGACCTGCTCGGCGGCGACGGCGTCGTCCACCCCTTCCGGCTCGCCGCGGCCCGCGACGAGGAGCGCCTCACCCGCGACGACGGCGAGGTCGCCGGGCGGCTGCTGCGGGAGTCGGCCCCGGTGGCCGGAGCGGTACGGGTCTCGGCCCGGCCGCTTCCGGGGCCGTACGGGACACTGCTGCTCACCGCCGTCGTGGAGAACACCGGCGGCTGGACACCGGACGGGGGCGCGCGGCGCGAAGACGCCCTGCCCCATGCGCTGGTGTCGGCGCATCTGCTGCTCGCCCCGGAACGCGGCACCTTTCTGTCGGTGACCGACCCCCCGCGGTGGGCGGCTCCCGTGGTGGCCGGCTGCCGCAACGAACACACCTGGCCCGTCCTGGCGAATCCGCCCGGTACCCGGGACGACACCCTGCTGTCCTCGCCGATCATCCTGGAGGACCATCCGCGGATCGCGCCCGAGAGCCCCGGGCCGCTGTACGACGCGACCGAGATCGACGAGATCCTCGCCCTGCGGACGGCGGCCCTGACCGAACGGGAGAAACGGGAGGCCCGGGGCACGGACGAGCGGGCGGGCGCGGTGATCGACCTGGCCGAATCCCTGCCGCCGGAGGTGCTGGAGCGGCTGCACGGCGCGGTCCGGGCGCTCCGGGAGGTGACGGACCCCGGCTCCGGCGGGGGCGAGCAGCCGTGGTGGGATCCGGGCGCCGACCGGGACGTGGACCCCGGACGGGACCGGATCCTGATCGACGGACGGCACGTCGGGGCGGGCAGCCGCGTCCGGCTGGGCCCCGGCCGCCGCCGCACCGACGCCCAGGACCTGTTTCTGCACGGCCGTACGGGAGTGGTGGAGGCGGTCCTGCACGACGTCGACGGCTCGGTGCACCTCGCGGTCACCGTGGACGGCGATCCGGGCGCCGACCTCTGGCGCGTCCAGGGCAGATTCCGCTACTTCCAGCCCGACGAGGTGACTCCGCTCGACGACGGCGGCGGCGGGTCTTTCGCGGAGGAGGCATGACGGTGCGTCCGGTGCTGGTGGCAGGGGTCGGGAACATCTTCCTCGGCGACGACGGGTTCGGGGTGGAGACCGTGCGGCGGCTCGCCGCCCTCGGGGTCCCGGACGGGGTGGAACTCCTCGATTCGGGGGTACGCGGTGTCGATCTCGCCTACCGGCTGCTCGACGGCTGCCGGACGGCGGTCCTCGTCGACGCCGTCGCCCGCGGCGGGCCGCCGGGCACGGTGTATCTGATCGACGCCACGGCGGATCCGTCCGCCGCGGTGGAGGCGGGGGACGTACCGGCGCTGGACGGCCACCGGATGGGCCCCGACGCGGTGCTGGGCGTGCTGGCGACGCTCGCCGCGGGCACCGGTGCCGTGGCACCGGACCGGATCCTGGTGGTGGGGTGCGAACCGGCCTCCCTGGAGGAGGGCATCGGGCTCACTGCCCCGGTCGCCGCCGCCGTGGCGGAGGCGGCGCGGCTGGTGCTGAGGATCGCCGGTGAGGAGTGCGCCCGGGATCCCGCGACCCCGGGCGGGCCGCCGGACGCGGCCCGTACCCGTACCCGTACGAGAAAGGTGTCGTCATGCTGAAAACCCTGCTGATCACGGCCGCCGGTGCGGCCGTCGGTGCGGTGCTGTGGCAGTCCCTGCCCGATCTCAGGCGCTATCTGCGGATCTCCCGGATGTGAGGCGCGCGCTGCTGCGAACAGGGTGCGTACGGCCGCGGCGGCGGCGTGGCTCGTACGGCCCGCCGCGGCCGCGGCGTGCAATGGGTGGTGCGCCCGGATCCCACGGGCGGTCATCGTGGAAGGCGTACCCGGCGATGCACGAGATGTCGATTGCGGTGGCCGTGGTCGACCAGGTGTCCCGGGCGGCGGCGGAGCACGGCGTACGGGGCGTCACGGCGGTCCGGCTGGACGTCGGTGAACTCGCCGGGGTGGTGCCCGCCGCTCTGGACTTCTGCTGGGACCTCGCCTGCGAGGGTACGGCGCTGGCGGGCGCGGTGCTGTCGGCGCGGACCGTCCCGGCCCGGGCCCGGTGCCTGCCCTGCGCGGTGGAGTGGGCCCCCGGTCTGCCGCCGGACCTGGGCTGCCCCGGCTGCGGCGGCGGGCGGGTCGAACTGCTGACGGGGCGTGAACTGCAGATCCGGGGGGTCGACTGGGCCGATGAACCCGGGCCGGGCCCGGGACCGACGGAAGAGGCGTGACCATGTGCCGTACGGCGGATCTCCGGCGGGCGGTCCTCGCCCACAACGACGACAGTGCGCAGGCTCTGCGGGAGGGGCTGGCGGCGCGGGGCGCGATCGCCGTGAACCTGCTCTCCAGCCCGGGCAGCGGCAAGACCGCCCTGCTGGAGACGGAGCTGGCGCTGGCCCGGGAGCGCGGAGTGCCGGTCGCGGCCCTGACCGCCGATCTGGCGACCGAGAACGACGCCCGCAGACTGGCCCGGTCCGGGGTTCCGGTGCAGCAGGTGCTCACCGACGGACTGTGCCATCTGGAGGCGGTGATGCTCCGCGGCTATCTGGCGGGCTGGCTGCCGCAGGACGCGGCACTGCTGTTCGTGGAGAACGTGGGCAATCTGGTCTGTCCGGCCGCCTACGACCTCGGGGAGTCGCTGCGGGTGGTCCTCGCTTCGGTGACGGAGGGCGAGGACAAACCGCTCAAGTACCCGACGGCGTTCGGCACGGCGCAGCTGGTGCTGGTCACCAAGGTGGACCTGGCGGAGCCGGCCGGGTTCGACGAGGCCGCGTTCCTGGCGAATGTGGCCCGGGTCAACCCGGGGGTGGAGGTGGTGTACACCTCGGCCCGTACGGGGCTGGGCGCGGGCGCGCTGCTGGACCGGGCCCTGGCGGTGCGCGCGGGCACCCCGGCGCACCGGCCGGTGATGACGACCCCGGCGGTCGCCGCCCCGCACCGCCCGCCCGTACCGGACCACGACCACGACCACGACCACGACCACGACCACGGTGACGGGTCCGGGCACCACCACGACCACCCGGCCCCGCACCACGACCACGGTCACGGGCACGCCGCCCTGGACCCGCGGTGACGACGGACCCGGTAACGACGCGGCCCCCGGCGACGGAGCCCGTGCAGGCCCCGGTAACGGCCGACCCGGCGGCACAGCCGCCCGTGGCGGGCCCGCTGCGGCGGCGCGTCTCCGTCCGGGGGCTGGTGCAGGGTGTCGGGTTCCGGCCCTTCGTCCATGCCCTCGCGACCGAGCTGGGGCTGTCCGGGCAGGTCACCAATACCGGGGACGGGGTCGTCGCCGAGGTCGAGGGGCCGGCCGAGGCGCTCGACCGGTTCTGCGAGCGGCTGACGGCCGACGCTCCCCCGCTGGCCCGGGTCGGTTCCGTCGCCCACGAGCCCGTGGGCGCCACCGGCGAGGCGGGATTCACCATCGCGCCCTCCGAACCGGGGGCCGCCGCCGGACGGGCCCGGATCCCGCCCGACATCGCGACCTGCGAGGACTGTCTCGCCGAGCTGACGGACCCGGCCGACCGGCGCTACCGGCACCCGTTCATCACCTGCACCAACTGCGGTCCGCGGTTCACCATCGTGACGGACCTGCCGTACGACCGGGCGCACACCACCATGGCGCGCTTCCCGTTCTGCCCCGACTGCGCCCGGGAGTACGCGGATCCGGCCGACCGGCGCTTCCACGCCCAGCCGGTCTCCTGCCATGCCTGCGGTCCCCGGCTCACCCTGGTCGTCCCGGGGTCCGATCCGCTCGGCGGGGAAGCGGCGCTCGCCGGGGCGCGCGCCCTGCTCGCCGCGGGCCGCATCGTCGCGGTGAAGGGCATCGGCGGCTACCACCTGGTGTGCGACGCCCTCGACCCGGCGGCGGTCGCCCTGCTGCGGCGGCGCAAGAACCGGGGCGGCAAACCGTTCGCCCTGATGGCCCGGGACCCGGCCGCCATCGAGCCGTACACCCTGCTGGACGCGGCCGAACGGGAGCTGCTGAGCGGGCCGGTGCGCCCGATCGTCCTGCTGCGCCGGCGGCCGCCGCTCCCCGGCGGGCCGGCGCCGGACGGGGCGCTCGACGCCGTCGCGCCGAACGCTCCCGACCTGGGCGTGATGCTGCCGTACACCCCGCTGCACCGGCTGCTGTTCGGGCTGCCGGGCGATCCGCCGGGACCCGCGCTGCTGGTGATGACGAGCGGCAATCTGTCGGGCGAGCCGATCGTCACGGGCGACACCGAGGCCCTGGACCGGCTGGCGCCCCTGGTCGACGCCTGGCTGATGCACGACCGGCCGATCCACGTACCCTGCGACGATTCGGTGCTGCGGATGGTGGACGGCGAACCGGTGCCGCTGCGCCGCTCGCGCGGACTGGTCCCGCTCGCCGTGGACCTGCCCGCGGCCGTCCCGCCGGTGCTGGCCGCGGGCGGCGATCTGAAGAACGCGTTCGCCCTCGCCGAAGGGACATCGGGCTGGCTGTCGGGCCATATCGGCGATATGGACGATCTGGCCACCCTGACCGCCTTCGACCGGGCCGTGGCCCACCTGGGCGCGATCACCGGCGTGGTGCCGGAGGTCTTCGCCGCCGACCTGCATCCCGGATACCGCTCCGCCCGGCGCGCCGCGGCCCTGGCGGCCGGCCGGCCCGTGACCCGGGTCCAGCACCATCACGCCCATCTGGCGTCCGCGCTGGCCGAACACGGGCACGACGGATCGCGGCCGGTGATCGGGGTCGCCTTCGACGGCACCGGGTACGGCGACGACGGCGCGGTGTGGGGCGGCGAGGTGCTGATCGGGGACTTCGCGGGGTATCAGCGCTTCGCGCGGCTGGCGTATGCACCGCTGCCCGGCGGCGACGCCGCGGTGGCCCGCCCGTACCGCATGGCCCTGTCCCATCTGCGGGCGGCGGGCATCGGCTGGTCGCCGGAGCTGGCATGCGTCGCGGCCTGTCCGCCGAACGAACTGCGGGTGCTGGAGCGCCAGCTCGCCGCCGGTCTCGGCACGGTCCCCACCTCCAGCATGGGGCGGCTCTTCGACGCGATCTCGTCGCTGGCGGGGATCTGCCACCGGGCGGGCTACGAGGCCCAGGCGGCGGTGGAGCTGGAGGCCGCGGCCCGGGACCACGACCCGTCCGGTGACGGCTACCGGTTCGCCGTACGCGATCCGGGGCGCGGCCCGCTGGTGGCCGACCCGGCTCCGGTGCTGGCCGCCGTGGTGGCCGAGCTGGCGGCGGGTGCGGCGGCCGGTCCGGTGGCGGCCCGCTTCCACGCGGCCGTCGCCGCTCTCGTACGGCGGCTCTGCGCGGCGGCCCGGGACCGCTACGGGCTCGGCGAGGTGGCGCTGACCGGCGGGGTGTTCGCCAACGCCGTACTGCTGTCGGCCTGTGCCCGGGGGCTCGCGGCGGACGGCTTCACGGTACTGCGGCACCGGCTGGTGCCGCCCAATGACGGAGGGCTGGCCCTCGGCCAGCTCGTGGTGGCCGCCGCCGCGGCGGCCCGAGAGGAGACAGCACCATGTGCCTGGCGGTGCCCGGCAGGGTGATGGAGATCGAGGAACGCGACGGGACCCGGATGGCCGTCGTGGACTTCGGCGGCGTCGTCAAGGACGTCTGTCTGGAGTATCTGCCCGATCTGGAAGTGGGCGAGTACGCCATCGTGCACGTCGGCTTCGCGCTCCAGCGGCTGGACGAGGAGTCGGCGCTCAGAACGCTGGAGCTGTTCGCCGAACTCGGACTGCTGCAGGAGGAGTTCGGCGATGCCTGGGAAGCGGCCGCCGGACCCGGCGAGACGGCGGAGGCGGAACGGTGAAGTATCTGGAGGAGTTCCGGGATCCGGCGCTGGCGCGGGGCCTGCTCGACGACATCCGGGCGACGGTGACCCGGCCGTGGGCGCTGATGGAGGTCTGCGGGGGCCAGACGCACACCATCATCCGGCACGGCATCGACCAGTTGCTGCCCGAAGGCGTGGAGCTGATCCACGGTCCCGGCTGTCCGGTCTGCGTCACCCCGCTGGAGGTGATCGACAAGGCGCTGGAGATCGCGTCCCGCCCGGGGGTCGTCTTCTGTTCCTTCGGGGACATGCTGCGGGTTCCCGGCAGCGACCGGGACCTGTTCCGGGTCCGGGGCGAGGGCGGGGACGTCCGGGTCGTCTACTCGCCGCTCGACGCGCTGCGGATCGCCCGGGAGAACCCGGACCAGGAGGTCGTGTTCTTCGGAATCGGCTTCGAGACGACCGCGCCGCCCAACGCCATGACGGTCCACCAGGCGCGGAAGCAGGGCATCCGGAACTTCAGCATGCTGGTGTCGCACGTCCGGGTACCGCCCGCCATCGAGGCCGTCATGACCTCGCCGGACTGCCGGGTGCAGGGCTTCCTCGCCGCCGGACACGTATGCAGTGTGATGGGCACGGCCGAGTATCCGGCCCTGGCCGAGCGGTACCGGGTGCCGATCGTGGTCACCGGCTTCGAACCCCTCGACATCCTGGAGGGCATCCGCCGGACGGTACGGCAGCTGGAACGCGGTGAGGCCGCCGTCGACAACGCCTATCCACGGGCGGTACGCCCCGAGGGCAATCCGGCGGCACGGGCGATGCTGGAGGACGTCTTCGAGGTGACCGACCGCGCCTGGCGCGGGATCGGGGTGATCCCCCTCAGCGGCTGGAAGCTCTCGGAGCGCTACCGCGACCAGGACGCCGAACACCGCTTCGCGGTCGACGGGATCACCACTCGCGAACCCGCTGAATGCCGCAGCGGCGAAATCCTCCAGGGGCTGCTCAAACCGCACGAGTGCGCGGCCTTCGGCACCCGCTGCACCCCCCGCACCCCGCTCGGCGCCACGATGGTCTCGTCCGAGGGCGCCTGCGCCGCCTACTACCTCTACCGGCGCCTCGGCGCCCCGGCCGCAGCACCGCTGGAGGCGAACCCCGTTGGCTGACACCCTGAGCGCCACCACCGCGCCCGACCTCGCGAACTGGAGCTGTCCGCTTCCGCTGCGCGACCATCCGCGGGTGGTCATGGGCCACGGCGGCGGCGGTGTGATGTCCGCGGAGCTGGTGGAGAACCTGTTCCTGCCGGCGTTCGGCGGCGCCCCGGCCGGCGGGCTCGGCGACAGCGCCGTCCTCGGCATCGGCGGGGCACGGCTCGCCTTCTCCACCGACTCCTACGTGGTCAGACCGCTGTTCTTCCCCGGCGGCTGCATCGGTGACCTGGCCGTCAACGGCACCGTCAACGATCTGGCGATGAGCGGCGCCACGGCGGCTTATCTGTCCTGCGCCGTGATCCTGGAGGAGGGCGTGGAGACCTCCGTCGTGGGCCGGGTCGCCCGGGCGATGGGCGCGGCGGCGCGGGCGGCGGGCGTGGAGATCGTCACCGGGGACACCAAGGTCGTGGAGTCCGGCCACGGGGACGGCATCTACATCAACACGGCCGGGATCGGGCTCGTACCGCCCGGAGTGGACATCGGGCCGCACCGGGCCCGGCCGGGCGATGTGGTGATCGTCAGCGGCGGTATCGGGCTGCACGGTGTGGCGATCATGAGCATGCGGGAGGGGCTGGAGTTCGGGGTCGAGGTGGCGAGCGACTCCGCTCCGCTCGGCGGCCTGGTCCGGGACCTGCTGGCCGCGGCCCCCGGGGTGCACGCGCTGCGCGACCCCACCCGGGGCGGGCTGGCGGCCTCGGTCAACGAGATCGCCGCCGCGTCCGGTACCGGTGTCGTGCTGCGGGAGAACGCCGTTCCGGTACCGCCGGAGGTCGCCAACACCTGCTCCGTGCTGGGGCTGGACCCGCTGTACGTCGCCAACGAGGGCAAGCTGGTCGCCTTCGTGGCCCGCGCGGACGCCGAAGCGGCACTGGCCGCCCTGCGGGCCCACCCGCTGGGCGCGGACGCCGCCGTGATCGGCGAGTGCGTCGCGGAACACCCGGGGATGGTGGTGGCCCGTACCCCGTTCGGCGGCACGCGGGTGGTCGATCTGCCGATCGGGGAACAGCTGCCCCGGATCTGCTGACCCCGGCGGCCCCGGGGCGGTCCGGACTCCCGGCCCGCCCCGGGCCCCGCGGCCGGGTGTGCGGGGCGGGCGGGCGGCGGGACCGCGTCGTACCGTGAGAGGACCGGCCCGCCGGGGGCCTGCCGCCGCCGGCCGGGCCGTCGGTGCCGCGGTACGCGATGAGGAGGTCCGCCCGGTCATGGACGAGGAGCGCGCGAAGCGGCTGGTGGCGGCCTTGCGGACGCGGCGGGTGATGGCCCATGTCGTCGAGGCGGGGGTGTACGAGTTCGGTGTCAGGGTCGTCGTGGACGGGGCGATCGAAGCGCTCTGGGACGTCGACGGGGCGGCCGGTCTCGACGCCGAACTGGTCGAGGACGGGGTGCTGATCGGGTTCGTACCCCATGTGCCCGGCTCGGAGGACTTCACCGAGGACCAGTTGGTGGAGGCGATCGCGACCACCCGCTACTCCGCCGAGGGCCTCCGTCCGCCCGCCGCTTCCGGCGGAGCCCGTACCGAACCCGCACCACCACCGCCACCGCCCCCGTCACCGCCGCCGCCGGGGGCGGATGCTCCGCCCGTGGCGCGTTACCGGCGCCGTGGGCACTGGCCGCGGCGGGGCGGGCCGTGACCGCTCCCGGGGCCCCGGACGTGATCCGTACCGAAGCACTCCGCAAGGTGTATCCGGGCACGGGCTTCGCCGCGGTCGACGGCATCGGACTGCGGGTGCGGCAGGGCGAGTTCTTCGGGCTGCTGGGGCCCAACGGCGCGGGCAAGACCACCACCGTCGGCATGCTCACCGGGCGGGTGGTGCCGACCTCGGGTTCGGCGTACGTGGGGACCGTGGACGTGGTGCGGCAGCCGGCGCTGGCCAAGCAGATCATCGCCTGTGTCACCCAGCAGAACACCCTGGACCGGGCGCTGACCGTCCGGGAGAACCTGTACTTCCACGGGCTGCTGTTCGGGATCCCCCGCAAGGAGTCGCTGCGCCGGGCGGACGAACTGCTCGAACGGTTCGCGCTGGCCCGCTGGCGGGATGCCTCGGTGTACGCCCTGTCGGGCGGTATGGCGCAGCGGCTGATGCTGGCGCGGGCGGTCTTCCACCGGCCGGCCGTCCTCTTCCTTGACGAACCGACGGCCGGTCTCGACCCGCAGGGCAGGCTCGCGCTCTGGGAGGCGCTGGACGAGCTGATCGTGGACGGCCGGACGATCCTGCTGACCACGCACAATATGGAGGAGGCCGATCAGCTCTGCGACCGGGTCGCGATCGTGGACCACGGCCGGATCCTGGCCCTGGACACCCCCGCCGCGCTGAAGAAGGGCCTGGGCGCGGACACCACGGTCACGGTGGTGGCGCGGGGGCGGGCCGAGGAGTTGGCGCACCGTCTGGAGGCCGATATTCCGGAGGTGGTGCGGACCCGGCTCACCGACGGCGGGGTCGAACTCCAGGTCTCGGGGAACGACCGGCTGGTGCCGCGGGTGGTGGCGAGCGCCGAGGCGGGCGGTTTCGAGCTGGTGGATCTTTCGCTGTCGCAGAGCACCCTGGAGACCGTCTTCATCAGTCTCACCGGGAAGGAGCTGAGGGAATGACGGCCGCACCGGATGGCCCGCCGGAAGGAACGGAAGCGACGCCCGCGGGAAGCGGGCCGGACCCGGCGTTCGAAGGACGCGGGCCGGACCGGGCGTCCGCGGTCGCCGTGGCGGCACAGGGCATGCCCGGTCCGCGGCGTTCGGCGGGTACCGCCGCCCGGTCCGCGCTGTCGGCCCTGATCCGGCGCGATCTGACGGTGCTGCGGAAGAACTTCGGCGAGTTCGCGGGCCGGACGATCATGCAGCCTTTTCTGCTGGTCTTCATCTTCCTGTACGTCTTCCCGGTGATCGGCCAGGGGGTGGGCTCGGGCGGCGGTACGGCCGGGGAGTCGGCGTTCGCGACGGTCCTGGTGCCGGGGGTGGTGTCGATCGCCGTGATGTTCCAGGGCATCCAGTCGGTCGCCATCCAGATGTCGCAGGAGTTCGGCTTCACCCGCGAGATCGAGGACCGGGTGCAGGCGCCCTGCCCGATCTGGCTGGTCGCGGTGGCGCGGGTGCTGTCCGGTGCGGTGCAGGGGCTGATCTCGGCCGCGCTCGTCCTGCCGATCGCGGCCGTCGTGCACGCTCCCGGTGTCCGCCCCGACCTCCATCTGCACTGGGAGGTGGTGCTGACGCTGATTCCGCTGTCGTGTCTGGCGATGACCGCGCTGGGGCTGCTGCTGGGCACCACCTTCGAACCGCGGAACATCGGGGTGATGTTCGGCTTCGTGGTGCTGCCGCTGGTCTTCCTCGGCGGTACGTACTACCAGTGGACCGAGCTGTCGGCGGTGGAGGTCGGCGGCTTCCCGTGGCTCCAGACGCTCGTCCTGCTCAATCCGCTGATCTATATCAGCGAGGGCATGCGGGCCGGGTTCACGGATGTCTCGCATATGCCGCTGTACGTGGTGTATCCGGTGCTCATCGGGTTCTGTGCGCTCTTCCTCGGGCTGGGCCTGCGCAACTTCCGCCGCCGCGTGCTCTCCTGAGCCGAACCCCGCTCGGCCGGGGTATTCCGGCATTCCTCTTATGTCCTGGGTGTGAATCCTCGTGGGACATTTGCCTCCTCATGAGGACATCGGGCCTGCCGGGCGGGCCGCGACGCCAAGGCCCCCTTGTTGCGGGGGTGTCCGCTGCTCCACGATGACTGACGGCTATTGACCCGTCCATGGCAAACAGCCCTGGGCGGGTGTTTCTCCGTACCTGCTCACGCACGTTTCCGGCACCTTTCTCAGCGGCGCCATGACGCCGCCGGCGCAAGGGAGACCACGTGGCACGAAGCATCAGACGGATCACCCGGCTCGGTTCGGCCCGGCGCGCGAGACGCGCCGGCCCCGCCCCGGCGGCCCTCGGGCGCCGCGGCGCCCCCGGGACACGGAACGGCGCGATCGCCGCCCTGACGGGCTTACTCCTGTTACTCCCCCTCGGCGCGGGCTCCGCCGTCGCCGCCCCGGCACCGGAGCCCCCGGCACCGGACCGTACGGCGGCCGCCGAGAGCAAGATAGAACCCGATCTGCGGCGGCAGCTCGACCGCGGCAAGACGGAGTTCTGGGTACGGTTCGACACCGCCGCCGATCTGGGCGCCGCCGCCCGGGCCCGCGGCAAGGACGCCAGGGCCGCGGCCGTGTACGAGGCCAAACGGGAGCATGCCGAACGCTCCCAGGCCGGAGTGGTGAAGGCCCTGGAGGGCATGCGGGTCGAGCACACCCCGTACTGGATCGTCAACACGGTCCGGGTCGTGGCGACCGCCAAGGTCGCCGAGGAGCTGGCCCTGCGCCCGGAGGTCGCCGGGCTCGACGCCGAGGACCGGATCACCATCCCGAAGCCGGTCAGGGGCGAACGGGAGAACACCGTCGACGCGGTGGAGTGGAACATCGACCGCATCAAGGCCCCCCAGGTCTGGAGCCAGCTGGGGGTCCGCGGCGAAGGCGTCGTCGTCGCCAATATCGACACCGGGGTGGACTACCAGCATCCGGCCGTCGACGAGCAGTACCGGGGCCGGGCCGCCGACGGCTCGCTGAGCCACGACTACAACTGGTTCGACCCGGCGAACGTCTGCCCGGCCAAGGCGCCCTGCGACAACAACGACCACGGCACCCACACCATGGGCACGATGGTCGGCGACGACGGAGCCGACAACAAGATCGGTGTCGCGCCCGGCGCCCGCTGGATCGCCGCGAAGGGCTGCGAGTCCAACTCCTGCTCCCAGACCTCCCTGCTCGCCTCCGGCCAGTGGATCGCCGCGCCCACCGATCTCAACGGCGCCAATCCGCGGCCCGATCTCGCCCCCGATATCGTGAACAACTCCTGGGGCAGCGCGGTCCACAACCCCTGGTACAAGGAGATCGTCGCCGCCTGGCGGGCGGCCGGCATCTTCCCCGCGTTCTCCAACGGCAACAACGGCCCGGCGTGCGCCACCAGCGGCTCCCCCGGCGACTACGTCTCCTCCTACAGCTCCGGCGCCTTCGACATCAACAACGCCATCGCGAGCTTCTCCTCGCGCGGCGCCGGTGACGCGGGCGGTATCAAGCCCAATATCGCGGCGCCCGGCTCCAATGTCCGCTCCGCGATCCGCAACGGCGGCTACGGCTCCTTCTCGGGTACGTCGATGGCCTCCCCGCACACCGCGGCAGCGGCGGCGCTGATCTGGTCGGCCGCCCCGGCGCTCCGCGGTGACGTGGCCCAGACCGAGGCGCTGCTGGACCAGTCGGCGATCGACGTGGACGCCACCGTCTGCGGCGGCACCCCCGCCGACAACAACGTCTTCGGCGAGGGACGGCTGGACGCGCTGGCCGCCGTGCAGTCGGCGCCGCGCGGCCCGGTCGGCGCCCTGACCGGCGCCGTCACCTCCGCAGGCGCTCCGCTCGCCGGGGCGAAGGTGGCCGCCACCGGCCCGATCGGCCGGACCGCGGTCACCACGCCCGACGGGCGCTACAGCTTCCCGGCGCTGTCCACGGGCGACTACACGCTGACCGTGAGCAAATTCGGCTACCAGACCGTGTCCGGTACCGCCACGGTCACCGAGAACGGCACCGTCACCACCGACTTCGCCCTGGTCCAGGCCGCTTCGGGGAAGGTCACCGGCACCGTCGTCTCCGGCACCGGACCGGCCGCGGGCGCCACGGTCACGGTCGCCGACACCCCCGTCACCGCGACGACCGACGCCACGGGCCGCTTCGAGGCACTCCTGCCGCACGGCAGCTACGAACTGCGCGTCACCCACCCCTCGCGCTGCCTCACCGGGGCCACCGCCCGGCTCACCGTCGCGGGCGACACCACCGCCTCCGTGACCCTGCCCGACCGGACGGACACCTTCGGATACGCCTGCGCCACGGGCGACCGGCCCTATCAGTCCGGGACCCGGCAGCTCGCCCTGACCGGCGACAGCACCACCGAGCGGGTCGAGCTTCCCTTCCCCGTACCGCTGTACGGGAAGAGCTACACGGTGGCACACGTGGGCACCAACGGCACCCTCAGCTTCGGCGGACCGCACACCAGCGACGCCAACGGGTCCCTGCCGAGCGCCGCGACCCCGAACGCCGCCCTCTACCCCTTCTGGGACGACCTCCTGCTGACCGGCGACCCCGATTCGGGGGTCCACACCGCGGTCACCGGTACCGCGCCGAACCGGGCGTACACCGTCGAATGGCGCAACGTGGTCCACTGGACCGCCCAGTCCGAACGGTTCTCGTTCTCCGCCGTCATCGGTGAGGACGGCCGGATCACCTACCACTACAAGGGCACCACGGGCACCGGGCTGCGCGGCGGTTCCAGCGCCACGGTCGGCGTGGAGAACGCCACCGGCACCGACGCCTTCCTCTACTCCTTCAACACCGCGGGCATCGGCGACGGGTTCTCCCTCTCCTTCCGCACCACCCGGCACGGCGTGGTGCACGGCAGGGTCCTCGACGCCAATGACGGCAAGGGCGTCGGCGGCGCTTCCGTCACCCTGGGCACCGGCGCATCGGCACTGACCGTCACCACCGGCCCCGACGGCTCCTACCTCGCCCAGACCGCGGCCGGCCGGCATCCGCTGGCGGCCTCGGCCCCCGCCTACGAGAGCGCCGAAGGCACCCTGGAGATCGCCGCCGACGGCGTACTGCGCGACACCCGGTCGCTGCGCACGGGCCGGGTCACCCCGGAGCGGGCATCGCTGAGCATCGTCGCCCCCGGTGACGAACGGCGCACCCGCACCATCGACCTGGCCAACCCGGGTCTCGGCACCGCCTTCACGGTCGCCGAGGACGCGCCCTGGCTGACGGTCTCACCGGCCTCGGGAGAGCTGCCCACCGGCGGACGGACGGCCCTCGGTCTCACCGTGGACACCGCGGGACTGGCGCCGGGGACCGTGCTGACCGAAACGGTCCGCGTCGAATCCCGCAGCGGACGGTCCCCGGTGCTGTCGATCCCGGTCACGGTCGTCGTACCGCGCTACCGGACCGCACTCGACACCGGTGCCCGCGCCGGTTCGGTGGACGCCCTCGGCGACACCTGGAGCCCGGACCGCGCCTGGACCGCGGGCGGATACGGCTACCAGGGCCGGTCCGACACCCGGTCCACAACCCGCGACATCGCCGGAACCACCGATCCGGCGCTGCTGCGCACCGCGCGTGAAGGCATGTACGAGTACCGCTTCGACCAGGTGCCCAACGGGGTGTACACGGTGGAGCTGGGCTTCGCCGAGGTGCAGTCGGCCCGGCCGAACCAGCGGGTCTTCGACGTCCTCGCCGAGGGCACGCAGGTGCTGCCCGCGCTCGATATCGCCCTGGAGGCGGGGTCGTACGCGGCGGTGCAGCGCACCTACACCGTCACCGTCACGGACGGAACGCTGAACGTGCGGTTCGTCGCCCGTGCCGGTTACGGCAAACCGCTGTTGAACAGCCTGCGGGTGACGGACCGTCCGGATCTGGCACCGCCGGCCCGCGCCGTCCTCTGACGCCCGGCCTGCGTCGGGTACGACGGCCATGACCGAGGCCCCGCCCGGACCCGCACAGGGTCCGGGCGGGGCCGCCCGCCGTCCGGATCAGGAGTCCACCCCCAGATGCCGGCCCACGGCCGCCGGGAGGGGGTAGTTCCGCTCCGGCGGCAGCAGCTGCTTCGCCTGGGCGGTCCGTCCGGCGCCGACGAGGTCCGCGATCCGGCGGGCCTTCGCGGTGATGTCGGTGATGCCGGTGACCCAGTCGTCGGCGTAGGCACGGATCAGCCCGCGCCCCACCCCGACCTGGATGCTGTAGTGGTTCAGCGGCGCGCCCCGCAGCGAACGCTCGGGATCCCACTGGACGTGCACGGCGGCTTCGGCGGGGGCCGCCGGGTCACCGGTCGTCAGCCGGCCCCGGGTCAGCGCCTCCTCCCAGCCGTCCCGGGTGATCCGGACCGCGAGCACCCGGGTCTGACCCGGTTTCCGGGCCCAGTTGCTGCGGTGCATCAGCCAGAGGAACGACGGTTTGATCCACGTCATCCGGGTGAAGGAGAAGGGGGCCGTGAACCGTCCGGCCCGCAGCGCGGCGTCGGCGACGGCCGGGGAGTAGGCCTGGTAGACGACCAGCGTCCGATCGTCGAAGTCGGCGCGGATACGGTACTGCGATGTCATACGTGAACGCTGTCATCGGGCGATACGCCGGTGCTACCGGTTTTCACCGGGGCGGGTGCGTCGGCCGGGTCCGGGAGCGGACCGGGGCGTACGGTCGCGACGTGCCTCCGGACCGACCGAACCCGTCCCCGCCGTACCGGAGCACGGCCGACGGCCGGACGGACCGGCAACTTCTGACGGACCGGACGGACCAGACGGACCGCACAGACCGGAAAGTCCGGATGGACCGGACGGACCGGACGGACCGGACGGACCGGGAAGTCCGGAGCCGCCGGTGAGTCCCGTGGTCGCCGACGCGGTCTCCGTCGTCCTGCTGGTCGTGGTCCTCGGCTGGGCGGTCATCCGCCCCCGAGGACTGCCGGAGGCCGTGGTCGCCGTACCCGCCGCCGTCCTGGCGATCGCGGTCGGCGCGGTCTCGCCGTCGGCCGCCGCGGACGAGGCGGCGCTGCTCGGTCCGGTGGTCGGCTTCCTCGCCGCCGTGCTGGTGCTGGCCCGGCTCTGCGACGACGAGGGCCTCTTCCGGGCCTGCGGCCGGTGGCTGGCGCATGCCTCCCGGCGGCGCGGCACGCTGCTCGCCCAGGTGTTCGCGCTGGCCGCGGCGGTGACCGCGGTCCTGAGCCTGGACGCCACGGTCGTGCTGCTCACCCCGGTGGTGTTCGCGACGGTCGCCCGCATCGGCGCCCGGCCCAAACCGTACGTCTACGCCACCACCCATCTCGCGAACACGGCGTCCCTGCTGCTGCCGGTGTCGAATCTGACGAATCTGCTGGCGTTCACCGCGGCCGGGCTGTCCTTCACCCGGTTCGCGGCCCTGATGCTGCTGCCGTGGCTGGTGGCGATCGCGGTGGAGTACGCGGTCTTCCGCCGGTTCTTCGCCGCGGATCTCGCCGCCCCGCCGGCCGCGGAGGCCCGGGATCCCGGACCGCCGGTGCCCGTCCCGGTGTTCGCGCTGGTCACCGTCGGCGCGACGCTGGCGGGTTTTGTGGTGGGGCCGCTCGCCGGGGTGGAGCCGGTGTGGGCCGCAGCGGCGGGCGCCTCGGTGCTGGCGGTACGGGCGCTGGTACGGCGCCGGAGCACCCCGCGGGCACTCGTCGGGGCCGCGGCGCCCGCGTTCCTGGCCTTCGTCCTGGCGCTGGGCATCGTGGTGCGCGGGGTTGTCGACAGCGGTCTCGGCAGCGCGCTCGGGCAACTCGTGCCCTCCGGTACGGGCCTGGCGGCGCTGCTCGGGATCGCCGCGCTCGCCGCCGTACTGGCGAACCTCGTGAACAACCTGCCGGCCGTGCTGGTTCTGCTGCCGCTGGTGGAGGGGTCCGGTCCGGGCGCCGTCCTGGCACTGCTGATCGGCGTCAACATCGGCCCCAACCTCACCTACGCCGGTTCGCTGGCCACCCTGTTGTGGCGGCGGGTGGTCCATGCGCACGGTGCGGGCGGCGAGATCGGGCTCGGTGAGTTCACCCGCCTGGGGCTGCTCACGGTGCCCGCCGCGCTCGTACTGTCGGTGGTGGCGCTGTGGGCGTCCCTGTCCGTGATCGGAGGCTGATCCGCCGTATGGCCGTCGTCGTCTGGCTGAGGGAGGGGACCTGGCCCGCGTGCGCCGACGCGGCGCGCGGGCAGCTTCCCGCGGACGGGCGCACCGTCCTGCTGCATATCACCGACCCCGAGACGGCGGAGACGGCGCGGGCGGCCGGTGCGGGCCTTCTCGGGCGGGCCGCACCGGCCGGTCTCGACCCGGCCGCGCGGATCGAGCGGCTCGCGGCGGACCTCTCCCGGGAGCTGCTGGACGCGGCGGAGGCCCGGCTGGGCCGCCCCTGTGAACGGCGGTCCGTCACCGGCCGTCCGGAGCGGACGGTGACGGCCGCGGCTGCCGAAGCCGATCTGCTGGTCTGCGCCCGCGACGGCGACCGCTCCCGTCCGGGCCCGCACAGTCTGGCCCCGGCGACCCGTTTCGTCGTCGACCACGCGCCCTGCCCGGTCCTGCTGGTCTGGCCGGACGCCCCCGCGGGGCCGCCCCGGGGGCCGGGCGGCTGAGCGGCGGCGCGGATCCGGGGCCCGCACCGGCTCGCGGGCCGGGTCCTGCACAGGCCGGTTCAGTCCCGGGCCGTGATCCTGGTGAACGGGCCCGGGGCCGCCGTCAGCTCCTCCCAGGTGCCCTGCTGGACGATCCGGCCGCCGTCGAGGACGGCGATCCGGTCCGCCCGGCGGATCGTCGCCGGGCGGTGGGCGATCAGCAGCACGGTGCAGCGCGGCAGGGCGTCGAGGACCTCCGCGTCGCCGACCCCGTCGAGCCGGGCCGTGGTCTCGTCCAGGACGAGCACCCTCGGGCCGGTCAGCAGGGCGCGGGCCAGGGCGATGCGGGCCCGCTGGCCGCCGGAGAGGCTGGTGCCCCGTTCACCGACGAGGCTCTCGTAGCCGTCGGGGAGAGCGGCGGCGATCCGGTCGACGCCGGTGGCGCGGGCGATAGCGCGGACCTCGCCGTCCCCGGCGGCGGGCGCGGCCAGCCGCAGATTGTCCGCGAGCGTGCCGTGGAAGAGGGGGGTGTCCTGGCCGACGACGGCGACCGTGCGCCGCAGTCCGGCGTCCTCGATATCGCGCAGGTCGACGGCCGTGCCGTCGGTGCCGACGAGTTCGACGCCGCCGTGCGCCGGATCCCAGAAGCGGGCCAGGAGGTGGGCGCAGGTCGACTTCCCGGCGCCGGAGACGCCGGTGAGCGCGAGCCGGGTCCCGGCGGGCACGTCCAGATCGAGTCCGGTGAGGACGGGATCGCCGCCGTAGTCGGCGCGGACGGACCGGAACCGTACCGCCAGCGGTCCGTCCGGGATCGGGCGGGGCCGGGCGGGCGGCGGGGCGAGCGCCGGGGCATGGACAGCGGCCCGGACCCGGGCGGCCGCGGCCCGCAGTCCGCTCGACTGTCCGGCGGCTGCCGTCGCGTCGGCGACGGGCGCGAGGACGCCGAGGGCGAGGGCGAGGGCCGCCGGGGCCCAGGCGCCGCCGATCTGGTGTCCGGCGACGGCGACGACGCCCACGACGGCACCGGTCACCAGCAGATCGCGGGCCGCCGCCGATCCGGCCTCCCAGGTCTGTTCGGCGCGCTGGGCGGCGCCCAGTTCGCGGCCGTCGGCCCGGAGCCGTTCCCGGCTGCGGTCCAGGGCGCCGAAGGCGAGGAGTTCGGGCAGCCCGTCGACGGTTTCGACGGTACGGGCGGAGAGCCGGGCGGCCGCCTGCCGGGTCCGGGCGGCGCGGCGGGCCCGGGAGCGTCCGTCCAGCAGCGGCAGCAGGACCAGCAGTCCGGCGGCGAGCAGGACGGGTGGCAGCAGTCCCGGTTCGACTCCCCCGAGGACGACGGCTCCCGTTCCGAACACCGCTGCGGAGGCGGCGAGCTGGGCCACGGCGTGGGCGTAGAAGAACTCCAGTGCCTCCACGTCCGAGAGCGCGGCCGAGGCGAGATCTCCGCTCTCCCGGCCTTCGACCCGGGCGGGCGCGCTGCGGGCGAGCCCGTCGAAGACCCGGATCCGCAGTTCGGCGAGGACGCGGTAGGCGAGATCGTGGGAGAGGTCCATCTCCCACCAGGTGACGACCGCCCGCAGGACGACGAGACCGGCCAGGGCCAGGAGCGTCCCGGCGTCCGGCGCGGTGCCTTCGGTGACGGCGGCGCCCACGGTGTGGGCGGCGAGGGCGACCAGGGCGACGAGCGCGGACTGCGAGAGGAGCGCGGCGGCGAAGGTGCGGACGGTGGTGGCCCGGTGGGCGAGGAGGACGGGCAGCAGGGCCCGCAGCGCGCCGCGTTCGGGTGTCTCGGTGGTGGTCCGGGTCATCGTGCGCTCCTTCCGGCCGGTTCCCCGGCGTGCGCGGTCGCGGCGCCCGCCAGGCGTGCGTAGAGGCCGTCCGCCGCGAGCAGCGTCCCGTGGTCGCCGACGGCGTCGACCCGGCCCCCGTCGAGGACGACGATCCGGTCCGCATGCCGGACCGATGCCAGCCGGTGGGCGACGACGATGCAGGTGCGTCCCTGTGCGGCGGTCGCCAGGGCGCGGACGATTCCGGCCTCGGCGTGTTCACCGACGGCGCTGGTCGCCTCGTCGAGGACGAGGACGGGGGCGTCGGCGAGCAGGGCGCGGGCCAGGGCGATGCGCTGCCGCTGGCCTCCGGAGAGGGCGGCGCCCCGTTCGCCGACGGGGGTCGCGTAGCCGTGCGGCAGGGCGAGGATCTCGTCGTGGATGCCCGCCGCCCGGGTGGCGGTGCGGAGTTCGGCGTCGCCGGCGCCGGGGCGGGCCAGGCGCAGGTTCTCCGCGACCGAGGCGGGGAAGAGGTACGTCTCCTGGGAGACGACGGCGATCCCGCGGCGCAGCGCGGCGAGGCTGTAAGCGGTGAGGGGTTCGCCGTCGGCGAGTACCCGGCCGCCGTCCGGGTCGGCGTGGCGCAGCAGCAGGCCGAGGAGGGTGGTCTTGCCGGCCCCTGAGGGTCCGACGATCGCGGTGGTCCGTCCGGCGGGCGCGGTGAAGGAGACGCCGTCGAGTGCGGGTGCGGCGGCCCCCGGGTGGGTGAAGCGGACGGCGTCGAAGCGGAGCGCGGGCGCGGTGGTCCAGGGCCGGTCGCGGGTGCCGGTGTCGGGTACGCCTCCGGTGGCGGTCCTGAGCCGGGCGATGCCGTCGGCTGCGGACATCCCGAGGTATCCGGAGTGCCATTCGCGGGCCAGGTCGCGTACCGGCCGGAAGCATTCGGAGACCAGCATCAGCAGCAGATACGTCTCGGCGGGGGCCGCGGTGCCGGAGCCGGCCGACCAGCAGGCGACCAGGACGGCGGCGACGGTGCCGCCCTGGACGGCGAGGTCGGTGATGCCGGTGTCGACGAGGGAGACCCGGAGTTTGGCGACGGTGGCCCGGTGGAGCCGGTCGGAGTGGGCGGCGAGGCGGGCGCGGGTGCGGCCGGTGGCCCCGGCGGCACGGAGCGGTGCCATGCCCTGGAGGGCCTCCAGATAGTCGGCGGCGAGGGCCTCGTAGGCCCCCCAGTGCTGCTGTCCGCGGCGGGCCAGCAGCTGGTCCCACCAGCGGGGGGCCAGCAGGGCGAGGACGAGGGCGGGCGCGAGTACGGCCACCGCCCGCGGTTCGACGGCGGCGACGGCGGCCAGCAGCAGGGGCGGCAGGGCGCAGGTGACGGCGAGCTGGGGCAGGTAGCGGGACAGGTAGGCGTCGGCGCCCTCGACGCCGTCGACGAGGACGGCTCGCAGGGCACCGGCGCGTTCCCCGGTGCCGCGGACCGGTCCGGTGCCGCCGAGCCGGGTCAGCAGCAGGTCCCGCAGTCCGGTCCGTACGGAGGCTCCGGCGGTGACGGCGGTCCGGCGCTGCCAGGGGGTGAGCAGTGCGCGCAGGAGTGCGGCCCCGCCGACGGCCGCGAGCAGGGCGGGCAGGGGTCCGGTGTCGCCGCGGGCGACGGCGGCGAGGGCGAGGGCGAGCAGGACGGCCTGGGCGGTGTGGGTGGCGGCGACGGCGGCGAGGAGCGCGGTGGCCAGGGCGAGGGGGCGGCGCGCGGGGCGGGCGGCGCGCAGCAGTTCGGGGTGGAGCATCATGCGGGATCGGTCTCCTCTCACGTCAGGGGGCGGTGAACGCCAGGCCGTGCACGATCCACCGGTGGCCCGGGGGTGCGCCGAGTGCGGCGCCGAGGTCGGCGTTCTGCCAGGAGCCGACGGGCCGGGCGGGCAGTCCGGCAGCGGTGGCCGCGAGCTGGGCGTGTCCGATGCCGTATCCGGCGCGGAGATGGTCGCGGCGGATCCGGGCGGGGTCGGCGGTCGACGGGCAGCCGACGGCGAGGAGGACGGCTCCGGTGCGGGCGATCCAGCCCTGGCCCGCGGCCCAGTGGGCGAGGGTGTCGAGGACGGGTCCCACGGCCTCCGTTCGCAGACCGCTTCCCGTTCCGGCCCGGCTCCGGGCCCCGGCTCCGGTCAGGAGTGCGGGGTGGTCGCCGCCCACGGCCAGCCACCACGCGGGCCCGTCGGGTGCCGCGCCCCGGGCGGCGGCCAGTACCCGCAGCAGCTGCTCCGGGGAGGGCGGCCGGCCGGTGGCGAGGGCGGCGGGTTCGGCGCTGCGCCGGGCCCGGACGGTGCCCGGGTGCGCGGACCTCCGTGCGGTGTACCAGGTGCCGTGCCGGTCTCCCGCGGCCGCGAGCAGCCGCAGGACTCCGCGCGCCCCGGCGATATCGGGGTGGGGGGCCGCCGTCTCCCGGTCCGTGAGGGCCGCGGGCCCGCCGCCGAGTTCGCCGTCGGGGGTGAGCCGGACGACGGCCAGCGGTATGCCGTGGGTACGGCCCCGCGGGGGCGGGGGTACGGCTCCGGCCGCGAGGTCGAGGCAGTAGGCCCCGGCTCCGGCGGCCACCAGGGCGGCCACGGTGTGCCCGGTGTCCAGCAGCGTCAGCGGCCAGGCCCGGTGCCGGTAGTGGGAGACGGTCCGCTCGGGGGCGATCTCCAGTACGGCGAAGGCGCCGCGGGCCACGGGCGCCGACGGGGGTCCGAGGGGATGGAGCCGGTGGGTGCCGGGTTCGTAGGCGTACTGTCCGGTGGGCAGTCCGGCGCCGGGTCCGGCGAGCAGCCGTACGGAGACGGGGTGCAGCGCCCCGGCGGAGGGGGCGGGCCGGAACCGGCCGCCCGCGACGGAGTTCCGCAGCAGCGGGTCCAGTGCCGCGGGCACGGGCAGCCCCCGGTCCCGCCGGTGCGGCGCGACGGGCCAGTACGGCAGATCGGGGCCGGGCACCCGGGTCGAACGGGCCAGGGCGAGGGCGGCGGTCACGGTCGGCACCATCGTCCGGGGCGCCCCCGAAGAACCCGCGCCGGGCGCGGTCGGCCGGGCCCGTGCAGCCGGAAGGCCGGCCGTCAGTACAGCCTGCATCGGGGTGTTCCTCACATGTGGGGCGGCGGAACGAGCGTGAAGTGGGAGGCGCGGGTGGGCGGTTCGGCGCGCCAGCCGCGTTCGACGGCGGCCGTGGCGAACCGGGGGCTGCCGAAGTAGGCGAAGGCGGCGGGGGCGTTCGGGATCAGCCCGGTGACCAGGGTGCGGGCGACCCGCAGTTCGGTGCGGGCGACGTCCTCCGTGGTCAGGTCGACGGTGAGGACGCGGTGTCCGCGCTCCGCCAGCGCGGCGCGGAGCCGGCCCGGGTCGCCGGCGGGGATATCGGTGACGGGGACGGTGCCGAGGGCGGGCCGGGTGAACCGGCGGGCGAGGGGCGCGGTGCGCGGGTCGAGCCACACCTGCACCTGTGCGCCGAGGTCCCGTACCGCGGCGAAATCGTCGCCGCAGTCGTCGAGATAGCGCCGGTCGGCGCGGTGGTCGAAGTAGAGGCCGCGGGCGAGCAGTCCGGCGTCGACGGCGCGGAAGACCCAGCCGTCGGGGTCGGTGGCCCCCTGGGTGAACACCCAGGTGTGCACGGCTTCGAGTACGGCCTTGCGGACGGCTTCCGCCGGATCGTAGCGGCAGGCGAACCCGGCCGCGTACAGGCCCCGGGCGGGGTCGTGGACGAGTGCGGCGGCGCAGGGCGCGAACTCGGACGGCAGTTCGACGGCGCTGATCTCCAGGGCGCAGCCGGCGAGGTCGGCGGCGAGTCCGGGTACGGAGTCGAGGTCGATACCGCGGGTGGGTCCTTCGAGATGCCACCAGAGTTCCAGGGCATCGCGTTCGACGGTTTCGAGGAGGCCGCGTTCGGCGGCGTCGTCGAGGCCCCGGCCGGTGGCGATGCCCGCGTAGTTGAGGTGGTGGGTGCGGGGCAGGTCGCGCAGCGGGCCCTGCCGCCAGTTGAGGTGGGAGAGGGCGACGGGCACCCAGCACGGTTCCCCGTTCTCGTCGGCGCGTGTCCAGAGGGCGGGGGTGTCGGGGGTGAGGGGCCGGTAGGGGAAGCCGGGGCGGGCGTACTGCCAGTCGGCGTAGGCGGGCACCTCGCCGGTCCCGTACACCCGGTGCCCTTCGGCGGTGAGTCCGGCGGCGGTGGCCCGGCGCGGCGCCCGGGGGTGGCCGGGGGGCGGGAGCCGGTTGCCGCAGTAGCGTTCCACGGCCTCGGCGACGGCCGCGATCCGGGCGCCCTCGGGGTCGCCGAAGGTGGTGCCGAGGGAGACCCGGTCGGCGGGCCAGGCACCGAAGCGGCGGGCGTCGGACACCTCCGCCGTCATGGCGGTGTAGCGGGGCGGGGCCCCGGCGGGGTGCGGTACGGGCCGGACGTCGCGGACGATTCCGCAGACGGGGTCGGTGAGATGGCCGATCGGCAGCGGTGCGGGGGCGGTCGCGCTGGTCATATGCGTATCTCCTGGGAGAGGTCCGGTACGGCGTCGGAGCCGCGCAGTTCGGCGACGGGCAGCAGCAGGGCACTGGCGCCGGGGCGCAGGGTCCGCTGCGAGGGCAGGAGCCGGACGGCGGTGACGGGGTCCTCCCCGGTGTGGGGGTTGCGGGCATGGGCGGGGAAGTGGTGTCCGGCGGCTTCGATCCGGATCCGGGTGCCCGCGGGCAGTCGGCGGGCGAGGGGCCCGAGGGGCACGGTGACGGTGGACCAGGTGCCGGGCGGGCAGGCGGTACGGGCGGTGCCGAGGGCGAGGGGTTCGGCGCGGCCCCGCGGGTCGAGGGCGACGAGGCGGACGAACCAGTCGGCGGCCGGGGTGTCGGCGGCGGCGTGGAGTTCGGCGGCGGCCGGGCCGAGGAGGTCGGTGTCGCGGGTCAGGGGCGCGGTGACGAAGAGCGCCCGGTCCACGGGTTCGTCCGGGGTCCGTGGCGGGTCGGCGCGCAGTTCGTCGGAGCGTACGGGGCGGGCGGGGTCGGCGCGGAAATCGGCGCCGTACAGCAGGGTGGTGTGCAACGGTCCGGCGGTCAGGGGGAAGCGGCGGGCGGCCGTGGGCTCGACGAGGGCGGCCGCCGGGAACCAGTGGGGTGTTCCGGCGAGTGCTACGGCGCCGCTTCGGCCCGCGGGCGGGCGGCCCTCGCAGACGGCGCGGGCCCAGGCGGCGGTGAGTCCGCCGATGTCGACGCGGTGTTCGGGACGGGCGCCGGGGCCGGGGTCGCGGACGAGCCGGTGGCCCCAGGGGCCGAGGAGCAGTCCGGCGGGGCCGCCCCAGGCGCGCCAGAGGGCGACGGTGTCGGCGGCGAAGGGGTCGTGGGTGCCGCCGATCGCGAGCAGGGGGGTGCGCGCGGCGGGCGCGTCCCGGACGATGCGGTCGGTGCGGCGGGCCTGCCAGATGCCCGGCCAGGAGGGCAGGGCGCGCCCGAGGCGGGCTGGGAGGTCCCCGACGGGGAGATGCGCGAGGAGGCCGGGGTCCTTCGACAGCAGCCGGTCGAGGGCGGCGGGGTCGGAGTCGGCGCGGTCGCCGTGCGCGGCCCACCAGCCGGCCCGGCCGAGGAGGCGTTCGGCGCCGGAGGGTTCCCGGGCGGTCTCTCCGGTGCCGAGCGCGGGTACGGCGGCGACGACCCCGTCGGGCGGCGCACCGAAGCCGCCGCCGGCCGCGGTGACCAGGGCGCAGTAGGCGGCGTAGGAGGATCCGGCGGCGACGACGCGTCCGTTGCTCCAGCGGCGCCCGCGGATCCACCGCAGGGTCGCGGCGCCGTCGGCGCCCTCGTGGGTGTAGGGCCGCCAGTCGCCGCCGGATCCGTACCGTCCGCGGACGTCCTGGACGACGGCGGCGAAGCCGAGCGCGGTCCAGGCGCGGGCTTCGTGCCGGTGGGCGCGGCGGCCGTAGGGGGTGCGGATGAGGACGGCCGGGCAGGGGCGTTCGGCGGGGCCGGGGGGCGGGAGGTGGACGTCGGTGGCGAGGAACACCCCGCCGGAGGGCACCCGGACGGTCCGGGTCACGGGGTGTTCCGGCCGGCCGGGAGCGGGGCGCACTCCGGGACCGGGAGGACGGGGTGCGCGGTCGTGGTCAGATCGCGCAGGTCGATCCGGCGCAGTACCGGAGGTGTCCGGTCGGGGCCGAGCCGGAGCCGGGTCACGAGGTCGTGGACGAGCAGGGCGGCCGTGCAGGCGGCGGAGGCCTCGGTGTGCCGGGGTCCGTTGTCGGGGGTCCGCGATCCGGCCCAGTAGGCGGCGAGTTCGCGGTGGGCGGGGGTGGCGGCGAGCCGGCGCAGCCGGATGTCCGCGGAGGTGGTTCCGTACGGTCCGGAGGCGGGGGGTTCCAGCCAGGCTTCGGCGCCCTCGCGGTGGCAGCGCGCCCAGAGCACGCCGTCGCGGGAGAGCCGGTCGGCACGGTCCCACAGCCCCGGGGGTACCGGTCGGTCGAGGCACCAGACGACGGCGGTACGGGCTCCGGCGACGGCGCGGGTGGGGAGGTCGTCCGCGGCGGTGGGCACCGGTTCGGCACCGGCCGCGCGGACGAGCCGGGCCACGGGCCGGGTCAGCACCGGATCGCCCAGGAGGAGGAGGGTGGTTCCGGTGAGCGGGCGGTCGCCCGCGGGGGCCGGGTCCCGGGTCGCGTATCCGGCGTCCTCGAAGGCGGCGAGCAGCCGGTCAGAAGCGGGTGTGTGCTCCGGCTCCGTGGCGGTCGGTGCGGTACGGGTCGCCGGGGCGGCGTCCGGTAGCGGGACCGGCCCGGCAGCGGGCGGCGGCTCGGGCGTCGCGAGGGGCCCGCCGCCGAACAGGCGCAGGAGATCCTCCTCGGGGACGTCCGCGGTGTCGACCCGGAGGAAGGTGCCGTCGGGGGTGCGCAGGGCCAGCCCCCTGCCGGGCACGGCGACCAGGGCGGTCCCGGGTTTGAGGCGGGGGGTGTTCACGATCGGGCTCCTCGGCTCGGCCATGTGCTGGGCGACTTGGCGCTGATTCTGTGGATCGGTCCTCGGCCCCCGGGGCCGGGAACCGCCGGGACTTCCCTCCGGAGCCCCCCGGCCGGGTCCGGTCCGGGCGGTCTCCGGGCCCGGCCGGTGCTGTGACCGGAGAGGTCTGCCGCCGGGCGGCCCCCCGGCCCTGCGGCTGGGCGTGGTCGTACGTGCGTGGTCCGGCAACGCGGCGGGGGTCCCGCCGGGCCGCCGGGCCCGGGGAGTGCCCTGCGATTCCCCGGACGGGGAGGGCGGACGGCGCCGGGCGCACTCGGGGAGGCGACGCCCGGCAGCCGTCCGGTCATGCGGTCATGCGGTCATGCGGTCATGCGGCGAGCGTCACTCGCCGGCGTCGGCCTCGACGTCCGCAGCAGCCGCATCGTCGAACGGGTTCTCGACGAGCGCGTTGCAGTGGCTCGCCGACAGGTGCGCGAGCTGGGCGGGGTCGGCGATCGGGGCGAACACCTTGTGCTGGTCCACGGCGTGGATTCCTTTCGTCCTGCGGATGTGCCCGCGGTCGCGAACACACCCCCACCTTAATGAATATGATTTTCATTCCGCAATGCCTTCGGTGATCGGCACGGGGTGATCCGGGTAACAGACGGGCCAGCCGCCTTCGGGATCGGCGCCGACCCGCCCGGCCACCCCCAGCACCCCGGCGAGCAGTTGGGGTGTGACGACCTCCCGGGGCGGACCGTCCGCGGCCACCACACCGTCCTTCAGAGCGACGATCCGGTCGGCGAACCGGGCCGCCTGGCCCAGGTCGTGCAGGACCATCAGCACCGTCAGGCCGCGTTCGCGGCGCAGCCGGTCCACCGTCGCCAGCACATCGAGCTGATGGCGCAGGTCCAGGAAGGTGGTGGGTTCGTCGAGCAGGAGGACCCGGGTGTCCTGGGCCAGCGCCATCGCCAGCCGGACCCGCTGGCGCTCCCCTCCGGAGAGGGAGGCGACCGGCCGGTCCGCCCATTCCGCGACCCCGACGTCGGCCATCGCCCGCGCGCTGACCGCGTCGTCGCCGCCGCGCAGCATGCCGAGCGGTCCCCGGGCGGCGTACCGCCCCTGGCACACCAGTTGACGTACCGTCATCCCGGCTGCGGGCGGGGCGGACTGGTGGAGCAGGGCGGCCTTGCGGGCCGCGTCCCGGCGGGCCAGCCGGGCGACGTCGTCGCCGTCGAGCCGGATCCGGCCCCGCGACGGGCGCAGCAGCCCGGCGCAGAGCCGGAGCAGGGTGCTCTTTCCGCAGCCGTTCAGGCCGATCAGGGCGACGGACTCGCCATCGCGTACGGACAGTTCGACCCCGCGGAGGACCTCCCGTCCGGGGTAGCCGAAGTGGACACCCTCCGCCCGGACCACCACCGGACCGCCGTCCGCGGCGGCCCGGACCTCCGGCGAATCCGGCGCCTTCCCGTCTTCGCGGTTCGCCGCGGTCATCCCGCCCGGCCCCCGTTTCCGCCCGGTTTCCGTCATGCCGGTGTCTCCTCCTCACGGATACGGCGGGCCACGATCAGCAGCAGTGCCGCGCCCGCGCAGGTGGTCAGCGCCCCGGTCGGGACGCTCAGCCGGTCGGCGTCCAGGACGCCGGTCAGCAGCCGGGACAGCGCCTGGGCCGCGGCGTCCGCTCCGCCGACCACCGCCGCCCCGGTGAGCGCCGCGCCCGGCAGGGCGGTGCGCAGGTCGGCTCCGTACAGCGCGAACGCGAGGTGCGGTACGAGCAGTCCGACGAAGCCGAGGGCGCCGACGGTGGCCACCGCCCCGGCGGTCAGGGCGACGGCGCAGGCGAGGGCGGCGAGCCGGAGACGTCCGGTGGCCAGTCCGCGGGCGGCGGCCTCGTCGTCGCCGCAGCGCAGCAGGGTCAGCGGCGCGGCCAGGGCCCAGGCGGCGAGCAGCCAGCACAGCGCCCAGGGCCACAGCAGGTTCCAGTGGTCGTGGACCCGGCCCTCGGTGGAGCCGACCAGCCACTGGACGACGCTGCCCAGTTCGCCGGGGGCGGCCAGGAGGACCATGGCGGTCGCCCCGGACAGGACGGCCGAGACCAGGACCCCGTAGACGACGGCGCCGAAGGGGTCGGCGCGTTCCCGGCCGGTGAGCAGCCACAGCAGCCCCGCTCCCGCGAAGCCGCCGATGACGGCCGCGACCACCACGGCCCCGGGCGACTGCCAGCCGGCGAGCCCGGCGCCCGAGGCGACGACCGCCCCGAGGACCGCGCCCGGGGCGACGCCGGTCACCTCGGGTCCGGCGAGCGGATTGGCCAGCGCGGACTGGAGCACGATGCCCGCGACCCCGAGACAAGCACCCGCGGTGAGCGCCACCAGGGTGCGCGGCAGCCGCAGTTCGAGGACGATATGCCGGTCGAGGGGGGAGCCGCCGCCCATGAGCACCTCCCAGACCCCGGCGGGTCCGAGGGCCCGCCCGGCGGTCATTCCGGCGCATCCGGCGGCCACCACCAGCACGAGGAGCAGCAGCAGACGTCTCATTCGGCACCTCCGCGGCGGCTCGGGGGCATTCCGTGGGGGCCGTGCCTGCCGGCGGACACCTCGGGCCCCCGGGGGCCGGTGCGCGGCCCCTTCGAACGGCCTGTCACCGGAGGCCTTTTGAGCAGGAGTACGCCCGCGGGGACCCCCAGCAGCGCGGTCCACGCGCCCACCGGTGTCTCGACGGGCGCGAGGGCGAGCCGGGCGGGCAGATCCGCCCAGGCCACGATGAGCGCACCCCAGACCGCGGACCAGGGCAGCCACCCCACGGCGTCCTTCCCGGGCGCCAGCCTGCGCGCCAGCTGCGGGGCGAGGAAACCGACCCAGGCCACCGGGCCGCAGACCGCGACCACGGGGGCGATCAGCACGACCGCGACGGCGAGCGCGGCCGTCCGGGCACGGTTCACCCGCACCCCGAGGGCCCGGGCGTCGTCGTCGCCGAGCCTCAGCACCGACAGCACCGGCGCGCACAGCACCAGCGCCGGTACGGCCGCCACCAGCCACGGCGTCAGCTCGGTGACATCGTCCCAGGTACGGGCCGAGAGGCTGCCGAGGAGATAGCGGTGGATCAGCTGGAGGTCGAGCTGGTCGGCGAGGACCATCAGGACCAGCAGCGCCGACTGGAGCCCGGCGGCGACGGCCGCTCCGCAGAGCAGGACGGCGGAGGGGCCGCGGGCGGCCCCCGCGGCGAGCAGGGTGAGCGCCCCGCCCGCCGCAGCGCCGCCGATCGCGAGGAAGGGTTGCACCGCGAGGGGTACGGAGACGGCGAGGACGAGCGGCCCGGCGACCGCGAGGGCCGCCCCGGAGGAGACGCCGAGGAGTTCCGGGACGGCCAGCGGATTGCGCAGCGCCTCCTGGAGCACGAGCCCGGCGGCGCCCAGGCAGGCGCCGGCGATCAGGGCCAGCACCAGCCGGGGCAGCCGGAGTTCGGTGACCACGAACGCGTCGGCGAACTCCGCCGGGGGCACCGGCGGGGTGCCGAGGGCGAGCCCGCCGCACACCGCCGCCGTCAGCGCGCCCGCCGCGAGGACGGTCCGCCCGCTCACCGCAGCTTCGCCGTGGCCTCGTCGATCACGATGCCCAGCGACCGGGTGCCGCGGCCCTTGGCCCAGACCTCGGCGTCGACCTCGTACACCCGTCCTTCCCGGACGGCCGGGATCCGGGACCAGAGCGGGTTCTTGGCCAGTTTCCGCGACAGGGTGCCGTCCTGCGCCCCGCCGAAGGAGAGGGTTTCGACGAACAGGACGTCGACTTCGCGGGCGAGGATCTCCTCCAGGCTGTAACTGCCCTGCGCGCCGCGGCTCTGCCACGGGTAGTGCGACAGTTTGGGGAAGAGTCCGGCGGTGACGTCGGTTCCGGGGGTGGCGACGCCGAAGTTCTCGTCGCTGCCGAAGACGATCAGGCTGGTCCGCTCGCTGGGGTTGTTCTCCGCGCGGGCGAGCTTCTCCCGGAACCGCCGCTCGGCCTGTTCGCCCTGTTCGGTACGGCCGGTGAGCGCGGCCAGCTCGCGCAGATGGCGGATGCTGTCCCGCCAGTCGCCGGGCTGGACGGGCCAGAAGACGGTGGCGCCCTGGAGCGCGGGCGCAAGCCTGCCGTGGGTGTCGGCGAGGCCGATCACCAGATCGGGCCGGTGGGAGAGCACGGCTTCGGTCTCCGGGCTGAGGAAGCCGCCCGGGATCTGCGGGATCCGCTCCGCCCGCGCCTTCCCGAGGAAGCGGGGGTGGGCGAGGAGCGCGGAGTTGGTGGCGACGGGCGCGAGGCCCAGTTCGACGAGCATGTCGTCGCAGAGCGCGACCAGGCAGACGATGCGTTCGGGCGGCTTCGCGGTGGTGATGCGTACCCCCTTGCCGTCGGTGACGGTCCGCGCGGGGGCGATGGGCGCCACCCGTATGTCCGTCGCCTCGCCCTTCTCCCCCGCCGCGTCGCCGTCGTTCGCGGCCGTGCCGCATCCCGCCAGCAGGGTGCCCGCCAGGGCGGCGGCGACCAGCCTGCGCACCACGCAGACCCTCGTTCGCATTTTCATAATTCCTCCCCTATATCCGTTTTCGGATCCGTCCGGCCGCGTCGATCCGGCCGTCCGGAACCACTTGCGCACGCCGCCTTCCGCGACGCACGATACGAGCCACATGATAATCATTTTCAGTAATGCTCGGTTCCCCGCCCTCAGGAGTCGCTTGTGTCGCCCGTGTCGTCCGCCCCGTCCGCATCGCCCCGTCTCCTCGTCGCCGACCATGTGGCCGGTGGTCTACGGGTGTTCGACCCGTCCGACGGCCGGGAGACGGCGTTCCTGCCCGGCCGCCACCCCGCCGAGCACGCCGGATTCCTCGCGCTGCCCGGAGGCCGTACCGCCTTCGTCGACGACCGGGCGGGCGAACTGGTCGTCCTCGACCCCCATCGCCCGGACCGCGGCGGCCCGCTCGTCACGGCGACCGCGCCCGTGGCCGTACCGGCGGAACATCTGGCCGCCGATCCCGCCGGGCTGCGGATCGCGGTGACCACCGGTCTCGGCCGCAACGAGGAACCCTGGAGCGACCTGCTGACCGCCGTCGACCTCGGCGCGGACGGCGGGCCGCGCGCGGTGCGGGTACGGACCAGGACCGGCGAACCGGGGGTCGTTCTGGTGCCCCCGCCCGACGGCGCGGACCCCGGCGACACCTGGGTGGTGCTGCGGCAGCGCGAACCGGGGGCGCTGGCGGTGTATCCCTGGGCCGCGCTGGAGACGGCGCCCCCGTCGTGCCCGCCCATGGCACCGCGGTACGGTCTGCCGCTGCCGGACGACGGGCACGGCGATGCGTACGACCCGCTCTCGGGCCTGCTGTTCGCGGCCACCGGGCAGGGCGTGCACCGGGCGCGCCGGACGGGCGACGCCCTGGTTCCGGAGGCCCCGCTGCCCTGGGGCGGTGCGGGCCGCGGCTACTATCTGCGGCTGGACCCGGTGCGGCGGACCCTGTGGTCGACGGTCCGGGGCGGGCCCGGTGACCCCGAGCGGTGGCCCGAGTGGACCAACTGCGCCTGGTGGTACGGGTTGGATTCGGACCGTACCGGCCGGATCCCGCTCGGCCCGGGTCTGGTGTTCCGCTTCGCCGTCGCCGCCCGGTATCTCGCGTTCGCCCGGATCCATCCGGACGGCGACGAACTGATCGTGCTCCGACCGGACACCGGCCGCATCACCGCCCGCGTCCCGCTGCCCCCGATGTCCGGTGCCCCGCGCCCGGGTTCGGCCCCCTGGGACGGGGTGCAGCGGCGGGCCGTGGCCGCTTCACCGGGCCACGACCTGATCGCCGTCACCCGGGGCGGCCACGGGGAGATCCATCTGATCGACGCGGCCGCGGGCGCGCTCGTCCGCACCCTGACCGTCCCCGGCCCGCTGGACGAGGGCGGTCTGCTCGCCCTGACCGCCCCCGGCGACGGCGCCGACGGGGATCCGGTGGGCCGCTGAGCCCGGACGCACGGTGCGGAGGGCCGGCCTACCGCAGTCCGAGGCAGGTCAGCCAGGACCGCGACGCCCCGTGGCCCGCCGTCAGCAGGGCGGCCAGAACCCCCGTCGTACCGCCGAGGAGTCCGGGGTGCCAGCTCGGCTCGTCGAGTTCGGGCAGCCGTGCCTCCAGATGGCGCAGCAGCTCCGTGCGCAGAGCGGCGGCCGCGGGGAGGTGGGCGTGCCGGGCGAAGGCATCGGCGACGGCGAGGACACCGGCCGCGCCATGGCAGATCCCGAGGCGGTCGGCGGGCAGCTCGCCGTAGAGGTGGTAGTCCGGGTCGTAGGCGTCGGCGAGGGTGGTGAAGGCAGTCGCCGCCCAGGCGGCGGTCCGCTCGTCGCCGAGGGCGTCGGCGGCGTCCCACAGGGCCCAGGCGACACCGGGGTTGCCGTAGCACCAGGCCTGCCGGGGGCAGGGGCCGGGGGCGGGCGGGGTGCCGTCGTGTCCGGCCGCGGCCCAGCTCCGGACGGAGCGGTCGTCGGTGAAGGACTGCCGGACCAGCCAGTCGACGGTACGGCGCAGGGCGCGGACGAGGTGCGGTTCGGGGCCGGTCCGGCGGACGGCGGCGGTCAGGGCCATGGTCAGCCCGGCGACGCCGTGGCCCGTACCGGTGTTGATCCGGCCGTGCAGCCAGTGCAGGTCGGGGTCGTTCTCGTAGGGGCCGGTACGGAGCCGGGGCAGAGCGGCGGAGTCGCAGAGCCCCACGAGGTGGTCGACGAGCGGCGCCGGATCGGCGGGGGCGGGGGCGGCATACAGGGCGAGCAGGGTTCCCGAAGGGCCGCTGATGAGGTCGTAGTCCGGGAGGGCGACCTGCTCGGTACGCCAGGGGCGCTGTCCCGCGGTGGCGAGGAGATGGCCGCGGAGCCGGTCCGCGAGGCGCAGCAGCGGGGGGTGGAGGGCGGCCGCGTGGTGCAGTCCGACGAGGGTTCCGGCGAGTCCGGAGTCGTACAGCGCATGGTGGTTGGGGCCGCGGCCGATGGTCGTGACCCAGGTGGCCACGGCGCGGCGCGCGGCCGATGCCGCGCTTCCGGATCCGGCCCCGGTGTCGGTCCCGGTGTCGCCGGTGGCGACGAGTGCGGCGAGGACGGGGATTCCGGGGTCGCAGGCGACGGCGGAGCCCGCGGTGAAACCGTGGAGGAGTCCGACGGCCCGCCCGAGGGGCTGCCGGAGGTCCGGAGGGGTCGGGGGGCGCGGCATGGGTGCTCCGAAAACAAAGGGGGGCGCGGTGAGCCGCCCGGTCATAGCGGCCGGGCGACTCGGTCGGTCCGGATCGGATCAGGCACAGATGCCGAGGATGGCGGTGCAGGCGAGGAACGTGCAGATGCCCACGGTGCTGGCCAGGTTCTCGGCGCCGGAGTCGGCCGTGGTGACGCGCTCCTCCAGCTCGTCGATCAGGGTGTCGATGTCGGTGATCTCGGCGATCTCGGCGATGGGCATGGGGTTCTCCTTCGTTTTCTTCTAGGGGGTGGTGACCGTCCCGGTGGCCGTCGCACAGGGAGTGCGGGGACCGGGAACGCCTGGGGTGAGCGCGGCGGCGGCGAGCGCGGCCAGCTCATCGGGGTCCCTGGTGGGGGCGAGGGTGAGGAGGAGCTGTCCGGCGACGGCGGCGCCGTGGTGGGCCGCGTCGCGCAGGGGGAGCCGGTCGGGCTCGGGCAGCATCTCCTCGAAGAGCAGGTCGTCGCCCGGTACGGTCGCGCAGAGCCGCTCGACGAGGGTGAGCGCGATGGGCGACGTCAGGTCGACGGGCAGTGGTTTGCCTCCGGTGGAGGGCCGCAGCAGGACGCAGCGCGGGAGTTGCTCGGCGCGGGCCAGAGCGGCCAGGGCGCGGGCCCGGGTGAAGTCCCCGTCCCGGGCGGGCCGGAACCGGTCCCGGGGGATCCGCCAGGTCGCGGGGGCGATGACGAGGTCACCGCCGGCGGTGAGCCGCGGGGTGCGGACGGTCTCGGGTGTGCCGGGGCAGGCGGCGGCGAATCCGTCGAGCCGCAGGGCGGTCGAGGCGGCGGGGTGGCCCGCGCGGAGCAGCAGGCCGGCGAGCAGATCGTACGGGGGCAGGGGGACGCGGGTGGCGTGGTGTACGGGCAGGAGGCGGACGCCGTCCGCTTCGGCGACGAGGCCGGCGCCGGGCGTTCGGCGCAGGGTGATGCGGTCGAGGGGGAGGTAGCGCTGCGGGGGGCCGCCGGGCGGGCAGTAGGCGGCGTGGTTCGGGTCGCCGGTCCACCAGCGGGTGGTGACGGGCCGTCGGACGGCGTTGGCGGCTCGCTCGCCCGCAGGGGGCAGCAGCAGTTCGACGAAGCGGGTGCCGCTGCGGCGCTCCACCGCGGCCAGGAAGGCGCGGTAGCCGCCGGTGGTTTCGAGGGGGCCGTGCAGGGTGTGCAGGGCCTCCGCGAACCGGGCGTCGAGGATATGGGCGGCGGACGCGGTTTCGAGGACGGCGACCGGTCCGGCGGGGCCGGGCAGCGGGCGCAGCAGACAGTCCAGCGGCCAGGGCGGCAGGGAGTCGGCGGCGGGCGGGGCGCCGAGGGTGTCGAGGAGGGTGTGGCCGATGTCGACCGTGGTGTCGTCGCGGTGGCGGTCGAGGTGGGCCAGCAGGCGGGCGTAGCCGGAGGCGGGGTCGTGGGCGGGGTGCCAGCCGGTGTAGCGGTACAGGGTGGTGAGGGCGGCCGGGGGTGATCCGTCGGAGCCGAGCAGGTCCGCGAGGAGGGCGCCGAGCGGGCGCGGCTCCTCGCCGATGGCGTCGGCCGCCGCGCGGGCGGCGGCGCCGTGGCCGGGTGCGGCGGCCAGATCGGCGCGGCGGAGCCGGTCCACCCGGGCGGCGACGCCCAGGGCGTGCCGGACCCGGTCGGCGGCGGCTTCCGGGACGGTGGCGTCCAGGGTGCGGTAGGAGTCGACGAACCAGTCGTCCGTCCGGCCCGTGCGGGCGGGGTGCGGCAGGGTGCCGGGGCGGCGCAGGTCGCGGGCGGGGACCCAGGATCCGGTGCGGCGGCGCGGCGCGGCGCAGGGCTGGAGCACTCCGAGCCGTACGAGATGGTCGAGGAGGCGGTGGAGCGCGGGGGCTCCGGCGGGCCCGGCGACGGCCCGTTCGAGGTCGGGGAGGGTGCGGGGGCCCGCCGCGAGCAGGCCGAGGATGGTGTCGAGTACGGGGGTGCGGCGGACGGCGACCTGCCGGGTCCGGGCGGGGTCGGCGGGGTCGACACCGTAGCAGCGGAGCCGCCCCTCGGGGTCGGTCACATGGAGCGCGGCGGGCGCGAAGGGGGTGGCCGGGTCGGTCTGCCACGGGTCGGCGGCGGTGAGCCGGGTCCGCAGCAGATGGACGTTCTCGGCGGCGGTGGCGGCGAGCGCGCCGACGGCCGCTCCGGGCGGCAGCAGCCGGGCGGACGCGCCGAACGGCAGGGGGGTGGCGCCCGGTCCGTGGTCTCCGGCGAGCCGGGCGGAGGGGGCGGCGGGCGGTCCGTTGCTGCCGGCGGGGCCGTCCACCACGGGTACGGCGGCGATATGGCAGGCCCAGCCCCGGGGTGTCGTCTTCACTGCGGACCGGGCGACGGCCCGCCACAGATAGCCGGACCGCTTCCGCAGCCTCTTGCCGGTCCAGCCTTCGCCTTCGGCGAGGATCCGGGCGATGTCCGCGGTCAGCCCGGGGCTCGCGGTGTCGACGAACGCGCGCAGCACGGGGCTCTCGTCCAGCAGCCGCCAGGCCAGCGCGCCCACCCGCTCGCGCTCACCGGCGACTTCCCGTTCGAGAGCGGACCGGGCCGCGGCGGCGGCGCGGGCGTCTCTGAGCAGCTCCCCGGCTTCGCGGGCCAGCGGCCAGGGCACGGCGGGCAGCCGGGTCAGCATCCCGCACTCCCCCGGCCGGGGTGCCGCGCCGGAGTGCAGCCGCCTGCGCAGGGCGAGCAGGGCATGGCGTTCGGCGTCGGCCAGCCGGGGGTCGGGCACGATCTCGCCGAGGGCGACGGCGAGCCGCCGGGCGCGCGCGGCCCTGCGGTCGGCGTCGTCGGCGTGGTCGGCGAGCCGGTCGGAGAGGCGGGGGTTGCCCGCGGCGGTCCACAGGGCGCACGGCACCCCGGCGATCCGGACGAGGGCGGTGCTGCCGAGCAGCGGCGGGCTGTTGTGGTCCGGCATGTCACACCACCCCGTCGGAGGCGAGGGCCTCGGTCAGCAGACACTGGCGGGCGGCGGGCAGCGCGGCGCGGTTCCAGTGGAAGATCACGGCGTAGGCGGCGGCGCGCCGGGGTCCGCGTACCGCCTGTCCGGCCTCGAAGTAGCCGGTCCGCCAGGCGTCGGCGGCGCTGCGGACGGCTTCGCCGTGGGCGGCGATCCGGGGCCGCCACTCCTCGGGCAGCGCGGCGAAGGCGCTCTCCCGGGGCCGCCCCCACCACTCCCGGATCCCCTGTTCGGCCCGGAGCCGCCCGCTGTCCCCGGGGCCGGGCTCCAGGGCCCGCCCGGTCTCGGTCCGTACGGCGTCCCAGACCCCGCGGTCCTCCCAGCCCACGATGGAGAGCCCGTCGAGGAGTTCGCGGAGCAGGAGCAGCGAGATCCGCCAGGTCGCGAGCGGCTGCCGGGTGGCGCCCTGCCGGTGGCAGTCCAGCCAGGCGAGGGCGTCGGCGGTGAACAGCCGGTGGACATAGGGCATGGAGGCGTCCCCGCCGAAGAGGTACGCCTCGGGCTCGTACACGGTGGCGACGGTGGATCCGAACCGGCCTGTGCATGCGAGCAGTTGCTCCCGGAGTCCGGATACGTCGTCGAGCCGCCGCGCCTGGAACCTGAGGCGGAGCCCGGGCGGTTTGTGCATGAAGAAGAACTCGCCCGCGGGCCCGTCGAGCAACTCCTGTGCCAGGTCGGCGATTTCGCCGTAGAGCGCGGGCGGGAGGGGGTACGCGGTGGTGAGGTTGATCTGGACCCAGCGGTCCTCGGGGTACTCGACATCCGGCATGGTCCACCTCCTCGCAACAGGAGCGGTGCGGCGTGGCGATTCTTCTCATGGAGTTAATTTCCTGATACCTATCAGATCCAAACAGATGTCGGATTTAGTCGTATGATGCGAATAATCCACTCTCGCATAGAGACGGCGACCGATTCGTTCTCCCCGTACGCACGGAGGCCCCACCAGTTTCCCAGTGAGGCCCCTCATGCGAAGCGCGATCAATCCCGAATCAGCCGGGAAGGGAGGTTACGACGGATCAGTAGGGCCGGACCCATAACGGAAGGCAGCGCCCTCCCCCATAGCACAAAGCCCCATACTGGAGAGGGATTTGTCACGCTCATCCCGCTCCATAAAGTCCCGGATCTCCGCTTTCGAGCTACGGGGAAGAATCTCGGTCACACTGTCGATCACCCGCCCCAAGCTGCTTCCGATCACCGAGGAAGCATGGTTCAAAGCGGCAAGAGGATAAAGACTGTCCCGGGGGTCCTCAAGTCGACTCAAAGCCATGCCGATCGCCACGATGCCGCGCTCCAGCGGACCACTGGAAGACTCTCTTACCGATACAGCAGCCATGCGCTCGGCATAAACACAGAGGACGGCCGCAGCTGAGGGTGTGACCTCTTCCATGACCTCCTCCCTGGACGCCTCGGTTGCGCCCATGAAATGGGCAACCACCAAATCGACGACAGCGTCCTGCTCGCTCGGGATCCCGACACGCAGATACCCGTTGAATTTCTTCCCCATCAGAACGGACGGCCTTGTCAATGAAAACTCCCCCTTCGTGAGTATCATCCTATGCACGGGACGGAACGAGGTAATCTCCCTCCCAACGGTATCCGGCCTGACGCAGCTGCTGAATCTCACGTGCGAACACGGTCGGCTCCTGGCGTTTGACGTTCCAGTACGTACCCATGGTCGGGGATCCCACATAGACGGAGCCCTTTTGGTCAATGATGGTCTGAATCCACGCGTCGTTCTTCGCCATCGACCACTTGCCGTTGACCTCCAGCTTTTTATGCCCTTGCCATGATCCGCCGACGCTGGTGTCCGGAAGGCGCCCGATTACGGGGATTCCCTGGCTCGGGTTCCATGCCTCCTCAGAATCCAGGACATCGGTAGGAGCATCCGGCGGCGCCCACTTGTATCCACAGTTATGTACAAGGACCGGCGCGGCACCGGCGACAACGTAATACGTATGCAGGTCCTCAACCGTCAGGTTGTGGACCGTCGACTGGGCCGTCCACCGTTCGACCGCCGCGATCTGGACCAGCGTGCCGGCGCCCGTCCGGAGCCAGTCGCCCGCCGAGAGGTCCGTCGCGTCGATCCACTCGCGCAACTCCGGCACCCAGAACGGATGGCCGTCCGTCGCGGTGATCTCGGCCGTGGCCGAGCCCTTCCTGCCGTCCGTGTCGATCACGATGTCGACCAGGTTCTTCTCACCGCGGCCCGTGATCTCCGCCGTCACCCTCTCGACCGCGGTCTCGCCCGTCTCCGGGTCCGTCGCGACGACCCGGTCGCCGGTGCGGACCTCTTCGATCGGCTTGGTGGAGCCGTCGGCCATCAGGACGAGTGTGCCGGGGGTGAAGCTGTTGCCCGGGTTGGGGCAGGTTCCACCGTTTCCGTCGTCCGAACCACCCTTGCCGCCGCCGGACCGCTTCGGCGGGGCCTTGGCCAGCTGGACCGGCGACCTCACCGGTTTCTCCGCCTTCTTGGCCTCGACCTTTTTCGCCTTCTGGACGGCGTTACCGGTCTTCTGCGCGTCCTTCTTGGCGGCTCTCACGGCCGCTTCCCTGGCCCTCTGCTTCTCCAGCTGCGCGGCCTTCTTGGCCCGCGCCTTCGCCTCCTTCGCCTTCTTCGCGGCCTCCATCGCCTTCTTGGCCGCCTCGATGATCTTCCGGGCCCTTTCCTGGGCCTTCTTCCAGGCGGAGACCGCCGAGATCATGGCCTTGACCGCGCTCACGATCTTCTTGAACTTGGCGGCCACGCCGAAGAGACCGCCCACCGCGCTCAGCGCCAGATTGGCGCAGGACCACAGGTCGCCCCGGGTCGCGCAGGCCACGGCGTCGTTCCAGCCCAGGAACTCCTTCAGTACGCCCCAGCCGGAGGAGAGGATGATGTCCATCAGCGACGTGCCCATGATCCGCTGGGCTTCCTGGTACTCGGACCAGGACGGTCCGCCGTACTGGTCACCGTCGTAGCCGCCGCTTCCGCCGCCCTGGGCCACGGATATCAGACCACTCGGGTCGGCGAAGGTGACGGGGTTGTTGTCGCCGTAGACATAGCCGTTCATCTGGACCGGGTCCGCGATGTCGATCAGCGGGTCCGGGGAGAGGAAACGGCCGGTCGCCGGCTCGTACTCGCGGGCGCCGAGATGGACGAGGCCCGTGGAGGCGTCGTCGTCACCACCGACGTAGTCCCGCTGGGAGCGCCATTCGTGGTGTTCGGAGCGGTCGGCCCCGAACGGGTCCTTCTTGGAGAACTTGACCGCGTTGCCCGGCGCCAGCTCAACGCTCGCGACGGCCGTTCCGTTGTGGTCCGTGATCTGGGCCGACAATTCGCTGTTCCCGGCGCTGACATACCGCATCACGGTCGGCGCGCCCGGCTGCGCGTAGTAACGCTCGACGGAGGACTCGATCCCGCCGGACGTGGTGACCTTCGCCTCGCCCAGGTACAGGCTCGTGGTGCCGGAGGACACCGACATCAGCCGGTCGCCGCCGGGGCCGTAGATGTAGGTGGTCTCGTCGGCCGGGGTCCAGGACTGGTTCTCCTGAGCGGCCGTGCCGCAGGCCGCGAGCTGGAGATCCGTGCCGATCGGGGCTCCGGTGCCCGGTACGGTCAGGCACTTTCCGGAATCGACGTGCTGGAGCTTCTTCCCGGCGGCCACGGTCTTCCACTGCTGTCCGGCGGTGCCGGTGCAGTCCGCGATGACGACAGGGGTGCCGTCGGCGATTCCGTTGTTCTGCGGGACCGCGCATTTGCCGAGGACCTTCAGCGTGCCGGTGTCCGGGGTCGTCTTCGACGCCGGGTCGATCCGGAAGCGCTGCGCCTTGGTCTCGTTGCAGGAGTACGTCTGGAGCGCGGTGTTCGGCGCGGTGCGGCCGCCCGCCAGGTCCAGGCAGCGGCCCGCGGTGCTGGTCCAGGCGCCGGAGCCGTTCTCGCCGAAGCCGGTGACCTTCTCCGCCTTGCCGTCCCAGGTCCAGGCGATGGCCTGTTCCGATCCCGCTCCGTCCGCACGGGTGAGGGTGTTGCCGCCCGCGTCGTAGGTCCTGGTGGCCTCCTTGGTGATCTCCGCCCCGCCCGCGGTCCTGGACGTCGTCTGGAGCTTCGTCAGGGTGTGGGGCTGGCCCCCGCCCGGCTTTCCGTAGGTGTAGCGGGTGGTGACATCCTTCGTCCCGTCGAGTCCCGGGTCGTGCTTGACCAGGGAGTCGCGCTGGCCGAGTTCGTCGTAGCGGTACGACTGCCAGTAGCCGTCGTTCGCCGCCGACACGTTCTTGGTGCCGTCGGGGTACTCCGGCGCGGCGCTCTGTTTGCCGGGCGCCGTGCAGGTGCCCGGCGCGGTCCAGGCTTCGGTGAGCTGGCCGAGGATGTCGTAGCTGAAGCACTGTTGTTCGGTGGTGCCGTTGCCGAACGCGTCCCGGACGGAGGTGATGTTGCCCGACAGGTCGTAGCCGTACTGCCGGTCGTTGACCCGGTGACCCGTGACGGTCGTCGTGTCGCTGATGGACTGCCGGTCGACGACGCTCCGTTCGAGCGCGCCGGTGCTCTCGTTGTAGAAGTTGGTGTTCCACACCCGGTGCGGGTTCTCACCGCTGACGGTCCGCATCACCTGGCCGTAGGGGCTGTACACCGTTCCGGAGGTGTACCACTCCTTGCCGGAGGTGGAGATCGGCAGCCCGTCCTCGTTGTACCGGGTGACGACTTTCTCCGGGGTCAGGGCGCCCACGCCGGGCAGGCTGACGGCGTCCATCCGGCCCGTGCGGTCGGAGTACTCGTAGCCGTAGCTGTAGGTCTGCTGGAGACCGTGTCTGCTCGCGATGTCCGCCGGCAGGGTCAGCTTCGTGCCGGTGGGCTGGTAGTCGGAGGTGTATCCGGTGACCTCCTCGGTGTAGGGCTTGTTGTCGGTGTACCGGGTGGAGCGGGAGGGCAGTCCGACGGCTCCGGGGATCTGGTCGTACTCGGTCTTCTGGACCGGCGTGGCGGGCCCGGTGCCGTTTTCGAGCAGGACCTCCGTCGGACGCGACAGGGCGTCGTACTTCGTCTGCACCCAGTTCTGCCGGCCGTCCCGGGCCCGGATCGGCCGGCCCGCGACGTCGTACTCGGTGAGGCTGGTCCCGGCGTCCGGGTCGGTGGCCTCGGTCTGACGGCCCAGAGCGTCGAACTTCCAGGACCAGGTGTTGCCCTTGGGGTCCTTGGCCGCGGTCATGTCTCCGCGGCTGTCGAAGGTGTACGCCGTGGAGCGCCAGGCGGTGCGGGCATGGTCGGTGAAGGTGTCCATCCGGACGGTGCGGCCGAGAGCGTCGCTCCACTCCCGCTGGGCGGCGGCGCCCGCGGGCGGGATGGAGATGGAGTAGTCGAGCCCGAACTCGTTCCGGTTCGCCTTCTCCGGCCTGGTCACGCCCGCCTCGTGCGGCGTCTCCGCCAGGATCCGGCCCAGTCCGTCGTACTTGTACAGGGTGGCGTTCGGGATCTTGGTGTCGGAGGCGTCCTCCGGTTCGTACATCTGCCGCTGGGGTTCGCCCGTGGCGTAGTAGCCGTTGTTGGTCCGGCGGATGCTGCCGTTGGCGCTGTACAGGATGTCGGTGACCAGACGGCCCTTGCCGACCGCGGGTTCCTGCTTCTGCCGTTCGCGGCCCAGTCCGTCGTAGAAGACGACGGATTCCGCGTAGCCGCCCTCCTCGGTCAGGGCACGGGACACCACGAAGGGCGGCTTGCCCGGCGGGGTGTGGTATTCGAAGAGCGCGGACGCCTCGCTACCGGTCTGGGAGGGGGCGTATGCCTTGACCGTCCGGCCCAGGGCGTCGTATTCGAAGCGGGTGGTACGGGTGTTGGTATCGGTCTCCTTGAGGGCCGAACCGCGTCCGGGGTCCACTTCGCTGATCGACTTGTGGCCGAGCGCGTTCTCCGTTGTGACGATGTGTACTTGGCCGTCCGAAGGAGTGTACGTAGTGGTCTCGGTGCTGCCCGTGGCGTCCGTGGTGGCCGTGGTCCGCCCGTAGGAGTCGTAGGTCAGTTTGGAACTGGGGGTGGTCTCCCAGCCACCGCCGTCCGGGGTCGGCTGCCAGGCGGAGGTGACCAGTCCGTCGACGGGGACGCCGCCGAAGGCGACGCCGTCATAGGTCACCCGGGAGCCGGACACGGTCTTCACCGAGGCTCCCGTCGCCGAGCAGAGCCCGGTGGTGGTCTTCGCCTCCTTGCTGAGACCGATGAGATGGGCCCCGGTGCTGTGGACGTAGCTCAGCCTGGAGCAGGTCTCGTCACCGGGGCGGCCGGTGTCACCGTGGAACTCCACCTGGACGGGGAGGTCGTAGGTGTTCTCGTACTCCGTGGTGGTGCGGGTGATCCGCTCGGTGCGGGGATCTTCGTCGGTGTGCGGACTGGTGTCCGTACGGGTCCCGGACGAGGCGGTGATCGTCGTACTGGACTCCTCCAGGACGCGATACGCGTGGAGGTCGGGGAGGCCGGTACCGCGCACCCGGGTGGCAAGCACCTTGTGCCGGGGTGTGTCCACCTCCCGGGTCACGACCGTGCCGCCCGCCTCGGTGTAGGTGAGGGCTTCGGCGATCCGGCCCTGATAGGGGAAGGAGTCGCGGGCGATGTCCTGGCCCTTGCTGTCCTTCATGACGACGGAGCGCGTCTGCCCGTTCGGCAGCTTCTCGCCGTCCATGCCGCGGAAGAAGCGCGCCTCCGTCTGGGAGCGTTCACTGCCCTGGTAGGCGTCCGGGGAGTCGGCGCCGCTGATGGTGCGGACGGTTTCGAAGCCGCGCCACTGGTCGTAGGTGCGGGCCTTCTTCTTGGAGAATTCGGCCTGGTTGAGGGCCCAGGCGCCGCCGCCCAGGTACTGGTAGTCCGTCGCAACCGGGGGCGTGCCGAGGATGCCCGACAGCTCCGTGACCCGGTCGACGACGTACTTGTTGAACCAGGCCTTCTTCTTCATGTTGTTCAGGGGATCGGGGTCCCAGAACACCGGATAGCAGAGGCCGGTATTCGCCTCGGGCGCGGGGAAGTTCACGCCCGGCCGCTCACCGGTCTGACAGACACCGGTCGGCTGCCGGTAGGCGATATGAGTCTCGCCGCCGTACTCATTGATGATCTTGGAGACTCGCAGCCGGTCGTACATCGGGCTGGAGTCGTTGTCCCCCTTGACCCGGTTGGGCATCGGGGAGGTGTTGGCGACGAACTCGACCGGGTTGGTCTTTGCGGTCTTCCCGTCCGTGCCGTGCCCGTAGCGGGTGATCTTGTCCAGCCAGAGGGCGGTGCCTTCGTCGGTCTTCTCGGCCGGCAGGGATTGGTCGAGGTCCCAGGTGTCGACTTTGGACAGCGCGGTGGAACCAGGTGTGCGCTGGGCCCAGGTGGTCACCGAGTCGAGCCGCTTGCGGGACCAGAATGTCGGCAGCGGGACAAAGCACTCCTTGCCGGCGGCACCCGAGCAGTAGAGGTCGGCCGGGGTGTCGTACCAGATCCGGCTCTTGTCGAAGTCACCGGAGGTGAAGTTCGCCGGATCGCAGGTCAGCTCCTCCTCGCGGAAGCAGCGTTCGGCCTCGTCGAAGGTCACCCGGGCGATCGGGCCCTGGGTGAAGACGCGGTCCTTGTGCTGCCCGTAGTCGATCCGCTTCAGCCAGCCGCCGCGGTCGTACTTCACGGGCTGTTTGAACTTGAGGTTTCTGGCGTAGTAGTTGTTCTCCTGGTTCCACCAGAGGGACATGGCGTTGCCCTTGGTGTCCACGACGTAGTCGAGGTTCCAGCGCCACGCCTGGCTGCAGAAGGAATTGGCGAAGGTCGCGTTGTAGCAGGGTTCATCGGGCTGATTGCCGGCGACCGGGGTGACGAAGGCGGCGCCGGTGGTCTCCTTGCCCGCCGTCCAGCCGGGCAGCTTGTGACGGCCGAAGAAGTACTGGGTGCCGTCCCGGGTGGTGACCTTCCAGTACTCGCCGTCGTCGTCACCACTGGGCGCGACGCCGTCCTTGGCGATCTCCGGGTCCTTCAGCAGTTGCACCCGGGATCCGTCGCCGTTGGCAGTTTCCCACTCGGCGGTGTGCGGATTGAGCTTGTCGGCATCGTCGAGGACGAGCTCGGTGGTGGTGCCGCCGAGGGTGAGGATCGCGTTGTACGAGCCCCAGCACAGGTCGGTGGTCTTCCGACGGGTGTTGTTGCCGCCGTCCGTGTCCTCGCGGCAGGACCGGTAGGTGCGGGTGATGGAACCGGGGTTGTAGTCCCAGCCGTCGCCGATCCACGAAGGCTGGTTGTTGGTGACCGAGGTGGAGCCGTCCACGGCCTGGGAGCTGTAGCCGAAGGCCAGGTTCGGGGAAGGGCCGCCGGGTACGGAAGGGGCGTGGAGCTTGTAGTTGTAGGAGAAGCCTCCGGAGCTGGTGCCGGCCGTCCACTCCCCGGCGCCGGGCAGCGGGGTGGCGGAGAAGTCGCCCTTCTCGCCGCCGCCCTCGGCGGTGGCGAGGAGGACACCGGCGCCTGCGGCCGCGGCCTGCTGAGCGAAGGCCGAGCGGGTGGACGCGGGCCGGGCGAAGGGCGCCTCACCCTGTGCCTCGGCGGGGGCCCTGTAGACGGCGTGCACAGCGCCGCCGGAAGCTCTCCGCGACGATGCCCGGTCGGCCTCGGCAGCGGACCTCGCCGCTGCGGGCGGAGTCGCCGGATCGGTCAGGCTCGCGACGTCCAGGGTGGTTTTGATCCGGCGGGTGCCGTCGAGCTTGCCGTCCCCGGGGGCATCGGTCGCCGCCGGGGTGACGGTGTTCTCGGTCTCGACCTCCACCGGTTCCGAACAGGGTTCGATGTCGGGGGTGGTGAGGAAGCAGGACGGAAACAGGGTCAACTGGAGCCGGTCGGCCCAGTTGGCGCCGTACAGTTCGGCGAATCGGGTGTAGTCGAGTCCCACGACCGCTTTCCCGGTGGCCGTGGCGGGTGGGGTGACCGTGAAGACGACGCCTTCGATGTTCCGGTCGGCCAGGGTGGTCTGGTCGGCGATCGACACCTGCCAGTTGCCCTGGAGGGCGGCCGCCTCGGCCGGAGTCGCCGCCGGAGGTGCGCCGACCTCCAGCGGAGTAGTGCCCACGGGGACGGTCTGCCCCGGGGCGAGCGCGGCGACCGGCTGACTCGCCGCAGCCGCCGGCGGGGCGGCGGTCTTCTCCGCCTCGTAGTCGTCGACGATCGGGACCGCACCGGTGGTCAGATCGGCGAAGGCACCGCCGTCCTCACCGGGTACGGGCACCTGGTCGGGCACCTCGGGCAGGTCGACGCCCGACCGCGGGGTGGGCGGGGGAACGGCGTTCGCCCCCGGCAGCATGCCCACGGTCAGAGCCACCGACAGGATTCCGATGACACCGACGCGCCGTTTCAGGCGCCGGCGTCTTTGCACTTTCGAGTCGGGGAGACTCCCCCGACCGCTCCATGAAAGGGATCTCCACACGACGGCCGCAGCCCTCCAGATGGTTGTTCGAGAGCCGGGGCGCGCCGCGGACAAGCACGGTCCGCGAAACTACCCGAGCCCAGGGGAAATTGGTCGAGCGGAATCGTCGGCGACGAATTCACGGACCGTCAAACGGCATCACCAAACGCGATGCGACATGTGTCACACCGGAAGGAGGGCATCCGGAGCCACAGACAACACCAGCAGAATTCAATGTGATTCACGATATGAAGCCTGCAATCACTACGAGTGATGAAACAACCACCCAAGAGGGGTGAAACGGTCACCGAAACGCCAGGTTGCAGGCCACCGTTCGCGATATTCGCGGCCCCGTCGTCATGGACCGGACCGAGTCGACCGGACCGCGGTCCGTCGCATGTATGCGCCCCGCACTCCCCTATCGCTTCGGGATTTCTTCATAATTACGAGACCCGACACCGGCGATGTGGCCGATCACCGAGTGATAGGCCATGCTGCTGCCGCTCCCGAACCGGCCATGACCGTCCCGTATTGCATTCGCCAGTCAAGGAACTCCGGTGCGCCGAAAGGAATCGCCGTACCCACGTCGCCGGAGACCGCGAACCATGGATTCAATACAGGCGGAAATCGGCTCGGGTCTCACCGGAAACGGAGCCCGGGAGCCACTGCGGCACCTCCGGCGCGCTGTGTGCCGGACGGTCCCTCGGTGACACGGCTTCACACAGACATACGGACCCGCGCGACCCGGACCGCCCGTCGCACCCCGCACCGGGCCGGTTCCGGTCACGCCCAGGGAGGGGAATCCAAGCACCGTGGATCGTCGTCGTTTCATCCGGGCCCTGCCCCGGCGCACCACGGCGGGGGTCGCGGCCCTGGTAGCCGCGGCCCTGGGCGCCGTTCTGCTCGTCCCCGACGGGGACTCGTCCGAACCGCAGAAGAGACCACCGGTACCGGCGCGGGCTGCCGCGCCCCTCGATGAGAACCTCGCGCAGCGCGAGGCTGTGAGGACCGGCCGCAAGGTCGAGGTCGCCACCCTGCGCACCACCAACTCCACGACCTATGCGCGGCCGGACCGCACCTTCGAACTGACCTCCCACGCGGCGCCGGTCCGGGCCCGGGTGGACGGAGTGTGGAAACCCGTCGACACCGCGCTGGAGCGTACGAAGGGCGGCTGGCGGCCCAAGGCGGCGGCCGACTCGGTGGTCTTCCACACCGGTTCCCCCACGCCGAAGGACGGGTACACCGACCTGGTCACCCTCACCTCGGGGGGCCACCGGATGACCGTCGGCTGGCCCGGGAAGCTCCCCGAACCGGAGGTGAGCGGGGCAACGGCGCTCTACCGCGGGGTCTTCGACGGAGTGGACCTGATGCTCACCGCCCGGGACTCGGGATACTCCCACGTCCTGGTCGTGCACAGTGCGAAGGCCGCGGCGCATCCGGGACTGGCGGCCCTCTCGTATCGCTACAGCTCACCGGATCTGACGTTCCACCATCATCCCCGTACCCAGGTGGTGGTGGGGAAGAACAGGGCCGGGGAGGACATCGCGGTCTCCCCGACGCCTTTCATGTGGGACTCGGGCGGCCGGAGCACCGTCGAGGCCGGGTCTCCCGCTGCACCGCCGGAAGACGCCCGGGGCGCCTTCGCGCTGCAGGGTCTGGCGGGGCCGCAGTCCGGTGGCAAGACAGCGGTTCTGACCGGTTCCTTCCAGGGCGCCGGTACCTCCAGCGGTGTGCTGCGCATGGTGCCCGACCGGGCGATGCTCACCGCGAAGGACACCGTATGGCCCGTCTTCGTCGACCCGTCCGCGAACGGGAAGAACAAGGCCTGGACCACGAACTACTCCACCTTTCCCGATTCGAGCTTCTGGGACGGCCGGAACTTCAACTCCGGCACGACGGAGGCGCGGGTGGGCTGGGAGTCCGACACGATGGGCGCGTCCCGGTCCTTCTTCCGGCTGGGCTGGGAGAGCAACCTCCAGGGCGCGGACGTCAAGGAGGCCCGTCTCAGGCTGCGCAACACCTACTCCTGGTCCTGCCAGGCGAAGGAGATGCATGTCTTCCAGGCGGGCGAGATCTCCGCGGACACCACCTGGCGGAACAAGCCGAGCGAGGGCCCTCGTATCGGTTCCAAGACGTTCGCCCACGGCTGGCGGAGCTCCTCCTGCCCCGACAAGGACGTGGAGTTCAACGCCGAGCCGACGGCTCAGAACGTGGTCGACGACGGCAAGAAGTCGCTGACCATCGAGTTGCGGGCGGCCAGCGAGGCGAGGACCACCGACGGTTCCTACCACTGGAAGAAGTTCAACGCCGAGGGAACCTCCTCCCCGACCCTGCACATGATCTACAACCGGAAGCCGACCGAGCCGGTGAACCTGCGGATGAGCCCGGGCGGCGGCTGCTCGGTCAAGGAACCCCACCCTCATGTCGGCAAGAGCGACCTGGTGTTCTCCGCGAAGAGTTCCGATGCCGACAAGAACCTGTCTCATCTCGACTTCGAGATCTGGCAGAGCGGCAGCAGCACCAAATTCGTGGACACCGAGGTCCCGGTCCACGCCGACGGGAGTCAGAGCGTCACGGTCCTGGCGAACAACTCCCATCTCGTCAACGGCAGGACCTACCACTGGGCCGTACGGGCCAAGGACGATATGGGTTCCTACTCGACCTACGGGCCGCCCGGTACGGCGCCGTGCACCTTCGTCTTCGACTCCCGGGCACCCGGTTCGCCCAAGGTGGACTCCCCGACCGGTGACTTTCCGGCGGATGACGCGGGCACGGTCTGGAGCAGAAACCCCTACGGCACCCCGGGCAAGTTCCGCTTCCGGCCGGCGGCGACCGATGACAAAGTCAAGGAGTACCGGTACTCCTTCAACAGCGAGACCTACGATCTGAGGGTCGACGTAGGCGATGCCCTCGGCAGGGACCCGGTCACCGGAGTCGAGGTCGGCTTCGAACCGGCCCGGCTGCCTCCCACGGCAGGCCCCAACGTCCTGTACGTCAAGGCGGTCGACCAGGCGAACAACGTCTCGGTCACCCCTGCGAAGTACCTCTTCTACGTCACGCCCAGGGACAAGTCCGACGCACCAGGCGATGTCACCGGCGATGTCCAGCCGGACCTCTACGCCATCGACGGGGACGGCGACCTGCGGCTCTACCCGTCCGACCGGCCGGGCGTGCACAACCGGGAGGGCGAGCTGCACTCGTCACTGGCCGCCGCCCATGACGCCGGCACCCCACTGGAGAGGACGCCCGAGTACGCCACGTACTGGATGAGCAGCACCGGAGAGCCCGCTCTCATCACTCACAACGGCGACTTCGCACCCGCCGACGGGGTGACGGACCTGGTCGCCCGGATGCCCGACGGAAAGCTGTACCTGTATCCCGGTGACGGCTACGGCAGCGTCGACATCAACGAGCGCATACCCCTCCAGCTGCCGTCGAACGCCCCCGCCCCGTCGACGTTCAGCCAGATCCTGGCGGTCGGCAGCATCTCCGGCGACAAGCAGCCGGAGTTGTTCGTCACGGCAGGCGACGCGCTGTGGGTGTTCACCGGTTACTCGGGCGCCCGGTTCGAGAAGGCCACCCAGCTCAGCGCCACGGGCTGGACCAACCGCGATCTGGTGAACGTCGGCGACGTCAACGGCGACGGTCCGGCGGATCTGGTGTACCGGTCCTTCGACAGCGGCAAGCTGCAACTGCGCCGCGGCAAGGCCGCCACCGGCGGCGCGACCGGTACGGACCTGGCCTCACTGGGCAGTGCCACTGCCTCCCAGACCGGGATGGACGCCGAGTACGGCACGGGCTGGACCGGCGCGAACATCCGGCTGCTGATGGGCACCCCCGACGCCAGCGGCAACGGAACGCCCGATATGTGGGCGGTCGACTCCACCGGCGTAGTCCGTTTCTACTCGACCACCGCGACCGGTTCCGGCCCGCCCAAGACGGTGATCGGCAGCGGCTGGACCCTGACGAAGGCCATCGGCTGATGCGGCCGGGGATACGGGCCGGGGCAGGTGTCCTGCTGGCCGTCGCACTCCTGACCGGCTGTACGGGCAGCGGAGGCGGCGGGGACGGTGATTTCAGGGTGGCCGCTCAGCCCAGTCCCGAGGCAGCCGGTGCGCCGTCCGCACTCGCCATCGGCGACGTGAAGGTCGCCGGGTACACCGTCGGCGAACCGGCGTCGGCCGAGCGGATCGCGCCCGCGGACGTGCGACCGGAGCCGCGGAAGTGCGCGGCCCTGGCGTACGCCGTCGCGGGCACCGCAGCCGGGAAGCCCCGGGCGACCGAGTCCCGGCGAGCCGCCGGGAAAGGCATCACGACGCTGCTGACGGTCGCCTCCTACGACGGCGACGGCGGCGCCGTCGCGGCCCTGGAGGAGGTGAGCGCGGCCGCAGAGGCCTGCGCGGCCGGGTTCACCTTCACGGTGAAGGGGACGACACGGGAGGTCGCCGCGGTGACCAGGGCACTGGCACCGCCGGGCACCGACCAGGCCATGGCGTTCACCGCGATGGCCGGTACCGCCGGGGCGACGGCTCCGGTGCAGGTGGTGGTGGTCCGCAAGGGCAGCCGGGTTGGCTGGTTCACGGCCGCGCCGACGACGGGCACAAAGCCCGGCAAGGGCACGGTTGAAGTGCCGGAGGAGGTGGTGAACGCCCAGCTGGCGAAGCTGCTGGGCTGAGCCGTCGGGGGCCGGGGCGGGGAATCCGTCCCGGCCCCGGTTCCGTCCCGGTGTCACCCGCACGTCCCGCTCCGGCTGCGGGCCGCCCCGGCAGCGCGTAGGACGGAAGACGGTGCGGTGCGAGCGGCGGGTCGGAGGCGGAATGCGGATCGTGGTGGATCTGAACCGGTGCCAGGGGTACGCCCAGTGCGCCTTCCTCGCCCCGGAGGTCTTCTTCCTCCGCGGTGACGAGGCGCTCGGCTACCGCCCCCGGGTCCCCGACGACCAGCGGGAACGGGTCGGGCGGGCGGTCGCAGCCTGTCCGGTGCAGGCGATCGCCGCCGGGCCCGCGGCGGGTGCGGATGTCGACTGAGCGCCCGCTGCCCCGGATCGACGGCTCCGTACGGCGCGTGGTCGTCGTCGGCGCCTCCCTCGCCGGACTGCGGGCCGCCGAGGCGCTGCGGGACACCGGTTTCGACGGGCAGCTCACGCTCGTCGGGGAGGAGGCGGAGTTCCCGTACGACCGTCCTCCGCTCTCCAAACAGGTGCTCCTCGGTGAGGCCGCGGCCCATGACGCGGGGCTGCCCGCACGCCGGCCGGTCGACGCGGAGTGGCGGCTCGGGGTCCGGGCCGCAGGAGTGGATCCCCTGCACCGGCAGGTGCTGCTCGCCGACGGCGCCCGGCTGCCCTACGACCGGCTGCTGATCGCGACCGGGACCCGCGCCCGCCCCTGGCCGGTCCCCGAGGAGGCGGCGCTCGACGGGGTGCTGACCCTGCGGACCGCGCAGGACGCCGCGGGGCTCGTGGCGCGGCTGGACGCCGGGCCCCGCCGGGTGCTGGTGATCGGGGCCGGGTTCACCGGATCCGAGATCGCCTCCGCCTGCCGGGAGCGCGGTCTCGCCGTCACCGTCGTGGAGCGGGGTCCCGCCCCCTTGGTCGGCGCCCTGGGCGGGGTGCTGGGGACCTTCGCCGCCGAGGTGCAGCGGGCCCACGGCGTCGACCTCCGCTGCGGGGTGACCGTCACCGCGCTGGAGGGAGACCGCGGCAGGCTCAGCGGTGCCCGGCTGTCCGACGGCTCCCGGATCACGGCGGACGTCGCCGTGGTCTGTCTGGGCGCGGTACGGAACACCGAGTGGCTCGACGGCTCCGGTCTGGCGGCCGGCCCGAGGGGTGTGGCCTGCGACGCGGGCTGCCGGGCCTTCGATATGTACGGCATCGTCACGGACGACGTGTTCGTCGCCGGTGATGTGGCACGGTTCCCGCATCCGCTGTTCGGATACCAGATGCTGTCGCTGGAGCACTGGGGCAACGCCGTCGCCCAGGCGGAGGTGGCGGCGCACAACATGGTCAGCCCGGGGCCGCGGCGCCGGCCCCATCTGACGGTGCCCGCTTTCTGGTCGGCCCAGTTCGGTCTGAACATCAAATCGGTCGGGGTGCCGACGTACTCCGACCGGGTCGTGATCGCCCAGGGGTCGCCCGAGGAGGGCCGGATGGTCGCGGTCTACGGATACCGGGGACGGGTCACGGCGGCGGTCGCCGTCAACCGGGCCAAATGGCTGGAGCACTATCTGCGCATGATCGAGACCGCGGCGCCCTTTCCGCCTCCGCCGGACGCCGCCGACCGGCGCGGGGAACCGGTGCCCGTGCCCTCCGACGTACCCGATCCGCGTCTGCTGTCCCACGGCCCGACGGTCGCCCTCACCGGGCACCATCCGGACCGGCATATCACCGTGGTCCGGGCGGACTGAACGAGGAGCCTGCCATGTCGAGCGAAACCCTGTTCCGGCGTATCACCGACTACTCCGCGCGCGCGGACCCCTATCCGCTCTACACCGAACTCCGTGAGCACGGTACGGCGCGCCAGGAGGACGGCTCGTACCTCGTGGGCACCTACGACGAAGTCGTGCAGCTGCTCCACGATCCGCGGATCAGCTCCAATGCGCTCAGCCGCGCCGACGCGGACGAGGAGCTGCTGAGGGAGGAAGCGGCCGGTATGGTTCCCGCTTTCATCGGACTCGACGACCCCGAGCACGAACGGCTCCGCGGGATCGCGATGCGTCCGTTCGGGCCGCCCCACTCGCCCGGCCGGATCGACGCGCTCCAGGGCGATATCGCCCGGATCGCCCAGGAGCTGATCGACGGCTTCGACGGCCGGGAAGAGGTCGATCTCGTCGACGACTTCGCCTATCCGCTGCCCGTCACGGTGATCGGGCGGCTGCTGGGCATCCCGTCCGGGGACATGGGGCAGCTCCGGCAGTGGACCGACATCATGATCGCGAGCCTGGACTTCGCCCCGGACGAGGATCCCGCGGCCAAACGGCGCCGCGGCCGGGAAGCCTCCCGCGAGATGGCGGGCTACCTGGGCGATCTCGCCGCGTCCCGGCGCGACCACCCGTCGGACGATCTGCTGTCCGCGCTGGTCGGCGATCCCGGTCCGGAGGGGGCGTTCAGCCACGAGGAGCTGAAGTCCACCGCCGTACTGCTGCTGATCGCCGGGCACGAAACGACCGTCAATCTCATCACCAACGGGGCGCTGACGCTGATGCGGCATCCCGAGGCGGCGGCCCGGTTGCGGAACGACCCCGGGCTGATGCCGTCGGCGGTGGAGGAACTGCTGCGGTACGAGCCGCCGGTGCAACTCCTCCCCCAGCGCAGTCCGCTGACCGATATCGAGGTGGCGGGGGTGACCGTGCCCCGGGGAGCGCCGCTGATCCTGGTCCTGGCCGCGGCCAACCGCGATCCGCTGCGGTTCGCCGAGCCCGACCGGTTCGACCCGGCCCGCCGGGACAATCAGCACCTGGGCTTCGGCAGCGGTGTCCACAGCTGCTTCGGGGCGCCACTGGCCCGGGTGGAGGCCAGGATCGCGCTGACCGCGCTGCTGGCCCGCCTCGGGGAGGACGCCCACCCGGTCGTCGACCCACCGCCGTACCGGCGGAGCCCCGTGCTGCGCGGTCCGAGGCATCTGCTGGTCCGGCGCTGACGGCGCGGGTGCGGCGTTCGGCGGACCCCGGCCGGGCGCAGGCCCGCGGCTCAGCGGGCCAGGGCGTCGGCGGGGCCCATCACGATCACCGGCCGGGCGGCGCGGCGCAGGGCGCGCAGCAGCTCCTTCATCCGGTCGCGCGGCAGACCGACGCAGCCCTCGGTGCCGCCGCCGTGGCCGATGTGGACCCAGATGCCGCCGCCCCGGCGGGTGCCGAGGGGGCGTCCCCAGTCCGAGGGGGTGCGGCCCGGGTAGCGGTTGTAGTCGACGGCGACGACGTAGTCGAAGGCACCGGCCTTGGGCTCGCCCTCGAAGTTCCGCCCGCCGAGGGTGTAGATCGGGTCGCGGTGGTACGGGAGTTCGGTGCCGGGGTCGGCCAGCCGCCCCCCTGCGTCGGTGAGCGTGAACGTGCCGATGGGGCTGCGCAGATCGCCCTGCACATGGTGGCCGCTCCAGCCGCGGTGGCCGTTGCGGGCGGGCCAGACGGCGGAGGCGGGGCGCCAGCCGAGGGTGGGGTGGCGTTCGTAGAGGACGGCGCGGCAGACGTTCGAATCGGCGGATTCGCCGATGACCACGAGGGCCTGGCGGGTACGGGCGCCGATGGTCGCTCCGGTACGGGGGCCGAGGCCGGGTATCTCCGCCGGGCGCCGGTCCACGGCCGCAACCGCGGGCGACGGCGGGGCGTCCGGTGCCGCAGCTCCGGGGCCGGGCGGATTCCGGTCGCCGGAGCGGCTCTTCTCCTCCGCCGAGCAGGCGGAGAGCAGGGCCGCGGCGCCGAGGAAGAAGGCGGCGCGGCGGCTACGCGGGGAATCGGGTGTCGGGTTCATGGCGGCTCTTGCTGCTTTCCGGGGTGGGGACAGGACGGTCCGGGCGCTCGCGTGCCCGGGCGCTCGTCGGATCTCGTACGGAAGGGCTGCTCCCGCAGAGGGGGAACCGGGTGGGGTCCGCTCCGGGTTGCCTCCCTGCCCGCGGTCCGTGCCCCGGGAGGAGGTGATGCGACGTCAATGCCTGCACGATTCGCGCGAGTTGTCGCATTCGGAGCCCCAGCGGGGGTCGCCGGACGGCCGCAGACGGGTTCCCGGTGGTTCGCGTTGTCATCCGGGCGGCCGAATCCGGTCGCTCGCAGGTCGGATGGGATGCGCGGCGGGAATGGGACCCGCGGGGTACGGGGTCCGGCCCCGGAGACGATGATCAAGAGGGGGTCACCGGCCTACCGTCCCAAGCATGATCTCGAACCGACGCGGCCCCGTGGCCGCACTGCTCGCCCTGGCCGTGACACTCCCCCTCGTACAGACCGCCGCGGCGGCGCCCGTGACCGCATCCGCCCCGGTGGCGCGAGAGGCGGCCGACCGGAGGGTGGAACTGCCCCGGCCGGCCGGTCCGCACGCCGTCGGCGTGTCGACGCTGCATCTGACGGAGTCCGGGCGGCCCGACCCGTGGCTGCCGGAGGCGGGGGCCCGGCAGACCCTGGCGACCCTGCACTATCCGGCCGCCGCCGGGACGGGCGGCGGCGCCCGGCCGTATGTGACGCCCGACGAGGCGCGGGCCCTGGCCGGGCACCTGGGGCCGGAGGCGATTCCGCCCGGCAGCGAGGGGGCACTGGCGGCCGCCCGGTCCTGGGCGCGGCAGGAGGCCCGGCCGGTGCACGGGAAGTTCCCGCTGGTCGTGCTCTCGCCCGGCTTCGGAGCGCCCCGGTCGTCACAGACGCATCTCGCGGAGGACCTGGCCTCCCGCGGCTATGTGGTGGCGTCCGTGGACCACGCCTACGAGTCCGCGGCCAGCGCGTTCCCCGGCCGGGGCGTGCTTCCGTGCGTGGCATGCGTCAAATCCGAGACCGGGGAGATCACGTACGCGGATGTCACCAGGGAGCGGGCGAAGGACGTCTCGTACCTCCTCGACCGGCTCACCGGGCCGCGTTCCGTGTGGAAGCACTCCGGGACGATCGACGCCCGGAAGATCGGAATGGCGGGTCACTCCATCGGCGGCGCGTCGGCCGCGCACACCATGGCGACCGACGCCCGCGTGGACGCGGGCATCAATATGGACGGCAGCTTCTTCGTCCCGATTCCGGCCGGCGGGCTGGACGGGCGGCCGTTCATGCTGCTGGGCGCCGGATACAGCGCACCCGGCAGCGGTGACACATCCTGGGACGAGGGCTGGCGGCAGCTGTCCGGCTGGAAGCGCTGGCTGACCGTACGGGGCAGCGAACACGGCGACTTCAGCGATCTGCCGGTCCTCACCGACGCGCTGGGGGCGCCCCGCGCGCCGGGCACGCTGCCGGGTGACCGGATGTCCCGGATCAACCGCACCTACGCGGCGGCCTTCTTCGACCGGCACCTCAAGGGAGCGCCCCGTCCGGTGCTGAACGGACCGACCGCCGCCAACCCGGAGGTCGTTTTCCACACCCCCTGATCCGTACCGCGGCCGCGGGCCGTGTTCCGGCCCGGCCGGGTGCGGCGCCCTCCGGCGCGGCGCCCGGCCGGGTGCCGTACCGGGGTTACAGTCGGCCGGAAAAGTGGAGCGGCGCTCGTGTCGATCCGGGGCGGCCCCCGTTCGACCTACGGATGAGCGGGTCCGGACCACGGACCCGACGACGCAGGGAGCGGGACCATGAAGTACATGCTGATCATGCGGGCCGACGACGAGGCCTTGGCGACGATGGTGAACGCCGACTTCGACGAGGTCATGGCGACCGTCGGCCGGTACAACGACGAGATGATCCGCGCCGGGGTGCTGGTGGCCGCCGAGGGGCTCGACTCCGCGGAGGACGGCGTCGTGGTCGACTACTCCACCGAACCTCCCCTGGTCACCGACGGCCCCTACGGGGAGACGAAGGAGCTGTTCGGCGGCTTCTACATCCTCAATGTGGCGTCGAAGGAGGAGGCGGTCGAGTGGGCCAAGCGCTCACCGGTGACCGGCGCGGGATTCAGGACCGAGATCCGCCGGATCACCTCCATCGACGAGTTCCCGCAGGACAACGAGTGGATCCGCAAGGAGCGGACGTGGCGCGAGGCCACCGGACAGCTCTGAGGACCCACCGCTGAACGGAGCGCACCACCATGGCCGACCCCACCGGCCGGGACGCCGTCGCCGCGGTCTGGCGGATCGAATCGGCGCGAATCGTCGGCGCGCTCGCGCGCTGGACCGGTGATTTCGCACTGGCCGAGGACCTCGCGCAGGAGGCACTGGCCGAGGCGCTGGTGACCTGGCCGCGGGACGGAGTGCCGCGGCATCCGGCGGGGTGGCTGCTGACCGTGGGGCGGCGGCGGGCGATCGACGCCTTCCGCCGCCGGCGGGCGCTCGACGAACGGTACGCCGCCCTCGCGCACGAGCTCGGTGAGGGCGGCACGGTCACCGGCGCCGGCCCGCCCGGTCCGCTGCCGGACGGCGACGGCGTGCTCTGGGACCCGGACCGGGTCGACGACGATGTGCTCGCGCTGATGTTCGTCTCCTGCCATCCCGTGCTGTCACGGGAGGCGGGGGTCGCCCTCACACTGCGGGTGGTGGGCGGGCTGACCAGCGACGAGATCGCCCGGGTCTTCCTGGTGCCGACGGCCACCGTGCAGGCCCGGATCACCCGGGCGAAGAAAACGCTCCGGGCCTCGGGGGTGCCGTTCGCGGTGCCGCCGGCCGGGGAGCGCCGGGAACGGCTCGGCCCGGTGCTGAACGTCCTCTATCTGATCTTCACCGAGGGGTCGTCGGCCGGTGCGGGCGACGCGGTGCTCCGGCTCGACCTGGCGAGTGAGGCGCAGCGGCTCGCCCGGGTGCTGAGCCGGCTGGTGCCGGACGAGCCGGAGGTCCACGGGCTGCTCGCGCTGCTGGAACTGACCGCGGCACGCTTCCCGGCCCGGGTGGGACCGGACGGCGATCCGGTGCTGCTCGAACGGCAGGACCGGGGCCGCTGGGACCGCTCCGCCGTCCGCCGCGGCCGCGCGGCACTGGCCCGGGCCGCCCGGTCGGGCCGGGGCCTGGGCTTCTACGGGCTCCAGGCGGCGATCGCCGAATGCCATGCAGTGGCCCCGTCGGTCGAGGCGACCGACTGGGAGCGGATCGTCCTGCTGTACGAGGCCCTGGGCAGTCTGGCGCCCTCACCGGTGGTGGACCTCAACCGGGCGGTCGCCCTCTCCATGGCACGGGGCCCCGCCGAGGCGCTGGCCGTCGTGGACGGGCTGGTGGCGGGAGGCGCGCTGGCACATTCCCGGCTGCTGCCCGCGGTCCGGGGCGAGTTGCTGACCCGGCTGGGGCGGCTCGCGGAGGCGCGGGGGGAGCTGGAGCGGGCGGTGGCACTCTGCGGGAACGGGCGGGAACGGACCGTACTGGAGCGGAAGCTCGCGGACCTGGGCGACGCGCCCGCGGCGCCGGAGCCGGGTGCGGGCTGAGAGAGCGGTCACCGGCCCGGCGACCAGGCTCGGGGCGCCCCGGCCGAGGCGCGAAAACACGGTCGGGCCAGGGGGTACGCATTGGATAGGATGCAATCGGCCTGCAGGACCATACCGTCACGCTCCGTGTGCGACCGGTGTGCGGTGACGGGCCTCGAAATCGACTCCATTGCCCGTGCGGCCACCGGGCCCGCGGCGGTAGACACTGGGAGCATCCAACGATGACTCGGCACTTGATCACCAGCGCGCTTCCCTATATCAACGGGATCAAGCACCTGGGGAACATGGTCGGGTCCATGCTCCCGGCGGATGTATACGCCCGTTATCTGCGGCAGCGGGGGCACGAGGCGCTCTATATCTGCGCCACGGACGAGCACGGCACCCCGGCCGAGCTGGCCGCCAAGGATGCCGGGCTGCCGGTGGCCGAGTTCTGTGCGCAGCAGCACGACGCGCAGAAGGCGATCTACGACGGCTTCGGGCTCCGGTTCGACTACTTCGGCCGCAGCTCCTCCGAGCAGAACCGCGAGATCACCCAGCACTTTGCCCGCAGGCTCCACGAGAACGGCTTCATCGAGGAGCGCGCGATCCGGCAGGTCTTCTCCATCGCCGACGACCGGTTCCTCCCGGACCGCTACATCGTCGGCACCTGCCCGTACTGCGGTTACGACAAGGCCCGCGGCGACCAGTGCGAGAACTGCACCCGGGTCCTCGACCCGACCGACCTCATCGAGCCCCGCTCCGCGATCAGCGGCAGCGGCGAGCTGGAGGTCCGGGAGACCAAGCACCTCTTCCTCCTCCAGTCGAAGCTGGACGGCGAGGTCGAAGCCTGGATCGACGAGTGCAGCGGCGACTGGCCGCATCTGGCCTCCTCCATCGCCCGCAAATGGCTGACCGAGGGCCTGCACGACCGGTCGATCACCCGCGATCTGGACTGGGGTGTTCCGGTCCCCGCGGACACCTGGCCCGAGCTGGCCGCCGAGGGCAAGGTCTTCTACGTCTGGTTCGACGCCCCCATCGAGTACATCGGGGCGACGAAGGAGTGGGCGGATCTGGAGCCGGAGACCCGCGACTGGAAGTCGTGGTGGTACGAGGCTTCCGACGTCCAGTACACGCAGTTCATGGCCAAGGACAACGTCCCGTTCCACACGGTGATGTTCCCGGCCAGCCAGATCGGCACCCGCGAGCCGTGGAAGCGGGTCGACCACGTCAAGGCCTTCAACTGGCTGAACTACTACGGCGGCAAGTTCTCCACGTCGCAGCGGCGGGGTGTGTTCACCGACGCCGCGCTGGAGCTGCTGCCCGCCGACTACTGGCGCTACTTCCTGCTGGCGCACGCCCCCGAATCGGACGACACCTCGTTCACCTGGGAGCTGTTCGCCTCCTCGGTCAACAAGGATCTGGCGGACACCCTCGGCAACTTCGTCAACCGGGTGCTGTCGTTCTCCCGCAAGCGTTTCGGCGACGCCGTCCCCGAGGGGAAGGCGGCGGGCGCGGCCGAGCAGGCGCTGGGCGCGGAGATCGCCCGGCTGCTCGCCGAGTACGAGGGGCAGCTGGAGGCGCGCCAGTTCCGCAAGGCGACGCAGGCGCTGCGGGCGCTGTGGAGCGCGGGCAACTCCTATCTGGAGGAGAAGGCCCCCTGGCTGGAGATCAAGGCCGATCCGGAGGCCGCGGCGCTGACGCTGCGGACCGCGATGAACCTGATCCATCTGTACGCGGTGGTGTCCGAGCCCTTCATCCCGTCGTCCGCGCGGGCCATGCGCGAGGCGTTCGAGCTGGCCGGGGACGATGCGACGTGGGTGAGCGCCGAGGAGGCGCGGGCGCTGTCCGCGGTGCCCGCGGGGACCGCGTTCACCGTTCCCCCGGTGCTCTTCGCCAAGATCACCGATGACGACCTGGAGGCCTGGCGGGAGCGTTTCGGCGCCCAGTAGGCAGACGGAGCGCGGGAGCCGCCGGTCCGGACGGGCCGGCGGCTCCCGTGTTTCCGCGCTCCGGGCCGTACAGGAGGGCGGACGGCGCCGGTCCTCAGCCCATCAGCTCCGCGCAGCCGTACTTCTTCGACCGGCCGTCGCCCGTCTGCACGGTGACCCGGACGGCGTCGGTGCGCACCTTCCCGCCGCTGAGGACGGCGCGCGAGCGGGCGATGCTGCACACCAGCTGTCCCAGCAGGTTCCGGTCTTCGACCGAGGAGTTGGGTGACAGCGCGTCCTGGGGGACGTTCACGTACACCTGGCCGTTGCTGAGCTTGGCCCCGATGCGGAGGGTGTAGTCGTCGGCCCCCACCTGCGTGGTGAGCCCGGCCTCGGCTTCCACGTTGTTCGGTCCCACCAGCAGGCCCTTGATGACACCGTTGGGGTCTTCGACGCTTTCGTTCCTGGTCGCGGGGCGCGGGACCGCCACCAGCCGCCCCTTCTGGTTGACGAAGTAGAGGCGGTGGCCGGTGGTGAGCCCGCCGACGGACTCCCCGCCGTCGAGAACGCCGGTCGGGCGGACTCCGCAGCCCGTGAGCAGGGCCGCCGTCAGGGCCGCCGCCGTCAGCGCCAGGGTCCGGCGCGGCGGTTTCACGGGTTCTCCTCGGGGGCGGGGTGGCGGGGCAGCCGCAGGGTGAACACCGCTCCGCCCCCGGGCCGGTTGGCCGCTTCGACGGTGCCGCCGTGCAGCCGGGCGTTCTCCAGGGCGATGGCGGTGCCCAGTCCGCTGCCCTCGGAGCGGGTGCGTGCCGCGTCCGCCTTGTAGAAGCGGTCGAAGACGTGGCCGAGGGCTTCGGCCGGCAGGCCGGGGCCGCGGTCGGCGACTTCGACGGTGACCGTGCCGCCCGCGGGACCGGCGCTCAGGGTGACGGTCACGGGCGGGGCTCCGTGCCGGAGCGCGTTGCCGACGAGATTGGCGACGATCACATCGACGCGCCGCCGGTCGATCCGGGCCGTGATCCCGGACGGCAGCACGGTCTCCACCCGGTCGGTCCAGTTCCGCAGGGAGAGCGTGGCACGGACGGCGTCCGCGAGATCGGTCCCGGCGAGGTTGAGCCGTGCCGCGCCGGAGTCGAAGCGGGACATCTCCATCAGATCGTCGACGAGCCGGGCGAGCCTGCCGGTCTCGGCACTGACCGTACGGGCGGCGTGGGCGGTGTCCGGCGGCAGGGAGGACGCGTCCTCGTCGAGGACGGTGGCGACCATCGTCATCGCGGCGAGCGGGGTGCGCAGTTCGTGCGACACATCGGCGACGAATCGTTTCGCCCGTTCGTCCTGGGCCCGGAGTTCGTCGATGGACGCTTCCAGGGCGCTCGCGGCCTTGTTGAAGTCCCTCGCCAGATCGGCCAGCTCGTCCCGGCCGCGCACCCGGACCCGGGAGGTGTAGTCGCCGGCCGCGTGCCGCCGGGTGGCCCGGCCGAGTTCGCGTACCGGACGGAGCACGGTTCCGGCGGCCAGCAGGCCGAGGACGGCGGCGAGCAGGACGACGGGCAGGATCCCGTCGCGTACCGCGTCGGCGACGCCCGTCGTGGCGTCCAGCTCCGCCTGAAGGGAGGTGACGGCGAAGACCTCGAGACCGGACGGCGCCTCCGGGGTGCCGGGGTCGGTGGCGTCGAGGGTGACGGGGGTGCCGACGGCAAGATAGGGGCTGCCGCGCCACTCCACGCGCTGGAGGCTCATGCCGTTGTGGTTCTGCACCCGCTTGAGCAGGTCGGGGGTGATCCGGGTGCGGTCGGCGGACCGGTCGGACGCGGCCGTCAGGGTCCGGTACCGGGCCACGACCAGGGTGTCGTCGCCGAGCCCGTCGGCGATCCGCCCCGCGAACGCGCTGAGGGAGACCTCGTCGGCGGGGACGTCGAAGTCCGCGACGGCCTGCTCGACACGGTTCCTGAACTCCGTCTGGACCGCGTCCTGTTTCCGCTCCAGCACGGCGCTGCGGGATTCGCGGTACGCGAGCGCGGTGGCGGTGACCCCGCTGACCAGGGCGATCAGGACGAAGGCCACGACAAGACGAGTACGGAGTCCGCCGAGGCCGCGCAGGGCCCGCAGGGTGGGACGGAGCACGGTCACACCGGCCCGAAGCGGTAGCCGAAGCCGCGTACCGTCTGGATGTAGCGCGGCCGGGCGGGGAGGTCCTCGATTTTGGCGCGGAGTCTGCCGACCGCGGCGTCCACCAGCCGTGAGTCGCCGAGGAAGTCGTGGTCCCAGACGGATTCCAGCAGCTGTTCGCGGCTGAAGACCCGGCCCGGGGACGCGGAGAGTTCGAGGAGGAGCCGCAGTTCGGTGGGCGGCAGGGCGATGGCGGTCCCGCGTTTGCCGATGGTCAGCCCGGCCCGGTCGATGGTGAGACCGGCATGGTCCTCGCCCTGGGCCGACCGGGACGGTTCGGCCCGGCGCAGCGCGGCGCGGATCCTGGCCTCCAGGACGGCGGCGGTCACCGGTTTGACCACGTAGTCGTCGGCGCCCGCCTCCAGACCGTGCACGATGTCGCTGTCGTCGCCACGCGCCGTGAGCATGATCACCGGCAGGGTGGAGCCGCCGGCCCGCAGCCGGCGGCACACCTCGAAACCGTCCATTCCGGGCAGCATCAGGTCCAGTACGGCGAGTTCGGCGGCCGGGCCCGCCGGGTCGGCCAGCAGGGCGAGGGCGGCCTCCCCGGTGGCGGCCGTGCAGACGTCGTAGCCGTGGCGGCGGAGCACCAGCTCCATGCCGTCGCGTACGGAAACGTCGTCCTCGATCAGCAGTACATGGGGCATGGAGCCGATTATGCGCGACGGTTTTCCCTGTTCAGGCCCGGCGGAGAGGGTCCGGCAGGGGTTCGCGCGCATTGTTACGTGTTCATCATGCGGCGATGGACCGGCCACCATACGGGCGGCCGACGGTGGCCCGTATGACGATCCGTACCACCTCAAGCGGAACCGCCCGGCTCCGGTTCGCCGCGCTCGCCGCCGCTCCCCTGCTCGCCCTCGTGGCCGCCTGCGGCGGCGGCGAAGGAGTCCGCGACCACGGTTCCGACCAGGTCGCTTCCGTACCCGAAGCGCCGGCTCCGGACGCGGCACCCGCCGGGAAGCCGAGCAGCGCGCCGCCCGCCGCCGAGGGCAAGGGCGCCTTCTACGACGCTCAGATGGTGTACGTCCGCTGTATGCGGACCAAGGGCGGTTCCCCGGACTTCCCCGATCCGAAGCTGAGCGGCTATCTCGACTGGTCGAAGATCAACAAGGTCAGGGATCCGCAGGGGGACGGCTCGGACACCAAGGGCGGCCGGAACGGTGTCTGCGGCCCCGAGCTGCTGGCCGCCATGAATCTGGAGCCGAAGCGCGACAAGCAGAAGGACTACGAGTCGATGCTGGCGCACGCCGTCTGTATGCGCGACAACGGCGTCAGCAAGTTCACCAATCCGGTCATGTCCGGCGGCGGGGTGATGCCCGGCGGTGACCCCGACCCGGTGAACCCGCAGCTCGACGTCGAGTCGCCGGCCTACGAGCGGGCCCGTGAGGCGTGCAAGGGCAAGCTGCTCGAAGGCCTGGACGGGATGCAGTAGATGAGGCGTCGTACCGCAGTCCTCACCGCCGGTGCAGTGGCGGCCGCGGCGCTGGGAGCGGGCTTCCTGGTGTACGGCGGCGATCCCGGCGCCGACCGCGGCGGGGGGAGGAAGCCGCCGGCCACGACCGTGATCACCCGGGCCGATCTCACCCTGTCCACGACCGTCGACGGAAAGATCGACTTCGCCCAGCGCCGTCCGGTGAAGTCCGCGGTGCCGGGCACGGTGACGGTCGCGGCTCGGGAGGGCGCCCGGGTCACCCGCGGCGAGGCCCTGTACGAGCTGGACGACAAACCGGTCAGTCTGCTGTACGGCCCGGTCCCGGCGTTCCGGGAGATGAAGCCGGGCGACCGGGGCAGCGACGTCCTCCAGCTGGAACGGAATCTGGTCGCGCTCGGCCGCGGCGGCGGGATCTCGGTCGACCCCCGGTACGACGAGGCGACGGCGGCGGCGGTCAGGGAGTGGCAGAAATCGCTCAACCGGACGCCGACCGGCCGGGTCGGCAAGGGGGATCTCGTCTTCCAGCCCGGCGAGGTGACCGTCGTCCGGGCCGACGCGGCCCTCGCCGACCAGGTGGGACCGGATACGCCCGTTCTCACGGTGGCCTCCACCAGGCCCGTGGTCCGGGCGCAGCTCGAACCCGCCGATGCAACGCTGGCCGCTGCGGGCACCAGGGTGGAGGTCACCCTGCCCGGCGGTACCGTCCGGCGGGGCAAGGTGGCGGGGACGGTCCGCCCGGAGGAGACCGGTGACGGCACACCGGAGAACGGCACCACGGTGGAGATCACCCTGGACGGCGGCGCCTCCGGGCTCTCCCGCGAGGACGCGACACGGAGCGCGAGTGTGAAGTTCGTCAGCGAGAGCCGGGAGAACGTCCTGACCGTTCCCGTGGAGGCGATCGTCGCCCTGCGCGGTACGGACGGCGGCTACGGCCTCCAGCTCGTGGAGGGCGGGACGACCCGGATGGTGCGGGTGGAAACCGGAATGACGGCGGACGGCCGGATCGAGGTCGGCGGCCCGCATATCGAGGAAGGGCTGAAGGTCGGGGTGGCCGCGGAATGAGCGCCGTTCCGTCGGGCCCGCAGCCCGTGGCCGCGGCACCCGTGGTGGAGCTGCGGGGCGTCGTCAAGGAGTACGCGGGCGGGGTGCAGGCCCTGCGCGGCGTGGATCTCACCGTGCATGAGGGCGAACTCGTCGCGATCGTCGGGCCTTCGGGCTCCGGCAAGTCGACGGTGCTGAACATCGTCGGCACCCTCGACGCGCCCACGGCGGGCACGGTCAGGGTCGCCGGATACGACGTGGGCGCCCTGTCCGACGCCCAGCTGTCCGCTCTGCGCGCCCGCCATATCGGCTTCGTGTTCCAGCATTTCCAGCTGGCGGCGGGCCGCGATGCCGTCGACAACGTCGCGGACGGCCTGCTGTACGCGGGCATCCCGCGGGCCCGGCGGCGCGACCGGGCCCGGGAGACCCTGGAACGGGTCGGCCTCGGCCACCGCCTGGGGCACCGGCCCCCGGAGCTGTCCGGCGGGGAGAAGCAGCGCGTCGCCATCGCCCGGGCGCTGGTCGGCGGGCCGCAGCTGCTGCTCGCGGACGAGCCCACCGGTGCCCTGGACTCCGCCTCCGGGCAGATCGTCATGGAGCTGCTGCACGAGCTGAACGCGGCGGGCACCACGATCTGTGTGATCACGCACGACCAGGAGATCGCGGACTCGCTGCCGCGCCGGGTCCGGTTCCGGGACGGTGCCGTCGTGTCCGACGTCCGCACCGGGGAAAACGTCCGCACCGGGGAAAACGTCCGTACCGGGGAACACGTCCGCACCCGGAAGGCGGTCCCGCGATGAGCGTTCCGGACCGCGGGCGGCCCCGGCTCCGGCCCTCCCGGCTGCCGCTCCGTGACGTCCTCGGCCTGGGGGCCGTCGGGCTGCGGGCCCGCCGCGCCCGGGTGGTGCTGTCGGCCCTGGGGATCGCGATCGGGATCGCCACCATGGTCGCGGTGGTCGGGCTCTCCCACTCCAGCAAGGCGGATCTGATGGCCCGGCTGGACCGGCTGGGCACCAATCTGCTGACCGTGGAAGCGGGCGAGGACGTCCGGGGCACACCCGCGCGGCTCCCGAAGTCGGCGGTGGCGATGGTCGAGCGGATCGGCCCCGTACAGCATGCGACGGCGACGGGCGATCTCGACGTCCGGGTCCGGCGCAGCGACGTCGTACCGGAGGAGCGGACGCCCGGGGTCACCGCCCAGGCGGCCCGGACGGACCTGCTGACCGCCCTCAACGCCCGGATCGGCGAGGGGGTCTGGCTGGACCGGGCGGGCGAGCGGCTGCCCGTGACCGTGCTCGGTTCGGTCGCCGCCGACCGGCTCGGGGTGACCGCGCCGGGCGAGCGGATCGTGATGGACGACGTGGACGTCGTCGTGGTCGGCATCCTCCGGCCGGTGGAGCTGGTGCCGACCCTGGACCGGGTGGCGCTGGTGGGTTTCCCTGCTGCCGAGAAGTACTTCCGCTTCGACGGGCGGCCCACCACGGTCTTCGAACGCTCCCCCGATGCGACGGTGGACGAGGTGCGGGCGGTGCTGGCCCGAACGGTCAGCCCCGGTGACCCGGGGGCCGTCAAGGTCTCCCGACCCTCGGACGCCCTTGCGGCGAAGGCCGCCACCGACCGGGGTCTGACCACGCTGATGCTCGGTCTGGGCGCGGTGGCGCTGCTGGTCGGCGGGGTCGGTGTGGCCAACACCATGGTCGTCTCGGTCCTGGAGCGTCGGCGGGAGATCGGGCTGCGCCGGGCGATCGGCGCCACCAGGAACGCGATCCGGTTGCAGTTCCTCACCGAGTCCCTGCTGCTGTCGGCGTTCGGCGGTGCGGCGGGCGCGGCCCTCGGCACGGCGGCCACGTTCGGTTTCGCGTCCGTGCAGAACTGGACCGCCGTGGTGCCGGTGTGGTCGGTGGCGGCGGGCTTCGCGGCGACGCTGTTCATCGGTGTTCTGGCGGGTCTCTATCCGGCGGTACGGGCGTCGAGGCTGCACCCCGCGGTCGCCCTGAACGCCTCCTGAGAACCCTTGCAGGGGCGGCCGTCCCCGGGCCCTCGGCGGCAGGTCAGCGTGCGGCGGCCCCGGGGGCGGCGTACCGGCGGCGGCTGCGGAGCATGCCCTCGTCGGAGAGGGTGAACACATCGACGAAGTCGACCTGCTGGGGGCTGACCCGGCCGATCGCGACCACGCAGTCGCCGGAGGCCACGATGCGGTCGATGTCGTGGCGGCAGCCCAGCGCCGGTGCCTCCGGGCGGGCGTCCTCGTCGAGCAGGGAGAGGTAGCCGTCGACGTCGCCGCTGTCGAGATAGTGGTAGGCCAGCCGCACATGGTCGACCCCGGAGTCGGTGATGAGGCGGCTCGGCAGCAGCTTCCTCGGATGGCGACTGTTCATGGCACGTCCTTTCCTACGACCGCCCCGCGGACGGGCGGAAGCTGCAACCACCGTGCCCCGGCGGTACAACCCCCGCCTATCGCGCCCCTATCGCCACCATGGGATCTGGACACCGTTTACAACAGTGGAGATGATCGGGAAAACTGTCCGCACACGTCTTGCGCGTCTTTTCGGCACGGAATCTGTTGGTCGGGCGTGTTCCTTGCTGGGAGAGACTGTGGACTTATCGCCCGGCGAGGCTCGCCGGACCCCTGACAGCGTGGTCTTCCGCATCCTGGGACCGCTCCATGTGCAGGGCCCGGACGGGCAGGTGCGGATTCCGCCCGGTCGCCAGGAGGTGATCCTCGCCGCGCTGCTGCTGGAGGCGAACCGTGTCGTCAGCACCGACTATCTGGTGGATCTGATCTGGGAGGACGAGCCGCCGGACACGGCCAGGACCCAGGTGCAGATCTGTGTGTCACGGCTGCGGAAGCTGTTCGCGGGGCGGTCGGTGGCCGCGGCCATCACGACCCGCCCGCCCGGCTATGTCCTGTCGACGGAGGAGGGCTCGGTCGACGCGGCGCTGTTCGCCCGGTGGATCGGCGATGCCCGGCTGGTCGGAAAGCAGACCGGGGGCGCGGCCGAAGCGGTGGAGCTGCTGCGGGCGGCGGGCGGGCTGTGGCAGGGAAGCTGTCTGAGCGGTATGGCCGGCGAGAAGCTGCGCAGCAAGGCCAGACAGCTGGACGAGGAGCGGCTGACGGCGGCCGAGCACCGGATCGACCTGGAGCTGGAGCTGGGACGGCACCACCAGCTGGTGGGAGAGATCCAGCTGCTGGTGCACGAGCATCCGCTGCGGGAGCAGCTGCGCGGGAAGCTGATGCTGGCGCTGTACCGGTCGGGGCGGCAGGCCGAGGCGCTGGACGTCTACCGGCTCGGCCGGGAACTGCTGGTGGAGGAGCTGGGTCTGGAGCCCGGCGGTGAACTGCGGAGCCTGAACTCGGCGATCCTCGCCGGGGAGGTGCCGCCGCCACGGCTGGCCGGCCCCCGGTCGGACGGGCAGGACCGGCAGCCGGGGGCCGCTGGTCCCGGGACGGCGGAAGCAGCGGACGGCGCGGGATCCCCGCAGCTCCCGCCGGGGACGGCGGACCGCCCGGCCGCCCGGAGGCCGGCGGAGGCGGACGGCGGTCCCCGGCCGGAGGAGGCAGAGCCCCGCCCGCCCGGGGCCGAACCCGCCGGGGCCCCGGGACCCGCGGCCGAGGTACCGCGCCAGCTTCCCTCCGACACCGCGGACTTCACCGGTCACGGCGCCCGGATCGCGGATATCGAACGGACCCTGCTCGGCCCTCGGGAGCGGCGGGCCGTGGGCCTCGTCGTGATCGTCGGCAAACCGGGTACGGGAAAGTCGACGCTGGCCACCCATATCGCGCACCGGGTGGGCGAGACGCATTTCGCGGACGGACAGCTCTACTGCGATCTGCGCGGTACGAGCGGCGCCCCGGCGACCGCCGGGGAGGTGCTGGGCCGGTTCCTGCGCGCCCTGGGCATTCCCGGTCCCGTCATCCCCGAATCCCCCGACGAACGCGCCGAGATGTACCGGACGCTGCTCGGATCCCGGCGAATCCTGGTGGTGCTGGACGATGCCGCGTCCGAGGGCCAGGTCAGGGCGCTGCTGCCGGGCGCCGGCAGCTGTGCGGTGCTGGTCACCAGCCGGGTGCGGATGACGGGGCTGCCGGGGGCGCACCGGGTGGAACTGGATGTGCTGGAGACCGCCGAGGCGCTGGAGCTGCTGGTCCGGGTGATCGGCGCGGAGCGGGTGGCGGACGAGGCGGTCGCGGCGCAGGCGCTGATCCGGACCGTCGGCGGGCTGCCGCTGGCGCTGCGGATCGTGGCCGCCCGGCTCGCGGCCCGCCCGCACTGGACGCTGGCGTCGATGGTGCACCGGCTCGCGAACGAGCGGCACAAGCTGGACGAACTGACGCACGGCGAGATGACGATGCGGGCGAGCCTGTCGCTGACGCACGACGGGCTGGGGTCCGGGGACCGGCAGCTGCTGCGGCTGCTGAGCCTGGCCCAGGGGCCGAGCCTGCCCGGGTGGCTCGCCGGGGCGCTGCTCGACGACCGCCGCCCCTACCCTTCGGATCTGCTGGAACCGCTCGTCGACGTGCAGATGCTGGATGTGGTCGGGATGGAGTCGACGGGCGGATTCCGCTACCGCTTCCACGAGATCATCCGGGTGTTCGCCCGGGAGCAGCTCGCCGCGCACGACGATCCGGCGACCCGGTCGGCGGCGCTGGACCGGATGCTCGGCTGCTGGATGGCGCTGGCCGAGGAGGCCCACCGCCGGGTCTACGGCGGTGACTTCACCGTGCTGCACGGATCGGCGCCGCGCTGGCTGCCGCCCGCCGCGCATGTGGACGAGCTGCTCGCCGACCCGATGGAGTGGCTGGACAGCGAGCACGCCAATCTGGTGCAGGCGGTGGAGCACGCGGCGGCCGAGCAGCTCGACGAGGTGTGCTGGGATCTGACGACGACCCTGGTCACGCTCTTCGAGACCCGCGGCTATCTGGACCACTGGGAGCGTACGCACCAGCTGGCGCTGCGGACCGCGCGGTCGGCGGGCAACCAGCGGGGCAGTGCGGCCGTACTGGCGTCGCTCGGTTCGCTCTATCTCAGCCGCAGCCAGTACGACGAGTCACGGACCGCGCTGACGACGGCACTCGGGTTGTTCACCGAGATGGAGGACCGGCAGGGGCTCGGTCTCTGCCACCGCGATCTGGCCCTGGTGGAACGATTCCTCGGACATGAGTACGAGGCCCTGGAGCTGTACGACCGGGCGCTGCGCGATTTCGACGCGTCGGGCGATGTGGTGGGGCGGGCCATCGTACTGACGCAGAGCGCGCAGATCTGGATGCTGCGGGGGCAGAGCGCGACCGCGCAGAGCAGGCTCGACGAGGCGCTGGGCATCTACCGGCTGGTGGGCTACACGGGAGGTCAGGCGCGGGCGTTGCGGCGGGCCGGTCAGCTCCGGCAGCAGCAGGGTGAACTGGGGCCTGCGGTGGCGACGTTCAGCGAAGTCCTGGAGCTGTGCCGGGACAGCGGGGACGTGATCGGGGAGGGCCATCTCCTGCGGGATCTGGGGCTGGCGCACGCCAGGATGGGTCAGCGCGCGGTGGCGCGGGACTGTCTGGACCTGGCGCTGGGCATCCGGGAGCGGATCATGGATCACGGTGGGGCGGCGCTCGTACGGCTGGACCTGGCGAAGCTGCTCGCTTCGGACGGCGGGCCGGGTGACCTGGACCGTTCGCGGGAGTTGCTGCGGAGCGCGGTGCGGTCGTTCAGGGACCGCAGGATGGAGCCGGAACTCGCGGAGGCGCAGAAGCTGCTGGCGGGTGGCTGAGGCGGAGCTGCTCCGGTAGTCGTCAGTCCCAGGGGTCGTTCACGGCGGTCCCTTCCCGAGGTCGTCGGCGTGCGGGGCGGTGGTCCTGCGGTGGTGTCCGTGGCGGGCGTTCAGTCCCAGGGGTCGTTCACGGCCATCAGTCCCAGGGGTTGTTGATGTGGGAGGGCGTGGGGGTCGGCGTGGGCGCCGGGACCGGTCCGGCTGCCGGTACCGAGGCGGATACGGCGCCCGCCTGAGCCCCTTCACCGGCCAGGGCCGCCTGGGTGCCGAGGAGGGCGGCTGCGGCGAGGGCGGCGGTGACGGCCGCGGTGCGCAGAGCGTGGGTGAGAGTCATGGCCCGTTCCCTTCTGTCGGGGCGTTCCCGCTGGTGGCGGGGCGCTTCCTGCTTCGTGGACACCACGTTAGGAAGCAGGGGAATCGCGGGACCGGCCGTACTCCTATCGCCCGGCTATCACGGGAGACGGGGGCTGTCGCCGCCCGCGCCCGGGGCAGGATCCGTCCCGGTCCCCTGTGCACCGGCCGGACCGTGCGCCCCACCGTCACCAGGAGTGCGGGCCTTCGGCCGGGCCGGGGTACGGCTCCGGCCGGGCGGCCCGCCGCGGTGATAGCGGACCGGGGCTCTTTCTCCGGCGGTGATAGCGGACCGGTGGTCCTTCTCCCGCGGTCCCTGGCGCGCTGGACGGCGACGGGATGGTGGCGCGATAGCGGGGTGCCGAGGATGGGACGTGTCCCTCCCCACCTCGTACAGGGAGCGCCCATGAACCCCGCACAGTTCGCAGAGACCGTCACGGATTCACCCGTCGGAGCCCTGATCCGGGCCCATCGGCTGCGTATCGGACTGACCCAGCGCGAGCTGGCCGACCTGTCCACGATCAGTGTGCGGGCGATCCGTGATCTGGAGCACGGCCGGGCCACCCGCCCCCGGACCGACACGGTGCGGCTGATGGCGGACGCCCTGCGGCTGGGGCCCCGGGCCAGAGCCGCGCTGGAGGAGGCCGCACGGCCGGGCCGGGCCGGCAGAGCCCCGGCGGGGCCTCCGGCCCCGCCGGACGCCCCGAAGCCGCTGGTGGGAAGAGATACGGAGATCGTCACGCTGGTGCGAGAGCTGGCGCCGGACGGTGGGGAGCGCCTGGTGCATGTGGTGGGTCTGCCCGGGGTCGGCAAGAGCCGGGTGGCGCTGGCCGCGGCGGCGGCCCTGCACGGTTCGGGGATACCGGTGCTGTGGCACGCCTTCGAGAGCGCGGACCGCGAGTACGTACCGGCGGCCGGCGGGCCGTGGCGGGAGCTGACGGAGCGTCTGGTGGCGGGGTTGTACGCGTCCGGGTTACCGCACCGGGAGGCCGCGGGCGGGGAGTCGGCGAGCGCGCTGCTGGGCGAGGGGCCGGTGCTGCTGGTCCTGGACGGCGCCCCGGCACGGGCCCCGGGCGCGGACCGGCTGACCCGGCTGCTGCACGAGGTGCCGGGGCTGCGGCTGCTGGTCACCTCCGACGAACCGTGGCAGGCGCCCGGTGAGCGGCTCTTCCTGCTCTGCCCGCTGCCCGTGCCGTCCGCCGGCGGTGCGCGGGAAGGGGCGGACGGCCCGCAGGGGGCCGGGGACGAACACGAGCCCGCGGTACGGATGTTCCTCGACCAGGTGCGGCGGGTGCTGGCGGCTCCCGTGGTGACGGCCGCCGACCGGGAGCGGGCGGTGCGGATCTGCCGGCTCCTCGACGGGCATCCGGGGGCCCTGTCGGCCGCCGCCTCCTGGCTGGTGGTCTCCGATCTGGCGGCGCTCTGCGACACGCTGGCGGTGGATCCGGCGGCATTCCTCGACCATCTCGGCGGCCGGGACGACCGGCTCCGGGATTCCCTGTACGGCCGGATCGGCCGCCTGCCCGCCGGTCCGCGGGCCGTACTCGACGCGCTGTGCGCCGCACCGGGGCCGGACTCCGCCGCCGACGGCTTCGGGCTGCCCGCGCTCACCGAGCTGACCGGCGGCAGTCTGCCTGCATGCGGCCGGCTGCTGCGGGAGCTGCTGCTTTCGGGTCTGGTCCGGGCGGCCCATGAGGAGGGCCCGGCCCGCTTCCGGGTACCCGCGCTGGTACGGGCCCTGCTGAGCGGGGCCCCGGTGGGCGCGCCGCAGGCAACTGCCGCCGTCTGAACTGCTCCCGGAGTGCCGGGAGAACTGCCGCCCGGGGGCGGACGGCGCGGATTGGATGGGCCCAGCGCGTTCCCGGCGGCGGGCAGGAGCAGCCGACGGGGTTCTCGCAGTCGCACCGTATCCGCACGCCGAACCGCCGGACCGCTCCGTCCGTACGCGGAGCCGGTCCGCATCCGCCGAGCCGAGCCCGTCGCGCCGTGTCCGTCGCGCCGACCCGTCCCCGAGGAGCGACCGTATGTCCCCCAAGGCGTCCGTCAGGCTGCCGCTGTCGGCGGCCCAGCGCGATATCTGGCTGGCCCACACGCTGGATCCGTCCGGCCGCCGCTACAACGTCGGCGAGTACCGGGAGCTGCGCGGCCGGGTCGATCCGGAACTGGTCCGGGCCGCGTTCCGGCAGCTCGCGGTGGAGACCGACGCCATGCGGATCCGCGGTATCGGCGCCGACGGCGACGGCCCCTGGCAGACGCTGCACACCGACCCGGGCGATCAGGAACTGGCGCTGGTCGACCTCAGCGGCGCCGAGGACCCGGCCGCCGCGGCCCGCGACTGGATGGCGGCCGAGATCGCCCGCCCCTTCGATCTGGCGGCGGACTGGCTGACCCGGCACGCCCTGGTGAAGGCCGGCGAGGAACTGTGGTTCTACTTCCACGGCTTCCACCATCTGGTCATCGACGGCGCGGGGCTGTCCCTGCTGGACGCCCGGCTGGTGGAGCTGTACGAGGACGCGGCGGCCGGGGGGCCGTGGCGGCCGTCGCCGTTCGGGTCGCTGGCGGAGCTGCTCGCGGACGAGGCCGCGTACCGGGATTCGCCGCAGGCGGCCGAGGACCGGGCGTACTGGGTGGCGAAGACGGCCGACCCGCCGCCGGTCGCACGGATCGGCGGGGGGCGCTCGGCACCCGTACCGCCCGGTTCACTGCCGTTCGTACGGCGTACGGTGACGCTTCCCGCGCCGTACGCGGAGCAGTTGCGGGAGACCGCCAGGGCGCACCGGGCACCCTGGACGATGGCGGTGATCGCGCTGGTCGCGGCGTACGTCCACCGGGCCTCGGGGACGGACGCCGACGAGCTGGCACTGGCCCTGCCGGTGACGGCACGGGCCGGTGAGACGGCCCGCAGCACCCCGGCGATGCTGTCGAACATCATTCCGCTGCGGCTGCCGGTGCCCGCCGACGGCACACTGGCGGGGCTGCTGGGGTCGGTGGTGCGGGAGGCCCGGCAGGGGCTGCGGCGGCAGCGGACCCGGTTCGAGGAGATGGGCCCGGAGGGTGCGCCCGGACGGCCGCCGGTCTCGCTTCAGGTGAACATCATGGCCTTCGCGCCCGGTATGCGGTTCTTCGGTGTGCCGACCACCCAGCACAACCTGGGGAACGGGCCGGTGGACGGGCTGGCGGTCGCGGTCTACGACCTGGGGCCCGAGGACGGGCTGCGGATCGACTTCGACGCCGCGCCGGAGTCCTGCGATACGACCGCCGTCGCCGGACACCAGGACCGTTTCGTCCGCTTCGTGGGCACCGCGCTCGCCGCGCCCGGCGAGCCGCTGTCGGCGCTGGAGCTGATGGACGAGGGCGAGAGGCGGCGGGTGCTGTACGAGTGGACGGGGGTACGGGTGCCGGTGGACGACCGGCCGCTGACCGAACGGTTCGAGGAACAGGCCCGGATCCGCCCGGACGCCGTCGCCGTGGTCTTCGGCGACGACCACCTCACCTACGGCCGCCTGGACACCGAGGCCAACCAACTGGCCCACCATCTGCGCGAAACCACCGGACTGGACCGCGGCGACCTCGCGGGCATCCTCGTCGACCGCTCACTCCCCCTCGCCACCGCCATCCTCGCCGTACTCAAAACCGGCGCCGCCTACACCCTCCTCGACCCCGACTATCCCGATCTGCGGCTCACCGCAATCGCCGCCGACGCGGGGATCGCCGCCCTGCTGACGACGGACGGCTACGCGCACCGGGTGCCGGGGCCCCGGCCGACCGTACGGATCGACTCCGAGGCCACGGCGATCGCGGCCCGGCCGGGCCACCGCCCGGACTCGGTGCTGACGGGGGACGACTCCGCCTGTGTGATGTTCACTTCGGGGTCGACGGGACGCCCCAAAGGCATCCTGTCCTCCCACCGGAACCTCACCTCCACCATCACCGGACAGACC
>NZ_JBIWGU010000015.1:0-215071 GCF_044763775.1 Streptomyces sp. NPDC094448 | reverse complement strand
CCCACCTCACCATCACCAACGGCTACGGACCCGCCGAATCCCTCGGCTTCACCACCACCCACACCATCCCCCAACCCACCACCAACACCAGCAACTCCAAAAACAACACAGAAATCCCCCCACCCACACCCATCGGCACACCCCTCACCAACAAACACGCCTACATCCTCGACCACCACCTCCAACCCGTACCCCCAGGCACCACCGGAGAGCTCTACCTCACCGGCCACGGCATCGCCCACGGCTACCTCACCCAACCCACCACCACCGCCACCCACTTCACCCCCAACCCCTACGGACCCCCCGGCACCCGCCTCTACCGCACCGGCGACCAAGCCCACTGGGACACCCACGGCAACCTCCACTACACCGGCCGCACCGACACCCAAATCAAAATCCGCGGCTTCCGCATCGAACCCACCGAAATCGAAAACACCCTCACCACCCACCCCCACATCACCCAAGCCACCACCACCCACACCAACAACCAACTCACCGCCCACATCACCACCACCCCCAACACCACCACCACACCCCACGACATCCGCACCTACCTCCGCCAACACCTCCCCGACCACCTCATCCCCACCCACATCACCACCCACCACCAACTCCCCCTCACCCCCAACGGCAAAATCGACAAACAGGCTCTGCTCGCCCTGCCGCAGCCCGGACCCGACACCACCGGGCCGGCCGGGCGGCCGCCGCGGACCCCACTGGAGCGGACCGTCTGCGCGGCCTTCGGCGAGGCCCTCGGGACCGATGTCCCGCCGGGGCCCGACGACGACTTCTTCGCCCTCGGCGGCCACTCCCTGGTCGCCGCCAGGCTCGCCAACCGGCTGGGCCGGGCCCTGGAGCTGAAGCTCACCCTCCGGGACGTGTTCCGGCATCCCACGCCCGCCCGGCTGGCCGCGCAGATCGAAAGCCGTCCGGCCGATACCGCGGCCGCCCCCGAACCGCGCCGCGCCAGGCCCGTCCTGCGCCGCCGCACCGACCAGGAACGGATCACCTCATGACCGACGGCACCTTCCCCCTCCCCCACGCCGACGACATCGTCTGGGACCTCCCCGGCGACGGACCGCAGCGGACCGCGCTGCTGGTCCTGCCGCACGCGGGCGGCAACGCCCACGCCTACTCCGACTGGCGGGACCGGCTCCCGGCGGATGTACGGCTGCTGATCGGCCAGTACCCGGGCCGGGGTGCCCGCTACTCCGAGGAACTGCCCACCACCATCGCCGATCTGGCCGGACCGGTGGCTGCGGCGCTCCCCGGCGATCTCCCGGAGGATCTGGTCGTCCTCGGCCACAGCATGGGCTCCCTGGTCGCCTTCGAGGTGGTGCGGCGGCTCGCCGCGGCCGGCCGGCCCGCGCGGGCCCTGGTGGCCTCCGCCTGCCGGGCCCCGTTCCTGCCCAACCCCAGCGCCGTGCATCCGGAGCGGCTCGACGACGACCAGCTCGTCGCCGCCATCAAGGAGCGCGGCGGTACCGACGACGGCATCCTCGACGAGCCCGAGCTGCGCGAGATCGTCATCCCGTCGATCCGCGCCGACTTCGCCATCGACGACGTCTACCGGTGCGCCGCCGACGAGGCCTCGGTCGACTGCCCGGTCACCGTCATCGGCGGCGACCAGGACCCCGTGGTGCCGGTCACGGCGCTGGGCCGCTGGGCCGAGATCACCGCAGCCGGGTTCACGGAACACGTCCTGCCCGGCGGCCACTTCTACTTCCAGCAGCAGCTGCCCGCCTTCTTCGCGCTGCTGGACACCGTACTCGGGGCCGCGCCCGCGCCCGGCCCGCTCACCGCCTCCGCCGCCTGACCGCCCCCGGCGCCGTACCGCTGAACCCCGTCCCACCAACCGATGCAGAGGACTGTTCCGATGACGACCTTCGCCGACGCCCCCGTCCTGGGCGGACTGAACGTGATCCGCGAGCCGGGCAGGCCCGCCGTCGTGATCACCCCCGGCCACGGCTCCGCCGAGGCCGCCGCCGGCTGGCTGACCGAGCACCGGGCCGCCGTCCGGGCCGAGCTGCACCGCTCCGGCGCGGTGCTGCTGCGCGGGCTGCCCATCCATGACGCGGCCTCCTTCGCCACCGCCCGCGACGCCCTCGTCGTACAGCGGGCCGGATACAAGGAGAAGGCGACCCCGCGCACCGACTTCGGCGAGGGGGTGTTCTCCTCCACCGACCTCCCGGCCGCCCAGCCGATCAGACTGCACAACGAGAACAGCTACACCCTGGACTTCCCGGGGGTGCTGCTCTTCGGCTGCGTCACCGCGCCCGAGGAGGGCGGCGCCACCACCGTCGGCGATATGCGGGAGGCCCTGAGACTGCTCCCGGACGGGCTGCGGACCAGATTCGAGGAAGCCGGCTGGCTGCTGGTGCGGAACTACTCCGAACTGGCGGGCCTGCCCTGGTACACGACCTTCGCGACCCAGGACCGGGCGGTCGCTGAGGCCTACTGCGACGAGAACACCATCGGGTACGAGTGGCTCGACGACGACTCCCTGATCACCCGGCAGCGACGCTCGGCGGTGATCACGCACCCGGTGACCGGGGAGCGGGTCTGGTTCAACCACTTCGCGTTCTGGAACAGCCGCACCCTCGACCCGGACGTCCGCGAGGTGCTGGAGGAGACGTACGGCCCGGACGGACTCCCCTTCAGCACCTATCTGGGCGACGGAACCCGGCTCACGGACGCCGAGGTCGACGCCGTCAACGAGGTCTACGACCGGGTCACGGTCCGGGAGAGCTGGCAGCAGGGCGATCTGATGCTGGTGGACAACATCCTCTGCGCCCACGGGCGGGAGGCCTTCACCGGCGACCGGAAGATCCTCGTCGCCATGGGCGAACCGGTCGCGCTCGCCGACTGCTCCCCCGCCACCCAGCCGTCCACCACCGTCCACGGGGAGTGAGCACCGCCATGACCGCCGTCCTGCCCGAACGCACCCGGTCCCTCTCCGCGCCCGCGCCGCGCGATCTGCTGGAGCGGCTCGCCGCCGCCCCCGGCGGCCGTACCGCTGTGATCGCCGCCGACCGCGAGCTGACCTTCGACGAACTCCGCGCCGGCGCCCTGCGGATCGCGGCCGGGCTCGCCGCCCATGGCGTCGGCCCCGAATCGGTCGTCGCGCTCTGCCTGCCGCGTGGCGCGGCGCTGGTCACCGCGCTGATCGGCACGCTCACCGCGGGCGCCGCCTATCTCCCCGTGGACCCGAAGCTGCCCGCCGAACGGCGCCGTTATCTGGTGGCGGACTCCGGCGCCGACGCCGTGATCACCCTCGACGGCGGGCCGGACAGCGCGCTTCCGGCCGGGGTGCCCCGGCTCGGCCTGGCGGAACTGCTCTCCGGCGGCGCCCCCGGGCCCGGCTACCGGCCGGTCCCGGTCACCGCGGACACCCTCGCGTACGTCATCTACACCTCGGGCTCGACGGGCCGCCCCAAGGGCGTCGAGATCGGCCGGGGCGCTGCGGCCCGGCTGCTGGCCGAGCTGGAGGAGGCGGGAATCGCGACGGGCGACGGCGCCCGGGTGGGCTGGAACGCCTCCCCTTCGTTCGACGCCTCCGTGCAGCAGTGGGTCCGGGTCTGCCGCGGCGACACCCTCGTCATGGTCGACGACGAGACCCGCGCCGACCCCGCCCTGCTCGCCGCGTTCGCCGATGAGCAGGCCCTCACCGATCTCGACCTGACGCCCTCGCACGCCGAACCGCTGCTGGAGCTGCTCACCGCCGACGGCGGGCCGCGTCCGCTGACCCTGCTGGTCGGCGGCGAGGCGGTCGGCCCCGCCCTCTGGTCCAGGATCGCGGAGCTGACCGCGGCGGGCACGGTCCGTGCCGTCAATCTGTACGGCCCCACCGAATGCACCGTGGACGCCACGGCCGGGTGGATCGAACCCGCCGCCGGGGGGACTCCGCATATCGGCGCTGCCCTGCCCGGCTTGCGGCTCCGGGTACTGGACGAGAAGCTGGCGCCCGTCGGCCCCGACGGGACCGGCGAACTGTATCTGGCCGGGCCCCGGGTGGGCCGCGGCTACCGCAACCGCCCCGGTCTCACCTCGGAACGGTTCACCGCCGACACCGGTCCCGATGCCGAACCCGGCGGGCGGATGTACCGCACGGGGGATCTGGTACGGCTCCTCCCCGACGGCCGGCTGGGCTATCTGGGGCGCGCCGACGGCCAGGTGAAGCTGCGGGGCTTCCGGATCGAACTCCCCGAGATCGAAGCCGCCATGACCGCCCACGGCTCGGTCGCCGAGGCCGTCGCCGTCCTCCGGGACGATGTCCACGGGGCACCCGGGATCGTCGGCTACTACCGGGCCGCGGCACCGGTCACCGAGACGGCACTCACGGAGCTGCTGGCGGCTTCGCTGCCCGCGTACATGGTGCCCGCCGTGCTGATGGCCGTGGACCGCTTCCCGACCACCGTCAACGGCAAGCTGGACCGGGCCGCGCTGCCCGCGCCGCCGTCCGGAGCCCCCGTCCCGGCCGTGGCGGATCGCGGCCTCTCGCCGTCGGAGCGGCTGATCGGGGAGGTGTGGACGACGGTCCTGCGGGCGTCGTCCGTCGGCCCCGACGACAACTTCTTCAAGCTGGGCGGCCATTCGCTGCTGGCCATCAAGCTGGTGTCGCGGGTCCGGTCCGAGCTGGGCGTGGTCCTGCCGGTGAAGGCCGTCTACGCCCATCCGCGGCTGCGGGACCTGGCCGCGCACATCGACGGGCTCGTCGCAGCCCAGGACGGATGAGGACACTTCCGTGAACCCATTGTCGTTCGCCCAGCGCCGTCTCTGGTTCCTGGGGCGGCTGGCGGGCCCCTCGGCCGCCTACAACGCCCCGCTGGTGCTCCGGCTGGACGGGGTGCCCGACCCGGCGGTGCTCGGCGCGGCCCTCGCCGACGTCGTCGAACGGCACGAGGTGCTGCGCACCGTACTGCCCGCCGGACCGGACGCCGAACCCAGGACGGAGGTACGGGACGCCTCGGAGCTGCCGCCGCCGGAGGTGGTCCGCTGCCCGGCGGCCGAGATCGAGGACCGGGTGGCCGCGTTCGTACGGGAACCCCTCGACGTCACCGCCGGACTCCCGCTGCGGGTCGCACTGTTCGTCCCGCAGGACGGGGCGGCCGGACCCGGGACCGAGGGGGCTGAACGGGCCGACGGGACCGGGTCCGTGCTGGTGCTGCTCGTGCACCACATCGCCACCGACGGCTGGTCCGTCCGCCCGCTGCTGCGCGATCTGGACACCGCCTGCACGGCCCGGCTCGCGGGCCGGGCGCCCGACTGGGAACCGCTGCCGGTCCAGTACGCCGACTACGCCCTCTGGCAGCGGGACCTGCTCGGGGACCCGGGCGATCCGGGAAGCCTCGCGGCGGAGCAGCTCGCGCACTGGCGGCGGGTCCTCGACGGGGCGCCCGGGGTGACACCGCTGCCCGTGGACCGGCCGCGGCCCGCCGAACCGTCCGGGCGCGGGGCGACCCTCACCGCGCACGTCCCGGCCGCCGACCACGGCGCGCTGCTGGCGGTGGCCCGGGAGCACGGGGCCAGTGCGCCGATGGCGGTACGGGCCGCCCTGGCGGCCGCGCTCTCCGCGGCCGGCTGCGGCTCCGACCTGGTGATCGGCACCCCGGTCGCGGGCCGCCCCGAAGAGGAGCTGAACGACCTCGTCGGATTCTTCGTCAACACCCTGGCGCTGCGGACGGACGTATCCGGCGAGCCGGCTCCGGCCACGCTCATCGAACGGGTCCGCGACGCCGATCTGATCGCGTACGAACACCAGGACCTGCCCTTCGAACTGCTGGTGGAGGAGCTGGCGCCCGAGCGGTCGCTCGGCCACCATCCGCTGTTCCAGGTGATGCTGACAGTCGACGGCGCCGAGGGCCCGGAAGGCGCCGGGTCCGCCGGTCCGGTACCGCTGGGGCCCGGGCTGACCGGTGTCCAGGGCACCGCGGATCTCGCGGCCGCCAAATTCGACCTCACTTTCTTCTGCGCCCGGCGGGCTGCCCCCGCCGGCTCCCCCGCCGGACTCGACCTGGCGCTGGGCTATGCGGTCGACCTGTTCGATAAGGCCACGGCTGAGCTGCTCCTGGACCTCTTCGTGCGGGCCCTGAAGGCCTTCGCCCACGCCCCCGGGCGGCCGCTCGGCCCGCTGTCCCTGACCACGGCGGAGGAGCGGGCCGCGCTGACGGCCCGCCACACGGCGGCGGCCCGGCGCACCGTGGTGCCGTCCACCGTCCGGTCCGGGCGGCGCGATCTCGGCGCGCCCCGGGAGGAGATCCTCCGCGGACTCTTCGCCGAGGTCCTCGGCCGCCCCCGGATCGGACCGGACGACAGCTTCTTCCGCACCGGCGGGCATTCGCTCCTCGCGGGCAGGCTGGTCAACCGGATCCGGGCCGTCCTGGGCGTGGAGGCGGGCATCCGGGATCTCTTCCTGGCCCCCACCCCGGCCGCCCTGCACCGCAGGCTCACCGAAGCCGCCCGTACGGGAGCGGGCGGCGTGCCCCGTCCCGTACCGCGGCGGATACCGGAGTCCGCACGGCCGGAGCGGCTTCCGCTCTCCGCATCGCAGCGGGCGCTCTGGCTGCTCGCCCGGATCGACGGCCCGTCCGCCGCGTACAACGCGCCGGTCGTGCTCCGTCTCGACGGTACGCCCGACCCGGCCGCACTGGGCGCGGCCCTCGCCGACATCGTCGAACGGCACGAGGTGCTGCGCACCGCCTATCCGCAGCTCGGCGGGGAGCCGTACCAGCGGATCACGGCCGGTTTCGCTCCCGCTCTCGCCACCGTCCCGTGCGCCGGACCGGAGCAACTCGACCAGCGGGTGGCCGAGTTCGGCCGGACGCCGCTCGACCCCACCGACGGGGTCCCGCTGCGGGCGGCGCTGTTCACCACCGGCGGCGGCCCCTGCGCCCTGGTCCTGCTGGTCCACCACATCGCCGTCGACGGCTGGTCCCTCGCACCGCTGCTGCACGATCTGGACACCGCCTACACGGCCCGGCTCGCGGGCCGGGCGCCCGGCTGGAAGCCGCTGCCGCTCGGCTACGCCGACTACGCCCTCTGGCAGCAGGAGGTACTGGCCGAACCGGACGCCCTCCTCGACCACTGGCGCAAGGCACTGGACGGGCTGCCGGAGCGGACCGGCCTGCCGTACGACCGGCCCCGGCCGGCCGAGCCCACCGGCCGCGGCGGCACCGTGACCGCCCGGCTCGGCCCCGAGGTGCACCGCGGGCTGGCGGCGCTCGCCCGGGAGCGGAACGCCAGTCTGTTCATGGTGGTACGGGCGGCCCTCGCCGCGGCGCTTTCGGCAGCCGGGGCGGGCACCGACCTCGCCGTCGGCACCCCGGTGTCCGGCCGCTCCGACGAGGCGTTCCACGACCTCGTCGGCTGCTTCGTCAACTCCCTGGTGCTGCGGGCCGACACCTCCGGCGATCCCACGGCCGCGGAGCTGGTCGACCGGGTCCGGGAGGTGGACCTCGCCGCCTTCGACCACCAGGATCTGCCCTTCGAACTGCTGGTGGAGGAGTTGGGCGAGGCGTCCGAACGGGCTTTGGGCGAGCACCCCTTCTTCCGGGTGATGCTGACCGTACGGACCGCGGACGCGGCGCCCGGCTCCGGCCCGGTCCGGCTCGGCCCGCTGACCGCCGACGCCGGAACCGTCGATCTGGGAGCGGCGAAGTTCGATCTGAGCTTCCACTGCGAGGAGGAGCCGGACGGCGGCCTGCGGCTGCTCCTCGGCCATGCGCGGGACGTGTTCGACGAGCCGACGGCCGCACTGCTGCTCGATGTGCACGGCAGGGCGCTCGCCGCCTTCGCCGCCGACGCGGGACGGCCGCTGTCCGCGCTCGGACTGGTCACCGCGGCGGAGTCGGCGGGGTTCGGGGCCCGCAGAGAGCGGCTCGCTGCGGGGTTCGAGGCCCGCAGGGAGCGGCTCGCCGCGGCGGAGACGGAGGTGGTGTTCTCCCGCGCGGAGGCCGGGCACCCGCGGGTGGAGCTGCTCCGCGGTCTGTTCGCGGAGATACTCGACCGGCCGCAAGTCGGCCCCGATGACAACTTCTTCCGCGTCGGCGGGCATTCACGGCTCGCGAGCAGGCTGGTCAACCGGATCCGGGCGGTCCTCGGCGTGGAGACGGGGATCCGTGATCTCTTCCTCGCGCCGACACCCCTGGCGCTGCACGGACGGCTCCCCGCGGGCCCGCAGTCCGGGAAGCGGCCGCCGCTGCGCCGTGCCGAGCGGCCCGAACGGATCCCGCTCTCCCCGGCCCAGCGGCGGCTGTGGTTCACCGACCAGCTCGACGGGCCGTCGGCGGCGTACAACATCGCGCTGGTACGGCGGCTCGACCGGCCGCTGGACCCGGCGGCCCTCGCCGCCGCCCTCGCCGACGTCGCGGAACGGCACGAGGTACTGCGGACCGTCTACCGGGCCGAGGGCGGGGAGCCGTACCAGCTCGTCCTGGACGGGGCCCGGCCGCAACTGGAGCTGGGATTCCCCGCCGATCCGGCGGCCGCCGTGGACGAGGCCGCGGGCCAGGTCTTCGACCTGTCGCGCGATCTGCCCTTCCGGGCCTGGCTGTTCCTGCCCTCCGACGCCGGCGGGCGGCAGACCCTCGTGCTGCTGCTGCACCACATCGCGGCCGACGGCTGGTCCGTCGACTGCCTGCTCACCGACCTGGCCGCCGCCTGCAGGGCCCGCGCCGCGGGCTCGGCGCCCGGCTGGGCGCCCCTGCCCGTGCAGTACGCGGACTACGCGCTCTGGCAGCGGGACCTGCTCGGCAGCGGGCAGGAGGACCGGCTCGGTTTCTGGGAGCGGACCCTCGCCGGGCTGCCGCCGCTGACGGATCTGCCCGCCGCCCGGCACCGGCCGCCGGTGCCGTCCGGGCGGGGCGCGGTCACCGGATTCACCGTGCCGGGGCCGGTGCGGGCCGGTCTCGAACGGATCGCCCGCTCAACCGGCAGCACCCTGTTCATGGTGGTCCACGCGGCCCTCGCGGCGGTGCTCGCGCGCTGCGGCGCCGGGCCCGATCTCGCGGTCGGCACGGTGGTCGCGGGCCGGGACGACCAGGCACTCGGCGGTCTCGTCGGCTTCTTCGTCAATACGCTGGTCCTGCGTACCGACACCTCGGGCGACCCGTCGTTCGAGGGGCTGGTGCGGCGGGTGCGGGAGGCCGATCTGGCGGCGTACGCCCACCAGGACGTGCCGTTCGACCTGGTCGTGGAGGAGCTGAACCCGCACCGTTCGTCGGCCCATCATCCGCTGGTGCAGGTGATGCTGCGGGTGGACCCGGAGCCGGACGGGGGTACGGGCGGCGGCGGGGCGGACGGGCCGCTGGCCGGTGAGGCGCTGCCCTTCGGATCGTCGACCGCGAAGGCGGACCTGACGTTCGCGCTGACGGGGAGCGCCGCGCACGGCGGTCTCGACGGTGTCCTGGAGTATGCGACGGATCTGTACGAGGAGGCCGGGGCGGAGCAGCTGGCCGCCCTGCTGGTCGGCGCGCTGGCCCTGTTCGCGGCGGATCCCGGGAGCCGGATCGGGGCCCTTCAGGCGGGGCCGCGGCGGCCGGGGCCTGGGCCTTGCGCGACCGTCGCGGGCTATCCGGTCGACCTCGGGCACGTCCGGGACGTCCTCGCCGCCGGGCCCGGAGTCAGCGGCGCGGAGGTCGCGGTCGAAGACGGCCGGCTGGTGGCCCGGCTGACGGGCGAGGTCACGGAGGCGGAAGCGCAGTCGTGGGCGGCGGAACGGCTGCCGGAGTACGCGGTGCCGGGGGTGGTGAAGGTCACCGGCGGCGACCGCCCGCGGGGCCCCGGGGAGCCGCCGTCCGACGACGGGCGACTCCCGCTGGTGCTGGCGCTGTTCCGGGAGGTACTCGACGGCAAGGAGGTGACGGAGGACGCGAACTTCTTCCGCTCGGGCGGGCATTCGCTGCTGGCGGTACGGCTGCTGAACCGCGTCCGCGCGGAGCTGGGGCGGGAGCTGACGCTGCGGGACGTGTTCCGGCATCCGACACCGGTGGCACTGGCGTCGCTGCTGGACGCGGCACCGGTCCCGCCGGCGGTGCCGGCGCTGAAGAGGCGGGTGCGACGGGGGTAAACGACACTCGGCGCCCCGAGGCGGAACCCTCGGGGACCACGTCGCCTATGATTCAGCGCCGCGCGCTCCGACGACTTCTGCCGGACCCACGGTAGATCCGCCCGGACCGGCAGAAGACAAGCATGAGAAACCGGGCCCGGTTCCCCGGGCCCGGTTCCGGCGTCAGCCGTTGTAGCGGTCGATCAGGTGTGTGCTTGGCCATGACCAAGCACCGCTGGTTGTGGTGGACCAGCTGGTCTTGGCAGTGCCGAAGCGGGTGTCGGCGCCGGTGAGCCAGGTGAACATCTTCACCGTACCGTTGCTGTAGCCGTACATCGCGGCGAGGTCGTCGCGGCCGTCGCCGTTGTAGTCGCCTACGACGAGCTTCATGGCGGAGTAGGTGAGGGTGCCGGCGTCGGCGGTGAGGCTGGCCCGGGGCGGCAGGAAGCTGCCGTTGGGGTTGCTGGTGCTGGTGAGGGTGTAGGCGATGTCACGGCCGTCCGGGTAGTCGAACCAGAACAGCAGGTCGTCGCGGCCGTTGCCGTCGAAGTCGCCCGAGTGGAGGTGGGTGTTGGCCCATTCTCCCCATCCTTCGTGGGTGAAGCCGGTGAAGGGGGCGTCGAATCCGCCGGACGTGTTGGCGAGGAAGGTCCACACCTTGACGCTGGTGGCGCTGTAGCGGTACAGGACGGCGAGGTCGTCGCGGCCGTCGCCGTTGTAGTCGCCGGTTGCGGCCTTGCCCATGCTGGCGGACCAGGTGGTGGAGGTCCAGCTCCTTACCGGGCCCGTGAAGTGGCCGCGGCTGTCGGCGATGAAGGAGAATAGGGTGTCCTGGCCGTTCGGGTAGTCGTACCAGGCGATCAGGTCGTCGCGGCCGTCGCCGTTGGTGTCACCGGTGTGGAGGGTGACCCGGGTCCAGTCCCACGAGGCGGCGGGTGACTCCCAGGAGGAGAACGGCGCCTGGAAGGCCCCGTTGGGCTTGCCGAGGAACGTCCAGAACTTGGTCTTGTCGGGGTACCCGTGCATCACGGCGACGTCCGCGTATCCGTCGCCGTTGAAGTCCCCGGAGACCTTCTTCATAGCACTGTGGTCCCAGAGGTCCTCCGGGGTCCGGGCGAAGGCCGAGCGGGGTGCGGCGAAGCCGCCGTCGCCGGTCCCGCCGTACAGGTGCATGGCATCAGTACCGTCGGGATAGGCGTACCAGCCGGTGATGTCGGAGTGACCGTCACCGTTGACATCGTTGCGGATCGCGCTGCCGCTGCTCCACTGCGACTGATGGCGGCCGTTGTAGACGACGAGGTTGCCGCGCTCCTGCAGGAGCGCGTATCCGTCGGCGGCAGTGGTCTTGGACTCCCACAGGACCGCGCCCGCGGAACTGCGAACGGTCAGGTTGCCTGCACTGTCGAAGGCGGCATGTGCTCCGGGGTTGCCTGCGGTCCCGGTGGACCACAGGGACTTGCCGGCGTTGGAGACGACGGTGAGGTTGCCGTCCGTGCCCATGGTCAGGCGGGCCGCTGCTGCGACGAGGGTGCTGCCCGGGAGCAGTTTCTGTCCCGGGGTCAGGCGGGTGCCGGTGGGGATGCCGTCCGCACGCAGGGCGATGGCATCGGTGCTGGTATCGGTCTCGCCCATGCAACCGCCCTGCCGGGAACGGCTGGCGATGGCGACCAGCTCGGTCTTGCCGTTCCGTTCACGCAGGAGAGGCGCTCCGGTGTCGCCCTTGCAGATGGCGTCGGAGGCCGTCTTGCCGGAGATCTTCAGGGAGCCGTCGTCGATACCGTCGACCGTGAAGGTGGCGGTGTGGGATTTGTTCGGGATCCACTGTGTCTTGGTGCGCCCGTAGCCGACTGCTGTCAGCGAGTCTCCGGCGGCGGGCGGCCCGGCGGCTATGGCAACCGGCGTGACGCCGGAGGCAGGAGCGGCGAGACGGGCCATCACCAGCCCGCTGGTCCCCTGGGAAAGGAGCTCCACAACTTCGCTGGTGTGGCCTCCGACACCGGCGAGGTCAGCGCGACCGATGGTAGCTGTGGTCCGCCACTGGGGTTTACCAGCGACCGCCGTGACGACTTGCTGAGAATCGGCGGCAAAGCACAAAGCATCCGTGAGGACCCACTGCGCATCTACCAGCGCACCCGTGCAGGCACGTGCGGTCTCGCCGTCGCCGATCCTCAGGTGAGTGGTGAAGGGGTGGGCACCGGTCTCGGTGGGGGTGCCGGTTGTGGCATGTACGCTCGCCGGAGCGAGCAGACCGGCGGCAAAAACGGCCGCTGCGGCGCCGAAGGTAGCGCCGCGAAGGCGACTTTTAGACACGTCTTAATCCTTTGAAGGCAATACTAGAAATTTATCCGAATTTGCGATCTCAGCCCGTCACACGGAGCTCGACCAGTACAGATCGAAGGCCACCCTCGATTCCTTCACCAACACTCTTCCATCCCCCCTTGGCGACCTCTACTGTCTTGGTGGCTCCATTGACAGTCAGGTCCGCACTGATCGCATGCTCGGTAGTTTCCAGTGCGAAAACACGCGACAGCTCAAGCGTCAAATGCCCAGCCGCACCCCTCACCTGGAAACAATACGCTCCCTTTCGGCCGACCGCACCGTCCTCCACCGAATGCACTTTGATCTGAGCAAGTGCAGTACCACATTCAACCAGAGTAATATTCCCATCCCCCTTCTTCAATTTAATACTCTGAGTGGCCAGAATTTGAGCGGCGCCGGGATAGCTGAAATCCTCCACCGCATGTGGAATTTCAGCCGCCACCGATTCAGACACAGTCGGCTCGGCAGCCACCGCTAGCGGAATTCCAGCCCCCACAGCAGCGACACCGGCAATGAGAGACAGAAAAATTACACGCATTCGAGTATTCAAAATACACCACCTTGTACATATAGCCAGAAAAAGACTCATTCAGGATGCCGAGCCACACCGACAGATGCAGATCCTCACGGCGTACCCGACCCTCGACGGAAGATCGAGACATCTTGGACGAGCATCACTTTCAGGCGGATCTCGCCACAACTTTTCGATTGAAAAGCAAGGGATTAATCGGCAATTTCCAGTCTGAGATCAAGATCGGGATACTTCTGCCTGAGTTGCTCGAAACGAGCCTCCAGCGCGGCCCTGAAACGAGGGTCGACCCCCGATTTGGCGAAACGGAACCCAATCGGGGCATTTTCGTACCCCGCGAGCAGCGCGCGACTTTTCAGATAAGCAGCAAGCTTCTTGTTGATATGACGGTCAAGCCAGTCTTCCTCGGCATAAGTAGCCGTCTTCAATTCCCACAAGACCCCCTTCTCAAAAAGGTCAATATCGGTGATTCTCTCCCGGGTGACTGGATCATAGACATCGTAGTCGGCCTCACCTTCAAGGCAGCCGTAGTCCCCGGGAGTCGCCGCCGCTGCCGAGAAGGACAACTTGGTCGCATTTTCTGCAAACTTGCATCCTCTTTTCAGCAGCTTAAGCTTTTCGTGGATCTTCTCCAACGCTTTAAGCTTTGCGCCGATCAGGACATCTACAGCAAGACCCGAGCATGCCTCAAAGCTCTTCTCTTCCAAGCATTTTTCATACTGCCCGAGTCCTGCTAGTTCCTTGGCTCCGTCCCAAGCCTTCTCCATGGAATCGCCGAATTCTTTACCCTTGGAAAGAATTCTGCAGTAGATCTCGTTACCCAGACACCAGCGTACAAATTCCTGCGGGTCGCAGGGAATAAAGGCCTGACCGCAGCGGTAAATTTCTCGGGCGCGAGCGCCGGCATCGTTCTGGGCTTTCTCCTTTTCCTCGACAGCAGCCTTGCGACGGGCTTCTTCCTCTTCGCGCTGCTTCGTGACGGCAACCTGAAACGCATCAGTTGCCGCTTTGAGAGCTTCTTTCGCGTCTTTGCCGGCGGCTAGTGCCGATTTCCTGGCCTCGTCCGCCGAGTGCCATGCACTGGACGCCGATACCTGGGCCATTTCCGAGGAGAGTGTGGCATCGGCCGCGGACCTAGCTGCATCGGAAGAGGCATTATCCGCACTCTTTGCGGCGCTACGGGCGGTCTTGGCAGATGTGGCAGCACGTGCAGCCGATACTTCGGCATCCTCGGAGTGTTGATGTGCCTCAGTGGCATATCTCTTGGCTTCAGCAGCGGACCCCTCCGCTCTTTTTGCCCATTGACCGGCCTCTACATCAGCCTTACGCGCAATGGCAGCTACCTTCTGGGCGTATGCCGCATTGAGTTGAGCGTTGGCGTTAGATCTCTCCGCGTCCGCTATCAGCTTCTGCACCTGGGCCACATGTGTGGCGGTGAGATGATCCCTGCGCTCCGCCTGGTACCTGCCGGAGACGATAAAGGCATGCAGTGTCTGCGGCGAGCCCTCCAAAGCGATCCGCGCCGCAGACTGAACCTCCGGCCCGCCGCTGGCAATCAGCTGAGCTGCTCGGACCCGCTCGTCCTGAGTCCGCGCTGTGAAATGGGTACTGGCCAGAAATTCACTGTACGCCTTGGGATCTCCCGTTCCCAGGGCCTTCCTGCCTGCTTCGGTCAGGATCGGCCCGGCCTCGTCGAGAACTTGCGCTATCGCGACGCGCATACCCTCGGATCCAGCAATGTACTGGCCATTGCTGATGAATTCTGTTACCGCACCGGAATCGCCCAGGAGGGCGGCCTCAGCCGCTTCACGAACCTCCTTGACTTCGCTCTCCTCGGCTAGGCGCTCAATGTATGATCGGTCACCTTGCCTCTTGGCGGTATCCCAGCCGTTGCTCAGATAGTCGACGACCACCTCGTCCGGACCGATCAGAGCGGCCTCGGCAGCAGCCCGCTCCCATGCCGTACCGCTTTTCATCACAAGAACGGCCAGTTCGCGCCCCTGTGCGGCAACAGCCTTCACATCGGCTCCGGGTGCGGCGGCCTCGACCGTCAGCCTCTTCCGCTCGACCTCCCGGGCCTGGACCGCCTGCTCCCACTCGGCCAGAGCCGCTGTTCGGACAGCGCTGCCTTCCTTATGGTCCCTTGCAATCTCGATTCCGGCCTTGGTGCGGCCCAGCAGTTCCTCAGCTTCCACCTTTCGCGAAATTGTGTACACGCGCTTCGCCTCGGCGACTGCAGCAGTGGCCGCATTGGCTGCGTCGGTGGCCGCATTGGCGTGCGCTCCGGACCGATCTGCAGCCTGAGCCGAATCACCAGCGTGCCTGGCCGCGTCGTCGGCCGCTTGAGCCGCATTGTTGGCACGTGTTGCCGCGGACCTGGCAAGACTCCCGGCATCACGCGCTGCCTGGGCCGCTGCACGGGCATGCAATTCGGCTTCGGCCGCGGCGCGGTTCGCTTCGGCTGCATGGCGCTTGGTGGCAGCGGCCGCGGCCCTGGCTTCGCTTGCAGCCTCAGCGGACTGCCCCGCGTGGTTACTTGCCTTGACCGCAGCGTCCGCCGCGAGGTCAGCGTTCGCCCCGGCGCTTGCCGCTGAAACAGCGGCGTCACCAGCAGCGTCAGCCGCCTGGGACGCCTTATCCGACGCGTCAGCGGCGAGGGTGGCATCCTTCGCTGCCTGGCGAGCCTTTTCCGCGGCCTTGCGTGCCGCGTCGGCGTCATTTGCGTCCACAGCGGCATTCGCTGCTGCGCTGCGCGCCTCAGCTGCGGCCAGCGAGGCGCCAACTGCTGCGGCGGCGGCTCTTGATGCAGCATTGGCCGCCACACGCGCCGAATTGTTCGCGGCGTGAGAGGCTTCGATCGCCTCCTGAGCGGATGCTGCGGCCTGCTCTGCAGCCTTTGCTGCACGCCCTGCCGCACGGGCCGCCTGGTTTGTGTCGTTCTTGGCTGCCTCAGCTTCAGCCGAAGCCCTCAGCGCCGCGCTCTTTGCCAGCTCGGAGGCCTTGACTGCCTTCTCCGACGCTGCCTCGGCGGCCGCTGTCTCCTTGGCCGCCTGCCGACCTGCCTCTTGCGCCTCCTTGGCAAGTTGAGCAACAGTTGCCTGTTCCTCGTCCTTTGCCCGTGCGACAAACTGACCAACCGTCAGGAACTCACGTACGTCCTCAGCGGTTCCATTCAGCGCGATCCGTGCGGCAGCCCGAACGTTCGCGCCGGCCGCATCGGCGATCTGGGCTAGTCTCACGCGCTCGTCCTGCTCGCGCTGGACGTACTGCCCCTCTCTCAGGAACTTCCGAACATCATCAACGGTTCCGTTCAGCGCGGCGCGCCCGGTGTCCTCAACGATCGGACCACCTGTGCTGACAATCTGCGCCACCCGAACCCGATTGTCCTGCTCCAACGGAGCTTCCCAGCCGTCGTCCAGGAAGTCGTTCAGTTCCTCTGCTGTTCCTGACAGTGCTCTGCGGGCCGCAGTCAGCAGCTCGGGCCCTCCGAGGGCTGCGAGCTGGGCGGCACTCACCCGCTTGTCCTGAAAATACAGTTGCTCTGCCACTGCAAGAAAGGCTTGGATGTCGGCCTCGCTGCCGGTCAGCGCCACCTCTGCCGCCGCCTTGACCCCCGGACCTCCCAGCTGCCAGTACTCCAGGACTTGGGCACGGGCAGAAGGACTGACCTGGGGCACTGCGATGATCTGGGCGGGACCATTGGAGAGTTCCTCCGCCACGGCCGTTGTAGCCCCCAGGAGGCCGGCGGTGAGCGCCATGGACACAAGGCCAGACGCAATGGTATGTAGCAGCCATGTCGCTCTTCCGGCACCATTCAACCGCGTAGATCTTCGTTTCACAAGCCACTCATCTCTCTCGGCAACAAGTCCGGCCTCCCTGGAAGACCAGACGCTGTTGGGCAGTTCATGCTCATCGGATCGTGATCTGCCTTTCTGTTCCGCCCTGTTGGACGTCGAGGATCACCTGTTGGGTCAGTATCTGTTCTTGCCGGGAGCCGACTGCGGCCGGTGCCTTCAACCTGTCCCCTCAGGCGTAGCGAAGCCGGTGGCCCGCCACCTGCATGACCCGATCCCCGTCCCAGCGGGGTGCCAATTGATCACTGTGCTAGGTTCCTCGTCAACACCGGGAAGAGGCAGAGGCCGCAGTGAGCCAGTATTTCAACATGGGCGACGAGACCGTATGGAACCCGTCCAATGGCGTTTCTCAGCTGTTCATGAGTCAAGTGGACGTGTTCTGCGGCATACTTGGCGTGCCGTCAGGGATCAGCCCCATGCATTCCGACGAATGCGAGATCGACCCCCGCGATTTCAAGGTGTTCGTTGACGCTCTGCTGAACTGGAACCGCAGGACGAAGAATGTCGTCGCCACGGCCCTGTCAGAAGGCTTCGTGATCACCGCTCTGGCACTCGCAGAAAGAGCGGGTATCGAGGTGAACCGGCCTTCAATAGAGGCAGTTCCGGATGACGCGTCTCAGCCTGTCCGGGTCTATGTAGTGGTGGAGGGTTTCGGCCAACGGGCAACGACCCTGTCGAAAGCGTCTTATGAGCTGAGTCGGCTCATGTAGTCCACGGCGGCACATCCCGCCGTCAGGAAGCGGCGCCCTCAGGCCCTTCCGTGCTCGTCTGCACGGAGGCAGTTCGGGGCGGCAGCCAGTATGCGGATGCTGCCCCGGAAGCTGCCCGCCGCTTCGGCCCCGCGCCCATAGCGTAGGAGGCGGAGTCGGGAGGAGGTCCCGGCCCAGACCCCCTGCCTGGAGGCCACGCGATGCCCTCGAACGCTCCCACCGCCTCCACCGCTCCGGGATCCGGGCCCCTCAGCGGATTCGACCGCCATGTCGCCGGGGATCCGGAGCGCATCGCGCTGGTGGAGGGGGAGCGGCGGATGACGTACGACCAGCTCGCCGTCGCGGTGGCAAAGCGTTCCGACGGATCGCCCGGCGAGGACGGCGCTTCCTGGATCGACCGGATCGTCGGGCTGCTGGCTGAGCTGCGGGCCGGAGGTGACGCGGAGGCGGACGTGCTGCGCTGGCTGCTGCCCGCCCTGGCGGCGGGTGCCGCGGTGGACCTTGTGACGGATCCGCCGGACGAGAAGCGGGTGCCGCTGTCGTACGCCCAGCGCAGGCTCTGGTTCCTCAACCGGCTGGAGGGGCCGTCCCCTACGTACAACCTGCCGCTCGTGGTCCGGCTGGACTCGGTGCCCGAGCGGGGTGCGCTGGAGGCGGCGCTCGCCGATGTGCTGGAGCGGCACGAGGTGCTGCGGACGGTGTATCCGGCCGACGGGCACGGTGAGCCGTACCAGCGGGTCCTGGACGGGGCGCGCCCCGAATTCGCCGTACGGTTCTGCCCGCCCGGTGAGGTGGCCGCCGAGGTGGCCCGGTTCACCGCGGGGACCTTCGATCCGGAGACCGGGCTGCCGCTGCGGGCGGCGCTGTTCCTGCCGGGCGGCGGGTCCGCCGTGCTGGTGCTGCTGACCCATCACATCGCGACCGACGGCTGGTCGGTGGGCCCGCTGCTGCGGGATCTCGGTACGGCCTACGACGCCAGGACCGCCGGTGCCGCGCCGCGGTGGGAGCCGCTGCCGGTGCAGTACGCGGACTACACGCTGTGGCAGCGGGAGCTGCTCGCGGACGATACGGCGCTCGCCGCCTACTGGCGGGAGGCGCTCGCCGGACTGCCGCCGCTGCTCGACCTGCCCGCCGACCGGCCGCGGCCCGTCGCGCCGAGCGGCCGGGCCCGTACCCTCACCGCCGTACTGGACCCCGCGGCGCACGCCGGGCTCTCGGCGCTGGCCGCCGGGGCCGGTGCCAGTCTGCTGATGGTGGCGCGGGCCGCGCTCGGCACGGCGCTCGACGTCTGCGGCGCAGGTCCCGATACGGCCGTCGGCACACCGGTCGCGGGACGCTCCGACGAGGCCCTGGACGACTTGGTCGGCTTCTTCGTGAACTCCCTGGTCCTGCGGGCCGATACGGCCGGCCCCGCCGGTCCGGAGGAGCTGGTGGCCCGGGCCCGGGACGCCGCGCTGGGGGCGTACGCCCATCAGGAGCTGCCGTTCGACCGGCTGGTGGAGCTGCTCAATCCGCGCCGGGCGCCGGGCGCGAACCCGCTGTTCCAGGTGACCCTGGCGGTGCAGGAGGCGGCGGATCCGGCGGCGGACGGGGTACGGATCGGTTCCGTGCTGCGCGGCCGGTTCGAGGAGACCGGTCTCGACGCGGCGAAGTTCGATCTCGCGGTGACCTGTGTCGCCCGCCCGGGGCACGGTGGCCTGGAGCTGTGGTGGACCTATGCCGAGGACCTCTTCGACGAGTCCACGGCGCGGCTGCTCCTCGATGTGTACGTACGCGCCCTCGGCCGGTTCGCCGAGGGCGGGGACGCCCCGGTGCGGGCGGAGGAGCTGCTGCCGGAGGCCGAGCGGGCCCTGCTGGCCGCCAGGCCCGCGCGGACCGGCACGGTCCCGGAGGCCGATCCGGAGACGGTGGCCGATCGGAAGACCGCGGCCGATCCGGAGACGGTGGCCGTGCTCCGCCGCCTCTTCGCCGAGATCACCCGGCGCGCGTCGGTGGGCCCGGACGACAACTTCTTCGCCGTCGGCGGGCATTCGATGGCGGGCGTCCGGCTGGTGAACCGGATCCGGTCGCTGCTGGGGGTGGAGCTGCGGCTGCGGGACCTGTTCCTGGCGCCCACCCCGGCCCGGCTCGCCGCCCGGCTCGCCGCCGGGGACACCGGGGCCCGGCCGGGGGGCGGCCGGTCCGGGCCGGTCGCCGTACCCCGGGCCGAGCGGCCCGGGCGGCTTCCTCTGTCGTACGCCCAGCGCAGGCTCTGGTTCACCGGCCGGCTGGAGGGGGCGAGCCGCTCGTACAACCTGCCCTTCGTGGTGCGGCTCGACCGACCGCTGGACCCGGCGGTCCTCGCCGACGCGCTCGCCGACGTCGCGGAACGGCACGAAGTGCTGCGCACCGTCTACCGGGCCGACGACGGGCAGCCGTACCAGGAGATACGGGAGCGGGTCCGGCCGGTGCTCCAGGTGGTGCGGGCCCGTCCGGAGGAGAAGGCGTCCGCCGTCGACGCGGCGGCCGGGCATGTCTTCGACCTGGCGGCCGAGATCCCGTTCCGGGCCTGTCTCGTCGAGACCGGCCCCGACGGCGGCGGGCAGATCCTGGTGCTGCTGGTGCACCACATCGCCGCCGACGGCTGGTCCGCGGGTCCCCTGCTGGCCGATCTCGCCGCCGCCTGCACGGCCCGCCTCGGCGGGGCGGCCCCCGGCTGGGATCCGCTGCCCGTGCAGTACGCCGACTACACCCTGTGGGAGCGGCAACTGCTGTCGGGGCCCGCGGCCGCGGCGCAGCGGGCCTACTGGCGCGACCGGCTCGCAGGGGCACCGCCCGTACTGGAACTCACCCCGGCACGCACCCGTCCCGCCGAGGCCACGCACCGGGGCGCGGCCGCCGTCGTCCCGCCCCTGGACGCGGCCGTCCACACCGCTCTCGACCGGCTGGCCCTGGCCCACGGCGCGACCCTGCTGATGGTGGTGCAGGCGGCGCTGGCCGCGGTGCTGACCCGGCACGGCGCAGGCACCGACCTGCCGCTGGGAACGGTGGTCGCGGGCCGGGACGACCAGGCCCTGGAGCCGCTGGTGGGCTTCTTCGTCAACACGCTGGTGCTGCGGACCGACACCTCGGGCAACCCGTCCTTCACGGAGCTGCTGGAACGGGTCCGGGAGACGGATCTCGCGGCCTTCGCGCATCAGCAGCTCCCCTTCGACCTGGTGGTGGAGGAGCTGAATCCGGTCCGGTCCACGGCCCACCACCCACTGGTTCAGGTGATGGTGCAGGTCCATCCGGCGGAGCGGGCGCCCGTACCGGATTCTCCGCTGTCCGGCACTCCGGTACCCGCCGCCTCCGGTTTCACCAAGTTCGACCTGACGCTGGCGCTGCGCGAGACCAGGGACGCCTCGGGTGCCCCGGCCGGTCTGGAGGGCGTACTGGAGTACGCGCTGGACCTCTTCGACGCGGAGACCGCGGCCCAGTTGGCGGCGCATACGGCGCGGCTGCTGCGGGTGGTGGCCGGTGCTCCGGACACCCGGATCGGTGATGTGCCGCTGCTCTCCGGGGAGGAGGCCGGGCGGCTGCTGGTGGAGTACAACGCCACCGAGGTGCCGCGGATGCTGCCGGGGCTGGTGCACGAACGGTTCGAGGATCAGGTCCGCCGTACGCCGCTGGCGGTCGCGGTCCGGTACGGGGACGAGACGCTGACCTTCGCCGAGCTGAACCGGCGGGCCAATGCGCTGGCGCACCGGCTGATCGGTGCGGGCACGGCGCCGCACGGTGCCGTCGGGCTGCTCCTGGACCGTACCCCGCTGCTGCTGGTGGCGGCGCTGGCGGCGCTGAAGTGCGGGGCGGCGTACATACCGCTGGACCCTCGGCTGCCGGACACCCGGATCGCGATGATCATGGAGGATACGGAAGCACGGGTGCTCGTCACCGAGGAGGCGTACGCCTCGGCGGAGCCGGTGGCCCGGCAGGTGGCGGCCGGGGTGCGGGTACTGGCGGCGGACACCCCCGTGCCCGGCGTCCTGAGCACCGGGCCGCGGGTGGCGGTGGGCGAGGACGCCCTGATGTACGTGATGTTCACCTCGGGCTCCACGGGCCGCCCCAAGGGCGTCGGGGTCACCCACCGCAATGTGGTGGAGCTGGTCACCGACCGCTGCTTCGACCACCGCAACCACCGGCGGATGCTGGTGCATTCGGCGATCGGCTTCGACGCCTCCGTGTACGAACTGTGGGTACCCCTGCTGAACGGCGGGGAGCTGGTGTTCGCGCCGGGCTCGGGTACGGATCTCGCGGAGCTGGACCATGCGATCCGCTCCCACGGGGTGACCGCCGCCTACTTCACCATGGGCCTGTTCCACATCATGGCCGACGAGGGGCTGGACACCCTCAAGCTCCTGGACGAGGTGTGGACCGGCGGGGACGTGGCCTCGCCGGCCGCCCTCCAGCGGGTGCTGGACCACTGCCCGGACACGGTCCTGGTGCACAGCTACGGCCCGACGGAGACCACGTTCGCCTCGCACCACCAGCGGCTGGACACCGGCTGCCGGGTGCTGCCGGGGGTGTTCCTGGGCGCTCCGCTGGACAACACCCGGGTGTACGTCCTGGACGGGTCGCTGCGCCCGGTTCCGGTGGGCGTCGCCGGGGAGATGTATCTCGCGGGCAGCCAGGTGGCCCGCGGCTATCTGGGCCGGCCGGGGCTGACCGCGGAGCGGTTCGTCGCCGATCCGTTCGCCGCCGACGGCGGCCGGATGTACCGCACGGGCGATCTGGTGCACTGGACGTCCGGTGGTGAACTGCGGTTCCTGGGGCGGGCGGACGGCCAGGTCAAACTCCGGGGCTTCCGTATCGAGCCCGGTGAGATCGAGGAGACCCTGGCCCGGCATCCGGAGGTGGGACGGGCCGCGGTGGTGGTCGTCGACGACGGTCCGGGCGGTAAGCGGCTGGTGGCGTACGCGGTGCCGCGCGCCGGCCGGACCCCGACCGAGCAGGGCCTGCTGCGCTGGGCGGCCGGTGAACTCCCGGAGCATATGGTGCCGTCGGCGCTGATGCTGCTGGACGATATCCCGCTGACCGTGAACGGGAAACCGGACCGCGGGGCGCTGCCCGTGCCCGCTCCGGCCGCCGCCCCCTCGGGGCGGGCGCCCAGAACACCGCGCGAGGAGCTGCTGTGCGGGCTGTTCGAGGAGATCCTCGGGGTCTCGGGCGTCGGCATCGACGACAGCTTCTTCGCCCTGGGCGGGCATTCGCTGCTGGGCGTCAGGCTGGTGAGCCGGATGCGGACCGCGCTCGGTCTCGAACTGGGCGTCCGGGACCTGTTCCGTACGCCGACGGTCGCGGGGCTGCTCGCGGACGAGCCGTCGGGCTTCGACCCGATGGGCGTACTGCTGCCGCTCCAGCCCGGCGGCACCCGGCGGCCGCTGTTCGCGCTCCACCCCGGTACCGGGGTCGGCTGGTCGTATGTGGGCCTGGCCCGGCATCTGGGCCCGGACCAGCCGCTGTACGCGATCCAGGCCAGGGCGCTGTCGGAGCTGGGGCACCGTCCGGAATCGGTCGAGGAGATGGCCCGCGAGTATCTGGAGCACATCCGGCGGGTGCAGCCGCAGGGCCCGTACCGCTTCCTCGGCTGGTCGTTCGGCGGCACCCTGGCCCATGCCCTGGCGGTGATGCTGGCGGAGCAGGGCGAGGAGACCGAACTGCTGGCGATGATGGACGTCCATCTGCTGCCGACCGAGCCCGAACGGCGCCGGATGACCCCGGCGCAGAAGCGGGAGATGCTGGTCGGCGACGCGACCGACGAGCCCGATGACGCACCCTTCGACGTGGCGGGGCTCATCGGGCTCGTCCGGGAGACCGATCCGGTGCTCGGCGGTTTCTCCGACGGCGAGATCCGTTCGGTGATCGGCGCCTCCATCGACCATGCGGAAATCATGAACCTGTACGCGCCCCGGCCGGTGAAGACACACATGCTGTTCTTCGCGGCCCGGGGAGAGGGCGCCCCGGAGAATGTCCTTTCGCAGTCCTGGATTCCCTATGTCGACGGCAGCGTGGAACAGCACACCATCGGTGTCATCCACACCAGGATGGGCGAGCCCGAACCCCTTGAAAAGATCGGCCGTATCCTTTCCGACACCTTGAGGAGCCTGTCATGACAAACTCCACCAACCCTTTCGACGACCCCGACGGCATCTTCCACGTCGTGGTCAACGACGAGGGCCAGCACGCCCTGTGGCCGGTCTTCGCGGATATTCCCGCAGGCTGGGAGGGAGTGTGGGGTCCGGGTCCGAGGGCCGGTGCGCTGGAGTACGTGGAAGCGAACTGGACCGACATCCGACCGAAGAGCCTGCTCGCCCAGTACGCCTGACCGGGCCCGGGAAAACCCTTCTGCACGACCGCCGGCCGCGGTTCGGAGACTCTCCGGACCGCGGCCCTCTCCTATGCCCCGGGGGTGCTGCGACCGGTCATTCCCTGCCGCCGGGGAATGCTTACCGCGGTCGTTTCGCACCGCTTACCGCACTCCGTGTCTCCGCCGATTCTGCCGCCTGCAACTTCCCCTTCCCGAACCGTATCGTCCCTATATTTTCGGCATGCGACGACGGAGTTTGACGATACTGCTGACCGGTACCGCATCGGATTCCCACACCTGGAATCTGGTCTACCTCCGGCTCTTTCTGGAGGAGCACGGTCACCGGGTGCTGTGCCTGGGGCCCTGTGTCCCCGACGAACTGCTGGTGTCGGCGTGCACGGAGTCGGCGCCCGAGCTGGTCGTCATCAGCAGCGTCAACGGTCACGGCTACCGCGACGGGCTCTCCGCCGTCCGGTCCCTGCGCTCCGCCGGGCTGGGCCTGCCGGTCGTCGTCGGCGGCAAGCTCGGTGTCGCGGGACGGACCGATCCGGCCCAGCGGGCCCTGCTTCTGGAGGCGGGCTGCGACGCGGTCTTCGACGACGGGGACGTCGAGGCGCTGCGGGTGTTCGCGGCGGACCTGGCCGCCGCCGCCCGGCCGGCCGTACCGGCGGTGCTCCGGACCGCGGTTCCCCGGGCCGTGGCATGAGACCCGGCGGCACGGTCCTCACCGCCCCGGAGGATCTCCGGGACGGCGGCCCGGACCCGCGGGGCCCGGAGTCGTTCGGCGGGTTCGTCGCCCGCGCCGCCCGGTCCGGCCGGCTCGTGGTCCAGCCCCGGATGGGGTTCTCCGACCCCGCCCGGATGCGGACGGGTCTGGCCGCGACCCGGTCCGCCGCCGCGGTCACCGTCGGCACGCTCACCATCGACAGCTACACCCGGGTCGGCGATCACGCCGCGGCCCGTACCGCCGTCGCCGAGGGTGCCCGGCTCAACGGCTATCCCATCACCGCCCACTCCGCCGAACGGACCCGGGCCGTCCTCGACGGAATCGCGGGGCCGGCCTTCCCGGTGCAGGTGCGGCACGGTTCGTCCCGGCCGGGGGCCATCGTCCGGGCGCTGGCCGCGGCCGGTCTGCACGCCACGGAGGGCGGCCCCGTCTCGTACTGCCTGCCCTACGGGCGCACCCCGCTCGCCGAATCGGTGGAGAACTGGGCGCGGGCCTGTGAACTCCTCGCCGAACTGGTGCCCGCCCCCGGGCTGCCGCATCTGGAGAGCTTCGGCGGCTGCATGCTCGGCCAGCTCTGCCCGCCCGGTCTGCTGGTGGCGCTCAGTCTGCTGGAGGCCCTGTTCTTCACCCGGCACGGCATCCGCAGTGTCTCTCTCAGCTTCGCCCAGCAGACGGACCCCGCGCAGGACGCCGAAGCCGTCCGGGCACTGCACCGGCTGGCCGCGGAGTTCCTGCCGCCGGATACCGACCGGCATGTGGTCCTCTACACGTACATGGGGGTGTATCCGCGGACCGAACGCGGTGCGACCCTGCTGCTGGAGGCCTCCGCACGGCTCGCGGTGGAAGCGGGTGCCCAGCGGCTGATCGTGAAGACGGCCGCGGAGGCGCACCGGATTCCGACGGTACGGGAGAACCTGCGGGCGCTGGAGACCGCAGCCGCGGCCGCGGACCTCGCCGCACGCGCCCGGCCCCGGGCACCGATCGTCCCGGACCCCGCCGCGGACGGGGGCGGTGACACCGCCGTCTACCGCGAGGCACGGGCCTTCGTGGAGGCCGTCCTCGACCTCGGCGACAACCTCGGGCGGGCGCTCCGGACCGCCTTCGCGCGGGGCGTGCTGGACGTGCCGTACTGCCTGCACCCCGACAACGCGGGCCGCAGCCGCAGCTTTCTGGACTCCGCCGGGCGGCTGCGCTGGGCGGAGACCGGCGGTATGCCGGTACCGCCCGACACGGCGCCGGACGGCGCCCCCACCCCGCTGACCTCCGACGGGCTGCTGGCCGCGCTGTACTCCGTCGCGACCCGTTACGACACCCCGGCACCGGGCGGCCGGATCCTCTCCGCCGCCCCCTCGCCTTCCTGAACCCACCCGATCGTCTGGAGTCGACCGTCATGGAACCCGCCCGCGTATCCGCTCCCGTCCTTCCGCCGCTCGGTGACCATCTGGCGTCGCCGCGGCTGCGGTCCGCGATGCTCGTCCAGCAGGAGGCGCTCTACGCGGCGCGGGAGTTCCTGCGCGGCGAAGGCTTCACCGAACTGCTGCCCCCGCTGATCGGCCCGGTCACCGACCCCGGCGGCCGGGGCGCCAAGGCCCTCGACGTCGACTACTACGGGCAGACGTACAAACTGATGACGAGCGCGATCCTCTACAAGCAGGCGTCGCTGCACGGCTTCCCGCGGCTGTTCTACATCGCCCCGAATGTGCGGGTGGAGCCGCCGGAGACCGCCGGAACGGGCCGCCATCTGGTCGAGTTCCACCAGATCGACGTGGAGATCGCGGGTGCGAGCCGCGAGGACGCGCAGGCGGTCGCCGCCGGGCTGCTGACCCGGGTGGTGGAGCACGTCTGGACGGCCGTTCCCGGCGTCCTGCGGGAACTCGGCCGCGACGAGGCCGACTTCGCCGAGCTGCGGGCCGGGAAGTTCGACAGCTGCACCCACGAGGAGGCGGTGTCCCGGCTGGCGGCGCTCGGCCATGCGCAGAGCCCGGACGCCGAGATCGACTGGGAGGCGGAGCGGATCCTGTCGCTGGACGCCGGACAGCCGTTCTTCGTCGACGACTATCCGAAGGGCTCCCGCGGCTTCTACGACCGGGAGGACCCCGAACGCCCGGGTGTGTTGCGGAACTTCGACCTCATCGCACACGGCGGCTACGGCGAACTGGTCAGCGGCAGCGAGCGCGAGGCCGACTACGCGACGATCGTCACCCGGATGCGGGAGAGCGGCGAGAACCCGGCGAAGTACGCCTGGTATCTCGATGCGGCCCGCCGCGGCCTCCCGCCGAGCGCGGGCTTCGGCATGGGGCTCCAGCGGCTGGTCCGCTTTCTGACGGGGCTGGACGCCCTCTGGCAGGTCAGCGCCTATCCGAAGCTGCCGGGGGTGATCACGCCATGAGCGGGGACACGGTGACGGCGCCCGGTTTTCCGGAGGCGGCGGTACGGGCCCGGGCCCGGTACGGCGCCGCGGAGGTCTTCCCGCCGTCCGGGGAGTACGGGGCGGCCCTGTTCGGCGCCGGGTCCCGGGGCGGAACGGGTTCGCCCGACGGGGGCGGACCCGGGAGTACGGGGGGACCCGAGGCCCGGTCCGGCGGCGGGTCCGGCGGCGGGACGGGAGGCGGGGCGGGGGCCGGCGGGCCGTCCGATGCGCTGGACGCCCTGCGCCCCGCGCCGCCGGTGTTCATGCCCCGGCGGCTGGAGAAACTCGTCGAACTCGGCCGGGAACCCGGCCACGACGATGTCGGACTGCGCTCCGTGATCGGCGGTTTCGCCTCGGCGCTGCCGGTGTACCTGTCCGCGTTCGGGTCGACCCGTGCGGGCAGCGGTGACCTCGCGGTGGCGGCGGCCCGCCAGGCCGGGCGGCTCGGTATCCCCATGGTCGTCGGGGAGAACACCGTGCCCGTCCACGGGTACCGCTCGGTGCTCCTCGCCCGGGTCGAAGCCTATGCCGAGGCTTTGGGCGACGGACCCGGAGGCGTGGTGGTGCAGCAGTCCACCGAGGACGCCGACTCGGAGGTGTGGAACCTCCTCTACAGCGACCCGGCGGTACGGGAGCTGAGGGACTCGGGCCGGCTCGGCTTCGAGCTGAAAACCGGTCAGGGCGCCAAGCCCGGCCTGGGCGGGATGACCGTGGTCGGCGCCGCGGAGGCCGAACGGCTCGCGGCGGCGGGGCTGTTCACGCTCGGAACGGAGCTGGGTCCCGACGGGTCGAGGCTGCGCTGCGCCACCCCGGGCACCTTCACCGAGGAGATCCTCCGCCAGCAGCTCCGCTTCATGCGGAACAACTTCCCGCTCGCCAGGGTCTGGGTGAAGTTCCACCCGGGCCGCGATATCGGCACGGCGGCGGCGACCGCCTGGGCCGCCGGGGCGGACGCGGTCACCGTGGACGGCGCCGAAGGCGGTACGGGCTGGGCGCCCCGGGTCTTCCTGGACGGTGTGGGGCTGCCGCTGGCCGACTGTCTCGGCCTCGTCCACCGGCCCGAGGGGGCGAGCCTGCTGGCCTCCGGCCGGATATGGGAGGGCGGCCGGGCCGTCCGGGCCCTGGCCCTCGGCGCCACCGCCGTCGGACTGGGCCGGGCCGCGCTGGTGGCCGTGGACGAGGACCCGGAGCAGGGGCTGGTACGGCTGGTGGAGGCCCTCGCCCTGGAGCTGAGGCTGCTTCTCCACGCCCTGGGCCAGTACCGGCCCGCGGACCTGACGCGGGCCGACCTGTGGCCACCGGCGGCGGACCGTCTTGTGCCCGCAGGGGCGGGGGGTGGGCGGCCGTGATCCCGCCGGCGCGGAACCGGCGCACCGGGTCCGGCACAGCTCCGCCGCAGGGCACCCCCGCGGGGGACGGCGAACGGGCCGGGGTGGGGCGGGGTTCCGCGGAGAACAGCGCGGTACGGGGCGAGAACAGCGCGGTACGGGACGCGGCCGGCCGCCTCGGGCCGGGGGCTCCCGTCCCGGCCGCGGGCGGCACCCGCAGCAGCCCGTACAACACCACCCCACCGACAAACCACACCCACATCCACACCCAGCACGCCACCACCCGGCCCGAGCCGCCCGCCCCGGCCGCGGGCGGCACCCGCAGCCCGCACACCACCACCCGGCCCCTGCCCCGGAGCCGTCCGCGCCGCGGGCCCGCACCCGGCGCCCGGGTTGCGCGGCCCGGTCCGGCCGGGCAGCGCCGTACCGTGCGGGCACGGTTCCTGCCCGACGCGACGCTGCCCGTCCTGACCGTGGTGCCGAAGACCCCGGCCGCCGCGGCCCGGTCCGCGGGACGGGCCGCCGCGCGGCGGCTCGCCCGTACCGGACGGGCCCATGTCGGCGGCGTTTTGGAACTGCGGGTGCTCGGTGCGCCCGCCGGGGCCGCCGCGCTCGCCGGGGCCGCCGAGCGGGCCGCCGTACGAGCCGTCACCGCCGCCTTTCCCCCACCAGCACCCCACCGGAGGACCGACCCATGACAGCGACCCCGACAGAGGCCGAAACGGATCCACGGGCGGAGGCGGCCGCCGTGCCCTGGGGCCGGGTCGGCGCGCTCGTCGGCGGCCAGGCCGCGGTACAGCTCGGCAGCTTCGCCCTGCTGATCGCGATGAACTGGACCGCCGTGAAAATCGGCGGCACCGGCGCGGTCACGCTGCTGATGCTGTCCGCGACCGTGCCGCGGGCCCTGATGCTCGTCTTCGGCGGGGCACTGGCCGATGTGCTGGGGCCCCGGTTCGTACTGCTGCGTACGACCGCGGCCCGCGCGGCGCTGCTCGCGTGCGGCGCGGTGGTCACCGCCACCACCCACCAGTTGTGGCCACTGATGGTGATCGCCCTGCTGGAAGGCGTCCTGCTGGGAGCGGCCGGACCGGCGTCCGGGATGCTGCTGCCCCGGTTCGCCCGCGGCGACCAGCTCGCCCGCGCGAATTCGGCCTACGCGACGGTGCTGCGGGTCGCGCCGGTGCTCGGCGCCCCCGCCGGAGCCTGGCTGATCACCGTCGGCGAGCTGTGGGTGGCGATGCTGGCGGCCGCCGTGACGGGGCTGATCTGGCTGGGCTGCCTGCTGTTCGTCACCCGCGGCTTCACCCGGCCCGCCCGGCAGCCCGGCGGCAGGTCCCTGCTGCGGCGCTCCGGCGACGGATTCGCGCTGCTGGCCCGGTATCCGCGGCTGCGCTGGATGTTCATCGCCTCCCTCTGCCTGGACATGGCGTTCAGCTGGCCGGCCGAAGTGGCGCTGCCCCTGCTCGTCCATGAACGGGGCTGGGGGGTCGGGGCGGTGGCCATGGTGCTGGCGGCGTTCAGCGTCGGCGCACTCGCGTCCAGCGCGCTGGGCGCGGCGTTCGCGCACCGTATCCCGGTGTTCGTCCGGCTGGTGGTGACCGGTGCGGGCCTCGCGGCCGGGATCACCGTGATGGCGCTGATGGGTTCGCCCGCGTCGCTGACGGCGGTGGCCGCGGGCGTCGGCCTGCTGTCGGGCCTCAACGGTCCGACGATCGTGACGCTGTATCAGCAGGCGGCGCCGGAGGGCCGGATGGGGGCCGCGATGTCGACCCTCGCGCTCGCCGGGATCGGTACGGCGCCGCTGTCGATCGCCCTGTTCAGCTCCTTGTCGCTGGTGCTCGGGGTGGAGCGGACGTGGCTGCTGTGCGGGGCGGTCGCGGCCGTGTCGCCGGTCGCCGCGGTCCTCGCCCTGCGGGCACGCCCCCCGGCGGAGCCGGACACCGCCGACGCGGACGGGCAGCGTGCCGGGGCCCCGGAGCCCTCGCCTTCGGCGGCGCCTGTGCCGCGCAGCGGGCACCGCACGGCTCCGCCGCCCCTCGCAGGCGCCCTCACCCGGCGCACGCACTCTCCGGCCGCACCCGCCACCCCTGCGGACAGGAACGGTGGGCCGGCCCCGCAGTCCGCGCCCCCGGCGGAGCCGCCCGGACCCGTCAGCCGCAGCGCGCCCCCACCGCCCGCCACTTCCGCCTCCGCCCTGCCCGCACACCGCCCGGCGGAACCCGGGGCGGGCGACCCGGGAGGGAGGCGTGCCGGGGCTCTGGAACCCGTGTGTCCGGCGACGGCCCCGGCAAGCGCGGCCGCAGCGGCGGCCGGCCGCGGGGGCGCCCCCCGGACCGGGACCGGGTCCGGTGGCCGGGAGCCGGGAGCCGTCCCCCCGGCGAGCGGACCGGCCGGATCGCGGTCGGCGCCCGCACCCGCCGCCCGTCCCGGGGAACCGCGCAGCACGGGCGATCCGGCGGACGCCCCCGCCGCCGGGGCGAGCCCGCCGCAGGCGTCCGGCGAGCCGGTTCCCCTCCGTACCTGACGTTGCCCGACCGTTCCTCCCGCTCCGCGTCCCGCCGGGCGGGCGGCCCCCCTGCGAACAGGAGGCACCCCATGGCAGCGCCGACCACCGGACAGCTGCTGGTCCCCCGCCGGCTCTCCGCCGCCGGACCCGGTACCCCGGCCGCACCCGCCGCGGCGGGGCCGGGGCTGTGGCTCGTGGACACCACCGAGTACCGGACGTACGCCGCCGGGCAGGCGCCCGGCACCCTCGATGCCCTGGAGCTGGCCCGCGCCGCGGAGTTCGTGCGCGCGGCCGACCGGGACGGCTACGTCTGCGCCCATGTGGCGCTGCGCCGGCTGCTGGGCGCTTATCTGGGCATGCCCGCCCGTGACGTGGTCGTGGAGCGTGCCCCCTGCGCGCACTGCGACGAACCGCACGGCAGGCCCGTCGTACCCGGCGGGACCCTGCACTTCTCCCTGTCGCACTGCGACGGGCTGAGCCTGCTCGCCTTCGCGGTGACGCCCGTGGGGGTGGACGTGGAGCCGGTGCCCGACGCCGCGGCGGTCGCCGAGAGCGTCGACGTACTGCATCCGCGGGAGGCCGCGGAGCTGGCCGCGCTGCCCGCCGGAGAACGCCCCGCCGCGTTCACCCGGGTGTGGACCCGTAAGGAGGCCTATCTCAAGGGGACGGGTGTGGGGCTGGCCGCCGACCCGTCCACGGACTATGTGGGCGCCGGTCCGGTGCCCGCCTCGCCGCCGGGGTGGACCCTGGGCGACGTCCTCGCCCCGGAGGGCCACCACGCCGCCCTGGCCCTGGCGGATCCGCCGGACGACCGCTGACCCCGGAGCGACCGGTGCCGCCCGCTATCCTGTGCCGCTGTGACCGGTTCCCGACGGCTCCCGCTCCTCTTCCTCGATGTCGACGGGCCCCTGATCCCCTTCGGGGAGGGGGCGCGGTATCCGCTGTACGCGACGCGTCCCGATCCGGGCGGGGGCTCCGCGAACCCGCTTCTGAGCCGGGTCGATCCCCGGCACGGCGCGGCCCTGGCCGCGCTTCCGTGCGAGCTGGTCTGGGCGACGACCTGGATGGAGGATGCCAACGAGTGCATCGCTCCGCTGCTCGGTCTCCCCCAACTGCCCCTGGTGGTCTGGCCGGAGCCTTCCGGGGCCGAGGAGCGGGACGAGCGCCATGGACTGCACTGGAAGACCCGCACGCTCGTCGAACGAGCGGCGGGGCGGCCGTTCGCCTGGGTCGACGACGAGATCACCGGCCGGGACCGGGCCTGGGTCGCCGCCCGCCATCCGGGACCGGCGCTGCTCCACCGGGTCGATGCCCGGCTGGGCCTCTCCGACGGCGATTTCAAGGCTCTCGGCTCGTGGCTGCGGCAGCCGTTCGGGGACCTGGAGTGATCAACCGTACGGAAACGGCCGGTGTGTCCGGGGAGGGTTCCCCGGGCACACCGGCCGTTCTCGGACATCCGGCCGCCGGCCGGGCCCGAGCCCGCCGCCCGGCGGCTCAGGCCCCGGTGTTCAGCCCGCGCCGCCCGGCCCGGGCCCGTCCGCGGACGGGCCGTCGGGGGACTGCGCGATCCACTCGTCGAGCTGTTCGAGCGTGGTCGCAGGATCCGCGACCAGCGTGGTGAGGACGTCCTCCTGGAGGACCGCCGTGGCCACGGCCGGGCAGCGGTGGCAGGCGGACACCCCGGTCTGCTGCCACCACTGGCACCCGGCGCGGAGATGACACCGTGGGACCGACCGGGTCTCACCGGCCGCCGGGAGCACCCCGACCCGCTCCACGAGCGTGCAGTCGTTGCCCCGCCGGTGGACGCATGCGGACACGCAGTGCGAGGCGAACCTCAGCACCCGGGTGGGTTCGACGCCTTCCGGTACGGCTCCGAGCACCTCGGCGGCCGGCATCGGCCGCTCCAGATAGACGACCTTGCCGTCCGGTCCGGAGCGGACGCCCAGCACCTGCGATTCGGGCCGGTCGGGACGCCCGCTCGGACACCAGGTGACCGGGGACTCCCCGGGGCCCGCCGCCGGGCCGGACTGCTCGGCTGCGGTCCGCGCCGCTCCCACGGTGTCCATGGTCAGGCCCCGGTCGCTTCGGGGGCGTACTGGCCGGCCGGGCAGCAGCTGATCTCGCCGGTCGTGGCGCTCTCCAGCTCTACGGCCTTCGCGAGGTGGAAGTGGAGCTGCTCGGCGGAGGCGATCCGTTCGGCGGGGGCGGCGGTCGCCGGGGCGGCGGCGCCGATCGCCATACCCGCGGCGAACACCACCGCCGCGCCGCCTGCTGCGAACCGGTTCTTCTTCATGGGCACTCCCGGTGCGAAGGGCGCAGCCACGGCCGTTCCGGAGCTGTCCGCCCGGCACGAAGGTAGGGCCGCGCGGTACGTTCCGGCGGCAGTCCCGGCGGCAGTTGGTTACGGCCGGGGCGCCGCGCTCACGTCTCCGTGGACGGTTCCCTGAACCGGGCCGCCAGTTCGCTGCGGGACCGGATGCCGAACTTTGCGTAGACGTTGGTGAGGTGGTACTGGACGGTCTTGACCGAGATGAACAGCTCCAGCGCCGTCTGCTGGTTGGTGGCCCCGGCGGCGACGAGCGCGGCGACGGCCCGCTCCTGCGGGGTGAGCCGGGCCATGCCCGGAGTGACCCGCGGGGCGTGAACGCCGCCCGCCTGGAGTTCCCGCTCGCAACGCTCCACGTAGGCGCGGGCACCGAGGGCGGCGTAGGCGTCCCGGGCGTTCTTCAGTACGGTGTCGGCCTCGCGGCGCTTCCCGGCCCGGCGCAGGGTCTGGCCGTAGGCGAAGCCGATCCGGGCGCGGTCGTACGGCAGCGGGAGCCGGTCGAGGTGGGCGAGGGAGCGGTCGAACTCCGCGCGGGCGCCGTCGATATCGCCCCGGGCCGCGGTCAGCCGGCCGCGGGCGAGCCCGAGGCGGGCCAGGGCCGAGCGGCGGCCGCGCCGGGCGGCGCGCTGTTCGTGGGGGGTGAGGAAGGCGTCGGCTTCGTCCAGGCGGCCGGTGAGGACGAGGGCGTTGGCGTAGACGTCGGCCCAGGGCCAGAAGCCGGGTTCGTCGACGGAGTCCCGGGCGGGGAGGCGGACCACGGGCGTGAGTGCCTCGACGACGCGTTCGTAGTCGCCGCGGGCCTCCGCCGCGTGGGCGCGGGCCAGGCAGGCGGGGACCAGCATCACTTCGTAGTGGTGGCCGTCGGCGGCGGCCTCGGCCGCATGGCGGTCGGCGGCCTCCCGGTCGCCGCGCAGGGCGTGGATCTGGGCGGCGGTCCAGTGGACCAGCGGGCGGACCGGTTCGATGCCGGAGTCCGCGAGCCGGACGGCGGCCCGCTGGGCGGTCTCCAGCGCCTCGGGCCAGGCGCCGAGGGCGAACTGAGTGCGGGCCAGCCAGCCCTGGGCCCACAGGGATATCCGGGTGGAGCCCATGCGGTAGCCGGTGGGTACGGCCGCCTCCAGCCGGCGGCGGGCGTCCTCGGGTGCGTCGAGGGCCAGGTCCACCCAGCCCCGGCCGAGGTGGAAGCGCTGAGGTTGGGCGCCACCGGGCGGGAGTGCCGCGGCGGCCGCGTCATAGGCGGCGAGTGCCTCGTCGGGGCGTCCGGCGGCGGCGAGGCCGAGACCGAGAACGGCCTGCGATTCGACGGCGGACGGATCGTCGGGGTCGGCGAGTTCGATCGCGCGACGGGCCCAGGTCACCAGTGCGGGGCCGTCCCAGCGGCCGAGGGCGTGCAGTACGCGGCGCTGGCAGATCCTGGCCATCAGATCGCGGTGCCGCTCGGGGTCGCAGCGCCGCCAGGCCTGGGTGAGGAAGGCGTCCGCTTCGGCCGGGCGTCCGCGCATGATGGCGAGGTAGCCGAGGACGGCGCCGCGCCGGGTGTCGGCGGGGAAGCTCTCCAGTTCGGCGGCGAAGGCGGTGGCGCGCGGTACGTCCCCGGCGCCGATCATGGCGTCGACGGCGCGCAGCAGCCGGTCCTCGCGTTCGGCCCGGCCGGGGCTCAGCCGGGCGGCGTGGACGAGGGTGTCGGCGACCTCGGACCAGGCGCCCGCGGACGCGCGTCCGGTGGCGTGCCGGTCGAGTTCCGCGGCGAGGGCGGCGTCGGTCGTGGTGGCGGCGGCGGTGCGGTGGAGCAGTCCGCGGCCCGGGTCGTCGGTGAGGCGGGCGGCGCGGGCGTGGAGTTCGGCCCGGCGGCTGAGTCCGATGCCGGTGCGGACGGCGGCGCGGATCAGAGGGTGGGCGAAGGCGAGCAGGGCGCGCCCGGGGTCGACGGCGGCGGTCAGCAGTCCGGCGGCGCGGGCTTCGTCGACGGCGGGCAGCGGGTCTCCGACGTCGGCGAGGGCGGCGGCCTCGGCGAGAGGGGCGTCGTCGCCGAGGACGGCGCAGGCTTCTGCGAGTGCCCGGGTCGCCGGATCGCAGTGGGCGAGGCGGCGGCGGACGGCGGCGGTGTAGCGGGCGGGTGCGGGGAGTTCGCCGCGGGGGTCCTGCCAGCTTTCGGGGGGCAGTTCGCGCAGGAGGCGGAGTGCGTGGCGGGGGTTGCCGCGGGTGTGCCGGCCGAGGCGGCGGGCGGTGGGCAGGTCGAGCGCGATACCGGCCGTCTCGCGGGCCAGGGCGCGCAGTTCCCGCGGGTTGAGCGGGCCGGGGCGGACGGTGCGTTCGCGGCAGTGGTCGAGGAGTTCGAGGGCGGTGAGGACGGCCGGGGGCGGTCCTGCGGGCGGTTCGGGGTTCTCGTACGGTTCGTAACCGCCGTACAGCTCACGGGGGTCGTCGCGGGCGACGAGGACGACGAGGAGCCGTTCGGTGGTGGTGCGGCGCAGTGCCGAGCCGATGGCGCGCAGGCTCTCGGGGTCGGCCCAGTGGGCGTCGTCGACGACCACGACAAGGGGTTCGCGTTCCGGCCGGCCGGCCCACTGCCGGTGGAGGAGGCGGGCGGCGCCGAGGACGTCGCGGGGTGCTTCCGGAGCGGGTGCCGGGCCGCTGCCGGGGGTGCGCAGGAGCCGGTGGACGATTCCGAACGGCAGTTCCGTCTCCCAGGAGACGCCGCGGACGTGCAGTACGGCGCCGGGCGGGTCCTGGTCCGCGGTCGGGCGGCGGGTGCGCAGGGCATGCTCGACGAGGGTGGTCTTGCCGATCCCGGCCGGTCCCTCGACGAGGACCGTGGTCGGGTTCCCGGCGCGGGCGGCCCGGAGCGCGCCGGCCAGTGCGGCCAGTTCGGCGGCCCGCCCGATCGGGCTCCCGTACGCCTCGGGACGGTCGTTCATGAGCGGACGCTAACACCCGCCCCGCCGGGGGTCTCCCGGCGGGAGCGGGGAGAGGCCGCAGGCGGGCAGCGGGCAGGCGCCGCTCTGCGCGTCGACCGGCTCCGGACGGGGCGGCGGGGTACGGGACGGCCACCCGCGGGGCGGTACGGGAGGAGCGCGCCGTCCCCGCCCGGCCGGGGACGGCGCGCGGGCGTCGGGCGGGGTCCGCACCGCCGCTCCGGCCGCCGGTGCGGGGCACGGGCCGCGCCCCGCACCGCACGGTCCCGGAACGGACCCGAGCCGCCGGTCCGGACGCGCGGGGCACGGGCGGGCCGGACCCGTACGGCACCGGGCCCCCGTCGCCGCCGCGGCAGCGGCCCGTCAGCCCTGGTCGCCGCCGCCGACCGGGAGGACCGTGCCGGTGATGTAGGACGCCTCGTCGGAGGCGAGGAAGCAGATGGCCGCCGCCTGCTCCGCCACCGTGCCGTACCGCTTCAGCAGGGTCGAGTCCACCGTCTGGTCGACGATCCCCCGGTACCACGCGCGTTCCCGGTCGTCGCGGGGCGCCGGGCCCCGGGCGATCCGGCGGGGCGGTGCGTCGGTGCCGCCCGCCGCGGCCGCGACGATCCTGATCCCGTACGGCGCGGCCTCCATCGCCAGGGACGCGGTGAGCGCGTTGACGCCGCCCTTCGCCGCCGAGTACGGGATGCGGTGGATGCCGCGGGTGGCGATGGAGGAGACGTTGACGACGGTGCCGGAGCGCCGGGCGATCAGATGGGGCAGTACGGCCCTGGTGGTCCAGAGGGTGGTGAAGAGGGAGCGCCGGATCTCGGCTTCGATCTCGTCGGGCGCGTAGTGTTCGTAGGGTTTGGCCAGGATGGTGCCGCCGACGTTGTTGACGAGGACGTCGATCCGGCCGTCCAGCCTCTCCAGCGCCCCGGCGATCGCCGTCTCGGCACCCTCGTAGGTCTCCAGATCGGCGAGGACGGCCGCGGCCCCGCATCCGGCGGCCGCCTCCCGGACAGCCGCGGCCCTGTCGACGAGGACGACGTCGGCGGATTCGGCGGCGAGCCGGCGGGCGACCTCCAGCCCGATGCCCTGCGCGGCGCCGGTGACGACGGCCTTCCGGCCCGCGAAGCGTTCGGGGTGGACGCTCATGCCGCGGCCGCCTTCCCGGCGACGGCGGCGGGCGTGAACTTCTCGTAGTGGAAGCCCGCCGGGGGCGTGCCCAGGGCCGCGATATGTCCGCGTACGGCCTCGACCATGGCGGGCGGTCCGCAGAGGTAGACGTCGGTGTCTCCGCCCTGGAGAGTGCCGGTGTCCATCAGGCCGGTGACATAGCCCTTGGTGCGGGCCGTGCTCGCGGGGTCGGCGACGCAGTGGTCGAAGGCGAAGAAGGGGAGGGCCGCGGCGTACCGCTCCAGAGTGTCGAGGTGGACGAGGTCCTCGTCGGTGGTGACTCCGTAGAGCAGCCGGACCGGCCGGCCGGCCGGATGGTCGGCGAGGTGGCCGAGCATCGACAGCAGGGGGGCGAGTCCGGTGCCGCCGGCCAGCAGCAGGGCGGGCCGGTCGATCCTGCGGAGGTAGAAGCCGCCGAGGGGTCCGGTGAACTCCAGCCGGTCGCCGGGGCGGGCGCGTCCGGTGAGATAACCGGACATCGCGCCGCCGGGCACGATCCGCACCAGGAAGGAAACCTGCCGCCGGGAGGGGGCCGAGCTGAAGGAGTACGAGCGGGTCTCGCCGGTGCCGGGGACGGCGATGTTCACGTACTGGCCGGGCAGGAAGTCCAGGGCCTGCCGGTCGTCGACGTCCAGCACGATCTCGGTGGTGGTGGCCGAGAGGTGTTCGACGGCCGCGACGGTCGCGGTGTGGGCGGCGGGGCCGGTCTTCGCCGCGGCGGACGTCGACGGGATCCGCAGGACGAGGTCGCTCTCCGGCACCATCTGGCAGGGCAGGCAGTAGCCGAGGGCGGCCTCGTCGTCGGTCAGCGCCTCGTCGATGTAGTCGCCGCCGTCGTACGTCCCGGCGTCGCAGCGGGACTTGCAGGTGCCGCAGGCGCCGTCGCGGCAGTCCAGCGGGATGTTGATCCGGGCCCGGTAGGAGGCTTCGGCGACCGTTTCACCGGGCCGGCACTCCACGAAGCGGGTGATGCCGTCCTCGAAGTTCAGGGCGACCTGGAAGGACATGTTGGGGGCTCATTTCCGACGGTTCCGGGCGGGGCGGCGGCCGGTTCGGACGTGGTGGACGCGGGCCGGTCGGCCGGTTCGGGCGTGGTGGGCGTGGGGCGGTGGCCGGTTCAGACGTGGTAGACGTCGACGACGTGGTGCACGTAGTCGTTCTTCAGGACGACCTTCTTCCGCAGGATCAGCGGCTCGGCGCCGGACAGGTCGAGCGTGAGGAAGGTGGTGCCGAAGTAGGTGTCGGTGGTCTGGTAGCGGTAGTAGAGGGTGAACCAGTTGAACCGGACGTCGGCCGTGTCGCCGTCGCGGGCGGTGATCTCGACGTCGGTGATGTTGTGGCCGGTGCGGGGTTCGGGCAGGCTCGTGGCGCTGGAGCGGTCGGTGCGGATACGGAAGACGCGGTCTTCGAGACCGGCCCGGTTCGGGTAGTAGACCAGGGAGATCTCCCGCTGCGGATCGACGGTCAGGGTGTCGTCGTCGGCCCAGGCGGGCATCCAGAACTCGGCCTCGGGGTGGTAGCACTCCAGCCACTGCTCGAAGGCGCGGTCGTCGAGATACCGGGCCTCGCGGTAGAGGAACTGCCGGATCCGCTCCAGGGTCAGCACCGTCTCGACGGTGATCTCCGGGCTCCCCTGTACCGCACCCGGGGCGGTGGTGTCGTTCGGGTCCGCCGTGGTCGTCACTGCGCCGCCTCCTCGTCCAGTGCCCGGCTCAGGGTCGAGCGCCAGTAGTTGTGCTGTACGGGGTAGAGCCCCTCGTCCTCGACCCGCACCCCGCTGGCGAGCGGATTGATGCCGATCCTCCTGGCGTCCTCGTCCGGTCCCTCGATCTGGTGCAGCGCACCGCGGCTGAGGTCGTTCCACGGCGCCGACCCGGCGAGATAGGTCTTCTGGCAGGAGCGGAACTCTTCGAGATCGTCCGGCGTGGCCATGCCCGTCGCGTTGAAGAAGTCCTCGTACTGGCGGATGCGCCGGGTCCGGTCCTCGGCGGGTTCGCCCTTGGGGGCGATGCAGTAGATGGTGACCTCGGTCCGGTCCACCGAGATCGGCCGGAAGTGCCGGATCTGGGAGCTGAACTGGTCCATCAGGTAGACGTTGGGGTAGAGGCAGAGATTGCGGGAGACGCCGATCATCCACTCGGCCTTCTCCGGGCCGAAGGACGCGGCGAGTTCGTCGCGCCGCTCGTACAGCGGCCGGTTGGCGGGGTCGAGCCACTTGGTCCAGAGCAGCAGATGGCCGTGGTCGAAGGAGTAGAAGCCGCCTTTCTGCTTCGACCAGCCGCCGGCGTCCATGGTCTTCGTCTCGTTCCTGGACTCCCCGGAGGCACGGCGGGCCTGGGTGGCCGCGTAGTTCCAGTGGGTGGCGGAGACGTGGTAGCCGTCGGCGCCGTTCTCGGCCTGGAGCTTCCAGTTGCCGTCGAAGTGGTACGTCGACGAGCCGCGGAGCACCTCCAGTCCCTCGGGTGACTGGTCGACCACCATGTCGATGACGACGGCGGCGTCCCCGAGGTGCTCCCGGAGGGGTTTGACGTCCGGGTTGAGGCTGCCGAAGAGGAAACCGCGGTAGCTCTCGAAGCGGGCGACCCGGGTCAGGTCGTGCGAGCCGTCGGTGTTGAACTGCTCGGGATAGCCGGCGTCCCGGGGGTCCTTGACCTTCAGGAGCCTGCCGTTGTTGCTGAACGTCCAGCCGTGGAAGGGGCAGGTGAAGGTAGTGCGGTTGTCGGTCTTGCGCCGGCAGAGCATCGCGCCCCGGTGACTGCACGCGTTGACCAGACAGTGCAGTTCGCCCTGTTTGTCGCGGGAGATCACCACCGGCTGGCGGCCGATATAGGTGGTGAAGTAGTCGCCGATCCCGGGAATCTGGCTTTCGTGCGCGAGATAGACCCAGTTCCCTTCGAAGATATGGGCCATCTCCAGCTCGAAGAGTTCCTCGTCGGTGAAAATGCTCCGCCGCACCCGGTACACGCCGGTGTCCGGGTCCTCCTGGAGGGCGTCGTCGAGGAGGGTGCGCGCTCGGCTGCGGTCCTCGGTCATGGCCGCCCCTTTCGCCTCTGGGCAGGGCCGCCTCTGCGGCGGCCGCGTTGCCGTTGCTTTTCAGCACGATGACAGCGGGGTGAAGATCCGGGCCCCGGGCATTCCCCCAGGGTTGACCCAGGGGGGTATTGATATCGCCCGCATCTCAATAGCCTGCGGATACATATTTGCCGGGCGCCGGACGGGCTTCCTACGCTGATGACCTGTCGAGGACCCCCGAAGCCGGGAGGACCCGGGCGACCGGGACGCCGACCGCCCGGACGGCACCGGAAATCCGGGAGCCGGAATCCGGGCGCCGGGAAATCCGGGCGACCGGACGAGAAGAAGGCAGCCCTCGATGGAATTGAGAACTCTTCGCTATTTTGCAGCCGTCGCCGCGACCTGTCATTTCGGCAGGGCCGCGGAGCAGCTCCATATGGCGCAGCCACCGCTGTCGCAGGCGATCCGCAGGCTGGAGGCGGAGCTGGGCGTCGAACTGTTCACCCGTACCACCCGGCAGGTCGCACTGACCGGCGCCGGGGAGGTCTTCCGTACCGATGTGGAGCGCATCCTCGGGGCCGTCGACGAGGCGGTCACCCGGGTCGGGCGGTTCGCCTCCGGGGTGGAGGGGGTGCTGCGGCTGGGCCTGACCGGCTCCGCCTCGTACCGGCAACTGCCCTCGCTGGCAAGGTTGTTGAAACGTACAATGCCGTATGTGGTGACGGAGGTACATACCGATATGCTCACGGCCACCCAGGAGACGGCGCTGCTGGAACGCCGCCTCGACCTCGGGGTGCTGCGCCCGCCGCTCCGCCGGGAAGGCATCGCCCACCGGGCGCTGGCGGACGAGCCGCTGCTCGTCGCCGTCCCCGAGGAGCACTGGCTCGCCGGGGCCGGCCGGATCCGCGTCGGGCAGCTGCGCCACGAGGATTTCGTCGTCTACGGGGCCGGTCTCGGATCCGTTGTCGGGGACGCCGTCGTCCGGGCCTGCCGGGACGCCGGTTTCGTCCCGCACCGCGCCTACGAGGTCACCGAGACCTCGGCCGCGCTGGCGCTGGTCGCGGCGGGCCTGGGGGTGGCCGTACTGCCGGAATCGGTGCGCTCCGCGCCGCGCGAGGGCGTGCGGTACGAGGAGATCGAGGACGCGCCGTCCGTACCGCTGGCCCTGGCCTGGCGGGCGGACGACACCTCGCCCCTGCTGCGGAACGTGCTGGCGGTGCTGGAGCGGAACGGTGTCCTCCCCCCGGCCGCCGGCCCGCCCTCCGGCCCCGGCGCCGTACCGCCGCCCGTACCGCCCGCGGGCTCAGCCGCCCGTCCCCGCCCGCCCGGCAGGACCCCGCCCCGCCCCGAAGGAGACCTGTGAAGATCACGGCGGTGGAGGCCGTTCCCTTCGCCATTCCCTATACGAAGCCGCTGGCGTTCGCGAGCGGCGTGGTGCACGGCGCCGACCACGTCCTGGTGCGGATCCACACCGACGACGGGCTGACCGGAACCGCCGAGGCCCCGCCCCGCCCCTACACCTACGGCGAGACCCAGGAGTCCATCGTCGCGGTGATCGGCAAGGTGTTCGCCCCGCAACTGCTGGGCCTCACCGCGCTGGACCGCGAAGCCGTCCACGCCGTACTGGAGCGGACCGTCGGCAATCCGACCGCCAAGGCAGCGCTGGACATGGCGCTGTGGGACATCATCGGCCAGGCCGCAGGGATGCCGGTGTCCGGGCTGCTCGGCGGCTACACGGACCGGATGCGGGTCAGCCATATGGTCGGCTTCGCACCTGCCGAGGAGATGGTCGCGGAGGCCGAGCGGATCCGGGACACGTACGGCATCACCACCTTCAAGGTGAAGGTCGGCCGGGTGCCCTACGCCCAGGACGTGGCGGCCTGCCGGGCCCTGCGCGAGGCCCTCGGCCCCGGTGTCGAGCTGTACATCGACGGCAACCGCGGCTGGACGGCTTCGGACGCGGCGCGCGTCCTCGCGGAGACCGCCGATCTCGGGCTGCTCTTCGCGGAGGAGCTGTGCCCCGCCGACGATGTGCTGGGCCGCCGCCGCCTGGTCGCGGGCAGTCCGCTGCCGTTCATCGCCGACGAGAGCGCCACCCGCCCGGCGGAGGTGACCCGTGAGCTGCTGGGCGGCTCCGCCACGGCGATCAGCATCAAGACGGCGCGGACCGGGTTCACCGGCTCGCAGCGGGTGCTGCACCTCTGCGAGGGCCTGGGCACCGAGGTGGTGATGGGCAATCAGATCGACGGCCAGATCGGCACCCTGTGCTCGGTGGCCTTCGGTGCCGCACACCGCTCCTCGTCCCGCTACGCGGGCGAACTCTCCAACTTCCTCGACATGACCGACGACCTCCTCGCCGAGCCGCTCACCATCGAGTCCGGCACGCTGCGCGTCCGCGAGGGCGCCGGGCTCGGCATCGACATCGACCCCGGGAAGCTGGCCCGCTACCGGCAGGACCGCTGACGGCCGCCCCGGCCCCCGAACCACCCTCCCCTGATCCGAAGGACGGGACCCATCCCATGACCGACACCATCACGGAATCCGACACCGCCACCGCCACCGCAGCCGGCACCGGCACCGGGCAGGCCACCGCAGCCGCGGCCGGAGCCGCCGCCACCGAACGGTTCCGCAGCCGCGAGCGGGCGGACGGCACGGCCGCCGACACCGCGCGCGTGAAGACCCTGGTCTCCGAACTCCTCACCGCCGCACACGACATCGTCCGGCGCCACCAGGTCACCTATGCCGAGTACGACGCCCTGAAGGCCTGGCTGATCCGGGTCGGCGAGGACGGCGAATGGCCGCTCTTCCTCGACGTATGGCTGGAGCACGTCGTCGAGGAGGTGGCGCACGAGGACCGGCGGGGCAGCAAGGGCACCATCGAAGGCCCGTACTACGTGCCCGGCTCCCCTTCGCTGCCCGCCGAGGCGACCCTCCCGATGCGCGACGGCGAACAGGGCACCCCCCTGACCTTCCGGGGGCAGGTGACGGACGTCGCCGGGACGCCGCTGCCCGGCGCCTCGGTGGAGATCTGGCAGGCGGACTCCGACGGCTACTACTCGCAGTTCGCGCCGGGGCTCCCGGAGTGGAACCTGCGGGGCACCGTCACCGCCGACGACGAGGGCCGCTTCCGGATAGGCACCGTCGAGCCCGCGCCGTACCGCATCCCCACCGACGGCTCCTGCGGACGGCTCATCGAGGCCGCGGGCTGGCACGCCTGGCGCCCCGCGCACCTCCATCTGAAGGTGTCCGCGCCCGGCCACCGGCTGATCACCACCCAGCTCTACTTCCGCGGCGGCGAGCACGTCGGCGACGACATCGCGTCCGCCGTCAAACCGGAACTGGTGCTGGACCCGGTCCCGGCGGACGGCGGCGAAGGCCGCACGGTCACCTACGACTTCGTGCTCGACGGGGAGTGACGGCGGTGCTGTTCGCGGTACGGATGGACGTGGCGATCCCGCCCGGTCTCGACCCCGGGGTCCGCGCGGAGCTGGTGGCCCGGGAGAAGGAGTACTGCCGGGAACTCCAGCGGTCGGGCACCTGGTTGCACATCTGGCGCTGCGCCGGGCAGTACGCCAACATCAGCGTCTTCGACGCGGCGGACAACGAGGCCCTGCACCGGATCCTGTGGGAGCTGCCGCTCTTCCCCTATCTGAGCATCGAGATCACCCCGCTGGCACAGCATCCGTCCGATCTGGCGGCGGGCTGATGGACAAGACCGTGGGTTCGGCCGCGGAAGCGGTCGCCGACGTGCCGGACGGTGCGTCACTGGCGGTCGGCGGCTTCGGCCTCAGCGGGGTGCCGCAGACACTGATCTCGGCCCTGTACGAGCGGGGCACCGGCGGTCTGCACGTGGTCTCCAACAACTGCGGGGCGCTGGACAGCGGACTGGCGGTGCTGCTGGCGGCGGGGCGGATCGCCCGGGTCACCGGCTCCTACATCGGCGCCAACAAGGAGTTCGCCCGGCAGTACCTCGCCGGTGAACTGGAGGTCGAGCTGATTCCGCAGGGCACCCTCGCGGAGCGGCTGCGGGCGGGCGGCACCGGAATCCCCGCCTTCTACACGCCCGCCGGGGTCGGCACCCAGATCGCGGAGGGCGGACTGCCCTGGCGTTACGACGGCTCAGGCGGGGTGGCAGTGGCCTCACCGCCGAAGGAGACCCGCACCTTCGACGGCACCGAATACGTCCTGGAGCACGCCGTCCGCACCGACTTCGCCCTGGTGCGGGCGGCGCGCGGGGACCGTCACGGCAATCTGGTCTTCGCGAAGTCGGCGCGGAACTTCAACCCCCTGGCGGCGATGGCCGGCCGGATCACGGTCGCCGAGGTCGAGGAGCTGGTGGAGCCCGGCGCCCTGGACCCGGACTCCGTACAGCTGCCCGGGGTCTTCGTCCAGCGGGTCGTCGCGCTGACCCCCGGTCAGGCGGCCGACAAGAGGATCGAACGGCGGACGGTGAGCGACTGATGGCCTGGACCCGGCCGGAGACGGCAGCACGGGCCGCGCGGGAACTGCGCGACGGCCAGTACGTCAACCTCGGCATCGGCCTGCCGACGCTGATCCCCAACCACCTCCCGGACGGGGTGGAGGTGGTCCTCCAGAGCGAGAACGGCATTCTGGGCACCGGCCCCTACCCCGCCCCCGACGAGGTCGACCCCGATCTGATCAACGCCGGGAAGGAGACCGTCACCGTACTGCCGGGGGCGTCCTTCTTCGACTCGTCCCTGTCGTTCGGGATGATCCGCGGCGGGCATGTCGACGTCGCCGTCCTGGGCGCGATGCAGGTGTCCGCCCGGGGCGACCTCGCCAACTGGGCCGTCCCGGGCAAGCTGGTCACCGGCATCGGCGGCGCGATGGACCTGGTCCACGGCGCCCGCCGGGTCGTCGTGGTGATGGCCCACACCGCCAAGGACGGCTCCCCGAAGATCCGTGAGGAGTGCACGCTGCCGCTGACCGGACGGGCGTGCGTCGACCGGATCATCACCGATCTCGGGGTCCTGGACATCACCGAGGACGGGCTGGTGCTGGTGGAGACCGCGCCCGGGGTGACCGCGGCCGAGGTCGCGGACCGGACGGGCGCCCCGCTGACCGTGGCGGACGGCGGTGCAGCCCGTACCCCCGCGGCGGGCGGCCCGGGCCGGGGGCGGGTGCGATGAGGGACGTGTACGTCGTGGACGCCGTCCGCACCCCGGTCGGGAAGTACAACGGCGCCCTCGCCGCCGTCCGCCCCGACGATCTGGCCGCGCACGTCCTGCGGGAGCTGCTCGCCCGGACGCCCGCTCTCGACCCGGCGCGGATCGACGACGTCGTCCTCGGCAACGCCAACGGCGCGGGCGAGGAGAACCGCAACGTCGCCCGGATGGCCGTCCTCCTCGCCGGGCTCCCGACGTCCGTACCCGGCGTCACCGTCAACCGGCTGTGCGCCTCCGGTCTGGAGGCCGTCGTCCAGGGGGCGCGCGCCATCGCCTGCGGGGACGCCTCGGTGGTCCTGGCGGGCGGGGTCGAGTCCATGACCCGGGCACCGTGGGTGCTGCCCAAAAGCGACCGGCCGTTCCCGGCGGGCCACACCGAGCTGTACTCGACCACCCTCGGCTGGCGCATGGTCAATCCGGGCCTCGACCCGCGGTGGACGATCCCCCTCGGGGAGTCCGCCGAGCTGATCGCCGAGCGGTACGGCATCGGCCGCGCCGAACAGGACGCGTTCGCCCTCGACAGCCATCGGAAGGCCGCGCGGGCCCGGGCGGCCGGACGGTTCGACGCCGAGATCGTCCCGCTGCCGGTGCCGGGCCGCCGGGGCGAGGGGCGCACCGTGACCGAGGACGAGTCCGTACGGCCGGACGCTTCCGCCGAGGCCCTGGCCGCGCTCCGGCCGGTGTTCCGGACCGGCGGCGAAGGCACGGTCACCGCGGGGAACGCCTCACCGCTCAACGACGGGGCGGCGGCGCTGCTCCTCACCGACGCGGACGGTCTGCGGAGCACCGGCCGTGAACCGCTCGCCCGGATCACCGCCACCGGAGTCTCCGGGATCGACCCCGACATCTTCGGGCTCGGCCCGGTCGAGGCCGTCGAGCGGGCCCTCGGCCGGGCGGGCCGGACCTTCGCCGCTGTGGACGTACTGGAGCTGAACGAGGCGTTCGCGGCGCAGGTACTCGGCTGTCTGGCCGCCTGGCCGGAGGCCGATCCGGCGGTGCTCAACCCCCAGGGGGGCGCCGTTGCGCTGGGCCACCCGCTCGGCGCGTCCGGGGCCCGGCTCGCCGGAACCGTCGCCCATCAGCTCGCCCGCAGGGGCTCCGGCGTCGGGGTCGCGGCCCTGTGCGTCGGGGTCGGCCAGGGGCTGGCAGTCGTCCTGGAACGCTGAACCGCTCCCGGACCGGAGGGGGGCAGTCCGGGGCCGTGGACCCCGTGCGTCCGGGAGAACCTCCCCCCACAGCCCCGCGGCCGGGGCGGAGGCGGCCGCGGGGCCCTCCCCCGTACCGCCGCATCCCCGTCCCGGCCGTCCCGCCCGGCCGTGCCCCCGTACCGACCACCCCGCAGGAGCCCCGTGCTGCACCACCACCTCACCGGTCCCGCCGGTGCGCCGCCGCTGGTCCTCGGCCCGTCCCTCGGCACCTCCACCGCGGTCTGGGCAGCCCTGACGCCCGCCCTGAGCCGCCGGTTCCGGGTGCTCCGGTACGACCTGCCGGGCCACGGCGGCTCCCCGACCGGGCTGCTGCCCTCCCCCGGCCCCGGCCGGACCACCGTCGACGACCTCGCCGACCTGGTGCTCGGCCTCGCCGACCACCACGGCTGGGACCGGTTCCACTATGCGGGGATCTCCCTCGGCGGAGCCGTCGGCGCCCGGCTCGCAGCCCGCCGGCCCGCGCGGATCGCCTCCCTGGCCCTGGTCTGCTCGTCCGCGCGCTTCGGGCCCCCGGAGCCGTGGCGCGAACGGGCCGCACTGGTCCGTACCGAAGGCATCGCCCCTCTGCTGACGACCGCCCCCGGCCGCTGGTTCGCCTCCCCCGACACCGCCGGCACCCCCTTCGCCCAGCAGCTGCTGGCCGATCTCGCCACGGCCGATCCCGCCGGATACGCGGCCTGCTGCGACGCCCTCGCCGGCTACGACCTCCGGTCCGAGCTGTACCGGATCGCCGCCCCCGCGCTCGTCGTCGGCGGCTCCCGGGACACCGCGACCCCGCCCGTACACGCCCGGGAACTCGCCGCGGGCATCACGGGCAGCCGGCTCCTGCTCCTCGACTGCGGCCATCTCGCGGCCGAACGCCCCCGGGAGCTGGCAGCCGCCCTGGCACCCCATCTCCACCAGGCGCACTCCGGTGCCGCGCCGCCACCGGAGCGGCCCGCTCCGGCACAGCCCCCGGCCCGGGACCGGAAACGGAACCCGGGTTCCGCCGGTGGGGCGAGCCGTTCTACCCTGCGCTGACGGACGACCGCACACCCGTTCGGAGGCTGCTGTGCCCGCAGGTGACACCACGCTCCGCCCGGAGATCGCCCACTCCTGGTGGCGTTCCGAGCGGAGCGGACTGACGCCCGCAGGGCCGCAGCCCCGGGTGGAACCCGACGCCGTGGACCGGCGGGGCAGACTGCGCACGGCTGCCGGACCGGTGCTCGCCGAACTGGCCCGGCAGCTCGGCGGGGCCGACTTCTGCGTCGTGCTCGCCGACCGGGCGGCGCGCATCACGGAACTCTCCGGCGGCGGCCGCGCGCTCCGCGACCGTCTGGAGTCGCTGGGCGTGGTGTCCGGCGGCGTGTTCCTGGAGGAGACGACCGGCACCAACTCGCTGGCGACCGCGTACGAGCTGCGCCGGGGCGTCGCCGTCCACGGCGAGGAACACTATCTGGAGCCGTTCAAACGGTTCAGCTGCTACGGCCATCCGATCACCCACCCGGTGACCCACCGGCTCGTCGGCGTCCTCGACATCACCTGCCCCAGCGCGGCCGGCTCACCCCTGCTGGCCCCGCTCGTCGCCCGCGCCGCCCGGGACGTCGAAGACGGGCTGCTGCGCACCGCGCGCGCCGCCGAACGCCGCATGCTGGCCGCCTTCCGGGCGGCGACGACCGGACGGCAGCGGCCGGTCCTGGTGCTGGGCGAGGGCGTGGTGCTGGCCGGCCCGGCGGCCGTGGCGCTGCTCGACCCCGTCGACCATCTGACACTGCGCGAACTGGCCGCCGGTTCCGGCGGCGAGGGCACGCTGTCCGCCGTCACGCTCGCCTCGGGCCGTACGGTCTCCGTCCGGTGGCGTCCCGTCGAAGGCTCCGACGGTGTCCTCTTCGACCTCGCCGAACTGCCGGAGACCGGTGCCCCGGCCCACCGGTCCGACGCCCCGGTGCCGGGCAGCGCCGTGTACATCGGCGGCGCTCCGGGAACCGGACGGACCACGGCGGCCCGGTCCCTGGCGGACGCGGCAGGCGTTGCCGTACGGACCCTGGACGCATCGGAAGCGGTGGTACGGGGCGACGCCGACTGGCTGGCCCGGCTGGAGCGGGCGGCCGCCGACCACCGCGGGCTGCTGCTCGTCGAGGACGTCCATCTGCTCTCCGAGACCTGCGCGGTACGGCTGCACCGGATCATGACGCGGCGCCCGGGACCCTGGACGGTCCTCACCGGCGCTCCCCCGGCCGGACTCACCGGCTCGCACGCGGTCCTGGCCGCCGACTGCCCCGTCCAGGTGGAGCTGCCCACGCTGCGGGAGCGTACCGCGGAGCTGCCGGGGCTGGTACGGGCCATGATCGACGGTCTGGGCCTGGGCGGCCGGCTGCACTTCACCCCCGCCGCGCTGGCGGCCCTGAGCGCCCAGCCGTTCCCCGGTGAGCTGCGGGAACTGCACGCGGTCGTCCGGGACGTCGCGGCCCGGCGGTCGGCGGGCGGGGTCACGGTCCAGGATCTGCCCGAGCGGTACCGGTTCGGTCCCGGCACTCCCGCGATGACCCCGCTGGAGCGGGCCGAGTACGACACGATCACCGCCGCCCTGCTGGACTGCGGCGGAAACAAGCTGCGGACGGCGCGGCGGCTGGGCATCAGCCGGACCACCCTCTACAGCCGGATGCGTGCGCTCCGGATCACCGGCTGAACGTTCCGGACGGCCGGACCCTCGGTGTCCGAACCCACGGGCCCGAGGAAGCCGAGGCCCGACGGGGCCGGGAGCCGGGAGCCGGGAGCCGGGAGCCGGGGGCCGGAAGTGTCCAGAAACCGAACAGTCCGCACCCCCGCGACGGCTCTACGGTGCCGTAACACCCCCTGGCAAAGGAGCCGGGCCGGCGACGCGCACCGCGGCGCCCTCGTCCGGCTCCGCCGGGTCCCACGACCGAGGAGTCCCGCGATGGACCTGCGTTACGGCACCTTCTACATCGGCGGCGGATGGGTCGCCCCCGCCACGGACCGGACGATCACCCCCGTCGACGCCAGTACGGAGCAGCCGCTCGGCGAGGTGCCGGAGGGCACCGAAGCCGATATCGACCGCGCGGTCGCCGCGGCACGTACCGCCTTCGACGCCCCGGCGGGCTGGGCGTCCTGGGAACCCGCCCGGCGGGCCGGGGCGATGGACCGGCTCGCGGACGCGATCGACCGGCGGGCCGACGAGTTCGTGGCCCGGGTCAGCGCCCAGAACGGGATGCCGGTGGCCGTCGCCCGCCAGTTGGAGACCGGCTATCCGAGCGCGATCCTGCGCTACTACGCCGGACTGGCCCGCGGACTGTCGACGGCGGAGATCAGGCCCGGCCTGTTCGGCGGCGATATCGAGGTCCGGCGGGAGCCGGTGGGGGTCGTCGCGGCGATCGTGCCGTGGAACTTCCCCCAGGCCCTGGCCATGTTCAAGATCGCCCCCGCGCTGGCGACCGGCTGCACCCTGGTCGTCAAGCCGTCCCCGGAGACCGTACTCGACGCCTATCTGCTGGCGGAGGCCGTCGAGGAGGCCGGCCTGCCCGCCGGGGTGGTCAACATCGTGCCGGGCGGCCGGGACGCCGGGGTGCATCTGGTGGCCCATCCCTCGGTCGACAAGGTGGCCTTCACCGGCTCCACCGCCGCGGGCCGGGCCATCGCGGAGACCTGCGGCAGGCTGCTGCGCCCGGTCACCCTGGAACTCGGGGGCAAATCGGCGGCGATCGTCCTCGACGACGCCGAACTGGACCTGGCGGAGATCGGCGAGGGGCTGTTCGGCGCCACCCTCCTCAACAACGGGCAGACGTGTTTCCTCGGCACCCGGATCCTGGCCCCGCGCAGCCGCTACGCCGAGGTGGTCGACGCCTTCACCGCGTTCGCCGGGTCGCTCACCGTGGGCGCGGCGAGCGACCCGGCGACGCAGATCGGCCCGATGGCCACCGCCCGGCAGCGCGAGCGGGTGGAGTCGTACATAGCGAAGGGGATCGGCGAGGGCGCCCGGCTGACGACGGGCGGCGGCCGGCCGGAGGGTCTGGAGCGGGGCTGGTTCGTCCGGCCCACGGTCTTCGCCGATGTCGACAACTCCTCCGTGATCGCCCGGGAGGAGATCTTCGGACCGGTGCTCTCGATCATCGCGTACGAGGACGAGGACGACGCCGTCCGGATCGCCGACGACTCCGACTTCGGGCTCGGCGGCACCGTGTGGACCGCCGATCCGGAGCGCGGCGCGGCCGTCGCCCGCCGGGTCCGTACCGGAACCATCGGCGTCAACCGCTATATCCCGGACCCCGCGGCCCCGTTCGGCGGGGTCAAGGCCAGCGGGCTCGGACGCGAACTGGGCCCCGAGGGCCTGACGGCGTACCAGCGGTTCCAGACGATCTACCGCTAGGCGCTTTCCGGCGGGGTCGGGTGGGCGGCGGCGCCGTCGTCGTCGCCGTCGTCGTCGTGCCAGGAGCCGGCGAGGACCTCGGTGGTGAAACCGGGGCCGAAGGCGAGGATCAGGCCCCGGGAGCCGTGTTCCGGGGAGCCGTTGTCGTGGTGGCGCCGGAGGACGTCGAAGACGGAGACGCTGGAGGTGTTCCCCACCCGGGCCATGCTCTCCCGGCTGTGCCGCAGGGTGCCCGGGGGCAGTTCCAGCCCCGCTTCGACACCGTCCATGATGACCGGCCCGCCCGTATGGGAGACGCAGAAGCCCAGGTCGGCCGGGGTCCAGCCGAGTTCGGCGAGAAAGGCCGCGATCTCGGGCACCACCCGGGGGACCGTGGAGCGGACCCGGGGGTCGGTCCGGAAGTGGAAGCCGTGTTCGGAGGTGCTGCCCGCGATCACCGACTGGGTGGCGGGGAGCAGATGCTGCCGGACGGCGCGGATCCGGAAGCCCGTGGTCGCCGGGGACGCGCGGCGCAGTACGGCGGCGGCCGCGCCGTCGCCGAAGACGCCGTTGGAGATGAAGTCGCTGAGGGAGTGCTGTTCGGGCTGGAAGGAGAGGGAGCTGAGTTCCGCGGCGACGACGAGGACGGTCGCCTCGGGGTACGCCTGGAGGAAGTGGAAGGCCTCCGCGAGCGCGGAGGCCCCGGCGGCGCAGCCCAGTTGCTGGATGGGGGTGCGCCGTACGGTCGGCCGGCAGCCGATCTCCTGGGCTATCCAGGCGTCGGGGCCCGGGAGGGCGTAGCCGGTGCAGGAGACGAAGACGAAAGCGTCGACTTCGGCGGCGTCGGCCCCGGCGTGCTCCAGGGCCTGCCGCGCGGCCGCGGCACCGAGCCGGACGGCCTCGGTGCGGTAGTGGGCGTTGCGGCGGCCGAAGGAGCGCGGTGCCAGCATGGCGGGGAGGCCGGCGACCAGGCTCCGGGTCCGCACGGTGGTGCTGCGCATCAGGTCGAGTCCGCGCTCGACGTGGGGTATCCGGGCGAAGTGGTCGCCGAGGGCGGTGATGATCTCCTCCTGGGTCACCACGTGCTCGGGGAGGACGACCGCGGGGCGGTGGACGGCGACGTGGGTCCGGGGTTGGCGGGCAGGTGTGATCGTCACGGCTGCTTCCTTCGGTGGGGGGAGTGCGCGGGACACATGAGGTGTGTGGGGGTCCGTGCGTGAGGAAGCATGCGGCGCCGGATATCGCACGGCAAGATCGTCTTTCGGACAGCGGGGCCGGTCCGCCGGGCGGGTGCGGGCGCTCCGTGGTGGCGCCCGGCCGGGGGGCCGCTCCGTCGAAGCGGGTTCCGGTGGGAGCGGCGCAACGCACCTGCCGCGCACCGGACTTCATCTCCGTGCCGTCGCCTGGGAGGATCTTCATCACCGGGGTGGAACGCGGTCGGCACCGGCGACGGGCCGCCCCGGGCCCGGTGCGGCCCACGGAATTCCGGAGGACACGTGCAGGACATCGCCCCGGGCGGCTCGGACGCCGCCCCCGCAGCCGCAGGGCCGCTGCCGCCTCCTCCGGGGCTCGCGGACGGGCCGGTGTACCTCGACCACAACGCCACCACCCCGGTGGACCCCCGGGTCGTGGAGGCGATGCTGCCCTATCTCACCGGCCACTTCGGGAATCCGTCCAGCGGGCATCCGTATGCGGTGGCACCCCGGCGGGCCCTGGCCGGGGCTCGTGCGCTGGTCGCCGGGCTGATCGGCGCCCGTACCGGCGAGGTGGTGTTCACCGGGTCCGGTTCGGAGGCCGATCTGCTGGCGCTGCGCGGTGCGGTGCTGGCCTCCGGCCGGTCGCGTCCGCATATCGTCACGCAGGCCACGGAGCATCCCGCGGTGCTGGAGACCTGCCGGGCGCTGGAGCGTCTGCACGGCGCGCGGGTGACGGTGCTGCCGGTCGACGGCCGGGGCCTCGTGGATCCGGCCGTGCTGGCCGGTGCGCTCACCGACGATACGGTCCTGGTGTCGGTCATGGCGGCCAACAACGAGACCGGTGCGCTCCAGCCGGTCGCCGAACTCGCCGCGGCGGCGCATGCGCGCGGGGCGCTGTTCCACTGCGACGCGGCCCAGGCGGTGGGGAAGGTCCCGGTCGACGTCGGTGCGCTGGGGGTGGATCTGCTGACCGTGGTGGGGCACAAGATGTACGCGCCGAAGGGGGCGGCCGCGCTGTACGTCCGCGACGGGGTGGCGCTGGAGCCCGCTGTGTACGGGGGTTCCCAGGAAGGCGGACTGCGCGCCGGTACGGAGAACGTGGCCCTGGCCGTCGCCCTCGGCGCCGCCGCGGAGATCGCGGCCGGGGAGCTGGCCGGGGGCGGCCCGGACCGGACCGCGGCCCTGCGCGACCGGCTGCACCGGCGGCTGGCGGCGGGGCTGCCGGGCCGGGTCCGGCTCAACGGGCCGGAGCGGGAGCGGCTGCCGAACACCCTGAACATCAGTGTGGAGGGGGCGCTCGGCCATGAACTCCTCGCCGCGGCGGGCGGGATCGCCGCTTCGACCGGCTCGGCCTGCCACAGCGGCACCCGGGCCCCCTCCCCCACCCTGACCGCCATGGGGTTCGCGCCCGCCCGGGCCCTGGGGGCGCTGCGGCTGTCGCTGGGCCGCTGGACCACCGGGGAGGACGTCGAGACGGCCGCGGCGGCCCTGACGGACGCCGCCCGGCAGACCGGGCCGGCCGGGCTGCGGGGCTGAAGGCGGCTGCCGGGCCCGGCAGCCGGGCAGCCGCCGGTGGTGCTACAACCCCGCGGGGGTGTCGCAGCCCGCGTCGCGGTGGCTCCGGCGTGCCACCGCGAGCGCCAGGTCCCGTACGGTGTCCCGGGCCGCCGCCGTATCGTCGGTCCGTACGCCCTCCGGCAGCCGTACGGTCACGCTCAGACTGCGGGCGCCCTCGGGGGACTGCCCCGCGGGGGCGCACGGCACCAGGACCGCCGCGGCGCGCGCGGACGCCCGGCCGCTGTCGCCCGGTCCGAAGGGGCGGGTCTCGCCGTCCGGGTAATCCCGTCCCCGTACGGAGTCGAACCAGCCGGCCACGGGTTCGGTGGGCAGCATCTCGGTGTCCGCGGCGAAGAGGAGCTTCTTGTCGTCGCCGCGGATCCGGCAGGCGGTGGCGTACCCGTCCGCCTTCTGCACCCGGCGTTCGGCGGTCTCGCCGTCGACCGTGTACGAACCGGCGGTGGGCAGCACCGTGTTCAGCGCCTTCGCGGCCGCCTCGGCGGGCCCGAGCTGCGAGCAGAGCCGGCCCGCGGTGATCTCGGCGCCGTCGTCGCCGAGCCCGGGTGCGACGAGGGCGAAGTACACGATGCCCGCCGCGACCAGGGAGGCCGCGGTCACTCCGGTGATGAAAAGGTTCTTCCTGCGCATGCCGGTCACTTCTCCGAGTCCAGGGTCCGGGGGATGGCCTCACCGTCGATGTGGTTCTTCACATTCGTCGTCGCGTGGTCGAAACCCCGCTCGGCGGCGGAGGCGATGGTCCGCTCCAGGGCGGGGTTCGGCGCCTTCGCCGCCTCGCCCGCGGCGGCGGCCTCGCGCTCCAGCAGCCGGTAGGTGTCGTCGTGGGTGGAGTCCCACTTCGTCCCGTTCCGGTAGAGCACGTCGTCCGTGCTGTCCTTCTTCATACCGTCGGTGATGGAGCCGATCGCCGCCTCCGCGAAGGTGCCCGCGAGTTCGCCCGCGACGATGGCACCCGGCCCGGCGGTCGGCGCCACCAGCAGACCGATACCGGTACCGGCGAGCGCGCCGCCCCACGTCCCGGCGGCGTCCAGGGCGCCGTTGTACTTGGCGTCGTGCGCGGCGCCCTGCACCTCGGCCTCGTAGGCGCGGCCGCCGCCCAGGATGCCCTGCACCTCGCCCATGGCCTCCGCGGCCCGCATCGACGCCGTGACCCCCTTGTCGTCCTTGATGAAGGCGTCCGGGTTGGCGGCATGGTATTCGAGGAGGTTCGAGGTGTAGTTGTGCTGGCCCAGGGTGACCGCGGCATAGCCCTCGGGGTTGCGGCCCAGGGTGTAGAGGAAGCGGGTCGCATCGCCCTGGTCGATGTCGGCGGTCGCGCCGGGCGCGATGAAGACATCCGCCTCGCCCTTCTCACCGGCGCTGAAGGCCCGGTTGATATCGGGCATGTACTCGGCGGTCATCTGGCCGAAGCTGTCCGACATATAGCCGTTCTTGAGGAGCCGGTCGGGGTTGTCCGAAACGGATTCCACGATGTTCTTGTAGAGCGAAGCCTGTTCGGGCGAGTGGGCCACGGTCTCCGAGGTCGGCAGCTCGCCCGCCGGGTGCCCGGTCGTCGCCGCCTCCAACGCCGCGGCCAGGTAGTTCCTGCCGGAGATACTCTGCTCGCCCTCGGAGTCCTCCTCCTGCATCCAGGCCCGCTCCTCGAAGAGGTACTGGAAGTTGCTGAGGTCGACATGGCCCTTCTTGCCGTCGTCGTCCGTATCGCGCTTGAACGGGTTGCCCTCGGCGTCCTTGTCGATGAACTCGGCGTTGAAGAACGCCGTCGCCGCGTCGGGGCTGTTGGAGAGGGCCTTCATATAGCCGGTCATCGGGTCGAAGCCGAAGTCCGTCCCCGTGGCGTTCAGATGCGGCCGGAGACCGCCGCCGTGGTAGCCCCAGATCTGCTCGGGACGCTGACCGTTGCGGATGCCCTCCTGCTCCCGGGCCAGCATCCCGGTGCCGTAGCTGTTCAGGAAGTCGTCGTCGTAGTCGCCCCAGCGCATGAGGTTGCTCATGACGACATAGCCGGAGAGCCCGCCCGGGGCAGCCACCGGCTTGTCGACCGCCTGGAGCATGTCCGACTTCCAGACCGACATCTCCGGGGAACCGCTCCGGGTGGCGTTGGCCAGGGTCAGGCTCAGGTTCTTCTGCAGCTCCGCGTACTGGTCGAGCCGTTTTCCGTCGGCCGCGTGGTCACGGGCGTTCGGGTCGTTGAGCTTCGCCCAGAAGTCGAGGGTGCCCTGCGCGCCGAGCTGCTGCGCGAAGGTGCTCGCGAACAGGTCGTCCTTGCTGTATTCGGCGAGCCCGGCATTGAGCCGGTCGAACTCCTCGGCCGTGAGCTTGCCCGGATCCTTCTTGGCGAGGGCCGCCAGCTCCTCGCCCTTCCTGACGGCGTTCGCCGCCTGGTCGCGGTCCTGGTAGGAGGCGTCTCCGAAACCCTTCTCGGCCTGGGCGACCAAGGCGCGCAGCACCCGGGACGCGGTGCTGTCGCTCTCGGTGGCCTTGGTGAGGATGCCCTGGATCCGGTCGCGTACCCCGTCGACGTCGCCCTGTTTCACCTCTTTCCCGGCGTCGCCGTCGGCGGCCCGGACGACGAAGCCCGAACCGTCCGGACGTACCGAGATACTGCGGGCCTGCGCGGCGGATATCGCCTCGTCCAGCTCGCCCTTGAACCCCCGCAGCTCGCCCGCGGTGTCCTTGAGGATGTTCCGGATGGACTCGGCCTGGGTGTGGGCGTCCGCGAACTCACCGACCGTTTTGCCGATGAACTTCCGGGAGACGTCCGAGTTCACCCCCCGCCAGTCGGCGCCGTACGCGGTGGCCTTGAGGCCCTCGTTGGCGGCCGTGTCCAGGCTCTTCAGATTTTTGACCAGGGTGTTCCAGTCGGTCACCGCGGCGTCGAGCTTGCCGAAATTGGCGTGGAGAAGAGTGTCGAAGTCCACTTACTTGTCGTCCTTCTTCTTCTCGTCGCCGTCGCCGTACGCTTCGTTGCGCTTCCCGGGCGGGCCGACCCGCTCGTCGAATCCGGATTCGAGGGCGGCGATGCTGCTCAGCTCGCGCTCGATGAACACCTCGTCACCGGCGTGGGCGTTCTTGGTGAAGTCCATATGGTTCGAGATATGGGCGCAGGCGTCCATCAGATCCGAGAGGGAGGACATCCATGCGACGCTCACCCGGGTGAGGGCGCCGCCCAGGTCGAAGCCCTGGGTCGCGAGATCGGTGCCCGCGGAGTCGGTGGTCTTCTCGGCCACCCGTCCCTCGTTCCACAGCCGGTTGTACAGCTCGAACGCCTGGTCGCCGACTTTGGCCAGATGCTGCTGGTCGACCTTGAGGTCGCCCTGGCTGTTCGTGGACAGCATCTTGCCGTCGCCGGGCTCGTCGGGCACCCGGTTCAACTGCATCTGTGTCGACTGCCGCTCGACGGCCGCCGTTTTCAACTGCTCCCATTCGTCCCACGCCATGGCGGGATCCCCTCCCCGTTGGTTGCGCACGGTGCGGTGGACGGGTCCGTGCCATGAACCCCGTCCGTCCGTCCGCGCCCCGAGGGCGGCGGGATCCGGCCGGATCGGGGGCTCCCGGCCACCGAGCCCGTCGACGCGCCCATTCTGCTATGCGCCGCAGGAGTCGCTTCTCAGCCGTGTGCAGGAAGTGGGGAGGTTGGATGACGACCCCGCCGGATGGCCGGAATGAATCGTACGCGAGCCCCGAATACGGACGTCCCGGACCGGCCCGCGGGGACGGTCAGGCCGCGCCGGACAGGGTCCGGTGCCGCAGTTCCGAGCAGGTGTCGTGCAGCAGACGGGAGACGTGCATCTGCGAGATCCCGCACTCCTCGGCGATCCGGTTCTGCGTCATGCCCCGGAAGAAACGGAGGTACAGGATGCGCTGCTCCCGCTCCGGCAGTTCCGCGATCAGCGGGGTGACCGCCACCCGGTCGACCACGGTGTCCAGTTCGGGGTCGGGCGCGCCGAGCGTGTCCGCGAGGGTCGGCCCCTCACCGGGCGCGCCCGGCGCGAGTTCGGCGTCGAGGGAGAGCGCCGCGTAGGCGTGGAGAGCGGAGAGGCCCTCCAGGACGTCGTCCGGGTCCAGACCGGCGCGGGCGGCGATATCGGCGGGGGTGGGCTCCCGGCCGGATCCGGCGAGGTCCCGGTGGGCCGTACGGACCCGGCCGCGCAGTTCCTGGGTACGCCGCGGGACCCGCAGCAGCCAGGTGTGGTCCCGGAAGTGCCTGCGGACCTCGCCGGTGATCGTCGGGACCGCATAGCTCTCGAAGGCCGGCCCGCGGGCGGGATCGTAGCCGTCGACGGCCTTGACCAGCCCGAGCGCGGCGACCTGGCACAGATCGTCGAGAGGTTCGCCGCGGTTGCGGTAGCGGGCGGCGATCCGGTGGGCCATCGGCAGCCAGTCGCGGACCAGTCCGTCCCGCAGGGCGTCGTGCTCCACCCCCGACGGCAGGGCGGCGAGTCGCCGGAAGTCGGCCGCGGAGTCGGGGGCGTCGTCGTGAGAGTGCCGTCGGCGGGCCACGCTGATCACCTGTTCCGGGGAAGGGGAGCGTCACATACCACCGGCCGGGGCGGCGCCCGCGCGCCGTACGGTCGTCGGCGGGGCGTGGGGCCCTCGGTCCCGGGCAGAGGCACACCTGCCCCGCTTCCACCCTGCCAAACCGGGCGCCGTCCCGCACCCCGTACCCCGTTCGGCCCGCCATCGGCGGGTACCGCCGGCCGTGACGGGTGCCGCGCAGGACGGTCGCGGAATGGCGAGACTGCGGGGCCCGGGACACCCGGACCCGGGTCACGGTCCTGTGGCCGCGCCCGGTTCGGCGCACCACGGGTTCAGCGCACCACGGCCTCACCGACCAGCAGCCGGACGGCGGCGGCGATCGACTCGGCGTCGATACCCGCGTGGGCGAGCTGCTCGCCGGGGGTTGCCGAGCCCGGCATCGTACGGACGGCGAGCCGGACCAGCCGCGGCAGCGGCCTGCCGTCGGCGAAGGCGGAGGCGACCGCGTCGCCGATACCGCCCTCGGGCCGGTGGTCCTCCACCGTCATCAGGCAGCCCGTCGCGCCGGCGGCCGCCTCCAGGGCGTCCGTGTCCACCGGCTTGACCGAGTAGAGGTCGAGCACCCGGACCCCGATCCCGGCCCCCGCCAGCAGATCGGCGGCCTTCAGCGCCTCGTGGACCGTGACCCCCGCGGCGACGACGGTCACCCGGTCCCCGTCCCCGGACCGCAGCAGCCGGGAACCGCCGACGGGGAAAGCCTCGTCCGGTCCGTAGAGCACCGGCCCGGCGCCCCGGCTGGTGCGCAGATAGCCGATCCCGGGCAGCTGTGCCATACGCCGGACCAGATCGGCGGTCTGGTTGGCGTCGCAGGGGTAGAGCACGGTGGAGCCGTGGACGGCCCGCATCATGGCGAGGTCTTCCAGGCCCATCTGGGAAGGCCCGTCGGCTCCGATGGCGACTCCGGCGTGGGAGCCGCAGAGCTGGATTCCGGCCTCGCTGACCGCGGCCATCCGGATCATGTCGTGGGCCCGGGTGAGGAAGGCGGCGAAGGTGGTCGCGAAGGGCAGGTATCCGCGGGCCCGCATGCCCACCGCGGCGGCGACGAGCTGCTGTTCCGCGATATAGAACTCGAAGGCGCGGTCCGGGTGGGCGCGGGCGAACGCCTCGGTACGGGTGGAGTCCCCGACCTCGCCGTCGAGGGCGACGACGTCGCCGCGCAGCGAGCCGAGGGCCGCCAGCGCCTCGCCGAACGCGTCCCGGGTCGCCACCTCGTCCCCGATCCGGTAGCTCGGCGGTTCGGCCGGCCGGAGCGGTGGCACGGGACGGGCCGTCACCGGTGCCGGGAGGGCGACGTCCACCCGGATATCGCGGACCCCGCCCAGCTCCTCGACGGCCTGTTCGGGGTGGGGCAGGGGCTTTCCGTGGAAGCCCTCCCGGTCCTCGACCTCGGCGACGCCCCGCCCCTTGCGGGTACGGGCCAGGACCGCCGTGGGGCGCCCGGCGGTGGCGGCTGCCTCCGCGAAGGCCGCGTCGACCGCGTCGACGTCGTGCCCGTCCACCTCGACCGTATGCCATCCGAAGGCGTCCAGCCGCCGCGCGTAGGCGTCGAGGTCCCAGCCTTCCCGGGTGGGACCGCGCTGGCCGAGCCGGTTGACGTCCACGATCAGGGTCAGCTGGTCGAGCTTCTCGTAGGCGGCCGCCTCGACGGCCTCCCAGACGGAGCCCTCGGCCATCTCGCTGTCCCCGCAGAGCACCCAGATCCGGTACGGAACCCGGTCCAGGCGCTGTCCCGCCAGCGCCATGCCGACGCCGATCGGCAGCCCCTGCCCCAGCGACCCCGTGGCCACGTCCACCCAGGGCAGCCTGGGCGTGGGGTGGCCCTCCAGCGGACTGCCGTCGTGACGGAAGGTGAGCAGTTCGGCACCGTCGATGACACCCGCCGCCCGGTAGAGCGCGTACAGCAGGGGCGAGGCATGCCCCTTGGACAGGATCAGCCGGTCGTTCCCGGGGCGGTCGGGCCGGTCGAAGTCGTACCGCAGATGGTGGGCCAGGAGTACGGCGGCGAGATCGGCGGCGGACATCGCGGACGTCGGATGCCCCGATCCGGCGGCCGCGGCGGCCCGGACCGCGTCCACCCTGAGCTGCTGTCCCAGCTCCGCCAGTTCCTCGGTGCGCATGGTCGGCTCCCTCTCGTCGGCAGTCGCCGTACCGCGCCCGCCGCCCCCACGAGCGCCCCCGGCACGGCCCAGCAGGAAAACCGCCTCGGGGCGCCTTCCTGGTACGCCCCGGGTGCCCGTGCGCCCGGCGCCGAAACCCGCCGGGCAACGCCCACCGCGGGCAGCCGCCGGCTTCCGCGGCCGTCAGCCGTCGCCCAGCTCGGCCCGGATACGGCGGGAGGGGGTGAAGGTGTACAGGTCGAGCACCTCGGGCGGATCGGCCATCCCGGGCCCGCCGTCGTCGACCCAGCCGGCTATGTCGGCGGTGGCGTCCGGATCGTTGACCAGGCCGAGCCACACCGGGCGGCCGCCTGCCCTGCGCCCCTCGGCGGAGGGCTGCACCACGACGACGTTGGCGTGCTCGCAGACGTCCAGACAGTCGGTGACCCGGACAGTTGCCTTCTCCGCCAGGGCCGTCCGCAGCTCACGGAGCTGGGCGGCATGATCGACCCCGGGGATCTTGGCAGTGCCGCAGCAGCAGCCCCGGCACACGGTGACGGTGGGCCGCACGGCCCCCGGCGCCGACGCGGTCCGGCTGGAACGTCTGCTCATTCGATCTCCTCGCCAGGGCCGGTCACGGGCCGTCGATTCCGACGATGATCGTAAAGCCTGGCCGGTACCGCTCCCCGAAGATCGACCACCAGGGGCGGCGTCCCGCCGGCGTGCTAGACTGTGCACGTTGCAGTTTTGGTACCCATGAACTATGTGCGCCTGACGGGAATGTTTCTCCTTCGGGCGCGTTTTTGTTTCCGGCATCTCCGGATGGGGCCTCTGCCTACAGAAGGAGAACACCATGGCACAGGGAACCGTGAAGTGGTTCAACGCCGAAAAGGGCTTCGGCTTCATCGAGCAGGACGGCGGCGGCCCGGACGTCTTCGCCCACTACTCGAACATCGCGACGCAGGGCTTCCGCGAGCTCCGTGAGGGCCAGCGGGTCAGCTTCGACGTCACGCAGGGCCAGAAGGGCCCGCAGGCCGAGAACATCGTCCCCGCCTGATCGCCGGACGCTGATCGACCCACCGGGGTCCGCACCGTCACGGTGCGGACCCCGGTGGGGTATCCGGGCCGGGCGCCGTCACGGCGCCCGGCCCGGTTCTGTTTCCGTGGTGCTATTCAGCGCCCGAAGAAGGCGTTGTGGACCGTGACCGCCGACTGGTTGTCCTGCCGGTCGGTGACGACGGCCTTCAGCGATATCGCCTTGCCCTTCTCCGGCGCGCGGACCGTCACCTTGCCCCCGGCGACCGGAGCGGGCAGCCACTTCTTGCCGTCGTACGACACCGCTACCCGCAGCGACTTCAGTCCGGCCCCGGCCGCCGCGCCCTGGACGACGACGGGGACGATCTGCTTTCCGCCCGCCGGGACGGTGGAGTCGAGTGCCGTGTCCGGCCGGAACCGGACCGTGGAGACCGGGAGCGCCGTCGCCGCGTCGGTCCGGGCCGAGGTGAAGGTCCACGAGGCGTCGATCCGGGTTCCGGCGCGGTTGAACGCCGGGTCCCGGTGGACCGTGGTCGCCACCGTGTAGCGGGCGGGCTCGGGCGGCAGCGCGAAGTCCCGCGCGCCGAGCGCCGTGTCGTCCTGTGCGTACAGCACACCGTCGCGGTGGATCGTGGTGCTCGCGGACGCGTACCGCGCATAGCCGTCGTGGCCCGCGTCGTCACTGGTCAGCGGCAGGGAGCCGGAGAGGTCGTTGCCGGTGCGGACGATGCCCGCCCGGGCGTCGACCCGTGGTCCCGGCACTCCGGTGTTGAAGTTCTCCGTGTACGTACCGCCTGCCGAGTACTGCCGCGGTTCGTTGGCGTACAGCACGTCGAAGCGGGGGTATCCCTCCGGGGACGGCACGCCCGGGATACCCGCCACCAGCTGCCAGACGGCTCCGTCGCCCGTGGAGAGATGGACGTTGCGGGTCTGCGATGCCGGCTTGATGAAGAAGGGGGTCTCCACTCCGGCGCCGCTGGGCAGGCCGCCGGTCAGCGCCAGGGCACCTCTGGCGCCCGGGGCGGACGCCCCGATGGCCGTCTTCACCAGGGCGAGGTCCCCGGCCGCGTAGGACTTGGTGTAGCCGGTGGCCAGTTGGGCGACCGGGCCGCCGGACAGGGTGTGGTACTCGTCGGTGCCGCGCTCCCAGTCCGTGGACCAGGTCTGTTCCAGGGCGCCGTCGACCTGCTGGGGGCCCTGGTAGGCGGTACGGACGTTGTCGAAGCCGGTGAACTCGCCGCCCTGGATGAAGAACGACCCGCCCGCCAGATACGTGTACATCATTCCCGCGCGTACCGAGCGGGCGGCCGGGTCGGGCATCGTGAACGAAACCGGCCGGGTGGTCCGGGCGTCGAGGGTGACGGTGGTGGGGCCGTCCACGGTGAACTGCGGATTGTCGATCAGATCGGCGCCCTTCCGCGGGGCCGCGGGGTCGACGAGCATATCGGCCGAGAGGATATAGGTGCCGCGCGGCATCCGGACCGTGTCGGAGCCCGCCGTCAGATCCGGCAGGACCCTCCGGCCGGTGGCAGCGCCGCCGTAACCCCGCAGTTCGGCCAGCCAGTCGGTGCCCGGCGCGCCGTCCCGTCCGAAGCTGTTGAAGGTGACCTCGTACGATTCGATCTCACGGTCCACCGTTGCCGCGGTCCGCACCGTCCGGCCGTCCCCCGACGCGACGACGGTGACCGAGTACAGGCCTTCGACGGTCCCGCCGAGCCGGGTGTCGGCCGTCACGTCCACGGCGGCGGTACCGCCCGCGGGAACCGTGACGCGCTGCGCCCCGAGCGTGAAGAATCCGGCCGGCGCGGGCAGGCCGTCGGCGCCGGTGGCCGCAGTCGCCGCCAGGTCGAGGGTTACGTCCGCCGTGCCGTAGTTGCGGTACGTCAGCTTCTTGGTGACGGGTGTGTCGTCGTGGTGCGGCCACAACTGGGTGCCCAGGTCGAGCGATACGGGTTCGGCGACGACCGTCTGGTCGATCGCCCGGTCGACCTGGATCCGCCCGGCGCCCTGCCGGAAGACCGCATGGGCGCCGTCCTTCGCCGAGGCGACCAGCACCGATTTGAGCTGGGCACCCGTCCAGGTGGGGTTCTTCTGCTTGAGGATCGCCGCGGCGCCCGCGACATGCGGGGACGCCATGGACGTACCGTTCTGGGCGGTGTACCCGGGCGGGTTCTGGCCCCCGGTGCCCGCGGCCGCGGCCGCCGTGATCGCCACACCGGGTGCGGTGACGTCCGGTTTGACGGCGCCGTCCCCGGTACGGGGCCCGGCCGAGGAGAAATCGGCCATCAGGTCGTTGTCGTCGACCGCGCCGACGGTGAGGGCCGCGTCGGCGGTGCCCGGTGTGCCGAGGGTGCCCGCGTCCGGCCCCTCGTTGCCCGCGGCGACGGCGAACAGGACGCCCTTCTCCGCGGACAGCTTGTTGATCTGCGCTTCCAGCGGGTCGATCCCGGGGGTGTCGGGCGAGCCGAGGCTCATATTGACCACATCGGCGCCCTGGGCGACGGCCCAGTCGACCCCGGCGAGGATGCCGGAGTCCAGCCCTTCGCCCCGGTCGTCCAGCACCTTGGCGTTGATCAGCTGCGCCCCGGGCGCCACGCCCTTGAACCGGCTGTCCTTGGCCCCGCTGCCGGCCGCGATGGAAGCGACGTGCGTCCCGTGCCCCGACCGGTCCGTGGCGTCCGGTGAACCGCTGAAGTTCTTCTCCGCCACCACGCGGCCGGCCAGATCCGGGTGGGTGGAGTCGATGCCGGTGTCCACCACGGCGATCCTGACGCCGGTGCCGTCGTAGGACCGGGACCAGGCGGCCGGGCTGCCGATCTGTGCGGTGCTGCGGTCGAGCTTCGCCTTCCGTACCCCGTCCAGCCAGACCCGCGCGACACCGGAGGCCAGCGCCGCCGACCCGTCGCCCCGCGGCCGGCTCAGGGCCTCCCACAAGGCGCCCGTACTGCCTTCGGCGCTGGTCACGGCGTCGGCGTCGAGCATCGACAGGGTCCGGTGGACGGTCGTGCCATCGGCGGCACGTACCTCGTCCCTGGCGGCCTTCGCGGCGGTGCCCCGGTAGCCGACGATGACCTTGAGCCCGGCGCCGTGCGCCTTCCGGATCTCCGGCTTCGCGAGTGCGGTGACGTCGAACAGCTGCCGGTCCAGCGTGCCGTCGGCGATCAGCCGCCGGGCGTCGCGCGGCACCGCATAGGTACGGCCCTGGTGGCTCTGGGTGAAGAAGGGGATGTCCTCCCGCCCCTTCGCCCGCTCGATACCGCCGACGCGGCCCCGGGCGTCCACCGTGACCCGGTCGCCGGTGATCAGGGTGACGGTCTGCCCGGTCCCGGCACCGCCCTTGGACTTCGTGACGGCCGACGGGGGCACCGCGCCCCGGTCACCGCCGGCCGCCGACGCCGGGCCGGTCGTGCCCGCCGCCAGGGCCACGGCGCACGCGGCTGCCGCATACGCCCTCTTTGCTGGTTTGCGCAAGATTCCCCCTTGCTCAGGAGTACGGACCGGGCGGGGGCCCGGTCCCTTCCGGGGGCCTGTTCGGAAAAGGCGAACGGCCCCGGGATCCCGAAGTATGCCGAGGCCGTTCCGGACCACTCAATGATCGTTCTGTAACAGGCTTACGCTGGTGAGAGGTTGTCGGAGGCACTGCTTCACGGGCGGTAAGCTCGCTGTCGATCGCCGGTTGACCGCCGAGGAACACCGGAGAACACCGGGAGACAGCGACGGACCCGGGCCGGGCAGCAGCAGCCGGCCGGGGCCCGAGGGCTGCCCGGATTTCTTTTGCGGCGTCACTTCTGCAAACACCAGGAGGTGCAGCCCGAACAGCAGCCCCAGCAGCGGCAGCGCGACGGCCGCTTCGAGTTCCTGGTGGGGGGGGCGGTGTCGCCGCCCGCTTCGGCGGCGGCGCTCAGGATCGCCAGTTGCCCGTCGTCCAGGTCCCGGTGCCGGTGCCGGTGGTGGACATCGGCGGCCACCGCTGCCCGCCGCGCTCCGAGGTGCCCGGCGACCGGGCCCGGACCGCCCTTCATCTCCGCACCGTTCCTCGGCCCCGCACCGCCGGTGACCTTCGACAGCCAGTCGCCCGGCATCGACCGCATCCGCTCTGTGCCGGGCGGCCCGCCGTCGGGGAGGAGACTCGGGAGGAAGTCGTTGATCCCCTCGGCCGAGGGGGCAGCGTGGCAGACCGGTGTCCGCTCTGCGCGCCGACCGCGCGAGCAGCGGACGGCGGGTCAGCGGAGCGGACGGGCCCCGACCATCGCGTCGTGGAGTTCCTCGGGGGTGAGCGCCGGGGGCAGCGGCGCCCCGGTCCGCTCCCCGTCCGCGCGGCAGGCGTCGATGAGCAGGGCCACCAGCCGCTTCCAGCCGCCGGGCGCCGCGTCCCGGGTGGCTCTCAGCACCCCCGCGTTGGCCATCAGGAAGAGCAGGATGTCCCCGCTGGTCACCCCGGGGCGCAGCCGCCCCTGCTCGCAGGCCCGGTCGATCAGGGTGTCCAGGGCCGCGAGGGCACGGGTCCTCGGCTCCTCCATGCCCCGGGAGCCCGGGAAGCAGGCGGTGAACGCCTCGGTCACCCCCCGGTCCGCCGCCTGCATCGCGCAGGCCTGCTCCACGAACCAGCGGAAGCCGTCCCAGGGATCGGTGCGCCGCAGCGCCTGCCCGGCGAGGCCGGCGAGGTCGTCGAGGCGGTCCGCCAGAACCGCCTCGACGAGGGAGTCCCGGTCGGGAAAGCGGCGGTAGAGGGTGGCGATGTTCACTCCGGCGCGGCGCGCGATGTCGTCCAGCGGCGCGCCCAGCCCGCGTTCGGCGAAGACTTCGCGCGCCGCCGCCACCAGCCGCTCCCGGTTGGCCTCCGCGTCCCGCCGCAGTCCTCTGCCCCGACCCGATGTCATGCCCCGAGTCTACGGAGTGGATCCGGTACCCGACCGGGACCCCGCCCGGGAAAGCGCAGGGGGTACTGCGCTTCTGCTACGGTGACGCCCCATAAAACGCAGTCACCCCTTCACTTAATGGGGTCCATGTCGTGAACACCGTTCTCCGAGGCGCCCGGGTGGTGCAGGTGCTGCTCTTCACTGCGGCGGGCACCATGAAACTGACCCTCTCCCAGGAGGCCCTGCTTCCCCTGATGCCGTGGGTGGACGCCGTCCCCATGGAGGCGGTGCGCGGTATCGGCGCCCTCGAAGTCCTGGGCGCTGCGGGCCTGGTGCTGCCCTCCCTGGTTCCGGCCGCCGCTTTGTTGCTGCCGCTCGCCGCGGGTGGGCTCGCCCTGCTGATGGCGGGCGGCGGAGCCCTCCACATCGCCCGGGGCGAGTACCCCCAGAGCGCCGGGAACGCGGTGGTGCTGGCGCTCGCGGTCCTGGTCGCCGGGTGCGGCCCGGTGCCCCTGCCGGGCCGCCCGGGGCGGCTGTGCGGCGAGCGCACCGGGTGACGAGCGGCGCCCCGGCCCTGGACTTCCGGAGAGCGGCGGCCGGTGGGGGCGGGGGGTGCCGTACGGCTCGGGTACCCGGCACGGTGCTTCTGCCCGTACGACGATCCGGAGGGGGCGCGGATGCGCGGAAGGGCACTGCTCCCGGGCGTGCCGGCGGCCGGGGCCGCCGCGGCTTGCGGCCGGATGCCGTGCCCCGTCCGGTCCCGTCCCACCTCAGGTCAGCTGGTCGAAGCGGCCCAGATACCGGAACGCCCCCTTCTGGGCCCGGTAGAGGAACGAGGACGACATCATCTGCACCATTTGGGTGCCGTCCTGGACGAAGTGGAGCGGCTTGGCCACCCCCGCGTAGGAGGAGCGGAAGATCCGCTCGGCGACCTCACCCGGTACGACGGAGGTCCTCGATCCGAACGCGACAAGGGCGGTGGCGATCAGTCCCACCGCGTCATGGGCTTCGGCGGACCAGCGGGCCGGGGCCGTACCGTAGCTCTCCCGGTAGGCGGTCGTGAACGCTCGGGCGGCCTTCGTGCCGGCCGACTGCGGCTCGGCGTAGGGCGCTTCGAACACCCAGCCCTCGGCAGCACTCCCGGCCGCCTTCAGGAACTCCGGCCGCATCACGGGCTCGAAGCCCGCGCTCGTTCCCCTGAATCCGGCCGCGGCGAGCGCGCGGGCACAGGCCGCGGCGCGGACCGCGGACGTACCGGCGAAGACCACCGCCTGCGGCCGGGTGTCCAGCGCCTCGCGGACCACCGCCGCGAAAGCGTCCCGGTCCGCGGGCTGCGCATGGACGGACACCCTGCCGTCGTGGTCCGAGTTCGGCGGCGCCTCCTGCAGGTCCCGGCTCACGGACCGGATCGCCGCGGCCGCCGCGGTGTCCTCGACGACGGCCGTACGGCGGCTGTCGGCCACCCGGGTCAGATAGGAGAGCACCGGTTGGACCCGGTACGAGGAGGGCGCCCGGACGATGCCCAGGGTGCGGGCGGAGACCGTGCTCAGCCCGGTCTCGTCCAGATCCGGCGAGACGAGGAGGAACGGCATCGACGCCTCCGTGTACCACCCTGCGGCGGCGCGGGCGGCGGCCGCGCTGCTGGGGCCGATCACCGCGCAGACGGCGGGGTCCGCGACCAGGCTCCGGGCGACCTCACCGGCCCGTTCGGCTTCCCCCCAGTCGTCCCGGACGGTGAGGTCGAGCCGGAAGGGCACGTCCTCACGGGCGTTGTGGCGGGCGATCGCGATCCGCGCCCCGCGCTCCTGCGCCCTGCCGACGTCCCCGGTCCGGCCGGACAGATCCGCCTGGAGTGCGATCGTACGCGTGGGCACCGGGCGGTCGGCCCGCTGCCCGCCCCGGTCGCGGAGCACCGGCCACAGGGCCGCGGTGGCACCGGCGGCGGCGACGGCCAGGACCGAGCCGCCGATCGTCAGGGCCCTGCGCCGGGTGGGCCGCGGCGGCGCGCCCACCGTCGGCGGCTCGGTGGTGGACACTTCGGCGGCCGCCGGGACCGGGCGGGGCGGCGGGTCCAGCGCCCGCGCCGAGCGGTCGGCCACCAGCCGCAGCACCTCCGGCGGCAGCCAGTCCTCGCCGCCGGAACCCCCGGCGGCCTCGCAGATCTCCCGGAGTCCGGCGGCGGAGGGCCGCCGTGCGGGCTCCTTGGCCAGGCATCCGGCGATCGCCCCGGCCAGCTCCGGCGGCACCCGCGCGGCCAGCCCTTCGAGATCGGGCTCCTCGTGGACCGTACGGTAGAGGACCGCGCCCGGGTCCCCGGTCCCGAACGGCCGCCGCCCGGTCGCCGCATAGGCCAGCACACAGCCGAGTGCGAAGAGGTCGCCGGGTGGCGCCGGTTCGGCCCCGGGGGTCCGGGTCTGCTCGGGGGCGAGATACCCGGGTGTGCCGACCACCGCGTCCGGGGCGGTGAGCACCGCCGCGCCCACGCCCCGGGCGATCCCGAAGTCGATCAGCCGGGGGCCGTCGAGGGCGAGCAGGATATTGCCGGGTTTGACGTCCCGGTGCACCAGGCCCGCCGCGTGCACCTCGGCGAGTGCGTGCGCCAGCCGGGCCCCGAGCACGGCGACCGTCCGGACCGGCAGGGCCCCGAGCAGGGCCACCGCCTCGGCGACGGACGGGCCCGGTACGAAGGCACCGGCCAGCCAGGGCGCGGCGGCCTCGGTGTCGGCGGCTGTCACCGGGACCGTCCACGGGCCCTTCAGCCCGGCCGCCAGCTGCACCTCGCGGCGGAAACGGGCCCGGAACGCCGGATCGGCGGCGTGTTCGGGCCGGATCACCTTCAGGGCGACGGGCGTCCCGTCCCCGGCCCGGGCCAGATAGACGGTGCCCATTCCACCCGAGCCGAGGCGGGCGAGCAGCCGGTGCCCGCCGAGCGACTCGGGGTCCTCGGGACGCAGTGCGTGCATAGGTCGTTTCCTCGTTGTCCTGGTACGTGGCCGGGCCCGCCGCCGGGGTGGGCAGCTCTCCGTCCCGGCCGCGCCGCCGGGTGTGTGCGGCCTTCCGTCCCGGCCGTCCGCCGGGCGGCCCGCTCTCCGTCTCCGCCGTACCGTCAGGTGGGCAGCTTCACCGGGCCGACGTAGTCGAACACTCCCTTCCGGACTGCGTAGTGGTGGACGTTCTCGGTCTCCAGATGGCGGCTGTCGTTGTATGCGAAGGTCTGGGTCAGCCCCTCGAACCGGACCTTGAGCAGGGCGTCGCCCAGCTCCCGGCGGCCGGTGCCGGGCCGGAGCGCGGTGATCCGGCCGGCCAGCATCCGGATCGCGTCGTACGTCTCCGCCGCCCCGGCCGTCGGAGCGGTGCCGTAGCGCTCGCGGTAGGCGCGGGCGAAGTCCCGTACCGGCTCGGCCTCCGGACCGTTGAACGGGGTGACGGCCTGCAAGCCCTCGCCCTGCGCGCCCGCCGCCGCGGTGAAGTCCGGCGTGGCCGAGGACGCGTCGAGGAACCGGGGGCGGGTGAAGCCGCGGCCGGCCAGAGCGCGGGCCACCACGGCGGCCCGTTCGGGAGTGCCCGTGTAGTAGAGGGCGTCGATGCCCTTCCCCAGCATGTCGCCGAGGACGGCGTCGGGTTGCGCACGTTCCGGAACCACTCGTATGTACAGGTTCAGGGCGAGACCGCGGGCCGACATCCTGGCCAGGTAGGTCAGTTCCCAGCGGGTGATGCCGCCCACCCGGTCGATCAGCATTCCCGGCCGCCGGGCGCCCTGTGCGGAGAGCGCCGTCATCGTGGCGTAGGCGGTGTAGGGGCGGATCGGGGCGGCCCGGTAATACCACTTCGGGGACCCGAGGAGTGAGGTGTTGCCGGCGGCCAGCGACAGTTCGGAGACCGAGACGAGCGGCAGCCTGGCCCGCTCGTACACCTCCACGGCGGCCACGGCCGAGGCGTATCCGGTCGGGCCGACGACGGCGAGGACACCGGGATTCCCGGTGAACCGGCGGGCCGCCGCCACGGCACGGGCGGACTCGCCCTTGTCGTCCACCACGTCGAGGGCGAGCGCGAACGGCCGTCCGGGCACGGCGTTGAACTCGTCGACGGCCAGGGCCGCGGCCCGCTGCTGCGCGGTGCCCTCGGCCTTCTGCGGGCCGCTGAGGTCCGCGTGCAGGCCGACGACCCGCTGCGGAAGGCCCGGGGGCGCCTGGTCGTCGCCGCGCAGTCCGGCCCACAGGGCCGCCCCGCCGCCCGCCGCCAGCAGTGCCGCACCACCCGCGGCCGCCGTGAGGAACCGGCGCCGCCCCGGCGGGCGCTGCTGCTGTACGACGGTGTCGGGTACGACCGTCGGTTCGATGCCCGTCAGCGCCAGCATCGCCTCGGAGCGCCGGGCGATCACCAGCACCACCGGATCCGGCAGCCAGTCGATGGTGCCCTCCGGTGCGTCCCCGGCCAGGGCCCCGTCCACCGCGGCGGCCGAGGGCCGCTCGGCCGGGTCCTTGGCGAGGCAGCGGCCGAGCAGCTCCCGCAGTTCTCCGTCCTGGATGCCCGCCAGATCCGGGGTGCCGTGCACGGTGCGGTAGAGCAGCGCGTCCACCGCTCCGGAGCCGAACGGCGGGCGGCCGGTGGCGGCGTAGGCCAGTACGCAGGCCAGGGAGAAGACATCACTCGCGGACCCGACCGCGCCCGCCCTCGCCTGCTCCGGGGAGAGGAAGCCCGGCGAACCCACCACCATCCCCGCCGAGGTCAGTTCGGTCGCCTCGGCGGCCGTGGAGCGGGCGATACCGAAGTCGATCAGCCGGGGGCCGTCCATCGCCAGCAGCACGTTGCCGGGTTTGACGTCCCGGTGCACCAGACCCGCCGCGTGCACCGCGGCCAGCGCCCGGGCCAGCACCTTGCCCAGGACCCGCACCGCCCGCGGGGGCAGTGCCCCGCACTCCGCGACCGCGTCGGCCAGTGACGGGCCCGGGACGAACGCCGTGGCGAGCCACGGCGATCCGGCCTCCGTATCCGCGCCGAGTACCGGTACCACCCAGGGGCTCCGCACCCGGCGGGCCGTGGCCACCTCGCGCCGGAACCGGTCCCGGAACGCGTCCTCCGCCGCGAATTCGGGCTGGATGACCTTCACCGCGGCCGGATCGCCGTTCTCGGCACGGGCCAGATAGACCACACCCATGCCGCCCGCGCCCAGCCGGCCCAGCAGCCGGTAGGCGCCGAGGCGCGAGGGGTCGGACGGGAGGAGCCGTTCCATCACTCGCCCTCCTTCGCGTCGGACGGCGACGCCGTGCCGCCGGGCGAGGGACTGCCGGCCTTGGCCACGGGTTCGCGCCCGAACTCCTCGCGGGCCCTGATCTGCATCGTGGGAACGGCGTTGACCACGATCTTCATCAACTGCTGGAGGTCGTAGCCGCGGCCTCCGCAGACCGAGGCGGAGGCCACCATCGAGCCGTACGTCACCTGCTGCCAGGTGTACGGGTACGGACCGCCGTGCTCGTCGCTGACGCACTCCCCCGATTCCATCAGGGAGTCCTCGCTGTACAGGTTGGCGGCCTCACCGAGCCGGGCGGGCTGGGGCATCAGCTTGGTCAGCCGCTCGCCCTGCCGGAGTACCTGCTCGTCGCAGTGGAGTGCCTCCTCCACCATCCTGGCCTGCTCCCAGGCCGCTTCCGCGCCCGTACGGTGGACGGTCACGGTCGCCGAGAGCCGTACCCGGCCCTTGCCCGCGGCCGGGGGCAACTCGAAGTGCCGGGTGAGCGTCGCCAGTACGTCGCGGGGCAGCCGTTCGCGGTTCCAGACGCAGTTGCGGCGCAGCACCGACCAGGTGCCGGGATCGTTTTCGTACGGTGTGGCCTTCCGGACCCCGGCGGTGAAGTCCCCGGGCCCGGCGATCAGTTTCGCGATCAGCGCCCGGGCCTGTGCCGGGGTCCGGGGCTGCTGTCCCGGATCCGCCTCCTTGACGGCAGGCACCGGCGAGACGGCCGGGTCGGGTGCCGCGACCACCGCGCCACCCGCGGACGGTTGCCCGCCTCTTTTCGCGTCACCGCCGCCGTCGCCGGTGCAGCCGGTCAGCAGCACCCCGCACACGGCGAGGGTTGCCCACCCCGGCCGGCCCTTCGCATACGTCACGATCCCCGCCCTTTGCATCGTGCCCGTCCGGTCCCCCCGGATGCGCGGCGCCCCGCATCCTGGTGCGCGGGGTCGCGCCCTTAGCGATGCTCGCCGGGTGCCGTGTGGTTCCCGGAGTTCACGGGTTCCCGGAGTCGCTTCCGGATAAGCGCCGCCGACCGGCTCCGGCTCCGGCCTCGCGCCGTCCGGGGCATACCGTGCCGGACCCGGATCTCATAGGGTGAATGCCCGGTCCGGGGAACCGGCCGGAATGTTTGGATGGGCACTGCATGCACTTCGCCCTGCGTGCGGCAACGACGCCGGGCGCTCCATGGCGGACCGGGCCCGACGGGCCGAACCCGGGCGGATCCGGTGACAGCCGCGCCAGAAAGGCATTCCGTGACGAAGCGATCCGACGTACAGGACGTACTGGCCGGCCTCCGGGCCGGGATCGAACAGCGCAACCCCGGCCAGCCCGAGTTCCACCAGGCCGTCCACGAGGTTCTGGAGACCCTGGCGCCGGTGCTCGCGGCCCGCCCCGAGTACACCGAGGCCGGGCTCGTGGAGCGGCTGTGCGAGCCGGAACGGCAGATCGTCTTCCGGGTGCCGTGGCAGGACGACCGGGGGCGGGTGCACGTCAACCGCGGTTTCCGTGTCGAGTTCAACAGCGCACTGGGCCCGTACAAGGGCGGTCTGCGCTTCCACTCCTCGGTCGACCTGGGAGTCGTCAAGTTCCTGGGCTTCGAGCAGATCTTCAAGAACGCGCTGACCGGTCTCGGCATCGGGGGCGGCAAGGGCGGCAGCGACTTCGATCCGCACGGGCGCAGCGACGCCGAGGTGATGAGGTTCTGCCAGTCGTTCATGACGGAGCTGCACCGGCACATCGGCGAGCACACGGATGTGCCCGCGGGGGATATCGGCGTCGGCGGCCGGGAGATCGGCTTCCTCTTCGGCCAGTACCGGCGTATCACCAACCGCTGGGAGGCGGGCGTGCTCACCGGCAAGGGCCGGGGCTGGGGCGGCTCGCTGATCCGCCCGGAGGCGACCGGATACGGGAACGTGCTGTTCACGGCGGCGATGCTGCGTGAGCGCGGCGAGGATCTGGAGGGGCAGACGGCGGTGGTCTCCGGGTCCGGCAATGTCGCAATCCATACGGTCGAGAAGCTCATCGCGCTGGGTGCCAACCCGGTGACCTGCTCGGACTCCTCCGGGTACGTCGTGGACGAGAAGGGCATCGACGTGGCGCTGCTCAAGCAGGTCAAGGAGGTGGAGCGGGGCCGTATCGGTACGTATGCCGAGCGCCGGGGCCCCTCTGCCCGCTTTGTGCCCGGCGGTCTCGTCTGGGAGGTCCCCGGGGACCTCGCGCTGCCGTCGGCGACGCAGAACGAGCTGGACGAGAGCGCCGCGGCCGCGCTGATCCGCAACGGGGTGAAGGCGGTGTCGGAGGGCGCGAACATGCCGACGACGCCCGCGGCCGTCCAGCTCTTTCAGCAGGCGGGCGTCGCCTTCGGCCCCGGGAAGGCGGCCAACGCGGGCGGGGTCGCGGTCAGTGCCCTGGAGATGGCGCAGAACCATGCCCGTACGTCGTGGCCGGCCGAGCGCGTCGAGGACGAGCTGACGCACATCATGAACGACATCCACGCCACCTGCCACGGAACCGCCGAACGGTACGGCGCCCCCGGCGACTATGTGACGGGCGCCAATATCGCGGGCTTCGAACGGGTCGCCGACGCCATGCTGGCGCAGGGCGTCATCTGACCCTCCCCTGACGGTCCCCGGCGGATGCGCCGGGGACCGCGAGGGAAGAGGGACCGGCCCCCCGGGGTTGGTAGAAACATGAACGACTCTGGGGCGCGGAATGTGGATGTGGCCGTCGTCGGTGCCGGACAGGCCGGGCTGTCGGCGGCCTACCATCTGCGGCGGATCGGGCTGGTGCCGGACCGGGATGTCGTGGTGCTCGACCACTCCCCCGGGCCCGGCGGCGCCTGGCAGTTCCGCTGGCCCTCCCTCACGTACGGGAGGGTCCACGGTATGCACGCGCTGCCGGGCATGGAGCTGACCGGGGCGGATCCGGACCGGCCGTCGTCCCAGGTGATCAGCGAGTACTTCCGGGAGTACGAGGAGCGGTTCGGGCTGCGGGTGCGGCGGCCGGTGGAGGTGACGGCGGTCCGGGAGGGCGAGGGCGGGCGGCTGCTCGTGGAGTCGCCGGCGGGGAACTGGTCGGCGCGGGCGCTGATCAACGCCACCGGGACCTGGGACAGGCCCTTCTGGCCGCGCTATCCGGGGCAGGAGACCTTCCGGGGGCGTCAGGTGCACACGGCGGGGTATCCGGGGCCCGTGGAGTTCGCGGGGCAGCGGGTCGTGGTCGTCGGCGGCGGGGCGTCGGGGACGCAGCATCTGATGGAGCTGGCGGAACACGCCGCCGCGACCACCTGGGTGACCCGGCGGCCGCCGGTCTTCCGGGAGGGGCCCTTCGACGAGAACGCGGGCCGCTCGGTGGTGGCCCTGGTCGAGGAGCGGGTACGGAACGGGCTGCCGCCGCGGAGCGTGGTGTCCGTGACCGGGCTGCCGCTGACGGACGCGATCCGCGAGGCACGGGCGAACGGGGTGCTCGACCGGCTGCCGATGTTCGACCGGATCACACCCACCGGGGTGGCCTGGGACGACGGCCGGATCGTCGACGCGGACGCCATCGTCTGGGCGACCGGCTTCCGGGCGGCCCTGGAGCATCTGGCGCCGCTGCGGCTGCGGGAGCCGGGCGGCGGGATCCGGATGGACGGCACACGCGCGGTCCGTGACGAGCGGATCCATCTGGTCGGATACGGGCCGTCCGCCTCGACGATCGGCGCCAACCGGGCCGGGCGGGCCGCGGTCACGGAGATCCGGAAGCTCCTGGAGCGCGAGCCCTCGCTCGTACCGTCGGGCTGAACGGCCCGGGGCGGGTCCCGGGCGGGCCCGTTCGCCCGCTCCGCGCGTCGCGAACCCGGCCGCGCGCCCCGGCGGGGGCGGCGGGAAGGGTCACGGCACCGCCGGTACGGCCTCCCGGGCAGCGCCGCGGACCAGCTCGGCGTAGCGGCCCTCCAGCGCCAGCAGTTCGTCGTGCGTGCCCCGTTCGGCGATCCGGCCGGCGTCGAGGACCACGATCTCGTCCGCGTCCCGGACGGTCGACAGCCGATGGGCGATGGTGATCGTGGTGCGCCCCGCCGAGAGCGCGTCGATGGCCTGCTGCACGGCGTGTTCGGTACGGGTGTCGAGGGCGCTGGTCGCTTCGTCGAGGACGAGTACGGGCGGGTCCCGCAGAATCGTCCGGGCCAGGGCCAGCCGCTGTTTCTCACCGCCCGAGAAGCGGTAGCCGCGCTCGCCCACCAAGGTGTCGTAGCCGTCGGGGAGACCGGCGATGTGGTCGTGTATCTGGGCGGCGCGGGCCGCCGTCTCCAGCTCGGCGTCGGTGGCGTCGGGTTTGGCGAAGCGCAGGTTCTCGGCGACGGAGGCATGGAAGAGGTACGTCTCCTGGGAGACGACGCCGACGGACCGGGCGATGCTGTCGAAGTCGAGGTCGCGGACGTCGACGCCGTCGAGGGTGACCCGGCCGCCGGTCACGTCGTACAGCCGGGGTACGAGATAGCTCAGGGTCGATTTGCCGGAACCCGTGGGGCCCACCACCGCGAGGCTGCGGCCCGCCGGAACGGTGATGTCGATACCGTCGAGCGTCGGGGGCTGCCCGGCCTCGTACCCGAAGCGGACCCCTTCGAAGCGGACCTCGCCACGGGTCTTCTCCAGTCTGACGGGCCGCTCGGGCTCGGTGATGTCCACCGGCAGGTCGAGATATTCGAAGATCCGCTGGAACAGGGCGAGCGACGTCTGCATGTCCACCCCGGTGGAGAGCAGGCTGACCGCGGGCCGGAACAGCCCCTGCTGGAGGGAGACGAAGGCGACCAGGGTCCCGATGGAGATCGCCGCCCCGCCGTGGGTCAGGGCCAGACCTGCGGCCCAGTAGATGACGGCGGGCATCGCCGCCATGACGATGCCGATCACGGCCATCCGCCAGCGCCCGGCCATGCTGGACCGGACCTCCAGATCGACGAGCTGCTCGGACTCCCGCTCGAAGGAGCGGGTCAGCGAGTCGGCCCGCCCCATGGTGCGCCCCAGAAGGATGCCGCTGACCGAGAGGGACTCCGTCACCGTGGCGGCCATCGACGCCATCTGCTTCTGCCGGTGCGTGGTGATCTTCTTGCGCTCGCGGCCGACCCGTCGGCTGATCCAGACGAACACCGGCAGCAGGAGCAGCGAGACCACCGTGAGCCGCCAGTCGAGCGCGAGCATGGCGACGACGGTCGCGACCACGGCCGTGAGGTTGGAGACCAGGGAGGTGGCGGTGGAGGTGACGGTCGCCTGCATCCCGCCGATGTCATTGGCGATCCGGGACTGGACCTCGCCGGTGCGCGTCCGGGTGAAGAAGGCCAGGGGCATCTGCTGGAGCCGGGCATAGACGGCGGTCCGCAGATCGTGCATCACGCGCTGGCCGACCGTGGTCGAGATCAGCGTCTGGAGCACCCCGAAGACGCTGTTGAGCACGGCGGCGAGGATCATGCCGAGGGCCAGCAGGCCGAGGAGTCCGGTGCGGCCCTGCGGGATCGCGGTGTCGAGAACGGCCTTCAGCAGAAACGGGGTGACGACGGAGACCAGCGCCGACGCGCCGACGAGCAGCCCGACGAGGGCGAGCCGGCCCCGGTAGGGACGGAAGAGCCGGAGGATCCGCCGCACCTGCGCGGGCGGCTGATCCGGCGTACGAGCCGGGGGTGTCCAGCTGGACGTTTCGTGGCGCATGGTCTCCCTCCGCGGCCCGGCACCGGGCCCGCCCGGGTCGCCGTCCGACACGACGGCAAAGCGAGCATAGTTCATAGTTACCTATGTGCACAATGAATAACATCCTGATATTGTTCCCGTATGACCACACCCGAGCCCGACGGCCTGCTGGCCGAGCAGCTGCTGCGGCTGAGCCGGCGGATCCACCGCAGTCAGCAGCGCAGGCTGGAGTCGGCCGGAGTGGTGATCACACCCGCGCAGTCACGGCTGCTCCGCGCCCTCGCCCAGGAGGAGCGGCCGCCGCGGATGGCCGACCTCGCGGCCCGTCTGGAGGTGGTGCCGCGCGCGGTGACCACCCTGGTGGACGGCCTGGAGGCGGCGGGCCGGGTCCGCCGGGCCCCCGACGCGGAGAACCGCCGGGTGATACGGGTGGAGCTGACCGACACCGGCCGCGCCACCCTCCGCGCCCTGCGGGAGGCCCGCCGCGCGGCGGCGGAGGACATCCTGTCCCCGCTCACCCCCCGCCAGCGCGCGGACTTCGGCGCCCTGCTGTCGACCCTGGTGGACGCGGGCCCGCACACCTGCTGACACGGAGCCCCGCGGAGCGGGGACCACGAGCCCGGCACGACACCGGGCCGGGCCCGGCGGGGAGCATCCCCGCGGGCGCGGGGAGCACCACGCCCAGTACGTCCAGACGGCCGCCGAGACCGGACCATCCCCGCCCCTGCGGGGAGCACCGGCCGCCCTGGTCAACCACGTAGTCCTGCGCCGGACCATCCCCGCACCCGCGGGGAACACGCCCCGCGCACCGCGGGCCTGCCCAGACGGCTCGGACCACCCCCGCACCCGCGGGGAACACACCGTGCGCGCCGTCGGCGCCGACATGCCGCGCGGACCACCCCCGCACCCGCGGGGAACACGCCGCTTCGAACGCCGCGACGGCTTGGTCGATGGGACCACCCCCGCACCCGCGGGGAACACCCTCTGTGACCTGCGACCCTACTCCGCACCCCTTCCCGTTCCCGTCGGCCTCGCCCACTCCGGCACTCCGCCCCGCACATCGCCTTCAGGAACACTCCCCCACGGCCACCGACCGCGAAGCGCACGGCCACCCGGCCCGCAAGGGCGCCCAACCGGCCACCGGTCGCGGTTCCAACTCACCTGCCCCAGCGGCCCTCTTGCGCATCAGCGATCTCAGCCTCCATCGTGCTGACCGAGGTTCAGTAACAGCAGCGCACCATCAGCTCCCCCACTGGAGGGTCGATGAACGACGCAGCCACACCTGACCACGGTTCCGGCAACGACAACGATGTCCCGGACTCTCACCTGCCCTCCGGCGGACCCACCCGGCGGTCCGTGCTGCGGACCTCCGCCGGGGTCGCCGGAGCGGGGGTCGCCGCCGGGGCCGCCGGAGCCTTCGCCGCCCCACCGGCCGCCGCGGCAGAAGCCGCCGACGAGGTATCCGCGGCCGGCGGATACGCCGCCGCTCCCCCGCGCCGCGGCCGGACCATGGCCGGTGTCCCCTTCGAGCGCCGCAGCACCGTACGGGTCGGCATCATCGGCCTCGGCAACCGCGGCGGCAGCATGATCGACCTGTTCCTCGCCCTGCCCGGGGTGAGAGTCGTCGCCCTCTGCGACCCGGTGAAGGCCGCATGCGAACGCGCCGCCGCCAAGGTCGTGGCGGCCGGACAGCCCTCCCCCGCCGTCTACGCCAAGGGCGAGGACGACTACCTCGGCCTCTGCGAGCGCGGGGACCTCGACCTGGTCTATGTCGCCACCCCCTGGGAGACCCACTTCCCCATGGCCGAGGCCGCGCTCCTCGGCGGCAAGCACGTCGGTGTGGAGTGTCCCGTCGCCATGCGGCTCGACGAGCTGTGGGCCCTGGTCGACCTCTCCGAGCGCACCCGCCGCCACTGCATGCAGCTGGAGAACTGCTGCTACGGCAGGAACGAGATGCGAGTCCTGCGGATGGCACACGCGGGCCTGTTCGGGGAGCTGCTGCACGGAGCGGGCGCGTACAACCACGATCTGCGCGAGCTGATGTTCGACCCGGACTACTACGAGGGGCCGTGGCGGCGGCTCTGGCACACCAGGCTGCGCGGCGATCTCTATCCGAACCACGGATTCGGCCCGGTGGCGAACTATATGGACGTCAACCGCGGGGACCGGGTCGTCAGCATCTCCAGCTTCGGCACCCCGGCGCTCGGCCTCGCCGAGTACCGCGAGGCGCATATGGCACCCGGCGACCCGAGCTTCAAGGAGTCGTACGTCTCCGCGGATCGCACGGTCAGCATGGTGCGGACGGCCAAGGGCCGGATCATCAGGCTGGAGCACGATGTGTCGACCCCGCACCCGTACAGCAGGATCAACAGCCTCGGCGGCACCAAGGGCGTCTTCGAGGACTATCCGGCGCGGATCTACGTCGAGCCCGACCACACGGACCACCGCTGGGGCGATTTCGCACGGTACGCCGACTGGGACCACTGGCTGTGGAAGGAGCACGCCAATCCGCCCGGCGGCCACGGCGGCATGGACTACCTCATGCTCTTCCGTCTCGTGCAGACCATGCGTCTCGGGCTGGTACCCGACTTCGATGTGTACGACGCGGCGGTCTGGACGGCGCCGGTGCCGCTGAGCCATCTGTCGATCAAGGCCCAGGGCGCTCCGCTGCCGATCCCCGACTTCACCCGGGGCGAGTGGCGGCGGACCCGGTCGGGTGTGGATTCGGCCAAACCTTCGGACTGATCCGAAGAGTCCCTCTTGAACCCGAGTGCGGTGGAGGGCCCGAGGGAGCGGGAGCCCGGCGCGGCTGCCGCTCCCGACCTCCTGTGGAGGTGCTCACAACGCCCGAAAACCGATTGCGCAATCGGGCCCGGTGGAGCGAACCTTGCACGGTTTGCACCACCCTCGACCTGTGCTGGGACATGATGCAGATCCACAATCTTCCCTACAGAGATCCCGGTAAACCTGATGTGCGTTCGGGCGCGCGATTTCTGGTCTGGCTCTTCCGGCATCAGCTCGGCGGTCAGGCGAGAGCCCTCGGCTGGGGTCTGCTGAACCAGCTCGCCATCGCCGGTCTGGCGGTGGGTACCGGAATCGCCGTCCAGGCAGTGGTCGACCGGGACGGCGGAGGGCTGGCCCTCGCGGGGCTGCTGATCGCCGGGCTGGGCATCGCCATCGCGCTGGGGGACGCGATGCTGCACCGGGCGGCCGTCACCAACTGGATCACCGCCGCGGCCCGCACCCAGCAGCTGCTGGCCCGGAAGACCGCCGGCCTCGGCTCCGTCCTGACCCGCAGGGTCGCGGCGGGCGAGGTCGTCGCCGTTTCGACCGGCGATGTGGAGAAGATCGGCTGGATGGTCGAGGCGGTGTCACGCTTCGTAGCCGCCGCGACGACGGTGGTCATCGTCTGTGCCGCGCTGGTCGTCTACCAGCCGGCGCTCGGCGTCGTGGTCGCCATCGGCTTCCCCGTCGTCGCCCTGGCGGTGCTGCCGCTGCTGCCGCACGCCTCCGCCCGCGCCGATATCCAGCGCGAGAAGGCCGGATACGCCACCGAGCTGGCCGCCGACACGGTGGCGGGACTGCGGGTACTGCGCGGTATCGGCGGCGAGGAACTCTTCCTGAACCGCTACCGGGAGGCTTCGCAGGAGGTGCGCGGCGCCGCCGTCCGCGCCGCCCGCACCTGGTCGCTGATCTCCGCCGTACAGGTGCTGCTGCCCGGCGCGCTGATGCTGACAGTGGTGGCGTACGGGGCCAAGCTGGCCCTCGACGGCCGGATCACCGTCGGCGAGCTGGTCACGGTGTACAGCGCGGTACTGCTGGCCCAGCACCCGATGCGGAACGTTGAGGAGATCGCCCTGGCCTACTCGTACTCGAAACCGTCCGCCAAGCGGGCGGCCCGGGTCCTGGCGCTGGAGCGGACGGTCACCACGACCGGCCACGACCAGGGGAGCCCGACCGGTGATCTGTACGACCCGGTGACGGGCCTGCTGGCGCCCGAGGGGCTGCTGACCGCCGTCGTCTGCGGCGACCCGGACGCGGCCGGAACCCTGGCCGAGCGGCTGGGCGGACACCCGGCCGGCGATATCGTCCCGGCGCAGGGCGGCGACGGGCCGGAGCCCGATGCGGCGCCGACTGCTCCGGCGGCCCCCTCCGTGACCCTCGGGAAGGTTCCGCTGGACGAACTGCCGCTGGAGGAGGCGCGGACCGCCGTCCTGGTCCAGGACAAGGAGCCGGTGCTGCTCTCCGGCACGCTGCGGGAGCTGCTGGACGTGCCGTCGTCGGGGCGGGTCTCCGCCGCCGACGCCCTGGGCGCGGCCCAGTGCGGCGACGTCCTCGACGCACTGGCCCGGGCGGCGACGGGCACCCACGGCGCGGGCGACCCCATGGAGACCCCGATCACGGAACGCGGCAGGTCGCTCTCCGGCGGCCAGCGCCAGCGGCTGGCACTGGCCCGCTCCCTGGTGACCGACCCGGAAGTGCTGGTGCTCGACGAGCCGACCTCGGCCGTGGACTCCCACACCGAGGCCCGGATCGCCGCGGGCATCCGCCGGCTCCGGGACACCCGCACAACCGTGGTCCTCGCCTCCTCGCCCCTGCTGCTCGACCTGGCGGACCGGGTGGTCCTGGTGGACGGCGACACCGTCGCCGCCGTCGGCACACACCGCGAGCTGCTGCGGTCCGAGCCCCGCTACCGGGCCGTCGTCGCCCGTGAGCCGGAGCCCGGCACCGGACGGACCGCCGGTGTCCCCGCCTGACCAGCGGGCCCGGCAGTTGCCATGCACACCTTCAGCCTTCAGGAGGAATGACCATGTTCCGGGTGATGCCGCCGGAGTACGATCCGGCGGCCCCCGAGTCGGCGACGACCTTGCCCGTCGCCGGCGCGGCCACCGTACGGTCCTACGCGGGGGAACTGATACGCCGGCACCGCCGCGCCTTCACCGCTCTGATCGCGGTCCAGGCGCTCGCGGTGCTCGCCTCGATGGTGGGGCCCTATCTGCTGGGCTCCGTGGTGGAACAGCTCGAAGAGGGCGCACGCGAGCTGCCGCTGGGGCGCACGATCGCGCTCTTCGCCGTCGCGCTGGTGCTCCAGACGCTGTTCGTCAGGATGGTGGCGCTGCGCGGGGTGACGCTCGGCGAGGAGATGCTCGCCGATCTGCGCGAGGACTTCCTCGTCCGGTCGGTGCGGCTGCCTCCGGGGGTGCTGGAGCGCGCGGGGACCGGTGATCTGCTCTCCCGGATCACCACCGACGTCGACCGGCTCGCCAACGCCATGCGGGAAGCCGTGCCGCAGCTCGCCATCGGGGTGGTGTGGGCGGGGCTGCTGATCGCCGGACTCGCGGTCACGGCACCGCCGCTGGCCCTGTCCGTCCTGGTCGCCGCGCCCCTGCTGATCGTCACCTGCCGGTGGTACTTCCGCCGGGCGCCTTCCGCCTATCGCTCGGGGGCCGCCGGATATGCGGGGGTGGCCGCCGCTCTCGCCGAGACCGTCGACGCGGGCCGCACGGTCGAATCCCACCGGCTGGGGCGCCGCCGGGTCGAGCTCTCGGACCGGCGGGTCGAGGAGTGGGCCGCCTGGGAGCGGTACACGCTCTATCTGCGCTCCGTGCTCTTCCCCGTGGTCAACACGGCCCACACCGTGGTCCTCGTCTCGGTGCTGATGATGGGCGGGGTGTTCGTGCTCAAGGGCTGGCTGGACATCGGCCAGCTGACCACGGGCGCACTGCTGGCACAGATGCTGGTGGAGCCGGTCGGCATCATCCTGCGCTGGTACGACGAGTTGCAGGTGGCGCAGGTTTCGCTGGCCCGGCTGGTGGGCGTGCGGGAGATTGAGCCCGACGCGGGCGACGCCGAACTGCGGCCCGAGGGGCGCGATATGCGCGCCGACGAGGTCCGCTTCGGCTACCGCGAGGGCGTCGACGTCCTGCACGATGTATCGCTGTCGGTACCGCCGGGGAGCCGGGTCGCGCTGGTCGGCCCTTCGGGGGCCGGGAAGTCGACGCTGGGCCGCCTGCTCGCCGGGATCTACGGCCCGCGGTCGGGGCGGGTCGCCCTCGGTGACGCGGAGCTGTCCCGGATGTCCGCCGAGCGGGTGCGGGAGCATGTGGCGCTGGTCAATCAGGAGCACCATGTGTTCGTCGGGTCGCTCCGGGACAATCTGCGGCTGGCGCGGAACGGGGCACCGGACGGTGAGCTGTGGGATGCGCTCGCCGTCGTCGACGCGGACGGCTGGGCGCGGGCGCTGACGGACGGTCTGGACACGGAGGTCGGTTCCGGCGGTCTGGCGCTGACACCCGCCCAGGCGCAGCAGATCGCGCTGGCCCGGCTGGTGCTGGCGGATCCGCACACCCTGGTGCTCGACGAGGCGACGTCCCTGCTGGATCCACGGGCCGCGCGGGAGCTGGAGCGTTCGCTGTCGCGGGTGCTGGAGGGCCGTACCGTGGTGGCGATCGCGCATCGGTTGCACACCGCGCACGACGCGGATGTGATCGCGGTGGTCGAGGCGGGCCGGATCACCGAACTGGGCCACCACGACGAACTGGTCGCAGCGGGCGGGCCCTACTCGGCGCTCTGGCGGTCCTGGCACGGCTGACGGAACCGCTCCCGGGCCGGATGGGGCGGAGGACGGGCGACCTCCGTCCGCCCACCGGCCCGGCGGCCGGTTCCCCCCGGGGCGCGGACCGGACCCTCCAGCACACCGGAAGGCACTCCGGAAGGCACACCGGATGAGCGCACCCGCCGGCCCGTGGCCCGGTCCGGCCGCCCGATACCCGACGCGGCGCCGCCCGCGGCGCCCGGACCCGGCCGGACGGCCTCCGGGGCACCGCCGGAGGACCGGATCCGGCGTCAGGCTCCGACCAGCTCCGCCTTGTTCATCGCCGATATGACCCGGTCCGGCGCGTCCGCGTCGCCGCCGCCGCTCGCGAGCTGGGCGGCCGCGCCGATGAGGAAACCGCCGATGAGTACCGGGGCCACCTCGGCGGACGCGGCACGCGGCGAGTCGGGAATGATCATCTTGGCGAGCTGTCCCGCGCCGCCGATCAGCAGTGCCGTGGAGGCGGTGAGGGCGAGCAGGACCGTGGTCGGACGGCGACGGCGCATAAGCGCTCCCGGGTGCGCGGGCCGCGGCGGCACAGGAGCCGGAGCGGCCGGGACGACTGGGCCGCCACATCGGCGGCTGATCGGACCGTAGGCCCGGACGGTCCCGCTCCGCCACCCCCTGTGGACAACCCGTACCGAACGGGTGACGGAATTTTCCCCTGCCGGATTTCTCCCCGAAGAAGCGGCCCCGGCGGCCCCGCCGAGTCGGGCCGGATCCCCCCGGTCCGTCGCCGGAGCGCACAGGCACCGGACCGGACACGGCACCGGACCGGGACACAGCGGACCGGGACAACGGCGCCGGAAGGGCCGCCGCGCCGTACGCCCCGACCCGTGTGCTCCCGGTACCGGGGCCCGGGAGCACCGGGGCAACGCACCCACCCCCGTCAGAAACCCCGTCAGAACACGTTCAGCGCCGACGCTCCGCCCACTCCCCCGAGCAGCATGAACACCGGCATCAGCACCTTCAGTTCCACCCAGCTCCCGGCCCGGAAGCGCAGCGCCTTCGGCGGGCCGATGGGGTACCAGCGCTTGTTGCCGATGGGGATCGGCCAGAGGATCGGACAGCCCGACACGGTCAGGGAGTCGCCGATGTCGTGGACGAGGGCGCCCAGCACAATCGGCAGCCCCAGCCAGAGGTACTCCTGGCCGGGCGCGGTGAACAACCAGTCGGAGCCGTTGCCCGGCTGGTCCAGGACCCCGGCCAGAATCCAGGCGCCGGCGGCGCCCAGCAGCCAGACGAGGACATCGCTGGAGACCCGCGCGGCCCGCCACAGCAGCCCTTCGACCGCCAGCACCAGATGGACGAAGAGGATCGCGAGGACCGCCCAGCGTCCGCCGGTCACGGCCAGCGCGGACGCGCCGCCGCCGATCAGCACGGCCCACACCCAGGTGTGGGTCAGGGTGCGGTGCCCCCCGGTGCGGCGCTTGTCGCCGGGTTTCCTGGTCGCCTTGTAGACGGCGAAGGAGAGTTTGTCGACGATTTCGCAGAGCGCCTTGGAGACGGGGCCGAAGGCGCGGGAGATCGTCGCCGCCTTGTGGTCGAGGTCGGGGGCGAGCGCGGCGCCCGCGCAGATCAGCGCCCCGACGACGAGCACCGGCCAGGGCATGGCGTGTCCGGCCGCCGCGGTCGCGGCCCCCACCCCCAGCCACGCCGCCGCTCCGGACAGTGAGTGTGCCGGTCCCATCATGGTGTCCCCGCCCCCGGCCGTCCCCGGTCCCGGCCGTCGCCGACCGTCCCGCGGATCGCCGTCGTTGTGTCGTCGTCTGCGCGCCGGCCCGGCGGAACCGGTCCCTCCCCGTTCGGTCCGGCCGCGCCGGCCCCGTACCACCGGGCCGCTCCGCGTCCGGGCACCCCCCGGCCGACAGGGCAGCGTACCGTCCGTGATCTTGCCTGCGCCGCCCGGATCCCCGGTCCGGGGTGAACCGATCGGGGTGCGCCAGGCAAGATGGGGGGCGTGACCCTCATTGATCAGCTGCCGCCGGATGCCGACCCCGATGCCCTCTTCGAGGCTTTTTCCTCCTGGGCGGAGGGCCGGGGCCTCTCGCTGTACCCGGCGCAGGAGGAGGCGCTGATCGAAGTGGTGTCGGGGGCGAACGTGATCCTCTCCACGCCCACCGGCTCGGGGAAGTCGATGGTGGCTGCGGGGGCGCACTTCGCGGCGCTGGCCCGGGACGAGGTCACCTTCTACACGGCGCCCATCAAGGCGCTGGTGTCGGAGAAGTTCTTCGATCTCTGCAAGCTCTTCGGCACCGAGAACGTCGGCATGCTGACCGGTGACGCGTCCGTCAACGCCGACGCGCCGGTGATCTGCTGCACCGCCGAGGTGCTGGCGTCCATCGCACTGCGCGACGGCAGGAACGCCGATATCGGCCAGGTCGTGATGGACGAGTTCCACTTCTACGCGGAGCCGGACCGCGGCTGGGCCTGGCAGATCCCGCTGCTGGAGCTGCCGCAGGCGCAGTTCGTGCTGATGTCGGCGACGCTCGGGGACGTCTCGCGCTTCGAGCAGGACCTGACGCGCCGTACCGGCCGCCCGACCGCGGTGGTCCGCTCGGCGACCCGCCCGGTCCCGCTCTCCTACGAGTACCGGCGCACCCCGATCACGGAGACGCTGACCGAACTGCTCCAGACCCGGCAGGCGCCGGTGTACATCGTGCACTTCACCCAGGCGGCGGCGGTGGAGCGGGCGCAGTCCCTGATGAGCATCAACATGTGCTCGCGCGAGGAGAAGGAACAGATCGCCGAGCTGATCGGGAACTTCCGCTTCACCACGAAGTTCGGCCGCAACCTCTCGCGGTACGTCCGGCACGGTATCGGGGTCCACCACGCGGGCATGCTGCCGAAGTACCGCAGGCTGGTGGAGAAGCTGGCGCAGGCGGGCCTGCTGAAGGTGATCTGCGGTACGGACACGCTCGGCGTCGGGGTGAATGTCCCGATCCGTACGGTGCTGTTCACGGCCCTGACCAAGTACGACGGCAGCCGCGTCCGCACCCTGCGGGCCCGCGAGTTCCACCAGATCGCGGGCCGCGCGGGGCGGGCCGGTTTCGATACGGCGGGTCTGGTCGTCGCCCAGGCCCCCGAGCACGTCATCGAGAACGAGAAGGCGCTGGCCAAGGCGGGCGACGATCCGAAGAAGCGCCGCAAGGTCGTCCGCAAGAAGGCTCCGGAGGGTTTTGTCGCCTGGTCGGACTCGACCTTCGAGAAGCTGATCGAATCCGATCCGGAGCCGCTGACCTCGCGGTTCAATGTGACGCACACGATGCTGCTGTCGGTGATCGCCCGTCCGGGCAACGCCTTCGACGCGATGCGGCACCTCCTGGAGGACAACCACGAGCCGCGCCGCAACCAGCTGCGGCATATCCGGCGGGCCATCGCGATCTACCGTTCGCTGCTGGACGGCGGGGTCGTCGAGCGGCTGCCCGAGCCCGACGCCCAGGGCCGGATCGTCCGGCTGACCGTCGACCTCCAGCACGACTTCGCGCTGAACCAGCCGCTGTCGACCTTCGCGCTCGCCTCCTTCGAGCTGCTGGACCCGGAGTCGCCGTCGTACGCGCTGGACATGGTCTCCGTGGTGGAGTCGACGCTGGACGACCCCCGGCAGATCCTGGCCGCCCAGCAGAACAAGGCGCGCGGCGAGGCGGTGGCCGCGATGAAGGCGGACGGCGTCGAGTACGAGGAGCGGATGGAGCGGCTCCAGGAGGTGACGTACCCGAAACCGCTGGAGGAGCTGCTGTGGCACGCGTACGACGTCTACCGCAAGAGCCACCCCTGGGTCGGCGACCATCCGGTCTCGCCGAAGTCCGTGATCCGGGACATGTACGAACGGGCGCTGTCGTTCACCGAGTTCACCTCGTTCTACGAGCTGGCGCGGACCGAGGGCATCGTGCTGCGCTATCTGGCGGGCGCGTACAAGGCGCTGGAGCACACGATCCCGGACGATCTGAAGTCGGAGGACCTCCAGGATCTGATCGCCTGGCTGGGCGAGATGGTGCGCCAGGTGGACTCGTCGCTGCTGGACGAGTGGGAGCAGCTGGCCAATCCCGAGGTGGAGTCCGCCGAGGAGGCCCAGGAGAGGGCGGACCAGGTCAGGCCGGTCACGGCCAATGCCCGTGCCTTCCGGGTCCTGGTCCGGAACGCGATGTTCCGGCGGGTGGAGCTGGCGGCCCTGGACAAGGTGGGCGTCCTGGGCGAGCTGGACGAGGAGTCGGGCTGGACCGCGGACGCCTGGGGCGAGGCCATGGACGCGTACTGGGACGAGTACGACGATCTGGGCACCGGTCCGGACGCGCGCGGCCCCAAGCTGCTGCTCATCGAGGAGGACGAGCCGCACGGTCTGTGGCGGGTCCGGCAGATCTTCGCCGATCCGAACGGCGACCACGACTGGGGGATCAGCGCCGAGGTCGACCTCGCGGCCTCCGACGAAGAGGGCCGGGCGGTCGTCCGGGTCACGGCCGTGGGGCAGCTGTGACCCCGGCGCCCGGCGGGGTCCACGCACCGGCGAAACGAATGAGGGAAGTGCGATGACGAATCCGGTGGAGCGTCTGGTCGATCTGCTCGACCTGGAACGCATCGAGGTGAACATCTTCCGCGGACTCAGCCCCGACGAGTCCCTTCAGCGGGTCTTCGGCGGCCAGGTCGCGGGGCAGGCCCTGGTGGCGGCGGGCCGCACCACGGACGGCGAGCGTCCGGTGCACTCGCTGCACGCCTACTTCCTCCGTCCGGGCCGGCCCGGGGTGCCGATCGTCTACCAGGTCGAGCGGGTCAGGGACGGCCGCTCCTTCACCACGCGCCGGGTCACGGCGGTGCAGGAGGGCCGGACGATCTTCAATCTGACGGCCTCCTTCCACCTGCCCGAGTCCGGGAGCATCGAGCACCAGCTGCCGCCGCGGGCCGATTTCCCGGACCCCGAGACGCTGCCGAAGGTGGCGGACGAGATCCGGGAGCATCTGGGCGCGCTGCCGGAGCCGCTGGAGCGGATGGCCCGCCGCCAGCCCTTCGACATCCGGTACACGGAGAAGCTGCGGTGGACGCCGGAAGAGGTGAAGGAGAAGGAGTCCGACCCGCGCAGCGCCGTGTGGATGCGGGCGATGGGCCCGCTCGGCGACGATCCGCTGGTGCATACCTGCGCGCTGACGTACGCGAGTGATATGACACTGCTGGACGCGGTGCGGATCCCCGTTGAACCGCTCTGGGGGCGGCGGGGGTACGACATGGCGTCCCTGGACCACGCGATGTGGTTCCACCGGCCGTTCCGGGCGGACGAGTGGTTCCTGTACGACCAGGAGTCGCCGATCTCCACCGGCGGCCGGGGCCTGGCCCGGGGCCGGATCTACAACCGTGCGGGCGAACTGCTGGTCTCCGTGGTGCAGGAGGGGCTGTTCCGCCCGCTGCACACCGCCTGAGGGACCCGCTGCCGGTTCCCCGGCCCCCCTTGCGCCCCTGATGTCTGCCGAGACGAGGAGTTCTGAGATGACGACGGTGTACGACATTCCCCTGCGGACCCTGGACGGCGAGCCGACGTCCCTGGCGGCCCACCGGGGTTCGGTGGTGCTGGTGGTGAACGTGGCGTCCAAGTGCGGTCTTACGCCCCAGTACGCCGGTCTGGAGCGGCTCCAGAAGGAGTACGCCGAGCGCGGTTTCACCGTCGTGGGTGTGCCATGCAACCAGTTCGGCGGGCAGGAGCCGGGCAGCGCCGAGGAGATCGGGGTGTTCTGCTCGGCGACGTACGGAGTGACCTTCCCGATGCTGGAGAAGACCGACGTCAACGGAGCCGGGCGGCATCCGCTGTACACGGAGCTGACCCGGACGGCCGATGCGGAGGGCGCGGCCGGTGATGTGCAGTGGAACTTCGAGAAGTTCCTGATCGGCCCGGACGGTACGGTCGCCGGCCGGTTCCGGCCCCGGACGGAGCCGGACGCGCCGGAGCTGGTCGCGGCGATCGGGCGGCTGCTGCCCGTCTGACGCGCTGCCGCGCCCCGGAGCCCCGGGCTCCGGGGCGCCCGGTCAGCGGATGGGGACACCGGAGAGGGTCCGGGCGATCACCAGCCGCTGGATTTCGCTGGTCCCCTCGAAGATCGTGTAGATGGCGGCGTCCCGGTGCATACGCTCCACCGGGTAGTCGCGGGTGAAGCCGTTGCCGCCGAGTATCTGTACGGCCCGCGCGGTGACGTCCTTGGCGACCTCGCCCGCGTAGAGCTTGGACATCGATCCTTCGGCGGCGTCGAAGGGCTTGCCCGCGGCCGCCATCCAGGAGGCCCGCCACACCAGCAGCCGGGCCGCGTCGATACGGGTGCGCATATCGGCGAGCTGGAAGGCGATGCCCTGGTTGTCGATGACGGGCCGGCCGAACTGGGTGCGGGTACGGGCGTAGTCGAGGGCGATCTCGTACGCGGCACGGGCGGTGCCGACCGCCATCGCCCCCACCGCGGGGCGGGAGGCCTCGAAGGTCGCCATGGCGGCGTTTCCGACCCGTGCGCCCCCGGGTCCGCCGCGGGCCCGCTCCCGGGCGCGGGCGAGCCGCTCGTCGAGCTTCTCCTTGCCGCCGAGGAGGCAGTCGCCGGGAACGCGGACGCCGTCCAGGACCACTTCGGCGGTGTGCGAGGCACGGATACCGTGCTTCCTGAACTTCTGGCCCTGGCTCAGTCCGGGAGTCCCCGGCGGGACGACGAACGAGGCGTGGCCCCGGCTGCCCAGCTCCGGGGCGACGACGGCCACCACGACATGGACATGGGCGATACCGCCGTTGGTGGCCCAGGTCTTGGTGCCGTCGAGCACCCATTCGTCCTTGGCCTCGTCGTACACCGCGCGGGTGCGCAGGGCACCGACATCGGATCCGGCGTCGGGTTCGGAGGAGCAGAAGGCCGCGACCCTGACCTGGTCCTCGTCCCCGTACATCTGGGGGATCCAGGTCCCGATCTGTTCCTCGGTGCCGTTGGTGAGGACACCGACCGCGGCGAGTCCGGTGCCGACGATGGAGAGCGCGATCCCGGCGTCGCCCCAGAACAGCTCCTCCATGGCGAGCGGGATACCGAGGCCGGTGGGGTCGAAGTACTGCCGGGCGTAGAAGTCGAGGGAGTAGATGCCGATCCTGGCGGCTTCCTGGATCACCGGCCAGGGGGTCTCCTCGCGCTCGTCCCACTCGGCGGCGGCCGGGCGCATCACGTCCGAGGCGAAGCCGTGCAGCCAGTCCCGCACCTGCTTCTGTTCTTCGTTCAGCTCCAACGTGAAGTTCGCCATATCCCCTCCGGCGCCGTGATCACCCATCGCGAGTTACTCGCAGTAACGGCAGTCTGTTACCGGGTGGTAGAGCCTGTCAACAGATCCGGTGCCCGGCTGTCCCGGCCGTGGGGGGTGTTAGTTTTCGCAGGCGTCAGGCAGATCGGACGGGGCGGGGAGAACGACCTATGGAAACCACACGGCAGGTGACCGACCAGGACCGGACGGCCCGGCAGCGCCGCCGCGAGCTGCTGGAAGCGGCGGACCGGGTGGTGCTGCGGGACGGCCCCGGCGCGTCCATGAACGCCATTGCCGCCGAGGCCGGTATCACCAAGCCGATCCTCTACCGGCACTTCGGTGACAAGGGCGGCCTCTACCGGGCCCTGGCCAGAAGACATACCGACGCTCTGCTGGACTCGCTGCGCGCGGCCCTCGACGCCCCCGCCGACCGCCGGCAGCGGGTCGCCGCCACCCTCGACACCTATCTCGCCGCCATCGAGGCACGCCCGCAGGTGTACCGCTTCCTGATGCACCCCGCCGAGAGCGCCGCGACGGCCGCGACCGCCCCGGCGGACCAGTCCCCGCAGCCGGAGGCCGGATTCGACATCGGACGGCACTCCGCTCCCCTGCTGCGGCGGCTGGGCGAGGAGCTGGCCCAGGTCATCGGGGACCGGGTCGACCTCGGCCCGGACGGCGCCCGGCGGGCCCGGGTCTGGGGACACGGCATCGTGGGCATGATGCACGCCGCGGGCGACTGGTGGCTCCGGGAGCGCCCGTGCTCCCGCGCCGAACTCGTCGACGATCTCACCGATCTGCTGTGGGGGCGTCTCTCCTCCGTCGCCGACCGCGACGGCAGCCCCGGTTTCTGAACCGCGCCCTACCCGGCCGGGCGGCGTACGGAGGCCTCGGCCCAGGGTGCCCGTGCGACCGCGCGCAGCAGCCTGCTACGGCGCAGACCGGTGAGCCGGTCGGCGTACACGACCCCGTCGAGATGGTCGGTCTCGTGCTGGAGGCAGCGTGCGAAGAACCCGGTGCCCTCCACCCGTACCGGCACACCGGCGACGGTGAAGCCCTCGACCACGGCCCGGTCGTACCGCGGGGTGCCCGCTTCCAGGCCGGGCAGCGAGAGACAGCCCTCGGGCCCGCGCAGTTCGAGGCCGTCGGCCTCGACCAGCCGGGGGTTGACGAGATGCCCGAGGTGCCGGACGTCCTCGTCGTCGGGGCAGTCGTAGACGAACACCCTCAGCCCCACCCCCACCTGATTGGCCGCCAGACCCACCCCCCGGGCCGCGTACATCGTCGCGAACAGGTCCTCGACGAGCCGGTGCAGCCCGGGTCCGAAGTCGGTGACGGTCTCACAAGGGGTGTGCAGCACCGGATCGCGGAACAGGCTCACGGGCCGTACGCGTCCGGAACTGCCGGGGATCGGCCGGTTTCGCATGGGCGCAAGAGTACGTTCCGGCCGCCCGGGTCCGCGTGGCGCGGTGCCGCGGTAAGGCGGCCGGGCCGGACCTGGATAGGCTGGGGTCGACCGATGCAAGGAGGATCAAGGACCATGGCAGGCACCTCGGAGCCACTGACGCCACGCGCCAAGCTCGCCGTGACGGCCGGCAAGGCAGCGGCGGCGGTGTCACGCGCGGCCGGACGCGGCAGCGGTTCGGTGATCGGCGGAAAGGTCGCGCTCAAACTCGACCCCGATCTGCTGGGGCGGCTGGCGCAGCACCTGGACGTGGTCCTTGTGTCGGCCACGAACGGCAAAACCACGACCACGCGGCTGATCGCGGAGGCCCTGCGGGCCGCCGGACCGGTGGTCTCCAACGCCCTGGGCGCCAATATGCCCGCCGGGATCACCTCCGCGCTGGCGGGCGGCTCGGACGCCAAGTTCGGCGTCATCGAGGTCGACGAGAAGTATCTGGCGGGTGTGGCGCGCGATGTGACGCCGAAGGCGATCGCGCTGCTGAACCTCTCCCGGGACCAGCTCGACCGGGCCGCCGAGACCCGGATGCTGGCGGAGAAGTGGCGTGAGGGCCTCGCGGGCTCCAAGGCCGTCGTGATCGCCAACGCGGACGATCCGCTGGTGGTGTGGGCCGCGTCCTCCTCCCCCCATGTGGTGTGGGTGGCCGCGGGGCAGGAGTGGAAGGACGACGCCTGGTCGTGCCCCGCCTGCGGCGGTGTGATGCAGCGGCCGGGCGACGACTGGTTCTGCGGCGAGTGCGGTTTCCGCCGTCCGGCGCCGAGCTGGGTGCTCAGCGGCAACCACGTACTCGACCCGCACGGCTCGGCCTGGCCGATCCACCTGCAGCTCCCGGGCCGCGCCAACAAGGCGAACGCGGCCACCTCGGCGGCCGTCGCCGCCTGCTTCGGGGTGCCGCCGCAGGTGGCGCTGGAGCGGATGTACCAGGTCCAGGCCGTCGCGGGCCGCTATGACGTGGTCAGCTTCCAGAACCGTGAGCTGCGGCTGCTGCTGGCGAAGAACCCGGCCGGCTGGCTGGAGACCTTCTCACTGATCGACCCGCCGCCGACCCCGGTGATCCTCTCGGTGAACGCGCGCGGCGCCGACGGCACGGACACATCCTGGCTGTGGGACGTCGACTACACCCGGCTCGCCGGGCACCCGATCATGGTGATCGGTGACCGCAGGCTGGACCTGGCCGTCCGGCTGGAGGTCGCGGGCCTGGACTTCCGGGTCTGCGACACCGTCGACGACGCGATCGCCATGGCGCCGCCCGGCCGGATCGAGCTGATCGCGAACTACACCGCGTTCCAGGACGTCCGCCGCCGCGTGGGCAACTGACCGCAGGACCTCCGGAGAACCGAGAAAGGCTATATCCAGCATGGCCGACAACAGCCTGCGTCTGGTCTGGGTCTACCCCGACCTGCTGTCCACCTACGGCGACCAGGGCAATGCGCTGGTCGTGGAGCGGCGGGCCCGGCAGCGCGGCCTCGACGTCCAGCGGGTCGACGTCCGCAGCGACCAGCCGATCCCCACGTCCGGCGATATCTATCTGATCGGCGGCGGTGAGGACCGCCCGCAGCGGCTGGCCTCCGAGCGGCTGCGCCGCGACGGCGGGCTGAACCGGGCCGCCGAGAACGGCGCGATCATCTTCTCGGTCTGCGCCGGCTACCAGATCCTCGGGCACGAGTTCATCAACGACCTCGGCCAGCGGGAGCCGGGCCTGGGGCTGATCGACGTGATCTCGACCCGCGGCGAGGGCGAGCGTTGTGTGGGCGACGTTCTCGCGGACATCGACCCCCGGCTCGGGCTGCCGCAGCTCACCGGGTTCGAGAACCACCAGGGCATCACCCATCTCGGCCCCACCGCCCGCCCGTTCGCGCGGACCGTCCTGGGCCGGGGCAACGGCACCGGCGACGGTACGGAGGGCGCGTACAACGAGACCGTGTTCGGGACGTATATGCACGGACCGGTCATGGCCCGTAATCCGCAGATCGCCGATCTGCTGCTGAAGCTGGCGCTGGACGTGAACGCGCTGCCGCCGGTGGACGACCGCTGGTACGAGGCGCTGCGCAACGAGCGGATCACCGCGGCCACCCAGCCCGCCTGACGACGGCGTCCGGGGCCCGGACCGGCCGTTCGAACCCCCGCTCGGGGGCTGCGGGCGGCCGGGCGGGCCGCCCGGCTCCGGCACCGCTCACGGGCTCCGGCGTCCCAGCAGGCGGACGGCCTATTCGGCCCGCGCGCCCGTACGCCGGTAGGGTGAGGGGTGATCCAGCCGGACGACGTGGTCCGGGAGTCGGCCCACGTTGCAAAGGTAATTCGGGCAATGCGCATTGGTGTGCTCACTTCCGGAGGCGACTGCCCCGGTCTGAACGCCGTCATCCGGTCCGTCGTGCACCGCGCGGTCGTCGACCACGGCGACGAGGTCATCGGCTTCCACGACGGCTGGAAAGGCCTGCTGGAGTGCGATTACCGCAAGCTCGACCTGGACGCGGTGGGCGGTATCCTCGCCCGCGGCGGCACCATCCTGGGCTCGTCCCGGGTGCGGCCCGAGCAGCTGCGGGACGGTGTCGAACTGGCCAAGGGGCACTGCGCCGACCTGGGGCTCGACGCGGTCATCCCGATCGGCGGCGAGGGCACCCTGAAGGCCGCCCATCTGCTGTCCCGGGGCGGGCTGCCGATCGTCGGCGTCCCGAAGACCATCGACAACGACATCGCATCGACCGATGTCACCTTCGGTTTCGACACCGCCGTCGGGGTGGCGACCGAGGCACTGGACCGGCTGAAGACCACCGCCGAATCCCATCAGCGGGTGCTGATCGTCGAGGTCATGGGCCGCCACACGGGGTGGATCGCCCTGCACTCCGGAATGGCGGCGGGCGCCCACGCGATCGTCGTCCCCGAGCGGCCCTTCGACATCGAGGAGCTGACCAAGCGGGTCGGCGCCCGGTTCGAGGCGGGCAAGCGGTTCGCGATCGTCGTGGTCGCGGAGGGCGCGAAGCCCCGCGAGGGCACCATGAACTGGGACGAGGGCGGCAAGGACATCTACGGCCACGAGCGGTTCGCCGGGGTCGCCCGCCAGCTCTCCAACGAGCTGGAGGCGCGGCTCGGCAAGGAGGCCCGGCCGGTGATCCTCGGCCATGTGCAGCGGGGCGGCACGCCGACCGCGTACGACCGGGTCCTGGCCACCCGGTTCGGCTGGCACGCGGTGGAGGCGGCCCACCGCGGTGAATTCGGCATGATGACGGCGCTGCGCGGGACGGACATCACGCTGGTGCCGCTGGGCACGGCCGTGGAGACGCTCAAGACCGTTCCGGACGCGCGGTACGACGAGGCGGAGTGCGTGCTGTAGCCCGTACGCGCACCGTGAACCGCCCCCGGCCGCAGCTGCGGCCGGGGGCGGTTCTACTCTGGTTCGGCACAGCAAGACCAGCAGAATCAGGAGCCGCCGGATGGATCACAGCGAACACGGCACGTCGATGGACCTGCCGCCGTTCACGCTGGGACGCGGGCTGGAACTCTCCCCCGACCCGTTCTTCCTGATCGGCTCGCTGGTCGCGCTCGCCCTCTATGCCTGGGGTGTGACCCGTCTGGTCCGGCGCGGCGACGCCTGGCCCGTGGGCCGTACCGTCTTCTTCGTCGCCGGAGTGCTGACCGTACTGCTGGCGATGTGCACCAAGCTCAACGACTACGGCATGGTCATGTTCAGCGTGCATATGGTGCAGCACATGATCATCAGCATGGTCTCGCCGATCCTGCTGCTGCTCGGCGCGCCGGTGACGCTGGCGCTGCGGGCGCTGCCGGTGGCGGGCCGGGGCCGGAAGGGCCCCCGCGAACTGCTGCTCGCGCTGCTGCACAGCCGGTACATGCGGATCATCACACACCCGGCGTTCACGATCCCGCTGTTCATCGCGAGTCTGTACGGGCTCTACTTCACCCCGCTCTTCGACTTCCTGATGAGTTCCCAGGCGGGCCATATCGCGATGATGATCCACTTCCTCGCGGTCGGTCTGGTGTTCTTCTGGCCGATCATGGGCGTGGACCCGGGTCCGCACCGGCCGGGCTATGTGATGCGGATGCTGGAGCTGTTCGCGGGGATGCCGTTCCACGCCTTCTTCGGTATCGCGCTGATGATGGCGAGCACGCCGATGGTGGGGACGTACGACAGCCCTCCGGCGTCGCTGGGCATCGACGCCCTCTCCGACCAGCACGCGGCCGGGGGTATCGCCTGGGCGTTCAGCGAGATTCCCTCGGTGCTGGTGCTGATCGCGCTCGTGTTCCAGTGGTACCGCTCGGACCAGCGGCAGGCCCGCCGCAAGGACCGGGCGGCGGACCGGGACGGGGACAAGGAGCTGGCGGCGTACAACGCCTATCTGGCGCAGCTCCATGCCCGCAGCGGCGGTCCCGCGGGCGCGGCTCGTGGTGGCCAAAAGGAGTCGTCCGCGGCAGCCGCGGACGAGAATCCGCAGGCCACGGCGGCCGTGGGCGGGAGTCCGGCGGTACGGGAGAACGGGTCAGGCGGCGCCGGGCGGTAGCGCGGGACCCGGGTTCCGGGTGACGATGGCGGTGGCCGCGATCGTCGTCCGAGGAGGGCACGCATGCCCGGATCCACGAGAACGATGGGTGTCATCACCGTCGCAGCCCTGGTGGCGGTGACCGGCTACACGGTGGCGCTCGGCAGCAACGGGTGGCTCTGGTTCGGCTGGGTGGTGCTGGGGCTGCTGACCGTGGGCATGATCGCCGCCCGGAACTGAGCGGCAGCGCTTCCCGGCAGTCGGCGGGCGGCGCCGACGGGCGGCAGGGTCGCCCGGGGACCGCTGTCCCCGCCGACCCGTCCGCGCCGGTCGACGGTGCGGGTGAACCAGATGACCTTGCCCTCGTCCGTACCGCAGGTGCCCCAGCTGTCACTGAGCCGGCCGACGGTGGCGAGCCCGCCCCGGACCGGGCTGGAGCTGGTCAACCGCGGCATCCTGGGGTCGCGGTCGGCGACGGACGCGCTGAGTCTGCGGCCGGACCAGCGCAGTTCCACGACGCACGTCGGGTCACCGGGTACGTGCTGGACGACATTGGCTATCAACTCGTCCACGGCACGGCAGACCGGGGCGATATGGTCTTCGAGGTCCCAGTGCCGCAGATGGGCCGCGAGGATCCGCCGGATCCGGGGGATCCGCTCCCGGGTCGCCCGTACCTCCATGCGGTAACGGCATTCGGCCTGACCGTGACCGTGCATGACCATGCTCCTCACCGCGACAGTCCGGACCCTCCCGACTACGGGACCCGAGGGTGACGGAGAGCACTCGACTGGCGCTTCCGGGTTACAGCCCAGGGTGAACCCGGTCGGCGGGGCCCGCAACAGCGGGCGGCTCCGCCGTACGGAAACGGGGCCGGGGCGGCGGCCGCCGCCAGGTCCGCGACAGTGACCGACCCACTTCCGGGCACATAAAATGACCGGGTTCGAGAATTCCGTGTGACCAGGGGCGCTCAGCCCGGATCCCGCACTGACCGGCCCTCTGCTGAAGGAGCACCCCCGACGTGTTCTACAACGTGCTCAAATACGTGCTTCTGGGGCCGCTGCTGCGGTTGCTGTTCCGGCCCCGGATCGAGGGCCTGGAGCACATTCCGGAGGAGGGCGCGGCGATCGTCGCGGGGAACCATCTGTCGTTCTCGGACCATTTCCTGATGCCCGCCATCCTCAAACGGCGGATCACTTTCCTCGCGAAGGCCGAGTACTTCACCGGGCCCGGTCTCAAGGGCCGGCTGACGGCCGCCTTCTTCCGCAGCGCGGGCCAGATCCCGGTGGACCGCTCCGGCCAGGACGCGGGCCGGGCCGCGATCCGCGAGGGGCTCGGCGTACTGGGCAAGGGCGAACTGCTCGGTATCTATCCGGAAGGCACCCGTTCGCACGACGGCCGGCTCTACAAGGGCAAGGTCGGGGTAGCGGTGATGGCGCTGCGGGCCGGAGTGCCGGTGATCCCCTGCGCCATGGTCGGCACCTTCGAAATCCAGCCGCCCGGCCAGACCCTGCCGAAAATCAAGCGGGTCACGGTCCGCTTCGGCACCCCCCTGGACTTCTCGCGGTATGCCGGGCTGGAGGACGAGAAGGCGATTCTGCGCGCGGTCACGGACGAGATCATGTACGCCGTGCTCGAACTCTCCGGACAGGAGTACGTCGACCGGTACGCGGCCGAGGTCAAGGCCGAACTGGAAGCGGAGAAGAAGGCGGGACGCCGCTCCTGACCGGACCGGCGGCTCGGGCTTCCCGCGCGCGACGGGCGCCGGGGAACCCGAGCCGCCGGTACCCGGCGTTCACGTTCACCGATGAGCAGGGGCAGTACCGGAGAGCCGGGCCGCGGGCCCGGAGGGCGCGCGCAGAAGGGGCGGCCGGATTCCGGCCGCCCCTTCGTACACTTCCCCGGCCCCCGGCCCCCGGACGTACGGTCCGGGCGACCGGGCTACGGCTTGGGCACCGCGTGCGGATCGCAGGTCACATTGCGGCTGTCCAGCGTCCCGTTGAGCAGATAGGCATCCACCCGCTCGTTGACGCAGGCGTTGGCGATCCCGGTGACGCCGTGCGAGCCGGCGTTCTTCTCCAGGATCAGCCGCGAGCCCTTGAGACGCTTCTGCAACTCGTAGGCGCCACTGACCGGGGTGGCCGCGTCACGCTCGGCCTGGACGATCAGCACGCCCGGGAGGTCCTTGCCGGGGTTGACCTCGACGGCCGGGCCCTGACGGGTCGACCAAGTCGCGCAGGGCAGGTTCAACCAGGCATTGGACCAGGTCAGGAACGGGTAGTCGCGGTGGAGCCGGGTGTTGTCCCGATCCCAGGTACGCCAGTCGGTGGGCCATGCGGCGTCCGCGCACTCGACAGCCGTGTAGACCGCGTTGCCGTTCTCGGCGCGGGCGTTGCCGACGGTGTCCGTCAGATCCGGGGCGGCGGCGTCGACCAGCGCCTGGGTGTCACCGGCGACGTACTTGCTCCACACCCGGGCAGTGGGCGCCCAGGAAGAGTCGTAATAAGGGGCACTCTGGAAGAAGGAGAGCAGCTCGGCCGGTCCGACGACCCCGCCGAGCGGGGCCTTCTTCACGGCGGCGCGCAGCTTCTGCCACTGCGCCTCGACCTTCGCCGGGGTGTCGCCGATGCCGTAGGTGGCGTGGTTCGCCGCGACCCAGGCCTTCCAGTCGTTCCACCGCATCTCGAAGGCGACGTCCTGGTCCAGGTTGGCCTGGTACCAGATCTTCTTCCTGGACGGGTTGACGACGCTGTCGACGACCATACGGCGGACATGACCCGGGAACAGCTCCGCGTAGACGGCACCGAGGTAGGTGCCGTAGGAGACGCCGAGGAAGTTCAGCTTCCGCTCGCCGAGGGCCGCCCGGATGACATGGAGGTCACGTGCGGTGTTGGCGGTGGTCATATGCGGCAGCATCCAGCCGCTGCGCTCGGCGCAGCCCGCGGCGTACTCGGCCGCCAGCTTGCGCTGGGCCCGCTTGTCGGCCTCGCTGTCGGGCACCGGGTCGGCCTTCGGGGCCTTCACGAACTCCTGGGGGTCGACACAGGAGATCGGGGTGGAGCGGCCGACACCGCGCGGGTCGAAGCCCACGAAGTCGTACGCCTTCGAGGTGTTCACCCAGAGCGGGTTCTTGCTGGTGACCCGGACCGGGAAACGCAGGCCGGAGCCGCCGGGCCCGCCGGGGTTGTAGACGAGTGCGCCCTGGCGCTCGGCCGGGGTGCCGGTGTGGCCGATACGGTCGACGGTCACCGTGATCTGCCGCCCGTTCGGGCGCTTGTAGTCGAGCGGGACGGTCACCGTGCCGCACTGGATGGGCTTGGGAAGCCCCCAGTCGGCGGGACAGTCCGCCCAGTCGATGCCCTTGCCTGCGGCCCGGTCGGCGGCGAGCTGTACGCCGCGCGCCTCGGACGTGCCGCCGCGGCCGCTGTCGGCGCTGGCGACCGGGGCGGCGATCGCTCCCGCGACCAGGGTGCCCGCTATCAGAGTGCCTGCCGAACCCAGCGCTGCTGCGCGTCTCACGGAGAACTCCCCCTTTCCATCTGTCGACTTCTCCGCAGGATCCTTTCGTCTCGGGGACAGCACGAACAGATCGCACAGACGTTTCTTTACCGAACCAATAACCGGTGAGTGATGTACCGCTGAGCGGTACGACCGGCGGAGGCGGGCGCCGACGGGCCGTCCGGCCGCCGGGGCCGCGGTTCAGGTGGAGCCGGGGCTGCGGTGTTCGGCCGTCAGTCCGAAACGGCCGGGGGCGGCGTGCGGGGCGGCCCGGCCGAGGGAGGACACGGAGGAGATCGTCTGCTCGCCCTCCTCCGCGCCGAGCCGTTCCAGCCGGTCGAGATCGTCGGCGGAGACCAGTGCCACCAGGGGCTTCCCGTGCCGGGTCACGACCACCCGCTCGCCGCCGTACACAACACGGTTGATCAGATCGGCCAGCTCAGCGCGGGCTTGCGTCACCGGAATCTCGTAGGCCATGCCGCTCAGCTTAATCGGCGGAGACGGCCGCGATCCGGCACCGGACCGGCTCGTCCACCGGGCGCCACTCCGCTCGCTGAGCGCGAAATCCGCGGCCCGACCTGGCAGTTCACCGCCGCGACGACCGTTTTGATCCCAACCATCACTCTGTACGTCCTGTACATTTTTTACGGAAGGCGGGCCGGTGGCAGCCGCCCGCCCAGGACCGAGGAGAGGTACGCCATGAACCGTCCCGCCGCCCGTTACGTCCTCCCGCAGTTCACCGAGCGCACCGCGCAGGGCATCCGTACTCTCGACCCCTACAGCAAGCTGCTGGGGGAGCGGATCATCTTCCTGGGAACCCCGGTGGACGACACCGCCGCCAACGACGTGATCGCCCAGTTCCTCTACCTCGAATACGCCGACCCGGACCGGGACATCTCCCTCTACCTGAACTCCCCCGGCGGCTCCCCGAGTGCGATGCTGGCGATCTACGACACCATGCGGATGGTGGTCTGCGATGTGGAGACCACCTGCATCGGCCAGGTGGCCGCGGCCGCCGCGCTGCTGCTGGCCGCCGGGGCGCCGGGCAAGCGGATGGCACTGCCGGGGGCGCGGATCGCGCTCCGCCAGCCCGCCCTCGACGAACCGGTCCGGGGCACGCCGTCGGATCTGGAGATCGAAGCCCGGGAGCTGCTGCGGCTGCGCGCCCTGACGGTGGATCTGCTGGCCCGGCACACCGACCGGGAGCGGGCCCTGATCGCGGACGATCTGGAGCGGGACCTGTTCCTCGACGCCGCGGGCGCGAAGGAGTACGGAATCGTCGACCATGTGATCGGCAGCCGCAAGACCTCCCGGCCCGGCCCGCCCGGCGGCCCCGGCACCGCGGGGGCGGCCGGCGGCACCGGCGGCGGCCCCCGGTGAACCCCTCGGCTCCGCGGCCCGAACTGCCGCCCCTGCCCGCACTGACCCGCGCCGAGGCCGAGGTCCTCGACGCCTATCTCGCCGTCGCGGATCTCGTCGGCCGGATCAACCCGGCCCGCTCCGAGCACACCTACGGAGCCCTTCGCGCGGCCCAGGCCCTGGTGAGCCGGGCCGCCGAACTCCGGGACGCCCTGACCCTGATGCACCGGCGCGGGGAGAGTGAGCTGCACACCGGGACGTTCACCCACGCTCTCCGCGTCCTCGACGGCGAAAGGCGGACATTCCGGGTGACCATCCCGCCACGATCTCCGTCCTGACGACACCGCCGTCCACTCGTCAACCGCTGTTCGAGTGGGATTTCCCCTCCCTCAATCGGTGGAGTCGAACCGTCGGTAACACCTAGCGTCAAGTTGCGGACGAATGACGATCCCTCTACCGGAAAGTCTTACTCCCGTGCTGGTACGGGGTGTTCCGAGTGCCCTTTCCGGGGCCCGGACAGGGTCATGTTCATACGAACGCCGCATTCGTGTTGAAACTCACATATCGCCGTTTTGACTTCGAAATCCGGCAGTCGGTGGGTCAAGATCCCTGGGACGACAAGCCCCCGTCACCTCGGCGGGGCGGTCCGGGCGGACGCCGAGTCCTGCCGCCGTTCCGGACTACTGGTCGACAGAAGTGCATCGGCAGGAGTGGAGGACCCAGGCAGTACGGAACCGACGGACCGAACGCGATCCGGAGGTTCCTCGGGGTGAAGCCGCGTCAGCGGCCGGGCACCTTCGTCCGCCCGAACCCGACAGGTCATCCTTCACAGGCGGCTGACGAAGGGTTGCGCATGAATGCGCAGAAAAACGTCCCGTCCCTCCTCGGCCGGGCGGGCACGGTGTCCGCTCTGACGATCGCGGCGCTCGGCGGCACGCTGATCGTGCCCGGCGGTACGCCCGAGGCCCAGGCCGCGGCCACGGCGCACGCGGGCAAGGCGCTCAAGGTCGCCGCCTCGAAGAAGGGTGCTCCGTACAGGTACGGCGCGGCGGGACCGTCCCGCTTCGACTGCTCGGGGCTGACGGTCTACTCGTACAAGAAGGCGGGCAAGAAGCTCCCGCGGACCGCTCAGCAGCAGTACAACAAGACCCGCAAGATCTCCGTGAAGTCACGGAAGGCGGGTGACCTGGTCTTCTTCCACGGCCGGGGCGGTGTTTACCACGTGGGTATCTACGCCGGGAAGGGCAAGATCTGGCACTCCCCCAAGAGGGGTTCCTGGGTGAAGCTGGACAAGATCTGGAGCAAGAGCATCTCGTACGGCCGGGTTCGGTGACCGGCCGGAGGAGCTGAGGCGGTGCCGGGGGGCCGGGGGCGGATATGCCGGGCCCCCGGCACGCGTTTCCCGGTCACCCGCGGCCGGCGTTTCCCGGTCACCCGCGGCCGGCGTTTCCGGCCGTCCCCCGTGGAGCGCTGAGGGCCGGTCAGCCCCGGCCCCCGGGCCCGGCGCCGACCGGGTGCCACGGCAGGGCGATCCAGACCGTCTTGCCGCCGTCCGGGGTCGGAGTGACCGTCAGCCGGCCGCCGCTGTGGGCCGTGAGGCTGCGGACGATGACCATGCCCCGCCCATTGTCCTGACGGACGGCCGCGGGCAGCCGCTGCGGCCAGCGCGGGTGGCTGTCCGTCACCCCGATCCGCAGTTCCTCGTCCCGCTCCAGCAGCAGGGTCACCGTGAAGGTGGGCGACTGGCCGAAGGTGTGCTGGACGGCATTGGTGGTCAGCTCCGAGACGATCAGCCGGATCGTGTCCAGGGTGTCCGACGAGGCGGGCAGGCCCCACTCCCCAAGAGCCGCGGTCACATGACGGCGCGCCACCGACACCGAGGCTGCTTCGCTCGGCAGGGTGATCGAGTTCTCCAGGAGATCTGCCATCGCGACGCCGTCCTTTCCACCCGCGGCCGTGCTGTCCGAGGTCATGGCGGAGGTGTGCGCGGACGGCCACGGCTCGCGCTGAGCGCCGGACTGCCCCCATCCTCCCGCCGCAGACACGATCCGCCAAGATCTGCGGACAACAGTCGCTCAAAGCGGTGAACCATGCGACGCAAGACCGTTTCCGGCCATGCGCAGGCGCTTTGTCCGCCCTTCGGGTGCCCAGGGACCGGGGAGGCTCCGGGTGCCCAGGGGCCGCGGAGGCCCCCCTTCCGGAGACTCGGCCCGCGCCGCGGGCGCGCCGTCCCCGGCCTTCCGGGCGTATGCCCGGCCCCGGGCCGGATCCGGCGCTCCGCCCGCCCTGCCGTACGCCTGCCGGAAATCACGGCTCCGGCCCGGTGTCCGGGGGCACGGTTCGGGGACACGGGCTCGGGGGCTCGGTCCGGGGGCACGGTTCGGTGCCGGTGCTCGGGCCGGAGCCGTACGCCTGGCCGGTACTTACCACTCCGGCCCGGGGCACGGTGCCCCGGTTCGGGCCCCATGCCCACGGCCCGCAGCCCGGGGCTCGGTGCCCACTGCCCGGGGCTCGGCGCGGTGCCCGCTGACCCGGGCCCGGATACCGGGCCCGGGTCAGCGGCCGGAGCGGGCGCCGGGCGGTGCCGTCCGGACGACCACCGCCACCGCCTCCGCGAGCTGCTCGTCCGTCAGATCCGCGCGGGCCGTCAGCCGCAGCCTGGAGACCCCGTCCGGCACCGAGGGCGGCCGGAAGCAGCCCACCAGCAGCCCGGCCGTCCGGCAGTCCGCGGCCCAGCCCACGGCGGCCTCGGGTGAAGGCGCCCGTACCGACACCACCGCCGCGTCGGGCCGGGCGGCCGTCAGCCCCGCCGCCGTCAGCCCCGTGTACAGGGCGCCGGCCGCCGACCGCACCCGCTCCGCCCTGCCCGGCTCACGGGCCAGGATCCGCAGGGACTCCCGGGCCGCGCCGACCGCCGCCGGGGCCAGTCCGGTGTCGAAGATGAACGTCCGGGCGGTGTTGACCAGATGGGCGACGACCCGCGCCGGGCCGAGGACGGCACCGCCCTGACTGCCCAGCGATTTGGAGAGCGTGACCGTCGCCACCACGCCCGGCGCGCCCGCGATCCCCGCGGCGTACGCCGTACCGCGCCCGCCCTCGCCGAGGACGCCGAGACCGTGGGCGTCGTCCACCAGCAGCGCCGCGCCCCGCCCGGCCGTGATCCGGGCCAGCTCCGCGAGCGGAGCGGCGTCGCCGTCGACCGAGAAGACGGAATCGGTGACCACCAGCGCCCGCCGCCCGGGGTGCGCGTCGAGGATCTTCCGTACCGCGGCGGGATCCCGGTGGGCGGCGATCTCGGTCTGCGCCCGCGACAGCCGGCAGCCGTCGACGATGGAGGCGTGGTTGGCCGCGTCCGAGACGATCAGCGCCTCGCGCCCGCTCAGCGCCGTCACAGCGGCCAGGTTGGCCGCATAGCCGGAGGCGAGGACGAGCGCGGCCTCGAAACCGCAGTGGGCCGCCAGTTCGCGTTCGAACTCGGCGTGCAGTTCGGTGCTGCCGGTGACCAGCCGGGAGCCGGTCGAGCCCGCGCCCCAGCGGTGGGCGGCGGCCGCCGCCGCCGCGGTCACCTCGGGGTGGCGGCTCAGCCCGAGATAGTCGTTGCCCGCGAGATCCACCAGGGCCGGCCCGGCGGAGCGTGGCCGCAGCGTCCGGGTCAGCCCGGCGCGCTCCCGGCGCGCGGATTCCTCGTCGAGCCACTCGAAGGGGTCGTCGGGCATGGTGGCGTGCTCCCCCGCTCTCTGGGTGTTCCGGCGGTCCGGCCGCTGAAGGGTTCCGGCGGTCCGGTGCTCCGTACGGCGGCCGTTGAAGGCCCCGCCCGCCGCCGCCGCTTTTGTAGGCAGCGCACAGAGGCTAACCGGGTGCGCTCCCGCTCCCCATGTGGTCATGCACACACTTCGGTGAAGGTCTGTTGTGAGATTCCGACTTTCCCACGGGGAGTTCCTTAGGCCAGGATCGGCGCCATGGAGCTTCTCGGGAGACTGGTGGAGAAGGGGCTGCGGCGCGAGCCGCCGACCCGGGACGAGGCGCTGGCGGTACTGGCGACCTCCGACGACGATGTACTCGACGTGGTGGCCGCGGCGGGCCGGGTACGCCGTCAGTGGTTCGGCCGCCGGGTGAAACTCAACTATCTGGTCAATCTGAAGTCCGGGCTGTGCCCCGAGGACTGCTCGTACTGCTCGCAGCGGCTCGGTTCGACGGCCGGGATCCTCAAGTACACCTGGCTGAAACCGGAGGAGGCGTCGCAGGCGGCGGCCGCGGGGGTCGCGGGCGGCGCCAAGCGCGTCTGTCTGGTGGCCAGCGGCCGCGGTCCGACGGACCGCGACGTCGACCGGGTGTCCCGGACGATCGAAGCCATCAAGGAACAGAACGAGGGCGTCGAGGTGTGCGCCTGCCTCGGACTGCTCTCCGCGGGGCAGGCGGAGAGACTGCGCGGAGCGGGAGCTGACGCGTACAACCACAACCTCAACACGTCGGAGGCGACGTACGGGGAGATCACGACCACCCATACCTACGCGGACCGGGTGGAGACCGTGCAGCAGGCGCAGTCCGCCGGTCTGTCGGCCTGTTCCGGGCTGATCGCGGGAATGGGCGAGACGGACGAGGACCTGGTCGACGTCGTCTTCGCGCTGCGGGACCTCGACCCCGATTCGGTACCGGTGAACTTCCTGATCCCCTTCGAGGGCACTCCGCTGGCGAAGGAGTGGAACCTGACGCCGCAGCGCTGTCTGCGGATCCTCGCCATGGTGCGGTTCGTCTGCCCGGATGTGGAGGTACGGCTCGCGGGCGGCCGCGAGGTCCATCTGCGGACCCTCCAGCCGCTCGCGCTGCACCTGGCCAACTCCATTTTCCTCGGCGACTATCTGACGAGTGAGGGACAGGCCGGCCGGGCCGACCTCGACATGATCGCGGACGCCGGTTTCGAGGTGGAAGGAGCCGGGACGACCACCCTGCCCGCGCACCGGACGGGCGGGGCACCGGACGGCACGCCGGACCAGGGACCGGGCGGGGGACCGGGCTGCGGATCGCACCCGGCCGCGGGCGGGACCGCGGGATCCGTCTGCGGCCCGGCCGCGGAGCCCGGTTGCGGCTCGGGCTCAGGTTGCGGTCATGCCACCGGTCCCGGCTGCGGTTCCGTCGCAACGACCGGAACGAGCGGGGCGGGCGCGGAGCCGGCGGCTCCGGGAGCCGGGCCACGACCCGATCTGGTGACGGTACGCCGCCGGGGCGCGGGCACCGAGGTGGCGCCCAATGCCTGAGCTGCCGGTCCCGGAGCTGCTCGCGCTCGACCGGGCGCACGTCTGGCATCCGTACGCCCCGATGCCCGGCCGCACCGACCCGCTGGTCGTCGCTTCCGCTTCGGGGGTACGGCTGCGGCTGGCCGAACCGGCGCACGGCCGGCACGAACTCATCGACGGCATGTCGTCCTGGTGGTCCGCGCTGCACGGCTACAACCACCCGGTGCTCAACGAGGCCGCGCGCGGCCAGCTCGACCGGATGAGCCATGTGATGTTCGGCGGGCTCACCCACGAGCCCGCCGTACGGCTGGCGGCCCGGCTCGTGGAGATCACCCCCGAGCCGCTGCGCCATGTCTTCTTCAGCGACTCGGGCTCCGTGTCCGTCGAGGTCGCGGTGAAGATGTGCCTCCAGTACTGGCGTTCGGCCGGGCGCCCCGCCAAACAGCGGCTGCTGACCTGGCGCGGCGGCTACCACGGCGATACCTGGCAGCCGATGTCGGTATGCGATCCCGACGGCGGGATGCACCAGCTCTGGTCGGGCGTACTGCCGGAGCAGATATTCGCCGACGCGCCCCCCGCCGGGTACGACGCCTACGACGAGACGTACGCGGACCATCTGCGGGACATGGTGGCCCGGCACGCCGACGAGACGGCGGCGGTCATCGTGGAACCGGTGGTGCAGAACGCGGGCGGGATGCGTTTCCACTCACCCGCCTACCTCCGGGTCCTGCGGGAGGCCTGCGACGAGCACGGGGTGCTGCTGGTCTTCGACGAGATCGCCACCGGCTTCGGCCGCACCGGAACGCTCTTCGGGGCCGGTCACGCGGGCGTATCGCCCGATGTGATGTGTCTGGGCAAGGCGCTCACCGGCGGCTATCTCTCGATGGCCGCGACGCTGTGCACCCCGGAGGTCGCCGAGGGGATCTCCCGCGGCGAGTTCCCCGTACTGGCGCACGGGCCCACGTTCATGGCCAATCCGCTGGCCGCGGCGGTCGCGCACGCCTCGATCGGCCTGCTGCTGGACCAGGACTGGGCGTTCGAGGTCAAACGCATCGAGACCGGCCTGCGGGAGGGTCTGGCGCCCGCCGCGGAGCTGCCGGGGGTCACCGGCGTCCGGGTGCTCGGCGCGATCGGGGTCGTCCAGCTCGACCATCCGGTGGAGATGGCGGCCGCCACGGCCGCGGCGGTCCGCGCGGGCGTGTGGCTGCGGCCGTTCCGGGATCTGGTGTACGTGATGCCGCCGTTCGTGACGGGCGACGAGGATCTGGGCACGCTGTGCGAAGCGGTCCTCGCGGCCGCCGCCGCGGGATGAGGCGGACATGGGCAGGGAGAACGGTATGACGCCGGGAGTGGTGATCGTCTCCGGGACGGGCACCGAGATCGGGAAGACCGTGGTCACGGCCGCGGTCGCCGCGCTGGCCCGGGCCCGGGAGGTGAGCGTCGCGGTGGTGAAACCCGCCCAGACGGGTGTCGGACCTGATGAACCGGGTGATATCGGCGAGGTCGCGCGGCTCGCGGGCCCGGTGCGCGGGATCGAGCTGGCGCGCTATCCCGAGCCACTGGCTCCGGCGACGGCGGCGCGGCGCGCCGGAGCACCGGCCGTACGGCCCCGGGACACGGCGGACGCGGTGGCGAAGGCCGCCGTGGAACACGGTCTGGTGCTGGTGGAAGGTGCGGGCGGGCTGCTCGTCCGGTTCGACGACGACGGGGGCACGCTCGCGGATGCGGCCGCGCGGCTGGACGCCCCCGTGCTCCTCGTCGCGCCTGCCGGGCTCGGCACCCTGAACGGCGTGGCGCTGACGGCCGAGGTGCTGCGCGCCCGCGGGGTCGGCCTGCTCGGTGTGGTCGTCGGGAGCTGGCCCGCCTGCCCGGATCTGGCGGCCCGCTGCAATCTGACGGACCTGCCGGTGGTCGCGGGCGCGCCGCTGCTCGGCGCGGTTCCCGAGGGCGCGGGCGGTCTGTCCCCCATGGTCTTCCGGCAGCGGGCGGCGGACTGGCTGGCGCCGGAACTGGGCGGGCGCTGGGACGCGGCGGCCTTCACCGCCGCCGCGGGGTGACGCCGGTTCCGGAAGGAGTGCCGGGGCGTACGGTCCCGGGGGACGCGCCCCGGTGCGTCCCCTTGCGCCCCGCGCACTCCGCTCCGTTCCCCGTACGGCAGGGTGCGTCCGGGGCGGCAGGGGGAGAATGGGCGTGACGTATTCCGCCGGAGGAGGTTCTTGATGCCCCTGCGCAGAACGACCGCTCCGCCCCGGGACGCCGGCGTCGATCATCCGCTCTTCTCCCGTTTCTATGTGCGCGTCGCCGGCCGGCTCGACACCCGGGGCGGTCTTGCGGCCCATCGGCGGGAGCTGCTGGACGGGCTCTCCGGCCGGGTCGTCGAGGTCGGCGCCGGCAACGGTCTGAACTTCGCCCACTATCCGCGGGCCGTCTCCGAGGTCGTGGCCGTCGAACCGGAACGCGTCCTGCGGGCTGCGGCGCTGGAAGCCGCGCGGCGGGCCGGGGTGCCGGTGGACGTGGTCCCGGGCACGGCGGAGGCGCTGCCGGTGAAGTCGGAGGCGTTCGACGCCGCGGTGGTGTCGCTGGTGCTCTGCTCCGTACGGGATGTGCCACGGGCCCTCGCGGAGCTGCGGCGGGTGCTGCGGCCCGGGGGCGAGCTGCGGTTCTTCGAGCACGGACGGGCCGGGTCCGCGGGGAGGTTCCGGGTGCAGCGGGCGCTGGACGCGACGGTGTGGCCCCGGCTGTTCGGGAACTGCCATACGGCCCGCGATCCGCTCGCGGAGCTGTCGGCGGCCGGGTTCGAGCTCGGCGCGTACCGCCGGCTGACGGTCCCCGACGGCGGCCCGGCGATCCCGATGTCGCCGTTTGTGCTGGGCGTGGCCCGCCGTCCCTTCCCGCCCCCGGAGGACGCGCCGCCCGGCGGCTCGGTGCCGCGGCACTGAGGGCCCTTCGCGGCACGGAAAACGCCTGGCCTCCGCCGGTCCGCCGTGCTTGGGTCGGACCATGAGCGACCTGCGCATCCGCACCCGTACCGCCCGCGCCGACGAGGCCGGGGCCGTCCTCTCCTTCTGGAAGGAGGCGGCGGAGGGAACGAGTATCACCGACGACACCGACGGTGTCGTCGCACTGATCACCCGCGACCCCGATGCGCTGATCCTCGCCGAGACCGACGACGGCGAGCTGGTGGGTTCGGTGATCGCCGGTTACGACGGCTGGCGCTGCTCCCTCTACCGGCTCGCGGTGCTGCCCGCGTACCGCAGGCGGGGGATCGCGTCGGTGCTGCTCGCGGCGGCCGAGCGGCGGTTCGACGCCGTCGGCGGGCGGCGCGGGGACGCGATGGTGCTGGAGAGCAACGAACCCGCCCACCGGGCGTGGGCGGCCGCCGGCTACCACCGCGAGGACCGCTGGCGGCGCTGGGTCAAGCCGCTCGACCGGAGCACCGTCTGAGACCCGCACCGCCCGCCGTACGGCCCCGGGGAGTCCGCCCCGGGGCCGTCTCCGTCCCGTCACCCCGCTGCGGACGGTCACTCTCGGGGGCGACGGACGCAAGGCGCCACAGCGCATCACCGCCCGCGCGGGAGCGCCCCTCCCCCCGCTCGGGGGCCCCGGTCCCCCGAGCGGGGGGAAGCTCCGGGATGACACCATGGTTATGGATTGGTGCCGCTTCCCCGCGGTGCCCGGTCCGCCCCGTCCCCCCGTCTCCTTCGCCGGGGCACCGAGGGCCCCCGTAGAGGACTTTGCCGACCCTTTACGATGGGGGGACCCATCTGTCGTCACCGAGGAAAGGTGTGAGCGTCCGTCCATGGACGAGCCTCCCAGTAGCAGACATCAATTCCGCCTCCCGCCCCGATCGCGCCGTGGGACGGAGGTGGCCCGATGACCGAGGTGCTCCTCCTCTTCGTGGCGCTTCTGCTCTCCCTCGCGTGCGGTGTCTTCGTCGCGGCGGAGTTCTCTCTGACCACCGTCGAGCGCGCCGATCTCGAAGCGGCAGCGGCCCGCGGTGAGCGCGGGGCCGCCAGCGCCCTGAAGGCCGTCCGCGGCCTCACCTTCCAGCTCTCCGGCGCCCAGCTCGGCATCACCGTCACCAACCTGATCGTCGGCATGCTCTCCGAACCGTCGATCGCCAAGCTGATCCGCGGCCCGATGGAGGACCTGGGCCTGTCGCCGACGGCGGCGTCCTCCGTGGCACTCGTCCTCGGTACGGCCATGTCCACGGTCGTCCTGATGGTCGTCGGCGAGCTGGTCCCGAAGAACTGGGCGATCTCTTCGCCACTCGCGGTGGCCAAGGTCGCAGCCCCCCTCCAGCGGCTGTTCACCGCCGCCTTCAAGCCGCTGATCAGCCATCTCAACAACACCGCCAACCGCATCCTGCGCCGGCTCGGCATGGAGCCGACCGAGGAGCTGGCCTCCGCGCGCAGCCCGCAGGAGCTGGTGGCGCTCGCCCGCCACTCGGCGAAGGAGGGTGCGCTGGAGGCCGATACGGCCGAGCTGTTCGTACGGACCCTGAATCTGGCCGAGCTGACCGCGGAGAACGTGATGACCCCGCGGGTCCAGGTCACCGCGCTGGAGGTGCAGGCGACGGCCGAGGACGTGGCCAACGCCACCCGGGCGACCGGACTGTCCCGCTTCCCGGTCTACCGGGGCAACCTGGACACGGTCGTCGGTATCGCGCATATCAAGGACGTCCTGGCGATCCCGGCCGCCGACCGGCCGCGCACCGGCGTCTCCGAGGTGCTGCGCGAACCCCTGCTGGTCCCCGAGACGCTGACCGTGGACCGGCTCCTCGACCGGCTCGGCGGCCGCTCCACGATGGCCGTGGTCATCGACGAGTACGGCGGTACGGCCGGTGTGGCGACGATGGAGGACATCGTCGAGGAGGTCGTCGGCGAGGTACGCGACGAGCACGATCCGCAGGAGACCCCCGACCTGGCGGCCGCCGGGCTCGACGCCGACGGCCGCGCCCTGTGGTCGGCGGACGGCGCCGCCCGCACCGACCAGCTCGAACGGGTCGGCCTGAAGGTGCCGGACGGCCCGTACGAGACACTGGCCGGTCTGATCGCCACCGAACTGGGCCGGATCCCGGTCGAGGGCGACCGGATGGACATCCGGGGCTGGCGCCTCGACGTGGTCGACGCTTCGGGCCGGCGGGCCGCGCGGGTCCTGCTGCATGCACCGCTGCCGTCGGAGACCGAGGAGGCCGAAGGCCCCCAGGAACGGACCGGAACGGCGGAGAAGACCGCGAAGTCCGGGAAGACAGGCGATACCGGAGCCGACAGCCGTTCGCGCCGTGACGCCGGGGAGGCCGGACGATGACCGCCATCCAGTTGCTCATCGGTCTGGCGACCCTGGTCGTCAACGCCTTCTTCGTGGGTGCCGAGTTCGCCATGATCTCGGTACGCCGCAGTCAGATCGAACCCGAGGCGGAAGCGGGCAACCGCCGCGCCAAAAGCGTTCTGTGGGGACTGGAGCACGTATCGGCGCTGCTGGCCACGGCCCAGCTCGGCATCACGCTCTGCACCCTGGTCCTCGGTATCGTCGCCGAGCCCGCGATCGAGCACCTGCTGTCGCCGGTCCTCCACTCGATGGGCGTGCCGGAGGGTCTGATCCACCCGATCTCGTTCGTGATCGCCCTGTCGCTCGCGACGTATCTGCACATGCTCCTCGGCGAGATGGTGCCGAAGAACATCGCCCTGGCCGAACCGACCCGCAGCGCGCTGATCCTCGGCCCGCCGCTGGTCGCGGTGGCCCGGGCGCTGCGACCGGTGATCTTCACGATCAACGCCTTCGCCAACACCCTGCTGCGGCTGCTGAAGGTGGAGACGAAGGACGAGGTCGCGGCGACCTTCTCGGACGACGAGCTGGCCCGTATGGTCAACGACTCCGGCGACGCCGGACTGCTCGACGACCGGGCCGCCGAACGCCTGCGGGACGCCCTGGAGCTGGGCCGGCGCCCGGTCCGGGACGTGGTGATGCCCGCGGAGCGGGTGGTGTACGCACAGGCCGGGACCACTCCGGAGCAGCTGGAGCTGCTGTCGGCGCAGTCCGGGTACTCCCGCTTCCCGGTGATCGACGCGGGCCGCAGCATCCTCGGCTACCTCCATGTGAAGGACGCCCTGGACGCGGTGCCGCGCGATGTGCCGTTCCCGGCGACGGCCATGCGGCCGATCGCCCGGGTCCGGGCGGCGATGCCGCTGGACGACGTGCTGACGGCGATGCAGCGCAGCGGTACGCATCTGGCCGCCGTGCAGAACGACGACGGTGCGCCGGAGGGCCTGGTGACCATGGAGGACGTGCTGCGCGAGCTGGTGGGCCGCACGGACTGACGCCGGGCCTCGGGGCCCGTTCCCGGACCCGCACCCGAGCGGCCCGTCCCGTACTCCCTCCGGAGACACGGGGCGGGCCGCCGCCGTGTGCGCCCGGTACCTACCGGAGGGTAGGATCTTGCGGCCATGGAGACGAATCCGGACTGCACAAGCCTGGTCGCGGTGGGCGACTCCTTCACCGAAGGCATGTCGGACCTGCTGCCCGACGGTTCGTACCGCGGCTGGGCCGATCTGCTGGCCGCCCGGCTCGCCACCCGCTCCCCCGGTTTCCGGTACGCCAATCTCGCGGTGCGCGGCAAACTCCTGGGCCAGATCGTCCAGGAGCAGGTCGGCCCCGCCGCCGCGATGCGCGCGGACGTGGTGACCTTCGTCGGCGGGCTCAACGACGTACTGCGCCCCCGGATCGACATGGGCCGGGTCCACGCCCTGCTGGAGGAGGCGGTGGAGACCCTGGCCCCCTCCTGCCGGCAGCTGGTCCTGATGCACAGCCCCGGCCGGTACGGCCCGCTGCTGGATGCGGGCCGCCCGCGGATGGAGGAGCTGTACGCCCGGTTGGACGCGCTGGCCGCCCGCCACGGCGCGCTCGTGGTGGATCTGTACGGCGCCCCGGTGCTCGGGGACCCCCGGCTGTGGGACGCCGACCGGCTGCATCTGACGTCCGAAGGCCACCGGAGGGTCGCCGAGGCGGTCTGGCAGGTCCTCGGGCTGCCCGCGGAGGACGACTGGCAGGCACCGCTGCCGGCCGTGGACCCGGCCCGGTGGGGCGCCCGGCGGGCAGCGGACCTGCGCTTCGCCCGGCGCCATCTGGCACCGTGGGTCGGCCGCCGGCTGACCGGCCGCTCCTCCGGCGACGGCCGCCCCGCCAAACGCCCCGAGCTGCTTCCTTACGACCCCGGGAGCCGGACGCCCTGACCCGGCCCGGCGGACCCGGCCCGGCGGACCCGGTGCGGGTGCCCGGAACGCCGCGATATGCCCGCCGCATCACGGACCGCCGCACTGGCCTGCGCGGATCGCCAGTAGAATCAGGCCACGTGACTGCTCTGTCTGCGAAGCCCCGCATCCCCAATGTCCTGGCCGGCCGCTACGCCTCCACCGAACTGGCCGCCCTGTGGTCCCCCGAGCAGAAGGTGAAGCTGGAGCGGCAGCTCTGGCTCGCGGTCCTGCGCGCCCAGCGGGATCTCGGCATCGACGTCCCCGAATCCGCCGTCGCCGACTACGAGCGGGTCCTCGACCGGGTCGACCTGGGGTCGATCGCCGAACGCGAACGGATCACCCGCCACGATGTGAAGGCGCGCATCGAGGAGTTCAACGCCCTCGCGGGCCATGAGCAGATCCACAAGGGCATGACCTCCCGGGATCTCACGGAGAACGTGGAGCAGCTTCAGATCCGGCTCTCCCTGGAGCTGGTGCGGGACCGCACGGTCGCCGTACTGGCCCGGCTCGGGAAGCTGGCCGGGGAGCACGCCGAGCTGGTGATGGCGGGCCGCTCGCACAATGTCGCCGCGCAGGCGACGACGCTCGGGAAGCGGTTCGCGACCGCCGCCGACGAGCTGCTGGTGGCCTTCGGGCGGCTGGAGCAGCTGATCGCCCGCTATCCGCTGCGCGGGATCAAGGGCCCGGTCGGCACCGCCCAGGACATGCTGGACCTGCTCGGCGGCGAGGAGGAGAAGCTCGCGGAGCTGGAGCAGCGGGTCGCCGGTCATCTGGGCTTCGCGCGGGCGTTCACCTCGGTGGGGCAGGTCTACCCCCGCTCCCTGGACTACGACGTGGTCACGGCGCTCGTCCAGATCGCCGCCGGGCCGTCGTCGCTGGCGAAGACGGTCCGGCTGATGGCCGGGCACGAGCTGGTCACCGAGGGCTTCAAGCCCGGCCAGGTCGGTTCCTCGGCGATGCCGCACAAGATGAACACCCGCTCCTGCGAGCGCGTCAACGGGCTGATGGTCATCCTGCGGGGCTACGCCTCGATGACCGGCGAGCTGGCGGGCGACCAGTGGAACGAGGGCGACGTCTCCTGCTCGGTGGTGCGCCGGGTCGCCCTGCCGGACGCCTTCTTCGCCCTCGACGGCCTGCTGGAGACCTTCCTGACGGTCCTGGACGAGTTCGGTGCCTTCCCGGCCGTGATCGCCCGTGAGCTGGACCGCTATCTGCCGTTCCTGGCCACCACGAAGGTGCTGATGGGTGCGGTACGCGCCGGGGTGGGCCGGGAGGAGGCGCACGAGGTCATCAAGGAGCACGCGGTGGCGTCGGCGCTGGCGATGCGGGAGCAGGGCGCCGAGCGGAACGAGCTGCTGGACCGGCTGGCGGCGGACGAGCGGATTCCGCTGGACCGTGCTGCGCTGGACGCGCTGATGGCGGACCGGCTGTCGTTCACGGGCGCGGCAGCCGCGCAGGTGGCGGAGGTGGCCGCCCGGGTCGAGGACGTCGTCAAGCGGTACCCGGACGCCGCCGGCTACGCGCCCGGCGCGATTCTCTGACGTCCGCCGGTGTCCGTGCCGCTGCCGTCGCCCGAGGAGCTGAGGGCCGCCCGTGACGGGCTCGTCGACGATGTCGTCGCGCCGGGGCTGTCCGTACTGTTCTGCGGAATCAACCCGAGTCTGATGTCGGCGGTGACCGGACACCACTTCGCCCGCCCCGGGAACCGGTTCTGGCCGGTGCTCCGGCTGTCGGGTTTCACTCCCCGGCAGCTGGCACCGGCGGAACAGCACCGGCTGCTTTCGTACGGTCTGGGGATCACCAATGTCGTGGCGCGGGCGACGGCCCGCGCCGACGAGATCGACGCGGCGGAACTCCGCGAGGGCGGGCGGCTGCTGCGGGCCAAGGTGGCGCGGCTGCGGCCGCACTGGCTGGCGGTCGTCGGGATCACCGCGTACCGCACGGCCTTCGCCGAGCCGAAGGCCCGGATCGGCCCGCAGGAGCGGATGCTCGGCGGGACGGGGATCTGGGTGCTGCCCAATCCGAGCGGGCTGAACGCGCACTGGAGCGCGGGGAGCATGGCCGAGGAGTACGGGCGGCTCCGGGCGGCGGCCCTTGAGGAGCCGGGCCGGAGGGAGCCGTGACGGAGCGGCCGGACCGGTCCGGGGCGGGGCGGCCGCTCCGGACCGGGCGCAAGGGCCGTGCGACGGGGACGGCCAACGAGTACCATCCGGCAGACAACACGCCCGGGCTGCACCAGCCGGGGCTGGAAGGACACACGGTGGGGCGGCTGACCGGCGGAGATCCGTCCTTGCTGCGGCGGATCAACTCCGCGGTGGTACTCCACGCGCTCCGGGGCGCGGGTTCGCCCACGCTCACGGACCTGACCCGGGTGACGGGTCTGTCCCGGCCCACGGTCGAGGGCGTGATCGAAGGACTCATCGAGGCGGGCCTGGTCGCCGAGAGCGTGCCCGAGGAGGGCGGGACCCGGCGGCAGGGCCGGCCGGCCCGGCGGTTCCGGTTCCGGGTCGAGGCGGGCCATCTGCTCGGTATCGAGATCGGGCCGCACCGGGTGGCCGCCCTGGTCTCCGGGCTCGACGGACGGATCATCGGTGCGGCGTCGCGCGATGTTTCGGACACCGCGTCCGCGGACGACCGGCTGGACCGGGTCCGGGTCGTGACCGCCGATGTGCTGCGGCGTACCGGGGTCTCCCGTTCCAATCTGCGGGCGGTCGGGGTGGCCTGCCCCGGGATCGTCGAGACCGACGGAACGGTTCGCCTGGGGGTCGCGCTGCCGGGCTGGACGGGGCTGGCGCTGGGCCAGCGCATCCAGCGTTCGTTCCGCTGCCCGGTCCTGGTGGAGAACGACGCGAACGCGGCCGTCGTCGCCGAACACTGGAAGGGCGTCGCGAAGGACTGCGACGACGTGGTGTTCGTCCTCGCGGGGCTGAGCCCGGGGGCCGGTTCGCTGATCAACGGACGGCTGCACCGCGGCTTCGGCGGGGCCGCCGGGGAGATCGGGGCGCTGCATCTGCTCGGCCGGCAACTGCGGCCGGAGAAGCTGCTGTCGCGGACGGACGAGCCGCTGCACCCGCTGGACGAACAGGCCGTCACCGAGGTGTTCGCGCTGGCCAAGAAGGGTGATGTCCGGGCCCAGGCCGCCGTCGACCGCTATGTCCAGCGACTGGTCCACGATGTGGCGGCGCTGGCGCTGGCGCTCGACCCGGAGCTGGTGGTGATCGGCGGCTGGGCGGCCGGCCTCGACGGCGTACTGGAGCCGCTGCGCAACGAGTTGTCGCGGTACTGCCTGCGCCCGCCGAGGGTGGTGCTCTCGCTGCTGCGGGAGGCCGCGGTGGCCACCGGGGCGCTGCGGATAGCACTCGACCACGCCGAGGAGGAGCTGTTCGCGGTGGAGGGGACGGCGGCGCGCGACTGAGCGGCGCCAAGACCGGTTCGGTGAGCGGACAGGGGTCCGGTACGGGCTCCGCCGGGGCGGGCGTCCTTCCGCCATGGACCGCCGGGGGCTGCGGTGCAGAGGCGGAAAAGGTCGCGGACCGGGCCGCCGGTCGGTCCGGACCCGGTGGGGCGGATCCGGACGGACGGCGGAGCCGGTCCGTGGAGGTTGCTGTTGCGGGGAGAAGCGGGCCGGGGGTGGCGGGTCCGGCGCGCTCTTCCCGGAGCGTCAGGAGGCCCTGCGCTCCTCACTGTGGTGGCTGATCCGGACATCGCCGGAGTCGCCGAAGGTCAGCTTGCAGGTGTCCGCCCGGTAGGTGGCGACGGAGACCGCGACCGTACGCCCCTGGCAGAGGTAGCGGGTCGTGACCACCAGGACCGGTGAGCCGGGCAGCCGGTCCAGCTCCCGGGCGTCGTCGGCACGGGCCGAGCCCAGTTCGACCGCGCGGTCCTGGCCGTCGAGGTCGAGGCGCTGGAGCTCGCGCAGGACGCAGCGGGCTCTGGCCGCACCGGACGGAGCGTCTATGGCGGTCAGTTCGGGGACGGACGCGGCCGGAACGTAGAGCAGTTCCGCCGCGAGCGGCTGCCCGTGGGTGCCGCGCAGCCTGCGCAGGGCGTACGTCTCCTCCCCCGCCGCCGTTCCCAGAGCGCGGGAGACGGCCGCGGGCGGCACCACCTTGTCGCAGTCGAACGCCTGCCAGGCGTCCTGGGCGGCACCGGGGCCGGTGTGCTGGTTGGTGGAGACGTCCACACCGAGCCGCGGCGGGGCGACCGTGGTGCCGACGCCGCGACGGCGCTGGAGCCGTCCTTCGAGTTCGAGTTGTTCGAGGGCCTGGCGGAGCGTGGCCCGGGCTACCCCGAAACGAGCGGCCAGCTCACGTTCGTTGGGCAGGATCTCTCCTACCGCGAAGTCCGAGTCGAGGGCTTCGCCGATCACGTTCTTCAGGTGCCAGTACTTAGGCTCCGGCACAGTCTCCAGATGCGTGGTCCCCACCCTGATCCTCCGCGATCGCCGTGTCAGCGGCGGCTATTACGCGCCTTTGTTCGACATTGTTTTTTAAAGGTTCCTGCACTATCCCTGCGACCATAGGGCGGGCCGGAACCTTGGTCAAGACCAATCCTGCCCTGGTTACGCTCTGAAGTCGACCGGTTCCACTGTGCGTTCACGAGCTGTTAGCACCCTGTCGAACTAGATGCGGTCCGGTAGGTACTGGTTTCAGGACAACGCCACTGACGTGCGGGAAAAGCCCGTCGGGCCAGCGTGGCGGCGGGACGGTTTCCGGACGGGGGCCCGCTCTCGCGGGCTTGGGGCTTGTCGGAAATGCGGAGGATGTACACCCGGCGGATTGGTCCGCGACCACACCCGTATGGAGTAAGGCGCCGGGGTCGGCCGCCGGGGCGGGCCGCGCCCCGCGGCGGGAAATCCCCCGGTGATCTCCGGGTATCTCCGGGGTTCACCGGGGAGGGCAGAGACGCGGCGCAGGCCCGACGCGACCGGAGGCGGGTGTACGGGGGACACCGGCCCGGCGGACCCCGGCGGACCCCGGCGATCCCCGCTGATCCCCGGCGGACGTAACAGAGGCCATGGCAAAGGACCTGACGGAGGACATGACAGAGGCCGGCGGGAACCCCCGCCACAGGGGTCCCCGCCGGCCTTCGACGGCCCGGGTCGTTCCCCGGTGGACCGCGCCGCGCTCTCGGCGGGTCCACCGGGGACTTCCTAGGCCTTCTGGTCCCCCGAGGGGATGGGCGGGCGTTCCGCGCTGGTGAACGCCCGCCCCGGGGGAGCTGCTTCGCCCTCCGGCGGGTTCCCGTGCCGCGGCCGGCGCAGGGCGGCGACCCCGGAGCCGAGGGCCGCGCCCGCCCCCACCAGTACTCCGCCCGCCGCCTGGGCGGCGCCGAAACCGCCCGCGCCGACCAGGGGCGCGGTGAGGGCGGCGGCGACCGGGATCATGCCGGTGAACAGGGTGGCGCGTTCGGTCCCGATCCGCTGGATGCCCATGTACCAGGCGACGAACCCGATGACGGTGACCGCCGCGGCCTGCCAGAGCAGGGCGAGGGTTTCGGTCTGGGTCGGGACCCGGACCAGTCCCGCTCCGTCGACGACGGCGCCGATGACCAGCGACTCCACGGCGGCGACGGCACAGATGCACGCGGTGAGGAGCCGGGGGCCGAGGGGTTTGAGTACGGGCGCGGCGAGGACGGCGAAACCCACCTCGCCCGCGAGGGCGGCCACCGACCAGAGGATGCCCGCCGTGTCGGTGCGGCCCCAGCCCTGGACGGTGAAGGCACCGGCCGCGACCAGCAGGGCCCCGTACAGCACGGGTTTGGTGGGGCGGCGGCTGTTCATCAGCGGGACGAGGACGGCGACCACGACCGGCGCACAGCCGACGAACACGCCGGGCACGGCCGGTTCCGCGGTCCGCTCGGCCGCCAGGACCGCGAGGTTGAAACCCACCATCCCGATCCCCGCGACCAGCGCGATCCGGACCCACTGACGAGCCGTCAAGGTGCGGACGGGAGCCAGGGCCGACCGGCCGCCGAGCAGGGGGAGCAGCAGCAGGAAGGCGAGGCCGTACCGGATCGCCTGGCCGCCCGCGTAGGGGTAGTCGCCGAGGACGCTGTTCGCGGTGAAGGAGGCCCCGACCAGGCTGTAGGCGAAGGTGACCAGCAGGATGCCCTGGATCGCGGCGGAGCGGTCGGAGGCCGCGGCCGGGGCGGCCGGGGCGGCGCTTTGCTTCATGACGATCACGCTAGGGACGGTCGCGGTCCCCTTGAAGGGCCACTTCCGCGGCGCTGTAGGGGACCACTTCCCGCTGCGTCCGCGGTCTCCCCCGGGTAATCCGTTCGGCGGGCCGGTGGGACGGCAGAGGTTCGGCGGGACGGCAGGGGTTCGGCGGGGCGGGTGGGGCCCGGGGCGGCATACTCGTCGGGAGCCGACCGTACGGACGAAAGCGTGGGACAGCAGCCTCATGGCCCGGAACGAGACCGGCGCGGAGCGCCCCGAAGGGAGTCCGGAGCCGGGTGCCACCCGTACTCCGGGCGGCGGCCGCGCCCCGTCGCCCGGCGGCGGGTTCGCCTGGGAGCTGCTGCTGCCGGCAGCCGCGCCCGCCCGGCGGCGCGGGCGCACCCTCCAGTCGGCGCTCCGGGACGCCGTGCGGTCGGGCCGGCTCACCCCCGGCACCCGGCTGCCCTCCAGCCGGGAACTCGCCGCCGACCTGGGCGTCTCACGGGGGCTGGTCACCGAGGCGTACGAGCAGCTGACCGCCGAGGGCTATCTCCGCAGCGGCCGCGGTTCGGGCACCTGGGTGGGCGACGCGGTGCGGCCGGGCGGCCCACCGGCCCCCGGGCCCGTACCGGAACGGCCTTCTCCGGTGGTGGACTTCCGGCCGGGCAAACCTGATCTTTCGCTGTTTCCCCGGACCGCTTGGGCCGCGGCGCAGCGGACCGTCCTCGGCTCGCTGCCGCACCGCGCCCTGAGCTACCCGGATCCGCGGGGGCTGCCGGGGCTGCGGACCGCGCTGGCGGCGCTGCTGACCCGGCGGCGGGGGGTGGTCGCCGACCCGGACCGGCTGGTGGTGTGCTCGGGAGTCACCCAGGCCACGACCCTGCTGGGGCTGGTCCTGCACGGGCACGGGGAGCGGAGCGTCGGGGTGGAGGATCCCGGGAGCCCGGTGCACGGACCGGTGTTCGACGCCTGCGGGCTGCGGATGACGGCGCTGCCGCTGGACGGCGAGGGGCTGGCGATGGAACCGCTGCAGCGCAGTGGCGTACGGACGGTGATGACCACGCCCTCGCACCAGTTCCCCACCGGGATCGCCTATTCGGCGCGGCGCCGGACGGAACTGCTCGACTGGGCGCGGTCGGTGTCCGGGCTGGTCGTGGAGGACGACTACGACGGTGACTTCCGTTACGACCGGGCGCCGGTGGGCGCGCTTCAGGGGCTGGACCCGGACCGGGTGGCCTATACCGGTTCGGTCAGCAAGTCGCTCGCGCCGGGCCTGCGGATGGGCTGGCTGCTGGTGCCCGGGAAGCTGGTCGACGAGGTGGTGGAGCGGAAACGGACCATCGACCTCGGCAATCCCGCGCTGGACCAGGCGGTGATGGCGCATTTCGTCGAGCGCGGTGACTACGACCGGCAGTTGCGGCGCTGTCAGCGCGCCTACCGGGAGCGGCGGGACGTGCTCGTGGGCGCGCTGGCGGAACACTTCCCCGGCACCGAGGTGCGGGGGATCGCGGCAGGGCTGCACATCATCGCGGGACTGCCGCGGCGGTACGGACCGGAGGACCGGTTCGTGGCGGCGGCGCGGGAGGCGGGGGTGGCCCTGCGGACGCTGGCGGAGCACGAGATGTCGGCGGCGGGGCCGGATCCGGCGGAGGGGGTACGGCTGGTGCTGGGGTACGCGCATCTGGCGCCGTCGGAGATCGTGCGGGGGGTCGCACTGCTGGCGGCGGGTGTGCCGGTGCGGTAGTGCGGGGGGTGTCTCCTCCGTCGGCTCCGGCGTGCGCGCCCGGCGGGGCGGTGGTGCGGGCGTTCGGGCTCCGCGATGCGGGCGTGGTGCGGGCGTCGAGGCGGTGGTGCGGGGCCGGAGCGGGGGCAGGGCCGGGACGGGGCCGGGACGGGGTGCGCGTCTGCGGGCAATCGGTCCGCGGATCTGGCGAGTTGTCGCCACCATGTCCCGGCCTGTTGAGTAACGTCGCAGGTCGGAGCGGGGGTACGGGGTGCCGGGGCCGGGGTGCGGGCGGCCCGGGAGCGGCGGCCGGGGGCCGTTGTCGTCGGCGGTTGTCAGTGGCCGGCCCTAACGTCCCTTCCATGACGCGATCAGTGCAGGCACTCGCCTACGCCCGGCCCTCCGCGCTCCGTTCCGGTGCCGACGGAGGCCTTCTCGGACTGGAGACCTCGAGCGGGCTCACTCCGGCCGGGGCCGAGGCCAGTCCGACGTTCTTCTCCGGTTTCCTCGACTCGCCGCAGACGGCGGCTCGCGGGCTGCTGGCCGTCGCCGATGTGGCGGCCGCCCGCTATGTGCGGCCGGAGCTGCGCCGTCTGCTCGATCCGGTGGTGACGGGGAACGGAGACCGGCTGCGGTTCGAGTCGTTCTCCGGCTGCTGCGGGGTGTACGCCAGGCTGGACGTGCTGCGGGAGGGGCTCGGCGGGGCGGAGACCGGTCGCGGGACGACCAATGTGGACGTCAACGATCCGCTGCGGAACGCGCTGTCGCGGATGACCGGTGACAGCCCGCTCCATCTGCGGGTGGGTCCGGGGGAGATGGCGGTCACCACCCTGGACGGCTCGGTGGTGGAGAAGAAGGTTCCGCTGCCGGACCGCTGGCTGCGGGGGTTCGCCGAGGCACAGGTGGCGACAGCCGGATTCGATCTGCGGGCTGAGCTGCCGGCGGCGGAGGCGGTGCGGTTCCTGCGGTCGCTGCCCCGGTCCCGGACCGGCGGGTCGTCGCGGGGGGCGATGTGGGTGGTCCCGTCGGGGCGGACGCTGCGGCCGACGAGCCGGCCGGTGGCGGGCGCGGTGTGTCTGCCGGGGCCGGAGCGGCTGGAGGCGCTCGGCCGGGTGCTGCGGCAGGCGACGGCCCTGCGGGTGTACGGTCCCGCGGCCGTCGACGGGACCCCGGTGCCGACGGCGTGGGAGGTGGCGCTGCCGGGCATGCGGCTGACGCTGACCCTCTCCCCCGACGCCTGGCGCGGCTTCTCCGGGGAGGGCGGGGTGCTGGAGTCGCTGTCGGAGGAGGAGGCGGAGCAGGACGCGGATCTGCTGTCGGTGCTGCTGGCCTGGGAGCCGGAGATCGACCCGGCGGAGCTGGCGGAACGCTCCGGGCTGCCGGTGGCGCGGGTCCGCGCGGGCCTGGTGCGGCTGGGGACTTCGGGCCGCGTGGGGTACGACGTGGCGGACGCCGCGTACTTCCACCGGGAGCTGCCCTATGACGCCGGGCGGGTGGAGCGGCACAATCCGCGGCTCGTCGCCGCCCGGGAACTGATCGCGGCGGGGGCGGTGGTGCTGGACCCGGACGGTGTGTCGGCCGCGGTGACGTCCGCCGAGCGCACCTATCGGATACGGGACGCGGGCGGGCGGTTGCGCTGCACCTGCGCCTGGTGGGCCGAGCACCAGGGGGGCCGGGGGCCGTGCAAGCACGCGCTCGCGGTACGGATGGCCCGCCGCGGCGCTGACACGGGCCGGGAAACGGCAACAGGGGCCGGCACGGGTGCCGGCCGGATCGAAGGTCGGGGAGCGGCGCGATGAAAGAACTGATGCAGGCGGTCCGCAAGGGTTGGTCGGACAAGGTGCCGGGGCTGCTGGAGCCGCTGGGCCCGGCGGAGCGCAAGGAGGTGCTGGCCGAGCTGAAGAAGCTCCGGAAGGAACTGCGCGACTGGGACTGGCGGGAGCGGGGCAAGCGGGTCTCGGTGGCCCGGGCGGTGCTGGTGGCGGGCGCGGGCTGTCTGCCGGGGCCGGCGGCCGCCGCCGCGTGGATCGGGGCCCGGGAACTGCAGCTCGGCCAGTCGGGGCCGCCGAAGCTGCTGATGAGCGTGCTGCAACACCGGGACGACGATTTCCTGGGAAAGCTGGCGCACCGGCTGGCCGCCCGGCCCGGGCTGACGGACAGTGACGCGCTGCTCATCGACGCGCTGGTGCAGCGGTCCGGCTGTCCGCTGCCCACGGCCGACGGGTTCGTCAACGGCTGGGTGGAGCTGGTGACCCGGCAGGGCGACAAGGCCGTCCGGAGGCTGTGGGCGGACCCGCGGGCATCCGTGCTGGCCGTGCGGATCTTCGAGACGCCGCGGATTCCCCCTCAGGTGTTCCGCTATCCGCACCAGGACCCGCAGGGCCCGTGGCCGGCCGGGCTTGCCGCGCTGCCGGAGCACGGGGTGGTGGAGCGGTCGGTGCTGCTCGACGCGTGTGTGGCCAGGCTGCTGCGCGGGGGGCGGCCGCGGGAGTCGGCCTTCGCGCTCGCCGTGCTGCGGGCGCTGGCGCCCGACGGGGAGGAGTGCCGCTCCAGGGTGCCGGACTGGCTGGGGCTGGTCGCCGACGGTGTTCCGTCCGTGGCCGGCCATGCCCAGAAGCTGCTGACGGAGCTGGCCGGGCAGGGACAGCTGTCGGAGGAGTCACTGGTGTCGATGGCGGAGGCGGTGCTGTTCCGTCCGGAGAAGTCGCTGGTCCGTTCGCAGCTGGTGCTGGTCGACCGGGAGCTGAGGAAGCGGCCGGAGGCGGCAGCGGCGCTGCTGCCGGTGGTCGGTGAGGCCTTCGGCCATGCGGACATCGGTGTGCAGGAGCGGGCCGTGAAGCTGGTGGCCCGTCATCTCGCGGCCGCCGGGGACGGGGCGCGCGAGGAGCTGGCCGCGGCCGCTGAGCGGTTGAGCCCGTCGCAGCGGGCGGCGGCCCGGTTCCTCTTCGGCGACGAGGAGAACGAGGCATCGGCGGAGGCATACGAGGAGTTCCTCCCGGCTCCCGTGGTGGCGCAGCCCCTGGCACCGGCGCCCGGTTCGGTGGCCGAGCTGGTCGAGGAGCTGATGGTGATCATGCGCTCCGGGGAGCAGACCGTGGACTTCGAGCGGGTCTTCGACGGAATGGTCCGGCTCGGCGCGCAGGATCCACGGGTGCTGGGCAAAGCGGTGCGCGAGGCGATGCCCACCTTCTGGTGGGTCGACGGTTCCCCGGGGGTGCTGTCGTCTCCCCGACGGCTGGAAGGGTACTTCGGCCGGAGTACGCCGGAGATCTCGTACCTGGCGATCGCGTTGGCGATGGATCCGGTCGTGCCGGATCTGCTGGTGGACCGTTCGAGGCCGAAGGGGTCCTGTCCGCACGAGTCCCTGGAGTCGGTGCTCTCGGCCCGGCTGCGGGAGGCGGGGCACCGGGTCTGGACGGACCCGATGCCGTTCCTGCTGGCGACGCCGACCCGGTCCACCGGCGCACTGGATCCGCTGGTGCTCGTGGAGCGGCTGAGGGAGTACGGCCGGCTGGGCGCCCGGCCCGGGCCCGCGGACTTCGGACAGGCGCTGCTCCGGGTCCCCCGGGGCGGTGCAGGCGCGGCGGCGGACGCGGCGGCCGGACTGGGCACCCCCGAGGGCGACCGGCTGGCCGTCTGGCTGCGCGGGGAAGGGCCCCGGCTTCCGGCGCTCGTCCCCCGCTCCCGGGGCCGCAGAAGGGACCGGGAGGGCGACGGGCCCGCCGGGGACGGGCAGCAGGCGTCCCGGGGCAGATTCGGAAATGTCCGGGAGCAGCTGGCGGTCAGGCGTGAGTTCCCCCGCGCCTTCCACTGGCTGGGTCGGGACATGGAGCCGCACCAGAGTTGCGGCACCTGGTCGCGGTGGCAGCCGTACTGGGCCTTCGTCCTGCCGTACGAGCGGGAGGTCCTCGCGGACTGGCTGCACGACGCGATGGTGGCGGGCGTCGAGTGGGAGAGCCGGGATGTGGCCGCGGCCCTGCCGGTGCTCGCGGAGGCGGAGGGCGCCAACGGGCCCGCCGGGCCCCGGCTGCACCGGGTGGTGGGCATCGGCATGGGTTCCGCCGCGGCCGACGACCGGCTGGCGGCGGTGGACGCGCTGCTGATGCTGGCGGCCCGCGGGCAGCTCGATCACCGCGTACTGGGCCTGGAGCTGGCCGATCTGGTGAATCATGGAGTGGTGATGCCGACCCGGATCGCCGAGGCGCTCAACACGGCCGCATCGGGCGGAGCGTATGCCACGGTCTGGTCCGTGATCGGTCCGGCGCTGCCGGGGCTGATCCGTTCCGTCCCGGTGAACCGGGGCCTCGGGCGGATCCTCGCGATTGCCGCGGAGTGCGCGGAGCGCAGCCTTCCGGCGGGGGACGGGGAGATACCCGGCCTGGCGGAACTGGCCGCCCGGAAGGGCACCTCCCAGGCGGTGGTGCAGGCCGGGCGTCTGCGCCGGGCGCTCTCCGCAGCCTCCGGCTCGACGGACATCCCGCCAGGGGGCACAACTCACTGAACTCACCCATAGGACATCAAATGCACGATTTACCCATCAGTCACACACCGTTTGTGATCACGCAACACGCTGCCACCAGAGTGGTGGACATGACTGATGTGACCTCCTCAAAAAGTGCCCGCCGCCCCCACCACTGGCGGCGGGAGCTGGTCGAACTGGCCGCCGTCTTCACCGCGGTGGCGGTCGTCGACATGGTCGCCAAGCTGATCTCCTACACCCCCGACGGTCCGTTCTTACTGCTGGCGGCAGCCGTGGCCTTCCTGGCCACGGCCGGATTCCACATCTGGTGGGCCCGGCGCCACGGCCTCCGGCCGGAGCCTCCCGGCGACCGTGCCGGCAAGCCCGGCGATCCCGGCCCGGGCAGAGCGGTGCGCTCCGGCAGCGGTCCCGCGCCGGGCCGGGTTTCCGGTGCGGGAGACGGCAGCACCCCGGCAGCGGACGGCCCCGGGAACACCCCCGGGGCTCCCGCGGAGCCGCCGGTTCCGGAGGAGACCGTTCTGCGGCGGCTCAGGACCACGGTCCGCGACGAGCCGGGCAGCCTGGCCGTGCTCTGCGCCGCCCTGGCCGATCTCCGGGCGGACGTCGTCTCCCTCCAGACCCATCCGCTGGCCCAGGGGACCGTGGACGAGTTCCTGCTGCGTACCCCCGTCTCGCTGCCGGTCGAGCGGCTGCGGGCGGCCGTCGTCGCGGCAGGCGGTACGGATGTGTGGACCGAGCACGCCGACGCCCACGATCTGGTGGACACCCCCACCCGGGTGCTGGAACTCGCCACCCGGACCGCGCTGGACGCGGCCGAGCTGCCGCTGGCGCTCCGCCGGCTCCTGGGCCGCTGCACGATCCGGTCCCGTCCCGCCGTCACCGCCGCGGGGCGCCCGGACGGCGATCCGCCTCCGGTGGAAGGGGTGCTGGAGGGGACCGTCATCAAACTGCGCGACCCCCGGGGCGGCACGATCACCGTGGAACGCCACCATCTCCCCTTCACTCCGGCCGAGTTCGCCAGAGCCCGGGCCCTGATGGAGCTGGACGCCCGGCTGGGTCCCCGTACCCCGGACGGGGCGGACGTCCTCACCCTGCCCCGGGGCGAGGAGATCGTGGTGCGCCGCGCCGACCAGGACGATCTGGCGGCCGCCAAGGAGATGCAGGCCCGGTGCTCCGACCGGACGCTGCGGCTGCGCTACCACGGCCCGGCCGGTGACGCCCACCGCTATCTCGACCATCTGCTGAACCCCCGGCACGGCCGCACGCTCGCCGTGGAAACCTCCTCCGGTCTTCTGGTCGGCCTCGGGCATCTGCTCTGGGACGGGGACGAGACCGAGGTGGCACTGCTGGTGGAGGACGACTGGCAGCGCCGGGGCATCGGCTCGGAACTGCTCAAGCGGCTGGTCGCGCTGGCCCGGGATTCCGGTTCCCGAGGGGTGTACGCGGTGACCCAGTCCTCGAACACCGCGATGGTCGCGGCCATGCGGGGACTGCGGCTCCCCCTCGACTACCAGGTCGAGGAGGGCACCCTGGTGATCACGGCCCGGCCCGAACCCGCCGAGGCGGATCTCCGGTGCCTCCACGACCGCGCCGGGCGCTGAGCGGCGACGGCCGAGGCCGCCCACCGGGCGACCGTTGATATCGCGCCAAAGATCCGGGCCCTGTCCCGTGGACGGGCGGCAGCGGCAACCGTGGGCCACCCGGAGCCGGCGCCGCTCCGGGACGGCGCCCGCAGCGGTGGCGGCTCCGGCGGCGCCCGGTTGCCGGACGGGCGGCCGGGTCGGCGGCGGTCGGATCCCGAGCCTCCTGGGCGGGTTCCCCGGCCGCCGCACCACGGGCGCCCGGGGAACCTCCGTCCTCGGGACGGTCCGGACAGATGCGGCCGGATCCGGCCGGGCGGGCCGTCACCGGCGGGCCCGGATACCCCGAACGAGTGATGGGGCGGGGCGGAGGTCCGGACCCGGTGGGCGCCCGCCGTTCCGTACGGACGGAAGTGCAGGGGCCGGCCGGGGACGGGGCGATACGGCGGAAGGGCATCCGACCCCTGGGCCGGGGCCGTCCGGGAGGTTCCGCTTCCGGTCCGTCCGGGGGTGGTTCGGCGACGGGCGGCACCGGTGGCCGTCCGGCCATCGGACGGTCGTCGGGTGCCCCGCCGGTCCCTCACGATGGTGACGCCGACACCCCCACTCCTAGAGGATGTGTGCATGTCAGACACCGCCAGCACTCTGCTGCCCCGTCAGGTCGCCGACGCCTACCTCGACGAGCTGATCACCCTCGACCCGATCACCGGCACCTACCTCGGAGTACCCGAGAGCGCGGACCGGCTGCCCGACTTCTCCCCCGCGGGCCAGGAGGAGCGGGCCGTACTCGCCCGCAGGACCCTCGCCCGCCTCGACGAGGCCGAGAAGCAGCCCGCGGCCAGGAGCGACGCCGAGCGGCGCTGCGGACGGCTCCTCCGGGAGCGGCTCACCGCCGAACTCGCCGTACACGACGCCGAGGAGGGGCTGCGTGCCGTGAGCATCCTGGCCTCGCCCGCGCATCTGGTGCGGACGGTGTTCACGGTGGCCGCGACGGCGACCGCGGACGACTGGGCCGCCGTCGCACGACGGCTGAACGCCGTCCCGGCAGCCCTGGAGAGCTATCGCGCCGCCCTCCAGGAGGGGCTGGACCGCAAGCTGTACGCGGGGCCGCGCGCCACCGCGACCATGATCGCCCATATGACCGAGTGGCTCGGGACCGGCCGCAACTGGTTCGAGGACTTCGCCGCGGCCGGACCCGAATCCCTCCGCGGGGAGCTGACGGATGCCGCCAGGGCCGCGGGCGGCGCCCTGGCCGCACTCCGGGACTGGATGCGCGACGTCTACGCCCCGGTGGTGGCCGACGCTCCCGACATCGTGGGCCGTGAGCGCTATGCCCGCTGGTCCCGCTACTACAACGGCACCGACCTCGATCTCGACGAGGCGTACGCGTACGGCTGGGCCGAATACCACCGCATCCTGGCCGAGATGCGGACCGAGGCGGCGAAGATCCTGCCCGGTGCGGGCCCCTGGGAGGCGCTCGCACATCTCGATGTGCACGGCCGCCATATCGAGGGCGTCGAAGAGGTGCGGGAGTGGCTCCAGGGCCTGATGGACCAGGCCATCGAGGCACTGGACGGCACCCACTTCGAACTCGCCGAGCGGGTGCGCCGGGTGGAGTCGCGGATCGCGCCCGCCGGCAGCGCCGCCGCCCCGTACTACACCGGCCCCTCGGAGGACTTCTCCCGCCCCGGGCAGACCTGGCTGCCGACCATGGGCGAGACCCGGTTCCCCGTCTACGACCTGGTGTCCACCTGGTACCACGAGGGTGTGCCCGGCCACCACCTCCAGATCGCCCAGTGGGCGCACGTCGCCGACCGGCTCTCCCGCTACCAGGCCACGGTCGGCGGGGTCAGCGCCAACTGCGAGGGCTGGGCGCTCTACGCGGAGCGGCTCATGGACGAGCTGGGTTTCCTCACCGACGCCGAGCAGCGGCTCGGGTATCTGGATGCGCAGATGATGCGGGCCTGCCGGGTCATCGTCGACATCGGCATGCATCTGGAGCTGAAGATCCCGGCGGACTCCCCGTTCCACCCCGGTGAGCTGTGGACCCCCGAACTCGCCCAGGAGTTCTTCGGCAAACACAGCGGCCGGCCCGCGGATTTCGTGGAGAGCGAGCTGACCCGCTATCTCTCCACCCCGGGCCAGGCCATCGGCTACAAGCTCGGCGAGCGGGCCTGGCTGCTGGGGCGGGACCGGGCGCGTGCGGCGCGCGGTGACGCCTTCGACGCCAAGGCGTGGCATATGGCCGCACTCTCCCAGGGCTCCCTCGGCCTCGACGATCTGGTCGACGAGTTGTCGAAGCTCTGACGCGGATCCGAGTCGGCTCGGGGCCGGTGGCGGGGTGCGGGCCGCGTCCGTACCCCGCCCGGCACGGCGCAGCACCGCACCGGAGGGGTCAGCGGCGGAAGCCGCCCTCCGAGTTGATGACCTCCCCGGTGATCCACTCGGCCTCGTCCGTAGCGAGCCAGGCGATCAGCCGGGCGGGGTCGTCGGGTACGCCCCAGCGTCCGGCCGGGAACCGCTCCGCGACCGAACGATGGGCCTCGCCCTCCAGATAGCCGGTGTCCACCGGGCCCGGATTGACCGTGTTGACGGTCACCGCCAGGGAGGCCAGGTGCGTCGCGAGGGAACGGGTGACGGACGCCAGGGAGCCCTTCGCCAGGGCGTAGGCCAGCTCGCCGGGCATCCCGCCCGCGATGTCCTGGCCCGAGGTCATCATCACCACCCGGCCGCCGGGCGTCCGGTGCGGCAGCCCGGCCCGCAGCCGCGCGAAGGCCTGGACCAGGAGCAGTACGGAACGGGCGTCGACGGCGAAATGCGCGTCGAGCATCTCCGCGTCGATCGTGTCGAGGGTGCCGTCGTGGCCGCTGAGGGCGTGGTTGGCGACGACGATGTCCAGCCTGCCGCCGAAGGCCTTCGCGGCGACGGCGACGAGCCGGGCCGGGGCGGCGGGACCGGAGAGATCGGCGGGGCCGTGGAAGACCGGTGCGCCGGGATCGCCGAGAGCGGCCCTGACCCCTTCCGCCAGGGCCTCGGGGCCGCCGGGGGCGGCGCCCCACGGCTGGGCCTCGTCGTGCGGCACATGGTGGTGCAGATAGACCCCGGCGCCGTAGGCGGCGAGCCTGCGGGCCACGGCGTAGCCGATGCCGTCTCTCCTGCCGGCCCCGGTCACCAGGGCGAAGCGGCCGCGCAGGGGAAGCGGGTCACGGCGGAGGTCCGAGGGCGCGGGCGGGGGAGGTGTCGGCATGGTGCCCCATCGTGGCGGCCCGCCCCGGATATGTCATGCGATTAACACCGCGCCCGCCCGCCGCCGGTAAGGGAACCGGCCCTCGTGGCGTGAGTCGGCCGGCCCGTTCCCGCGCACGGGCCATGGGTCAGCAGCCGCAGTCGCCGTCTGCCGGGGCGGTCAGCGGGTCGGGGTCGCGGCGGGCGCCGCCCTCCCAGGTCTCGTACGCGAAGCCCTCCCGGGCCCAGTACTCGAAGCCGCCGAGCATCTCCTTGACGCGGTAGCCGCGTTCGGCGAGGGCCAGGGCCGCGCGGGTGGCACCGTTGCAGCCGGGGCCCCAGCAGTACGTGACAACGGGAACGGCCGGGTCGAGCAGCCGCTCGGCCTGCTCGGGGATGAGGGCGTTCGGCAGGTGGATCGCGCCGGGAACGTGCCCCTGGTCCCACGCCGGGCCGGAACGCGAGTCGACGACCACGAACCCGGGGTCGCCGCCCGCGGCGAGCGCGGCGGCGACGTCCGAGACGTCGGCGTGGAAGACCAGGCTCGCCCGGAAGTAGGCGGCGGCCGCGGCCGGCTCCGCCGGGGGGACCCCGAGCACGGGGCCGGGGGCGGCCGGGGACGGGGCGGGGGCGATGGTGTTCGATGCGCTGTTCATGACCATGAATCTACGGACGATTTCCGGGCCCCTAAAGGGAGATCACCCGGCTCGGGGCTTGATTGCCCGGGGATTCCCCGGTTGCCTTGGGCTCATGACTGAGTTTTCCCCGGACGCCACCGACTGGCGTCTGCTGGAGCTGCTCCAGCGCCGTGGCCGGGCCGGTTTCGCGGAGCTGGCGCGGGAGGTGTCCATGTCGGCGAGCGCAGTGACCGAGCGGGTCCGCAGGCTGGAGGAGGCGGGGGTGATCACGGGGTACGGCGCGATGGTGGACCAGCGCAGACTGGGGCTGATGATCACCGCGTTCGTCCGGCTGCGCTATCCGAACGGCAACTACAAGCCGTTCCACGATCTGCTGGACACCACCCCCGAGGTGCTGGAGGCGCACCATGTCACGGGCGACGACTGCTTCGTGCTGAAGGTCGCCGCCCGGGACATGGAGCATCTGGAGCACATCACGGGCCGGATCGGGGCGCTGGGATCGGTGACCACGAGCGTCGTCTACTCCTCCCCACTCGCCCGGCGTCCCCTCGGCCGCTGAGTCCACCCTCGGCAGAACGCCGCCCGCCTCCCGCTCTGCCGCTGAATCCGCCCGCTCAGGGCTGCCGGGGCGCCGCCGGGTCCCGGGGCGGCCCGTTCAGTCGCCGGATCCGCCCGTCCGCAGGACGGCCGTCGAGCCGTGCCGCTCCTTGACCACTTCGAGCTGGGTGGGGATCCGGCGGCGCAGATCCGCGACATGGCTGACGATGCCGACGCTGCGGTCGCGCTCCCGCAGCGAGTCCAGCACGTCGAGCACCTCGTCGAGGGTCTGTTCGTCGAGGCTGCCGAAGCCCTCGTCGATGAAGAGCGTGTCGAGCCGGATACCGCCGGCCTCCTCGGTGACCACGTCGGCGAGGCCCAGGGCCAGTGCGAGGGAGGCGAAGAACGTCTCGCCGCCGGACAGGGTGGCCGTATCCCGCTCCCGGCCGGTCCAGGCGTCCACGACGTGCAGGCCGAGGCCGGATCTCCGGCCGCCGGAGCGGGCGTCGGAGTGCGTCAAGGTGTAGCGCCCGGCGGACATTCTGTGCAGCCGTACGGTGGCGGCGGCGGCGACCTGTTCGAGACGGGCCGCCAGGACGTACGACTCCAGTCGCATCCGGCGTTCGTTCTCGGCGGAGGTGCCCGCGGTGAGGGCGGCGAGCCGGGCCACCCGCTCGTACTCCTCGCGCAGCGGGCGCAGTTCCCGGGCCGATCGGGCCGCGTCGCCGGAGAGGGTGTCGAGGGCGGCGCAGCGCTCCCGCGCGGTGTCCCGGGCGGACGCGGCGTCCCGCGCGGCGCGTTCCGCGGCGGCCAGTACGCCCGCCGCGGCCTCCGGCTCGGCAGGGGGCAGTGCGGCGGCGTCCCGGGCAGCGGATTCGGCGAGCCGGTCGGCGACGGCGGCGGCCTCGGCCTGCCAGTCGTCGGCCCGGTGCTGGAGTGCCCGGTGCTCCGGGTCCCCGAGCAGGGCGCCGGCCGCCTCCGCGGGGGTGGCGAACCCGGCCCGGTAGGCGGCGTCGGCGACCTGGCCGTCGGCCTCCTTGAGCCGGCGGGCGGCCCGGTCGGCGGCGTGTACGGCCTCGGCGGCGGTGGTGATCAGCCGGGTCTTCCGCTCCAGGACGGCGGCCCGTTCGGCGACGCTGCGGGCCCCGCCGCGCGCCTGTTCCAGCTGTTCGGCCAGGGCGGCCTGCTCCCGGTCGAGTGCCTCACGGGCGGCGGTGCGGGCCGCGCCGCGCTGGTCGAGGAGGTGCCGGGCGGAGAGGCGGTCCTCGTGTTCGCGTTCGACGCGGTCGAGTGCCTCACGGGCGGCGTGGGTTCCGGAGGCGCGGTCGCGGGCACCGCGGTGGTCCAGCTCCAGTTGCGCCACGGCGGCGGCCAGTTCGGCGGCGACGGGGTCGTGCGCGTCCGGGCGGTTTCCGTCTGCGGCGGGCGGTGCTCCGTCCGCGCGGGCCTGCCGCCGGGCGGCCGCACGGGCCTCGTGGATACGGGCCGCCCGCCGCCCTGCTGCGGCCGCGGCCTCCTCGGCGCGGGTGTGGTGTTCGTACGCGGCGTCCTCGTCGGCGCGGGTCACCCCGCCGGGGCGGGGGGCGGCGGGTGCCGGGTGGTCGGCGGAGCCGCAGACGGTGCAGGGGTCGCCGGGGACGAGCGCGGCGGCCAGTTCGGCGGCGAAGTCCGCCAGCCGCCGCTCCTTGAGGTCGAGCCAGACGGTACGGCCGGTGAGGGCGGTGTCACGGGCGGCGCGCAGCGCTTCGTCGGCGGTATCGGCGTCGGCGGTCAGCCGGTCCCGTTCGAGGGCGGCGTCGCGCCGCCGGCGGGCCGGGCCGAGGAGGCCGGCGAGCTGTTCGGCGCGGGTGGCCGCGTCCTGGGCGGCCGTCAGTTCGTCCTGGTGTGCCCGGCGGAGCACCTCCCAGCCCTGGAGCCAGGCGTCGTCGTCCTGCCGGGCGTCCTCGTCGGCGCGGGCCGCCCGCTCCAGCCGGGCCTTCTCCCGGGCGATCTCTTCGCCCCGGGCCTCGGCGCGGCGGGCGGCCGTCAGGGCGCCCAGTTCGCCGCGGAGGGTCCGCTCGGCTTCCGTGAGCCGGTCGGCGCCCGCGTCGGCGAGATCGCCGGGCAGGGCCGCGCGGGCTGCGGTGAGGGCGGCGGCCGCGGTGCGGTGGTCCCGGTCGGCGGTGGCGCGCAGGGTGAGCGCGGGGGCCACCCGCTCGGCCCTGCGGGCCCGTTCCAGTTCGGCCAGGACCGCCTCGTGGGCAGGGCGGGCGGCCTCGGACGCCCGGTGGCGCAGGCGGGCGTCCGCGTACCGCTGCTGGAGCCGGTCCCGTTCGCGTACGTCGTCGAGGGTGGTACGGGCCGCCGCCCCGCGGTGCTCGGCCAGGGCCAAGGCGCTGTCGGCGACCGTCAGGCGGTCCCGGGCGCCCGCGCGGGCGACGGCCGCCCACTCCAGGACGGCTGCGGTGAGCCCGGGTTCACCGGGCCGGTGGCCGGGCGGCGGGAGATCGCCGGCCGCACCCGCGGCTGCTTGTTCCATCCGGTGCGCCAGGGCCAGCAGGTGTTCGTCCCCGGCGCGTACCCGGGCTTCGGCCGCCCGCCGCCGTTCCGCGAGGCGTTCCTCGACGGCGGCGTAGCAGCGGGTGTCGAAGAGCTTGCCGAGCAGCCGGCCGCGGGCCTCCGCGTCGGCACGGAGGAAGCGGGCGAAGTCGCCCTGGGGCAACAGGACGACCTGGCAGAACTGCTCCCGGCTCATCCCGAGGAGCTGCTCGATCTCCTCGCCGATCTCGTCGTGGGAGCGGCTGAGGGCCCGCCAGGCCCCGGTCGTGGCATCGTGTTCGCGCAGTCTGCTCTGCGCCTTCTCGGTGGTGAAACCGGTGCCGCGCCTTTTGGGGCGGGGCTGCGCAGGGCTGCGGAGGATCTCCAGTCTGCGTCCGCCGACGGTGAGGTCGAGGAGCACCTCGGTGGAGGTGTCCACGGGGGCGTGGTCGCTGCGCAGGCTGGTGCCCGGGCTCTGCCGGGCGCCGGGCACCTTTCCGTACAGGGCGAAGCAGACGGCGTCGAGTACGGAGGTCTTCCCGGCGCCGGTGGGGCCGTGGAGCAGGAAGAGCCCGTCGGCGGTCAGGGCGTCGAAGTCGATGTCCTGGGTGGTGGCGAAGGGGCCGAAGGCGGTGACGGCGAGCCGGTGGAGCCTCATCCGGCGGCCTCCGCATCGGCCGCGCGGACCGCGTCGAACGCGGCGCTCAGCACCGCGCGTTCGGCGTCGTCCGGTCCGGCGCCGCGGACATGGGCCACGAAGTCCTCCGCGATCTGCTGCCGGGTCCGGCCGCGCAGCATCCGGGCGTAGGAGGGGGTGTCGTCCTCGGGCTGCCGTTCGGGGGCGAAGACGAGGCTGAGCGCGTGGGGGAAGCGGTGGCTGAGACGGGCCATCGGGTCGGCGGGGCGGACGGGGTCGGTGAGGGTCGCCTCGACGAAGGAGTCCTCGTGGCGCTCGTGGGCGGGGTCGTCCAGGAGTTCGTCGAGCCGTCCGGTGAGCCGGGCCAGGGGGCGGGGGACGGGGCAGTCGATCCGCTCGGCCGTCACCGCCCCTGCGGCGCCGAGGTCGACCAGCCACATCGTCTTGCGGTGGGCCGACTCCGAGAAGGAGTAGGCGATCGGGGAGCCCGAGTATCTGACCCGGTCGGTGAGGGTCTGGCAGCCGTGGAGATGGCCGAGGGCGGCGTAGTCGACGCCGTCGAAGACGGCCGGGGGCACGGCGGCGACCCCGCCGACGGTGATGTCCCGCTCGCTGTCGCTGGCGGCACCGCCCGCGACGAAGGCGTGGGCGAGGACGACGGAGCGGGTGCCGGGCGGCCGGGCGGCGAGGTCGGCGCGGACCCGGTCCATGGCGGCGGCGAGGACCGTCTCGTGCCGGGCGCGGGCGACTCCGAACTCGTCCTTCACCAGGGCGGGTTCCAGGTAGGGCAGTCCGTAGAGGGCGATATCGCCGTGGTCGTCGGTGAGGACGACGGGGGTGGCACAGCCCGCCGGGTCGGTACGGAGGTGGATCCCGGCCCGCTCGATGAGTCCGGCGGCGACTCCGAGCCGCCGCGCCGAATCGTGGTTGCCGGAGATCATGACCGTCGGCACCCCGGCGTCGGCGAGGCGGTGGAGCGCGCGGTCGAAGAGTTCGACGGCGGCCAGCGGTGGCACGGCCCGGTCGTAGACGTCTCCCGCCACCAGGACCGCGTCCACGTCGAGGGCGCGGGCCCGGTCGACCAGATGGTCGAGGAACGCGGACTGGGCGCCGAGCATGCTCACCCGGTGCAGCGACCGGCCGAGATGCCAGTCCGACGTATGCAGGAATCTCATGATCCCGGAGCGTAACGGCGGGGTGTGACAGCGCGGGCGGCTTCGGGCGGACGGGCGGGAGTGGACCAGGGTGCGGCTACGAGTGCGGGGACTCGGGCAGGGGCGGGGTGCTCAGGCATCGCCGTACGCCTCGCCGCCCAGTTCGAGGGCGGCGCTGCCCGCGGTGGTGTCCGCCAGCCAGCGGCGGAAGGTGTCGACATCGGCGTCGGGGAGACCGATCTCGATCGCGACGCGCTCCCCGTAGTGGACGGACCGGACCGTGCGGCCGGTGGCCCGCAGATCGTTCTCCAGCCGTCCGGCCCGCTGGTGGTCGACCGTGACGACGGCCAGCCGGAACCGGCGGCGGGTGACGGTGCCGACGGCGTCGAGGGCCTCGCCGACGACTCCCCCGTACGCCCGGATCAGCCCGCCGGCGCCGAGCTTGACGCCGCCGTAGTAGCGGGTGACCACGGCGACGGCGTAGCGGACGTCGCGCCGGATGAGCATCTGGAGCATGGGCGCTCCGGCGGTGCCGCCGGGCTCCCCGTCGTCGCTCGCCTTCTGGACCGCCGCGTCGGCGCCGATGACATAGGCGTAGCAGTTGTGGGTGGCGGTGGGGTGCTCGCGGCGGATACCGGCGACGAACGACTGCGCCTCCTCCTCGGTCGCGGCGGGCGCGAGCGCGCAGATGAAGCGCGATCTGTTGATCTCGGTCTCGTACACGCCCGCGGCGGCGACCGTCCGGTACTGCTCCTGCATCCGACCACCCTATGCGCCGCCCACTCCGGACTTTCACCCGATCAGGTGGTCACGGAGGGGAATGGTCCGTACGGGCGGCTCGTTGTCGGAAGCATGTACGCAGATGACGAGACCATCCGCAGGATTCTCACCTCGACGGGCTCCACCTGGGCGGTGGTGGGCCTCTCGGCCAACGAGTCCCGTGCGGCATACGGCGTCGCGCGCTTCCTCCAGCAGCACGGCAAGCGGATCGTGCCGGTCCATCCGAAGGCCGAGACGGTCCACGGCGAGCAGGGGTACGCGAAGCTGGCGGACATCCCCTTCGAGGTGGACGTGGTCGATGTGTTCGTGCACTCCGCATGGGCCGGCCAGGTGGCGGACGAGGCCGTCGCCAAGGGGGCCAAGGCGGTCTGGTTCCAGTTGGGGGTCGTCGACGAGCAGGCCTATGAGCGGACCCGGGCGGCCGGGCTCGATATGGTCATGGACCGCTGCCCCGCTATAGAGATACCCCGGCTGGGCTGATCCCGGGCCCGCGGCGGCGGACGGCCCGGCGCCGGGGCCGGTCGGGCGTGGGCCTGCGCCGGAAGGTGCCGGGACCGGTGGCTCAGATCCCGAGGCCCTCCAGGACCACCGCGCCCGGCAGGGTCGCGAGGGCCTTGCCGGGGACGATCAGCTTGCCACGGCGCAGCCCGCTGCCGATGAGCACCCACGGGGTGTCGACGACGGCCGCGTCGACGAGCACCGGCCATGCGGCGGGGAGCCCGATCGGGGTGATCCCGCCGTACTCCATACCGGTCAGCCCGGTGGCGGTGTCGTGCGGGGCGAAGGACGCCTTGCGGGCGCCGAGCTGCTTACGGACGGCACCGTTGACGTCGACCCGGTCGGTGGAGAGCACCAGACAGGCGGCGAGTGTGGTCTCCCCGCCCCGCTTGCCCGCGACGACGACGCAGTTGGCCGACAGACGGGTCAGCTCCTCGCCGTAGTGGGCGACGAAGACCGCGGTATCCGCGATGGCGGGGTCGGTGTCGACATGGAGGAGCTGGTCGGCGGGGATGTCACCGGTCCAGTTCCGTACCGCGTCGGCGACGGGGGCGACCAGGAGGTCGAGGACCTCGGGGGCGGGACGGGCGGAGTCGAAGGAACCGATGGGTGCGCGCATGGCGGCACGGTAGCAAGCCGCCCCGGCACCATCCGCCCCCGGGCAGGCAGCCCGCGGGCGGTCGGCGCCGAGCGGTCAGCGCGCGGGCGGTACGGAGACGGCCATGGTCATGGCCAGGGTCTCGGTTCCGTCGTTGCGGTACGCGTGCGGGGCATTGGCCTCGAAGACGGCCGAGCACCCTGCGGCCACCGTATGCGGTTCGCCGTCCACGATCAGGGTGAGCACGCCCTCGGTGACATGGATCAGCTCGGCCGTACCGTCGGGGTGGGGGTCCGAGCTGCTGCCGTCGCCCGGCTCCAGCCGCCAGGACCACAGCTCGACCGGTCCGCGCAGTTCGGTGCCGACGAGCAGTTCGTTGAAGCTGCCCGTGGGGGTCGACCACATCCGCATCCGCTCGCCGGGGGCGACCACCCGCACCTGGGGCCCGTGGTCGCGGTCGAGCAGCGTGGCGATGCTGACCCCGAGCGCGTCCGCCAGTTTCACGGCCGTGCCGACGCTGGGGTTCGTCCGCGCCTGCTCAATCTGGATGATCATGCCCCGGCTGACCCCCGAGCGGGCGGCGAGGGTGTCGAGGGTGAAGCCCCGCTCGCCGCGCCAATGCTTCAGATTGCGGGCGAGCGACTGGCTGAGGTGTTCGAGGTCCGACACAGTCCGTCCACTATATTCAATGCGGCAGTTTAATATCTTGCACTACGGTGTGCTGTACTGCATTGTCCAGCACACTGTACTGCGAGGTCCTTCCATGGTCGCATTGTTCGCCCTGACCACAGCCCTTCTCATGGGATTGGCGGACTTCGGCGGCGGGCTGCTCACCCGGCGCGCCCCGGCGCTCACCGTGGTCTTCGCCTCGCAGAGCATCGCGGTCGCCGTCCTCGGGGTGATCGTGGTGGCGACTGCGGCCTGGCAGGAGGCGGGTCCGCGGCTCTGGTACGCCGTCGCGGCGGGCGTCATCGGCCCGGTGGCACTGCTCTCCTTCTACAAGGCGCTGGCCCTCGGCCCGATGGGCGTGGTCTCCCCGCTCGGCTCCCTCGGAGTGGCGGTCCCCGTGGCCGTGGGGCTGGCCGCCGGTGAACGCCCCGGCCCGGTCCAGCTCGCCGGGATCGGCACGGCCGTGCTGGGGATCCTGCTGGCGGGCGGCCCGGAACTGCGCGGCGCTCCGGTGCGGCGGCAGGCGGTCGCCCTCACCTTCGTCGCCGCGTTCGGCTTCGGCACCGTGATGACCCTGATTGCCCAGGCGTCGTCCAGCGTCACCGGACTGTTCCTGGCGCTCTTCGTCCAGCGGACGGTCAACATCGCGGTCGGCGGCACGGCGCTGGCGGTCACGGCCCGGCGCGGCCGGCCCGTACTGCCCGAAGACGGCGGACTCCGGGTGCTCCGGTCCTCGCTGCCCCTGCTGGCGTTCGTCGGTCTCGCGGACGTGGCCTCCAACGGCACCTATGCGCTGGCCGCCCAGACCGGTCCCGTGACCGTCGCCGCCGTCCTCTCGCATCTCTATCCGGTGGTCACGGTGATGGCGGCGCTGATCGTGCTGAAGGAGCGGTTGCGCGGGGTCCAGGCGGCGGGCGCGGGGCTCGCCCTGGCGGGTTCGGTACTCCTGGCGGGCGGCTGACGACCGGCACCGGGGAGCCCCGCGGCACGGGACCGGCCAAGGCGCCGGGGCACCCGGGCGCTCACCCCTCCCCGCGCCGCTCCCACTCGGCGAGGGCCCGCAGCTGGCCGGGGGTGATGCCGTCGGGTATCGGCACCGGCGGCGGTGTCCGCAGCGGCGGCTCCCAGCCGCGCTCGGGATGCCAGCTCCGGACGGTACGGGCGGGCGCGCCCGCCACCACCGCGTGATCGGGCACCTCCCCCCGGACCACCGCACCGGCCGCGACGACCACATTGCGGCCCAGCCGCGCCCCCGGCAGCACCACGGCACCGGTGCCCAGCCAGCAGCCGGGGCCGATGGTCACGGGCGCACTCCGCGGCCACTGCTTGCCGACGGGCAGGTCGGGATCGTCGTAACTGTGGTTGGTCGAGGTGATGTAGACGTACGGTCCGCAGAACGTCTCCCGCCCCACGGCCACCCGGGCATCGGCGACGATATGGCTGCCGCGCCCCAGGACGACCCCGTCACCGAGGCTCAGTACGGGATCGGGCCCCAGGTCGAGGCCGGGCATCATGCCGGCGGTGAGCGTGACCTGCTCGGCGATGATGCAGTGCTCACCCAGTTCGATCCACGGCTCTCCGAAGACCGTGCCCTGGGGGAACGCCAGCCTGGTCCCCGGGCCGATGCTCCGGAACCGGAGCCGTCCGGGCCGCTCGGCCGTCACCGCACCCGCGCGCTGCGCCCCGTGCCACATCCGGTGGACGGCACGGTGCAGCGCCTTCTGCCACCAGGCGGAAGGCGAGGGCAACGAGAACGTGTTGCTGTTCCTGGGCACCCGCATACGGTAGTCGGCGGAAGCAGCCCGGTTCAGGGCCCCCGGCTGTGACGTTCGTCCCGGTCGCGCCCGCAGCCCCGTCGGACGCCCATCCCGCGCATGCCGCCCCGCGCCGGTCCCGGCCGGAAGTCCGCCCTCCCGCCCCGGACGCCGGCCCGGGGCGGAGCCACCGATACCACGATCCGGGCCCCCGCCGGGCGACTTCGCTGCGAAGTCCTCCGTTCTGTGGGGAGTCCCCGCGGTCCGGGCTCGCCGTGGACGGCCCGTGGCTAGCATGAGCGCCACGCCCGTGCGGAAGATCACCGTCAACTTCCGGTGTCCGCCCACACGTTCGGCCGATGCGCGCGGATCGGCCCACCGCACCCCTCCGTTCCCGGCCCTGTCTCCGGGCATGCCGGTCCGGACCCCCAGCGGCCGCCGGCTCGCCGCCGACGGGGCCGGCAGACTCCAGCAGCGAAGGACCCCATGTCCGTGCAAGTCGCCCCGAAACCGCATCGGATACGCACCCCGCGGCCCCTGCCGCCCGCCGTCGCCCCCGCCGCCGTCGCGCTGGCCGCCGTCGCCGGGGTCACGGCCATCGCCGCGGCCCCCGCCCCGGCCCGTGTCTGGGCGGCGGTCACGGTGACCCTCGCCTGGGCCACGATCACGGCCGGGGTCGTGTTCGGCACGCTCAACGCCCGGCGGCTGCGCGCCGCGGCGGCCGCGTCCGACGAGGTGGCACGGGCCCTGCGGATCCGCTCGGCCCGGTCCGACGAGGACGTGGTACGGCTGCTGGAGGTCACCCTCCCGCTGGTCGTGAAGCGTCTGCGGGACGGAGAGGGCGCGGACGCCGTACTCGGAGACGTACCGCAGCCCGCGCATCCCCTGCTGCGAGCGGTACTGGCCCACTGCGCGGCCGAACTCGCGGCGGGCGAGAGCGTCGCCAGGGCCGCGACCGCCGACAGCGTCACCGCGGTGCGCCGACTCGCCCGGTCCGCCGACGAACTGGACCTGCTCACCTCGTCGGCCCTGCCCGCGGCGCTGGCCCGGCTGCGGGCGGGCGATGCGGCGGACACCGTACTGGCCGGACTGAAGCCCCCCGGCGACGACCGGCTCCGGATCCTGCTGGACACGATCGTCCGCGAGGTGGCCCGGAGCGAGCGGCGGGCAGCCGCCGTGATGGGCGCGGGCACCAAAACCCTCAGCCGGGTCCAGGCCATGGCCGTGAGCATGCTCGCCGATCTCCGCGAGATGCAGGATCGTCACGGCGGTGAGGTCTTCGGCGAACTGCTGGGACTGGACCACAAGACCTCCCAGCTGGGGCTGCTGGCGGACCGGCTGTCCCTGCTGATGGGCGGCCGGACCAGCCGTACCTGGAACCGCCCGATCGGTATGGAGTCGGTGCTGCGCGGGGCGGTGGGCCGGATCTCCGCGTACCGCCGGGTCCGGCTGCACTCCACCAGTACGGCGCGGATCGCGGGGTACGCGGCCGAGGCGGTCATGCATCTGCTGGCCGAGTTGATGGACAACGCGGCCAACTTCTCCCCTCCCGTGGACGAGGTGCACGTCTATGTCGAGGAGCGGGCGGCCGGTCTGGTGGTCACCGTCGAGGACAGCGGTCTGAAGATGGCGGAGGCACAGCTGCGGCGGGCCGAGGAGGCGGTGTCCGGGCGGGCCGCCGACCTCTCGTATCTGCCGAGCACCCGGATCGGGCTGGTCGTGGTGGGGCTGCTGGCGGTCAAGCACCGTGTAACGGTGACCTACCGGCCGTCGTCGCGGGGCGGCACGGGCGTGGTCGTCCTGCTGCCCCCGCAACTGCTGCACCAGGAGCAACTCCCTTACCAGGAAGCGGGGCAGAGTGCCGAGGGGGATCCGGAGGCCCCGGTCCCCGGCGAGCGCCGGGCCCCCGGGCCGTCGCCGGAGCGCGGGACGGACCCTTGGCCCTCCGACGCGCTGCCCGGACCCGCACTCCCGGACCCGGTGCTGCCCGGACCCGTACCGCCGGATCCGCGGTCCCCGTATCCGGGCCCCGGTGCCGTACCGCCGGCCGCCGCCCCGGGCCCCGGGATCCCGCCGCCCCGCTCCTCCGGAACCCCCGCCGGGCCGCGTCTGGCGACACCCAACGGGCTGCCGGTACGGCCCCGCGGCCGCACCATGGCGGCGGCCGACCGAGGCCGGCCGGAGGCTCCCGGGGACTTGTCGGGCACGACCGGCACGACCAGTGCCACCGGCGGGGGCGGACGGAACGCGGGCGCGCAGTTCGGCGCCTTCCACCGCTCGATGGTCCGCTCGACGGCCGCCCGCGGCCCGGTGCGCGGCGACGCCGTCGGGGCCGCCGGATCCCGTGACCCGGCGGGAGGGCCGGGGCCGCTCGACGGGCCCGTGCACGGTACGAGTCCGATCCCCGCGCGGGCAGGCGGACGGACCGGCGGTGAACCGGTTGCGGAGCCCGCCGCGGACGGCTCCCGCCCATGACGGCCGCGACCACGGCCACCGGTCCCGTACGGCTCCGTCCGTCCCGGCCCGGCCGGCCCCGTCCGCACGCCCGCCGGACGCCCGTACGACGCGGTACGGGAACGGACCGAACCGGACCGGTCAGCGGGCCGGGGCGGCCGACCCGAGCGCCACGAACACCCTCGTCACCCCGACGATCCCGACGATCCCCACGACAGGAGGCACGGGCCGGCGCCCCGGCCGAGGCCGGCGCCCGCCCCAACCGACCATGCAGCAGACCACCGATACCAGCCTCACCTGGCTCCTGGAGGGCCTCATCGACCGCACCCGGGGCACCCGGCACGCCCTGGTGCTCTCCCGCGACGGTCTGAAACTCTGCTGGACCCCGCGGCTCACCCTCGACCAGGCCGATCAGCTCGCCGCGATCTGCTCGGGCATCCAGGCCCTCGCCCAAGGGGCGTCCGTCGAGTTCGGCGACGGCACCGGCGGCGTACGGCATTCCATGACCGAGTTCCACGGCGGTCTGCTGTTCATCGTGGAGGCCGGGGAGGGCGCCCATCTCGCCGTGGTCGCCGACGACGGCGCCGATCCGGGCGCCGTCGGCCACCAGATGACCGAACTCGTCGACGGCATAGGGCACCACCTGCGCGCCGAGCCCCGTATCCCGCCCGGTCCGGAGAGTACGCGCCCATGACCCGTCACCCCGTCGACCTGGGGGAACCGGACCGTCTGTACACCGTCACCGGAGGCCGCTGCACCGTCGGCGCCGATCTGGAGCGCACCTTCGACCTGGTCACCCTGGTGGTCGGCGAATGCGGCCCGGCACCGGGCATGCAGTCGGAGCACGCCCGGATCCTCGGTCTGGCCCGGCATCCGGTCTCCGTCGTCGAACTGTCGGCGCAGCTGAGGCTGCCGGTCACGGTCGTACGGATCCTGCTCGGGGATCTGCTGGCGACGGGGCGTATCACCGCACGGCGGCCGAGGCCGGCGCGTTCACTCGCCGGTCTGCCCGATTCGGCCCTTCTGGAAGAGGTGCTCCATGGACTCCGCAACCTCTGAGCTGTCCGCCGGGCCACCGGCGTTCACCCCGCTGACGGATTCGGCCGACACCGGGCTGAAGATCGTGATCGTGGGCGGTTTCGGCGTCGGCAAGACCACCCTGGTCAGGTCGGTGAGCGAAATCCGGCCCCTGAACACGGAGGAGGTGATGACCCAGGCGGGGCTCGGCATCGACGAGACCGCCGGTCCGACCGCCAAGTCGACCACGACGGTCGCCTTCGACTTCGGCCGGATCAGCCTCAACGAACGGCTGGTGCTCTATCTGTTCGGCGCGCCCGGCCAGGAGCGGTTCTGGTTCCTGTGGGACCGGCTGTTCGCGGGGACGCTCGGCGCGGTGGTCCTGGTGGACACCCGCCGGATGAGCGACTCCTGGTACGCGATCGACCGGCTGGAGAACCACGGCACGCCGTTCGTGGTCGCGGTCAACCGCTTCGAGAACGACCCGGCGCTCTTCTCGCTCCGGGAGATACGGCAGGCGCTGTCGCTGGCCCCGCATGTACCGCTGGTCGACTGCGACGCCCGGGTCCGCGCCTCGGGCAAGTACGTGCTGCTCAGCCTCGTCAACCACCTCCGTGATCTGACCCTGGCCCGGGAGACCGCCCCATGACGAACCGCGGCGACACCGCACGGCCCGCCCCGGGCCCGGACACTGCCCTTCGTGCCCGCACGCCCGCGGACGAGCGGCTCGTAGCGTCCGGGCCGCCGCCCGGTCCGGTTCCGGGCACCGTCGGCGGCGGGGGTTCCGAAGGCCCCGGCAGGACCGGGAGCGGCCCGGCCCAGGACGGTGCCGTCGAGTTCGCCCCCTCGGCCGGCGCCGGGATGCCCGGACGGTACGCGGCCCTGCGGCGCGCGCACGGGAGCGTCGCCCCCGTCGTCCTGGCCGGGGGCGTCCGGGCGTGGCTGGTGCTGGGCTATGCCGAGGTGGCCCATGTCACCGGCCACGACGAACTGTTCGCCCGGGACGCACCGGGTCCCGGACCGTGGCCGGGAGCGGACGGCGGGCCGGGGGCCGGACCGGCGACGGACCTGCGGCGGGTGCCGTCGGTGGCCCGGGCCCTGGAGTCCGTGGACCACTTCGAACTGGCCCAGGGCTGCCGGGGTATCGCCCAGCGCCTCATCGACGCCTTCGCGGGCAGCGGCCGGGCCGAGCTGATGGGCGCCTATGCCCGGTCGCTGTCGCTGCGCGCCGCGGTCCTGATGTGCGGGCTGCCGCCGGGGACGGAGGCGACCGAAGGGCTGGTACGCGATCTGGGCACCGCACTCGCGGGCGACGGGGAGCCCGTGGCGGACCGGGCGGAGAGGGCCCGGCCGGGCGGGAACGGGGCGAGTGGAGGGGAGTGCGCCGGTGCCCGGGGGGACGAGGCGGTGGCCGCGTACGTCCGGGCCGGTGAGCGGGTACGGCGGCTGGTCGCCGTGCGGCGCGCCGCACCCGGCCCCGACGTGGTCTCCGCACTGCTGGCGGATCCGGCCGGAGCGACCGACGAGGAGGTGACCCGGCAGGTGCTGGGGCTGGTCGCGGCGGCCCATCGGCCGACGGCGGACTGGATCGGGAACACCCTCCGGCTGCTGCTCACGGACGAACGGTTCGCCCGGGACGTCTCCGGGGGGCGGCTCAGCGTCGGGGAGGCGCTGAACGAGGTGCTGTGGCTGGACACACCGGTACAGCTCGCCGCCGGGCGCCGCGCCCGGCGCGATACCCGGCTCGGCGGACAGGGGATCCGGGCCGGGGACCGGGTGGTGCCGGGGCTGGGGGCGGCCAACACCGATCCCGGGATCTGGCCGGGCGGCCGGACGGGCGCCGGGAACGCGGCGCACCTCTCCTTCGGGGGCGGCGCCCACCGCTGCCCCTACCCCGCGCCGCTGCTCGCCGACGTCATGGCCCGTACCGCGGTCGAAACGCTGCTGGAGCAACTGCCGGACACCGTGCTCGCGGAGGAGGCGGCGGAGCCGGCCTGGCGCCTCTCGGTCCGGTCGCGGGGGCTGGTCGCACTCCCGGTGCGGTTCACCCCGGTCGTCCGCTGAACCTGCCCGGGGCTCCCCGGGCCGGCCGCCGCGCGGGGCGGGCGCACGGCCGGATCAGGCGGAGGGGCGCAGGGTCCAGGTGATGGTCATCAGCCCGGTCACCGCACCGTCCGCGCGCCGGATCTCGACCGTGACGTCGAACTCGGGCCGCTCCCCCGCGTCCAGTTCGGCGACGACGGCGGCAGCCGGGCGGGCGAGCGTCGCGGTGGCCGTCACCTCGCCCTTGGCCAGTTTCCGGTAGCCGATCTCGGCCTTCACGGCGAGCGGCACCGCACGGTGCAGCTGATCGCCGAAGGCGGCGAGGACGATCGCGCCGCTGGCGGACTCGGCGAGGGTGAACATCGCACCGGCGTGGGGTCCGCCGACATGGTTGTGGAAGTCGGCCTGGTCCGGCAGGCGCAGCACCGCGCGCTCCGCGGTCGCTTCGATGAACTCCAGATTGAGGGTCCGGACCATGGGGACGGTGGCGGCGAGCAGCTCGCCCACGGACTTCTGATCAGCACTCATGGCCGCGATGTTACCGACGGGTAGAACTCTTGGCCAGACCCTTCCGCACACCGGATCCGGGCCTCCCGGCTCCCCGCCGGGGCGATCGGCGGAGCCGGGCCACGGCCGCCCGCGGGACCGGCCGGCCGGACGCGGGGGCCACCCTTTAGGGTTACTCGCCATGTGGCCAGCAGGACAGCAGCAGCAGCCCGGCGACGGGGACCCTCCGCAGCAGGGCCCGCAGGGCCCCGGCCCGCATGCTCCCTACTCGTATCAGCAGCCCGGATACCAGCAGCCGGATCATCAGCAGCCCGGGTACCGGCCATCCGGCTATCAACAGCCCGGGTATCAGCAGTCCGGGTATCAGCAGCCGAACCCCTATCAGCAGCCGCCGGGCCCGGGCGGGCGGCCGGGCTACCAGCAGCCGGGGCTCCACCAGCAGCCCACCGTCTCCCAGGCCGCTGCCTCACCCTGCGCCGTCTCCGGTCCGCCGCCCGGACCGCCGGGGGACCGCCGGAAGACGGCCGTCGTCGCCGTGGTGGCGGCACTGGCGGTCGTCGCGGCCGCCGTCGTCACCGGGGTCGTCGTGCTGGGCGGGGACCGGGACACCGGCGACCGGGCGGCGGACCGGCAGGGCGGCGGCGCCTCCGCGGGGCCGGCGGATACCGCGCAGACGGCGGGGACTCAGCCACCGCCCCCGGTCACGTCGACGGAGGAGAACCCGCGCGCGGGCAAGGACGCCGAACCGGCCGTCCCCGGCTGGAAGGTGGTCATCAATCCCCAGCACGGCACGATGTTCGACGTACCGCCCGAATGGACGCTGATGGGTGCCGGGATGCAGACGGGCTACGAGGACGAGAAGCTGGGCAACGGCACGCCCGCGGTCGTGATGTCGGCCCCGGCCCAGCTCCGGCCCGCCTGGTGTCTGTACGACTACGACAAGGACGGCACCAAGGAGGACTGGGGTCTGGCCACGGCGGGCACCAAAGGCGCGCGGGGCGCCCGGAACACCGCGGACGCCGCCTACAACGAGGCCTGGAACTGGGCCTGGGCGGCCTATGCACAGAGAGATCCGGCGGGCACGGTGAAGGTCGCGCGGGCCAGGCCGTTCACGACCGCTTCGGGGCTGGCCGGCAGCGTCGCCACGGCCACGGCGAACGGTACGACGAAGCGTCACGCCTGCGAGACCGACGGCAAGTCGACGGCGTTCAGCTTCAAGGACTCCACCGGCGAGATCAAAACCTTCGTCCTGCACGGGGTCAAGGGTGTCAAGGGCGAACTCCCGGAGGCCACGGTGCAGAAGATCCTGGGCACCGTCCGCCAGGTGAACGCGGCCGGGGGGTAGTCCGCTCCGGCGCCACCCCGTCAGCACCGGCCCCGCCGGTTGTTCCGTCTCTCGCGTCAGTTCCGTCAGTTCCGTCAGCCGATGCCGAACGCCCCGGCGGGCGGCTCCGGCGAATCCCGTGCTTCGGCGTCCCGTACCGGCCGGGCGTCCCCGGCGAAACGTACCAGCGCGGGCCCGTGTTCGACCCGGGCGGGGAAGACGTCCGCCGCGGTGCGCCGGGCGAGGGCCGCCGTGTCGAGGGGTGCGTGGGACGCGAGGAGCAGCACATTGCCGAAACGGCGCCCCCGCAGTACGGCGGGCTCCGCGATCAGCGCCAGTTCACCGAAGACGGTGCCGAAGGTGGCGAGCTGGGAGCCGAGGAAGCCGAAGGGCGCGCCGTCGGCCAGGTTGGCCGCGTACACCCCGCGGGGCCGCAGGACCCGCTCGGCGGCACGGGCGAATTCGACGGACGTGAGGTGCGCGGGCACCCGCGAACCGCCGAAGACATCGGCGACCAGGACGTCGGCGCTGTCCGCCGGGGCCGCTTCGACATGGGCGCGGGCGTCGGCGGTGTGGACCGTGATGCCCGATCCGGCGGGCAGCGGCAGCTGCTCGGCGACCAGCTCCAGCAGCCCGCGGTCGGCCTCCACCACGTCCTGCCGCGATCCGGGCCGCGTCGCGGCGGCGTAGCGCGGCAGGGTCAGTGCGCCCCCGCCGAGGTGGAGCAGGTCGAGCGGGGCACCCGCCGGGGCGCAGGAGTCGAGCAGGTGCGCGATCCGGCGGGTGTACTCGAACTCCAGGTAGGTGGGGTCGTCGAGGTCGACGTACGACTGCGGGGCGCCGTCGACGGTCAGCAGCATCGCCCGCTCCCGGTCGACGTCGGGCAGGAGCCGGGCGAAGCCGTGGTCGACGGCCCGTGCGACGGGTATCGCCTCGGCCGGTGCGGGGTGTCGGTCGTTCTCCACTCCCCCATTGTCGGTGCCGCGGGAGCAGGGCCGGAGGGGCCCGCGAGCCGGCCGGGCTCCGTACGGGATCGTACGGAGCCCGGCCGCCCGCGCCCCCCCCTACAGCAGTTCGGTCACCGTGCCCGCGCCGACGGTACGGCCGCCCTCGCGGATCGCGAAGCCGAGGCCCGCCTCCAGCGGGACGTCCCGGCCCAGCTCGACGGTCATGGTGACCGTCTCCCCGGGGCGGGCGACGCCCTGCTCGCCGAGGTCGATGTCCCCGACGACGTCCGCGGTGCGGAGGTAGAACTGCGGCCGGTAGCCGGTGGCGACCGGTGTGGTCCGGCCGCCTTCGCGCCCGGAGAGGAGATAGACGCGCGCCGTGAAACGCCGGCCCGGGGTGGCGCTGCCCGGTGCGACGACGACATGGCCCCGGCGGACCGCGTCGCGCTGGAGTCCGCGGAGCAGCAGCGCCACGCTGTCCCCGGCCTCGGCGTACTCCATCGGCTTGCCGAACGTCTCCACGCCGGTGACGACGGTCTCGGTGTCCGCGCCCAGCACCTGGACCCGGTCGCCGACGCGTACGGTTCCGCGCTCGACGGCGCCGGTGACGACCGTGCCGCGCCCGGTGATGGTGAGGACGTTCTCCACCGGCATCAGGAACGGCGCGTCGGTGTAGCGGACCGGCAGGGGCACATAGGTGTCGACCGCGTCGAGGAGCGCCTCGACGGCTCCCGTCCAGCGCGGGTCGCCTTCCAGGGCGCGCAGGCCCGAGACCCGGACGACGGGCGCGGCGTCGCCGCCGTAGCCGTGCCGGGTGAGCAGATCGCGGACCTCCAGCTCCACCAGGTCCGTCAGCTCGTCGTCGCCCGCATCGGCCATGGTGAGCGCGGTGACGATGTGGTCGACGCCGACCTGGCGCGCGAGGAGGACGTGCTCGGCGGTCTGCGGCATGACGCCGTCGAGCGCGGAGACCACGAGGATCGCCCCGTCCAGCTGCGCTGCGCCGGTGATCATGTTCTTGACGTAGTCGGCGTGGCCGGGCATGTCGACATGGGCGTAGTGGCGGGTGTCGGTCTCGTACTCGACGTGCGCAATGTTGATGGTGATACCGCGCGCCGCCTCCTCGGGAGCCTTGTCGATCCGGTCGAAGGGCACGAAGCCGCTGCCGGTGCCGCGGTCGCTGAGGACCTTGGTGATGGCGGCGGTCAAGGTGGTCTTGCCGTGGTCGACGTGCCCCATGGTGCCGATGTTGAGGTGCGGCTTGGTGCGTACGTAGGCGGTCTTGGCCATGTGTGATCGTCCTCGAAGCTCAGGAGGTGTGGTGTGGAACGGGACCCCTGGGGCCTGCCGACCCTCCCCCTTGGGGGTCCCACCGGACGATCCGGGAAGGGTCAGCTTCGGGCGCCGTCGGCGACGAGGATCACGGCAGCCCTCACCGTCGCTGCGACAAGGCAGCGATCAGGGGAAAGGGCGGGCCGGAACATGGGTCGATCATGGCGGAGGAGCCCCCCGGCGGTCGACCGGTTTTCCCACGGCGCGGACGGGCGGACCCGCCCCGCGCCACCGGCGGCCCAGCCACCGGCGGCTCAGCGGCTCAGCGGCTCAGCGGCTCAGCGGCGATCATGCCCCGGGGCCCCGCCGTCCCCCACCGACCTCGCCGAGCCCCGCCGAGCCGCGCCGAGCCCGCGGACTGCCGCCGATGCCCACCGGACTCCACTGAACCCCGCCGATCCCCGCCGGGAGGTGAGGCGCCCATTACGGCGCCCTGACGGCCGCGTCGGTTACGCTCCCCGGATGTTCGAACCCGCGCCCGGGCCCGTCGCGGGCCCCCGGCCCGCCACCGCCCTCGCCGCCCGCTGCGGCAGGGCACTCCTCTCCCCGTGGTCGAAGCTGTCGCTGCTGGCGCTGATGCTGCTGTCGGCGGGTGCGCTGGTGCTGCTGTACGAGCCGCAGCGGGCGCTGGCCGACGGATGGCCGCCGTTCGCGCTGAGCGGTCCGGCCGCGGTCGTCCTCTTCGCCGCGGCATACGGGGCGTGTACGGCGGCCTTCGTGCCCCGGCCGCTGCTGAACCTGGCCGCGGGGGCGCTCTTCGGCTCCCAGGCCGGACTGGTCGCGGCGCTCTCGGGCACGGTGCTCGGCGCGGGTATCGCCTTCACTCTCGGCCGGCTGCTCGGGCAGGACGCGCTCCGCCCGCTGCTGCGGGGCCGCTGGCTGAAGGCGGCGGACCACCAGTTCAGCGCGCACGGCTTCCGTTCGATGCTGGGGGTACGGCTGTTCCCCGGGGTGCCGTTCGCGGCGGCCAACTACTGCGCCGCGGTCTCCCGGATGGGCTATGCGCCGTTCCTGCTGGCGACGGCCATCGGGTCGATCCCCAACACCGCCGCGTATGTGATCGCGGGCAGCCGGGCGGGTTCGCCGACCTCCCCCGCCTTCCTGGTGTCGACCGGGTTCATCGTCGTCACCGGAGTGGTGGCGAGCGTTGTCGCCTGGCGCAAACGCCATCGCCTGCGCGGGAATTGATCCAGGAGTTAACCGGACGTTCACCCCTTAGGGTGCATGCACGTACATCTCGCTGCGGGAGGGTACTCTTCCTGCCCATCGGCGCAGGAACGGACACCGTGCGCCCCGGAACACTCCGGGGCCGCCGGATCGCGGACTCTCCCTTGGGTGGCGTACTTCTACATGTCGTGGTTTGAATCCCTGATCCTCGGACTCGTACAGGGCCTGACCGAGTTTCTGCCCATCTCGTCGAGCGCCCATCTGCGGCTCACGGCCGCCTTCGCGGGCTGGGAGGATCCGGGTGCGGCGTTCACCGCGATCACCCAGATCGGCACCGAGACGGCGGTACTGATCTACTTCCGTGCGGATATCGCCAGAATCGTCTCGGCGTGGTTCCGGTCCCTGACGGACAAGGGCATGCGCGCCGACCACGACGCGCAGATGGGCTGGCTGGTCATCGTCGGGTCGATTCCCATCGGAGTCCTCGGCATCACCCTCAAGGACCAGATCGAAGGCCCCTTCCGGGATCTGCGGCTGATCGCGACGACCCTGATCGTGATGGGCATCGTCCTCGGCATCGCCGACCGGCTCGCGGCCCGCGACGAGACGGGCGGCCGGCACCGGGCCGCCAAACAGCGCAAGACGCTCAGGGAACTGAATGTCAGGGACGGCCTGATCTACGGCTTCTGCCAGGCGATGGCGCTGATCCCCGGCGTCTCCCGGTCGGGCGCCACGATCAGCGGCGGCCTGCTGATGGGCTACACCCGCGAATCGGCGGCGCGTTACTCGTTCCTCCTCGCCATCCCGGCCGTTCTGGCCTCCGGCGCCTACGAGTTGAAGGACGCGGGCGAGGGGCATGTCTCCTGGGGCCCGACCATCTTCGCCACCGTGGTCGCCTTTTTTGTGGGATATGCAGTTATCGCATGGTTCATGAAGTTCATTACGACCAAGAGCTTCATGCCGTTCGTGGTCTACCGCATCCTGCTGGGCCTTCTGATCTTCGCCCTGGTCGGGGCGGGTGTCCTCAGCCCCCATGCGGGCGAGTCCGGAAGCTGACGGACTCCCGCGGACGCCGCGGGACACCCTCCGGAGGTACTCCGCGGGTGGCCCGCAGGGGCTGCCGGAGGGCCGGAGAGGGCTTCGGGGACCGATAAGACGCGATGACACCCGGTGGCAACCGATGACATTCGTCACGGCACTCGGTGCCAGGCGACAGGCAACCATCCTGCGCTACCCGGTGTTCGCCCTGTTCAAACCGGATACCCCGGGCGCTTGGGAAGCACTGAAGTCGGCCAAGGTGGCACTCCGGGCGTGCAGCAGGGGTTCACGACCGCCCGGCAGGCCGTAATCTGGAGCCATGTCGCCCCTTCAACACGAGTCCGAGGCTGTCACGTCCTCGGCGCCCGTCCCGTCCGCCGCCGAGCTGAATGCCCGTATCCGGGAGCTGTGGGCCGACGGACGGCTGCCCGAGGAGCGGCGCGGTGAGTACGAGGCGCTGGTACTGAAGTGGGCGACGACGCTGGAGCACATCGAGCGCGCCGCCTGAGCGACCGGGCGGCGGACCGGCGCCCGGACCCGGTCGGCCCGGCCGCCCGCGGGCGGCTAGCCTTGTCTCCACGATGAACCGTCTGACCACCCCCTGGGGCGAACTCGCCCTCACCCGTTTTCCCGAGGACCCGCGCGACCCCCTTCGCGCCTGGGACGCCGCCGACGAGTATCTGCTGCGGTACCTCGCGGAGCAGGGCACGGACCTCTCGGGGGAACTGGTTGTCCTGGGTGACCGGTGGGGCGCGCTGACCGCCTCGCTCGCCGCGTACCGTCCCGTACAGATCACCGACTCCTTCCTGGGGCAGCGGGCGACCGCCGTCAATCTGGCGCGCAATGGCGCGACCGAGGGCGCCGCCGAGCTGCGGAGTGTGCGCGACACCCCGCCGGAGCGGATCGACGTCCTGCTGGTACGGGTGCCCAAGAGCCTGGCACTGCTGGAGGACCAGCTGCACCGGCTGGCGCCCGCCGTCCACGAAGGCACGGTCGTCATCGGCACCGGCATGGCAACCGAGATCCACACCTCCACCCTGAAGCTGTTCGAGCGGATCATCGGCCCGACGCGGACGTCCCTCGCGGTGCGCAAGGCGCGGCTGATCTTCTCGACGCCCGACACCTCGCTGCCGCGGACACCGGGCCCCTGGCCGCTGCGGTACGGCCTGCCGGACGATATCGGCGTGATGTCGGGCCGTACGGTCACCAACCACGCGGGCGTCTTCTGCGCCGACCGGCTGGACATCGGCACCCGGTTCTTCCTCGGCCGGCTCCCGGTCCCGCGCGGTCCGGTCCACGTCGTCGACCTGGGCTGCGGGAACGGTGTGGTCGGTACGGCCGCGGCGCTGGCCGGGCCCGAGGCATCGGTGACCTTCGTCGACGAATCGTTCTCCGCCGTGGCCTCGGCCGAGGCCACGTACCGCGACAACGTTCCCGAGGGCGGCGGCGGAGCCGCGTTCACCGTCGGCGACGGACTCGCCGGGCTGCCGGACTCCTCCGCCGATCTGGTGCTGTGCAATCCGCCCTTCCACAGCCACCGGGCGACCACGGACACCACGGCCCGCCGGATGTTCACCGACGCCCGGCGGGTGCTGCGGCCCGGCGGCGAGCTGTGGGTGGTCGGCAACCGCCATCTGGGCTACCACGTCACCCTGCGCCGTGTCTTCGGCGATTGCGAGGTGGTGGCGGGCCATCCGAAGTTCGTGGTGCTGCGGGCGGCTGTGCGGGCCGCTCCGCTCCGCCGTTCGCGTGCCGGGACGCGCTGACGGACCCGCACGGGTCTTGGCCCCGGGGGAAAGCTGCCGGACACTGAGCCGATGACGCAGCGCGTGGATCTTTCGACCGTGATGGACAGGCTGGCCGTCGACGATCTGGTCACGGAGTACGCGGTGGCCGTGGACGACGGGGACTGGACCGCCTACCGGGCCCTGTTCACCGACGACGGCCGGGCCGACTACCGCTCTTCGGGCGGTATCGAGGGCCCGGTGTCCGAGGTCGCCGTCTGGCTGGCGGATGCCGTGGGCCGGTTCTCCGTACGGCAGCACCTCATCGTCAACCGGCGGGTGAGCATCGAGGATCTGGGCGGCTGGCCCGGTGACCGGGCGGAGGTCCGGGCCGACTACGTCTGTCCGATGCGGCTCGGCCCGGACCAGCATCTGGTGAGCGGCGGCCGGTACACCTTCGCCCTGGCCAGGACCGGCGGCGGCTGGAGGCTCCGCGGGGTGGTCGTCGACGAGAGGTGGCGGCACGGGCCCGGGTAAGTCCGCGGGCGGCTCCCGGAGGGCGGCCGCCGCTGAGCACGGCGGCCCTCCGGCTGCTGACCGGTTCAGCCGGCCTGTTCGAGGGCCCGGACGACGATCTGCTCGCACAGTTCGTGGGTCCGCAGGGCGTCCCGGGCGCTGAGCACCTTGCCCGCGCGGACCGCGTCGACGAACCCCAGGACCGCCTGCTCCAGACCTCGCTGGCGGGCGACCGGCACCCAGTCGCCGCGACGGCGGACGCTGGGCTGCCCCTTGTGGTCGATCACCTCGGCCAGATTGCGGACCTCGCGCTTGGAGTCCTGGCCGGAGAGCTCCAGGATCTCCTCGGTGGAGCCGCTGAGGTGGTTCATCGTGCCGATGGCGGTGAAGCCGTCACCGGAGAGCTGGAGGACGACGTGGTGCATCAGCCCGCCGTCTATCCGGGCCCTGACGTCGGTGTGGGTGACCGTGCCGGGGACGAGGAAGCGCAGGGTGTCGACGACGTGGATGAAATCGTCGAAGACGAAGGTGCGCGGATTCTCGGGGAGTCCGATGCGGTTCTTCTGCATCAGGATCAGCTCGCGCGGATGCTCCAGGCACTGGGCGTAGCCTGGCGCCAGACGGCGGTTGAAGCCGACGGTCAGGGAGACCCCGCGGGACTCGGCCAGCTCCACCACCCGCCGAGCCTCGGCGTAGTCGTACGCGATCGGCTTGTCGACATAGGTGGGGACACCGGCCTCCAGCAGGGCCGTGACGATCTCCGGGTGGACCGCGGTCGGGGCGTGGACGAACGCCGCGTCCAGCCCTGCCGCGATCAGGGAGCCCAGGTCGGTGTGGCGGGCCGGGTCCGGAACGCGGTAGGTGTCGCCGGTCCGGGCGAGGGTCTCGGCACTGCGGGTCTGCAGATGCAGTTCGACCCCGGGCAGGGTGCCCAGGACCGGGAGGTAAGCCTTCTGCGCGATATCGCCGAGACCGATGCAGCCGACCTTCACTGAGCCTCCTGGTGCTTGTCGCCGTCCGCCCTGGTGCGGGCCGGTTCAGCATACGTGCGGTGCGGCGGCCGCCAGTCGGCGATTCCGTCGAAGGCCCGGACCGCGGCTCCGGGGCCCGGACGGGCGGTGAGGGCCATCAGCCCGTCCCGGAGCGCGACCGCCGGGCGGCTGTGCAGGGACTGGAGGCGGAACACGCGGGCGGCGCGGCGGACGATGCGGGTGGTGCGGGGCAACCGGTCGGCGGTGTACGCGGCGAGGCCTGCGCCCAGGTCGGCGCCGGCGCAGTGGTGGGCGAGGACGACGGCGTCCTCCACGGCCTGGTTGCCGCCCTGGCCGAGCGAGGGTGCCATGGCGTGGGCCGCGTCTCCGACGAGGACGGTACGGCCGCGGTGGAAGGCGGGCAGCGGATCGGTCATGTGGTGGACGTCGTGGCGGAGGACGCCGTCCGGTGCCGCGGCGGCGATCAGCCGGGGAATCGGGTCGTGCCAATCGCCGTAGCGGCGCAGCAGCTCCTCCCGTTCGTCGGCGGCGTGTTCGCCCTCGGGTGCCACGGCCGCCGCATACGCGTAGGTGCGCCCGTCCTTGAGGGGTTGGCTGCCCCAGATACGGCCGGCGCCCCAGGTCTCATGGGGGTGCACGCCATCTACACCGCGGGCACCGAAGCCGCCGGAGATGACCATGCGCCAGGTGGTGAGGCCGGAGTAGCGGGGTCCGGGGTGGCCGGGGAAGAGGGCCCGGCGTACGGCGGAGTGGATGCCGTCGGCACCGACGACGAGATCGGCCTCGATCCCGGTCTCCGTCCCGGCGGCGGATGCCGTTCCGTCGGGTCCGGTCCCGGATCCGGATCCCGTCCCGGCGTACCCGACGGCTACCCGCGCGGGCCGGCCGCCGGGCGCTCCGGGGTCGACGAGCCGGGCGGGGCTGCCGGTGCGTACGGTGCCGTCCGGCAGGCGGCTCAGGAGCCGTTCGATCAGGGTGGCCCGGTGCAGCAGCACGACGGGGCCGCCGAACCGGGCGGCCAGTGCTTCGCTGTTCATCCGGGTGAGCCACCGGCCGCCGGGGGTACGCAGTCCGCCGCCGCCCTGCCAGGCGGCGAGGGAGCGGATCTCGTCGCCCAGCCCCACCGTATCGAGGGCGCGCTGGGCGTTGGGGGCGAGGGCGATCCCGGCCCCGACCGGTTCGAGGGAGGGGGCCCGCTCCAGGACGGTGACCTGCCAACCGTTCCGGTGGAGGGCGACGGCCGCGGTCAGCCCTCCGATTCCGCCGCCGATCACGACGGCACGCTGCTTCCTCATGGGCACCCCTCCCGTTAACTACACCTGTAGTGACGGCATCGAAGCTACTACACATGTAGTACGGGCGGTAGATTGGGCCGTATGACACCACCCCAGGCCTCCGGATCCGCCGGGGCCGGACCCGCGGCGAACCGCGCCGGGCTGATCGCCGACACCGCCCTGCGGCTGCTGGCGGAGCGCGGGATGCGCGGACTCACCCACCGGGCCGTGGACGAGGTCGCCGGACTTCCCCAAGGCTCCACCTCGAACGGCGCCCGCACCCGGCTCGCCCTGCTGGAGCTGGCGGTACGGCGGCTGGCCGAGCGCGAGGCCGAGGTGCTCGGCATGGCCGGTCTCCCGCCGGGCAACGGGCTCACGGCCCTCGCGGACGCGTTCGCATCCGCCGTGCACCGCTATCTGACCGGCCATCGCCCGCTGGTCGTGGCCCGGTACGAACTCGCTCTGGAGGCCACCCGCCGCCCCGAACTGCGCGCCGTCTACGACGCCGCGGGCGGCCGGCTGCGCGCCCCGCTGATCGCCCTGATGGCGGGGGCGGGATCGCCCGCACCGGAACGGCACACGCTGTCCCTGATCGCCTGGGCCGACGGGCTGATGTTCACCTGTGCGGCGGGCTCGTACCACGACGCGGTCCCCAGCCGGGAGGACCTCAGGACCGGCTTCGGCGAACTCCTGCGCGGCATGCTCGCACCTCCGGAGCACACCCCGGCCCACCCGCCCGCTTCCTGAGGCCCGCGCCCCGCCTGCACCTGCCTTCCGCACCGGGCGCGGTCCTGCCCCCGGGCAACCCGACCGCCGCCACTCGTACGGAGCAACGTGCGCGCGTACGGCTCCGTACGCGCCCCCCGGCCCAGCAGAGTGGCGACCGTGCCGCGAACGACGAACGCCACCGCCGCCCTGACCGCGCTGACGGTCTGGGCCCTCCTGGGTATCAGCGCCACCGGCTGTGTGACGGTGGCCCCGCAGCCTTCCGCGCAGCCCGCGCCCGCACCGCCCACCAGTGCGCCGCCGCCCCCCGTCGTACACCCCCAGATCGTCCGTCAGCCGGCGCTGGAATCACTGGTCCGGCCGTCCGAGCCGGCGCCGCCGCCGAGCGTCTCGCGGACCGTGCGCCCGGCGGCTCCCCCGCCCCGGACGGAGCGCCGGCGGCCGCCCGCCACCACCCCGGAACGCCCCCGGCACCGCCCTGTGCAGCCGCCGCGCCGGCCCGTTCCCGCGGTACGACCGGAGTCGGTGCCGGACGTCTGCGGACTGGCCGAAGCGTACGGCGGCTGGAGCCGGAACAGCGCCCAGGCCAGGATCTGCCGGGACGCAGCCCGCTACTGAGCCCGGCCCGGGGCGGATCACCCGGGCGGACCGCCCGGGTCCCGGTCGAGCCGCCGCGCCAGTTCGTCGATACCGGCACGGATCCGGCGTACATGACCGTCGTCCCCGCCGAGGGCGTCCAGCGCGGCACGGGCCCGGTGGAGATGGAGCCGGGCCGCCTCCGGGTGGTGCAGCCGCAGATAGCCCGCGGCGAGGTCGAGATGGAGTGACGGGCCGAGCGCGCGCAGGGCCTGCGCGGTCCCCGGGGACGCCCGCCCGGTCCCTCCCGCGCCGGCCGCGGCGAGGGCCCGCAGATCCCAGGCCAGGGCATCGCCCGGATCGTCCTGCGCGTCGGCGAGATAGCGGGCCAGCGTACAGCGGTGGAGCGCCTCGCCGCCGTCACCGAGTTCCGACCAGAGTGCGGCGAAGCGGTTCCGGGCCTCTTCCCGGTCGCCGGCGTGCAGCAGCATGGCGGCCTGCCCGATCCGGGTCGTCAGGGCGTCGTCGAACGCCTGTTGCTGGGTCACCGCGGCCTCCCGCGTCGGTGCGGCGCCGGGGCGGCGGCTCCCGCCCGGCGGTGGCGCTCATTCCGCCGGGAGCGACGCTAACCGCAGACCGTACGAATCCGTGTCAGGCCGGGCCCGGCGGCCCGGTCCGGCGCCGGGCCCAACCCACGGGACGCCGCGACGCCGCGACGGGTCGGACTCCGTACCCCGGTGGGCACCGGTCCGGCCCCGGGACTGCCACCGGCCCGCACCCGGGACACCCGGGGTCAGGCCGGTGGCGGCCGGTCAGCCCAGGTTCGGGATGCGCCAGTCGATCGGCTCATGGCCCTGCGCCGCGACCGCCTCGTTGATCTGCGTGAACGGCTGGGATCCGAAGAACTTCTTGGCCGACAGCGGGGACGGGTGCGCGCCCTTCACGACCACGTGCCGGCCCTCGTCGATCAGCGGGAGCTTCTTCTGCGCGTAATTCCCCCAGAGGACGAAGACCGCGGGATCGGGCCGCTCGGCCACGGCCCGGATGACCGCGTCCGTCACCTTCTCCCAGCCCTTGCCCTTGTGGGAATTGGCCTCGCCGGCCCGGACCGTCAGCACGGCGTTGAGCAGCAGCACCCCCTGCTCGGCCCAGGGCATCAGATAGCCGTTGTCCGGGACGGGGAGGCCCAGCTCCGCCGCCATCTCCTTGTAGATGTTCCGCAGGGACGGCGGGATCTTGACGCCCGGCCGGACCGAGAAGCACAGCCCGTGGCCCTGCCCCTCGCCGTGGTAGGGGTCCTGGCCGAGGATGAGGACCTTGACCTTCTCGTACGGAGTGGCCTCCAGGGCGGCGAAGACCTCCTCACGGGGCGGGTAGACCGGCCCCCGGGCCCGCTCCTCCTCGACGAACTCGGTCAGCTCCTTGAAATAGGGCTTCTGCAGCTCGTCGCCGAGGACGCCGCGCCAGGACTCGGGCAGCAGGTCGGTGTCGGTCACGTCAAGAACCTCCGGAATGCGTTGCGTTGCCGAACACAGAACCTACCGGGACCCACTGACAACGGGTCCGGCCGCCCGGTGTTCACCACCCGGTGTTCACCGTCCGCCACCCCGGCGACTCACCACTTGCCCTTGCGGAACAGCTCCCAGACCTGCATCACGGTCTGCGGGTCGAGCGCCCGCTCGGCACCGCCGATCTCCGCCGTGGTGGCGAGGTACAGCTTGCCCTGCCAGAGCGGCAGCAGCCGGACGTCGGCGGCCAGGATCTGCTGGGCCCGGTGGAACTGGCGGGCGACCGCGCCCCGGTCGACCTCCTGCCGCGACTGCGGCAGCAGCTCCTCGGTGATCTCCGCGTTCCGGTACGGCGTGTTCAGGGCGTTCCGCTCACCGACGAAGGGGGCGATGAAGTTGTCCGGGTCGGGGAAGTCGGGGAACCAGCCGCGCCCGAAGACCGGGTACTGCCCGGCCGAGTACCCCTTCTGGAATTCGGCCCACGGCTTGCCCCGTACGGTCACCCGGAACAGCCCCGAGGTGTCGAGCTGCTTCTTGATCTCGGCGAACTCGGCCTCCGTCGCCGAACCGTAGCGGTCGGTGGCGTACCACAGCTCCAGCGGAACGGGCTCGTCGATCCCCGCATCCTTCAGGATCTTCCGGGCCTTGGCCCGGTCCGGCTCGCCGTAGACGTCGAAGAACTGGCCGGTATGTCCGGCGATCCCCTTGGGGACCATCGAGTAGAGCGGTTCGGCCGTGCCGCGGTAGACCGTGCGCACGAGTCTGCCCCGGTCGATGAGCTGGGCTATCGCCCGGCGTACGGCGAGCTTCCCGGCCACCGGGTCGTCGGCGTTGAAGACCAGGTAGCGGATGTCCGCACCGACCGACTCCACCAGCCGGAGATTCTTGTGCCGGGGCAGCCCCTCCTGGAAGGCGGCGACCTCCGGCGCGGTCAGCCCGCGGTAGGTCACGTCGATCTTCCGGTCCTCCAGGGCCTTGACCATCGAGGCCGAGTCCTTGAAGTACCGGATGGTCACGGAATCGTTCCTGCGCTGGGCGAACCCCTGGTACGAACCGTTCCTGCCCAGCTCGGCCCGGTCCCCTTTGGCGTACTTCTTGAGGACGTAAGGCCCCGATCCGGTGAGCTTTCCGTCGGTGCGCAGCCCGTCGGCGGGGTACTCGCCCGGCGGGACCAGCGAGAGCGCGGGCGTGGCCAGGATGAACGGGAAGGTGGCGTCGGGGACCCTCAGCCGGAAGGTCACACTCCGGCTCCCGCTGGTCTCCACCGAGGCCAGGGAGCCCAGCAGCGCCTGCGGGCCCTGCTTCGAGTTGATCGTACGGATCCGGTCCACCGTGTGCTTGACGGCCCTGGCGTCCAGCTTCTCCCCGTTGGAGAAGGTCAGGTCCTTGCGGAGTTCGCAGGTGTACGTCCTGTTGGCCGCGTCGCTGAACTTGCATTCCGCGGCGTCGGGCTGCGGGGTCGTGCTCCCGGTCGGAAAGCTGAGCAGCGTCTGGAAGACGTTCCGGTACAGCTCCCAGGAGCCGTCGTAGGCCGCGGCCGGGTCGAGCGTCGACGGTTCGCTGACCGTTCCGACGGTGACGTTCCCCTTGCCGTCGGCCTCGGCATCGGTGAACACGCCGCATCCCGCGAGCAGGGAGATGGACGCCAGGGCCCCGGCGCCTCGCAGAGAGTTCCGGTAGAACACGTGCGCACGCTCCTCTTTCGGCCGTGATCCGGCGGACCCTGCCGCAGTGCCCCACCGGGGTCGGATCCGGATCCCGGCAGGGCACTTGATCGGTCGGCGCCGCTCGGCGCGAGGTACCTCAATGCACTCCGGCTGTGAGGAAGATACCTCCGTCGACCACGAGCGTCTGCCCTGTGATCCAGTCCGATTGCGAAGAAGTGAGAAAAGCTGCCGCGCCGCCGATGTCCTCGGGCACACCGAGCCTGCCGAGGGGGTACTCCGCGGCCGCCTCGGCCTCCCGGCCCTCGTACAGCGCCCGCGCGAACTGCGTTCTGACGACGGCCGGTGCGATGGCGTTGACCCGGACCCCGGGGGCGAACTCGTGGGCGAGCTGGACGGTCAGATTGACCATGGCCGCCTTGCTCATCCCGTACGCGCCGACGAACGGCGAGGGGGCGAGCCCGGCGACGGACGAGATATTGACGATCGCCCCGCCGTGCTCGCGCTGCCAGGCGTGCCAGGTCTGCTGGGCGAAGCCGAGTGCGGAGATCACATTGGTGTCGTACACCTTGCGGACGACCCCGAGGTCCACGTCCGCGAGCGGTCCGTAGACCGGGTTGGTGCCCGCATTGTTGACGAGGAAGTCGATCCGGCCGAAGGCCTCCATGGTGCGGGCCACGGCCGTGGCCCGGTGTTCCTCGTCATGGGCCTTGCCCGCGACGGCGATCACCCGGTCCGGGCCGAGCCGCGCCACGGCGTCCCGCAGCGCGTCCTCGCCCCGGCCGGTGATGCAGACCCGGTCGCCGCGCGCGACCAGCGCCTCGGCGACCGCGTATCCGATGCCCCGGCTGGCGCCGGTGACCAGGGCGACCCGTCCGCTGCCGGCCGCCGGTTCCTTCGTCGTCCCGCTCTCCACGATCCGCCCCCGTCAGTCGAGCGGTCCGCCGGCCACGTACAGCACCTGGCCCGAGACGAAGCCCGTATCGTCGGCGGCGAAGTAGGCGATGGCCCCGGCGACGTCCTCGGGCCGGCCGACGCGCTGGACCGGGATCTGTGTGGCCGCGGCCGCCTGGAAGTCCTCGAAGTCCATGCCGACCCGGGCGGCGGTCTGCGCGGTCATCTCGGTGGCGATGAAGCCGGGGGCGACGGCGTTCGCGGTGATGCCGAACTTGCCCAGCTCCTTGGCGAGGGTCTTGGTGAACCCCTGGAGTCCGGCTTTCACCGCGGAGTAGTTGGCCTGGCCCCGGTTGCCGAGGGCCGACGAGGACGACAGCGAGACGATCCGCCCGAAACCGGCGTCCACCATATGCTTCTGGCACGCCCGCGCCATCAGGAAGGCGCCCTTGAGGTGCACGTTCATCACCGTGTCCCAGTCGGACTCGGTCATTTTGAAGAGCAGGTTGTCCCGTAGGACGCCTGCGTTGTTGACGAGGACGACCGGCGGACCGAGTTCGGCGGCGATCCGTTCGACGGCCGCCTCGACCGCGGCGGCGTCGGAGACGTCGCAGCCGACGGCGAGCGCCCGGCCGCCGGCCGAGGTGATCTTCTCGACGGTCTCGGCGCACGCGGCTTCGTCGAGGTCGAGTACGGCGACGGCGCGGCCGTCGGCCGCCAGCCTGACCGCGGTGGCCGCGCCGATGCCGCGTGCGGCTCCGGTCACGACGGCTACGCGCTGCTCGGTGGTGGACATGCTGCTTCTCCTCGCCCTGGGTGGGGGCTCGCCCGGGATGTCCCGGACCGGGTTCCGTCCCCTGTCCGAGGTGCACGACGCCCGGGTGAGCGACCGCTTAGTACCATTCCGCAGACGTGACGCTAGAAGCAGCGGCACCCGGTGTCAACGGTCCCCCGGGGGGTGCGGCGCACGGCCGGGTGCCCGTCGGCCCCGGGTCGGCTCACCGCACCAGCAGCTCGTGGAGGCGCGCCAGTTCGGCCGCGGGGTCGGCGGTCAGGCCCGTATGCACCGGGCCCGGCTGGACGACCGTGGAACGGGGCGCCACCAGCCAGCGGAACCGGCGGCCAGCATCGTCCCCCGCGGCCTGACCGGCGCCCGCGCCGCCGCCGCAGACGCCTTCGACGGCGTGCAGGGCCGCGCGTACCCCCGTCGTATCGGCCTCCGGGTCGAGGGCCTTCAGCTTCACCTCGTCCAGATGGGTGAGCGCGCCGACGAAGGACCGGGCCCGGCAGTACAGCACCACGCCCGCGTTGAAGTACTCCCCGCGCTCGACCCGCGGGACCACCCTCAGCAGCGCGTACTCGAAGACGACCCGCCCGCTCATGCGTCCGCGCCTTCCGTGCCGGTGCCCGCCGGGCGCTCGCCGCCCCCGGCGACCGGGAGCCGGCCGACCAGCCAGCCGGGCGCCTGCGAGGGACGGGGTTTCGAGGGTTCGTTCAACGTGATCCGTTCGTGGATGGTCGCCGCGCGCGGCAGCAGGGCGGCCACATAGGCGCGGCGCAGCTCGTCCGTGGTGTCGAAGCCGGGCTCGTCGACCAGCCATTCGTCCGGCACCTCGGCCGTGACCTCGGTCAGCAGCTCCTCGGTGACCAGAGGGGCGAGTTCGGCGGCGGCCGCCGCGACGTCCGGCCGGAAGGGGGCGAGGGCGTGGTCGGAGGCGTCGTACGGCTTGGCGGCGGACGCGGCGGCTCCCGGCCAGTTGTGGTGCCAGATCATGGTCGCGCCGTGGTCGATGAGCCAGAGGTCGCCGTGCCACACCAGCATATTGGGGTTGCGCCACGACCGGTCGACGTTGTTGATCAGGGCGTCGAACCAGACGACCCGGCCGGCCTCGGCCGGGCCCACCTCGTAGGCCAGCGGGTCGAAGCCGATGGACCCGGGCAGGTAGTCCATGCCCAGATTGAGCCCGCCGCTGGCCTTGAGCAGCTCCTGCACCTCCTGGTCCGGTTCGCCGAGCCCGATGACCGGGTCGAGCTGGACGGTGACCAGCTCGGGGATCCGCAGTCCGAGCCGGCGCGCAAGCTGCCCGCAGACGACTTCGGCCACCAGCGTCTTACGGCCCTGCCCGGCGCCGGTGAACTTGACGACATAGGTGCCGAGATCGTCGGCCTCGACGATCCCGGGGAGGGAGCCGCCCTCCCTGAGGGGTGTGACATAGCGGGTTGCGGTGACTTCGGTCAGCATCCGGCCAGGCTATACGGCACGATGCCGCCACCGCCGGGGCAGGAAGGGGGGGCGCGAGGGGACGTAGTGGTCGGCGAGGCCGCACAGCAGGGCGTCGGCCGCGCCGACCGGGTTGCCACCAGCCGGATGACCATCACCGGCGTCCGCCTCCGGGGACCGGACCAGCGGACCGGACCAGGGCCCGTCTGCGCGGAGACATCACAGCTCGCCCGGACGGGAAGCCATCCGCCCATGAGATCTCAGCCGCAACCCCGGTTCCCCATGCCGTTCCCGTCCCGTCTCAACCCCCACCTCGACCGGGCCCGTACCCGGGCCGGGGCATGGGCCCACCGCATGGGCATGTTCGACCCGGAGTACGGCGCCCGGCCGGGGCGGTGGAGCGAGCGGACGTTCGAACAGGCCGACTTTCCGCTGTTCATCGCCCTGACCCACCCGGACGCCGAGGCCGACGAACTCGACCTGGTCACCGCGTGGCACCTCGCGCTCTGGTTCCTCGACGATCTGTTCCTGCCTCTCCACCGCCACGACCACGCGTCGGACGTGGCACAGGTCGACCGGCTGATGACGTTCCTGCCCTTGGACGGGTTCACCCGACTGCCGCGACCGGGCACTCCCGTGGAACGGGCCTTCGCCGAACTGTGGCCGCGTACGGCCGCCACCATGGGCCCGGCCTGGCGCGAGCGGTTCATCGGCAGCGTACGGAGCTTCCTGGACGGGATGCTGTGGGAACTGGCCCATGTCGACCATGCCGTCACCGACCTGGTCGAGTACCTGGGCGCCCGCCGTGACTTCGGGGGCCTGCGGTTCACGGCCGTGCTGATGGAGCACGCCAACGGCGAGCTGCACCCGGGCCTGCTCTGCGACCGCGAGGTGCGCACCGCCGTGGACGCCTTCGTGGACGCGGTCAGCCTGCACAACGACATCGTGTCCTACGACCGGGAGCGAGGGGAGGGCACCGTGGGCAACAACGGCGTGGAGGTCGCCCGCCGTTCCCTCGGGCTGGGCCTGGCCGACGCGACCGCCCTCGTCAACGACCTGCTGACCGCCAGGGTCAACACCCTGGCCCGGGCAGGGGCGGCCGTGCCGCCCGGGGCGCGGCCGTTCGTCGCATCGCTCCAGGAAGCGCTGGCGGGATCGTACCGCTGGCACGAGCGGACCGGCCGCTTCCGGCAGCCACCGGACAGGGTCCCGGCCCCAGCCTGGGGAGCGCCCCAGGGCCTGGGCACCTCCGCGGTCCGTCTCTTCCAGCACGCTCCCCGGAACTGACGTCGCGCACGGACGCCGACCCCAGGCGCAGACACCCCGGTAATCCGACCGCGCAGCGGACTTGCAGCAGGGGATGCCCGGTTCACGAAATCGGGCATCCCCTGGACCATTGATGACTCCACTGTCACCCACTGTCCGCACCGCCGAGAGGCCACCGGCACGATCACCAGGCACAACAGCACACAGCCACGACGAACGCGCCCGGCCATAGCGCAGCCAAGCCCCCGCGTACGCCAGGCGGAACAGTCGGCTGCGCATCTCTTCCCTGCCTCCGCCCTCATCAACGGCGGGGTCGACCCCCCGGAGCCCTCCCGGCGGACGGCGCAGACTCCGGGCCGGGAGTCTCACGGAGCCACGGCCCCGGTGACCGGCGAAGCCCTTATTGCACATAGTTCGCAACTACACTTGGTTTGCGAAACCAGTGTGAGGGAGTGGCCATGTCCGAGGAGCGCATCGTGCTTGGCATCGAGTCGTCGTGCGACGAGACCGGCGCGGGCATCGTTACCGGCGGCAGACTGCTGGCCCATGTCGTGGCGTCGAGCATGGACGAGCACGCACGTTTCGGCGGTGTGGTGCCGGAGATCGCCGCCCGGGCCCATCTCCAGTCCTTCAATCCGGTGGTACGGGAGGCACTGGACCAGGCGGGACTGCACCTTTCCGATATCGACGCGGTCGCCGTGACGACCGGGCCGGGCCTGTCGGGCGCGCTCCAAGTCGGCCTCGCAGGCGCGAAGGGCCTCGCCTATGCGGCGGGCGTCCCGCTGTACGGGGTGCACCATCTCGCCGGACATGTGGCCGCGGACACCCTGGAGCACGGTCCGCTGCCCGACCCCTGCATGGTCCTGATCGTGTCGGGCGGGCACACCTCGCTGCTGCTGGTGCGGGATCTCGTCCGGGACCCGATCATCCATCTGGGTGACACTGTGGACGATGCGGCGGGTGAGTGCTTCGACAAGGTGGCGCGGGTCTTCGGGCTGCCGTATCCGGGCGGACCGGCCATCGACCGGGCTGCCCGGGAGGGCAATCCCTGCGCGGTCGCCTTCCCCCGCCCGCTGACCGGCCCGCGGGACGACTCGTACGCCTTCTCCTTCTCCGGGCTGAAGACCGCCGCCGCCCGCTGGGCCGAGAAGCACCGGCTCGACGGCACCGAACTGCCGGTGGCCGACGGCGCCGCCTCGCTCCAGGAGGCGGTCGCGGACGTCCTGACCCGTAAGGCGCTGGCCGCCTGCCGGGCCTACGGGGTCGCCACCCTTGTGGTGGTCGGCGGGGTCGCGGCGAACTCCCGGGTCCGGGCCCTGGCCGAGGAGCGGTGCGCGGCGGCCGGGGTGGAGCTGCGGGTGCCGCCGCTGACCCTGTGCACGGACAACGGCGCCATGATCGCGGCCGTTGGCGATCTCCTCGTCCGCGCCGGTGCCCCGCCTGCGCAGCTCAACGTCTCCATCGACCCCTCCGCCCCATTGGAGTACGCGGCCCTGCACCCCGTCGCCGAGTCTGCGGTACGCGCCGGATGAACGCCCCGTCCGTACGCCGGGTGCCGCCGGGCGAGCTGCTCGGACACCAGGCGGACCTGGAGCAGGTGTACACGGAAGCCTTCGCCGGACCGCCGTGGTACGAGGACGCGGGCCGGGCGTCGGATTTCGTGCGACGGCTGTCCGACGATGTCTCCCGGCCGGGTTTCGTGGCAGCGCTGGGCTTCGACGGCGATGGCGTGATCGGGCTCGCGACCGCTTGGACGACGCCATCGGTCTTCCCGGCGAACCGCTGCTATCCGGAGATAGCAGCGGCCCTGGGCACGGACTGCACGATGCGATGGCTGTGCGGCAGCCGGGAGGTCGACGAACTGGCGCTGGCCGGAGCGGCCCGGGGCCGGGGCACGGGCGCCGCGCTGCTCGAAGCGGTGACGGCTGACGCACCGGAGGGCCGGTGCTGGCTGCTGACCTCCGTACGGGCCCGGCAAGCCCTCGGCCTCTACCGGCGCCTGGGCTGGGCACAGGCCACTCATCCGGCACCCGGGGGCACCGGTCTCGTGGTCTTCCTCGGGCCTGCGCATCCGGACCGTGCGGCTGTCCCTCTCCCCCTCTGACCTTCCTCCGAGCGGCCGGGGCCCTCCCTTGCGTACCGCCGATATCCGCTCCCGCTTCCTGGGCTTCTTCGCCGCCCGGGGCCGTACCGTCGTCCCCGGTGCGCCGCTGCCCACCCCGGACCCGACGCTCCTCTTCGTCAATGCGGCATGGTTCCCTTCAAGCCGTATCCGACCGGCGAACAGGCCCCGCCGTGGCCGCGGGCGACCAGCGCACCGGCCCCGGTGGCGTCCGCCGCCGCCCCCGGCCGGTCGGCCGTCCTGGTCCCGGCCGTCAACAGGGCCGCCGGGACCTCGGGTCAGCATGCGGCCACCCCGGTCAAGCGGCTGCTCGCCGGGCGCGGTGGCGGCTCGGCGGACATCGCCCAGGGCGGCGGCACCGGCGGGCCGGGTCAGCGAGGTGCCGGCCGGCCTGCCCCACCCTGCTATCGGAGAGATGACACCGCCGGCAGAGGGAGCCGGCCGGCCGCATGCCAGTGGGATCAGCCGTCTTCCCACAGGCGTTCAGCCGTGCCGGAACTCCGGGGACCGCTTCTCGGCGAAGGCGTCCATGCCCTCCTTCTGGTCGGCGGTGGCGAACACCGCGTGGAAGAGCCGCCGCTCGAAGCGCACGCCTTCGGTGAGACTTGTCTCGAAGGACCGGTTGACGGCTTCCTTGGCCATCATGGCGACCGGAAGGGACATCTCCGCGACGGTCCGGGCAACCGCGCGGGCCTCGGTGAGGAGGTCGTCTGCAGGAACGGTCCGGGAGACGAGCCCGGCGCGCTCCGCCTCGGCGGCGTCCATGGTGCGGCCGGTCAGGCACAGTTCCATGGCTTTGGCCTTGCCGATCGCGCGGGTGAGGCGCTGGGAGCCGCCGATGCCTGGGATGACGCCGAGTTTGATCTCGGGCTGGCCGAAAACGGCCGTGTCGGCCGCGAGGAGGATGTCGCAGAGCATGGCGAGTTCGCAGCCGCCGCCGAGGGCGTAGCCGGAGACGGCCGCGATGGTGGGGGTGCGGAGCCGGCCGAGGCGGTCCCAGGCGGTGAACCAGTCGCTGAGGTACATGTCCATGTAGCTCTGGGGGCGCATCTCCTTGATGTCGGCGCCGGCCGCGAATGCCTTCGCGGAGCCGGTGATCACGATGCAGCCGATGCCCGGGTCGCGGTCGAGTTCCTCGGTCGCGGCCACGACCTCGTTCATGACGGTGAGGTTGAGGGCGTTGAGGGCCTTCGGGCGGTTGAGGGTGAGCAGCGCCACCCGGCCGGTGCGTTCCAGCAGGATCGTCTCGTACGGCGTGCTCATGCAGTGGCCCCGTTCTGTGCGCCGAGGGTACGAAGAGTGCGGACGATGGCGGAGAAGTCCAGATCGGCGCCCTCACCGGCGGCGAAGGCGGCGTACAGTTCGGCGGCCCTGCTGCCGAGCGGGGCTGCGACCCCGCCGGCCGCCAGGGCGTTTGCGGCGAGGCCGAGGTCCTTGGCCATGAGGGAGGCGGCGAAGCCGGGTCGGTAGTCGCGGTTGGCAGGGCTGGCCGGGACGGGCCCGGGGACGGGACAGTTGACGGTCAAGGCCCAGCACTGGCCCGACGCGGCGGAGGCGACGTCGAACAGGGCTTGATGGGAGAGCCCGAGGGACTCCCCGAGGACGAACGCCTCGCTGACGGCGATCATGGAGACGCCGAGGATCATGTTGTTGCAGATCTTCGCCGCCTGCCCGGCTCCCGCGCCTCCGCAGTGGACGACGCGTTTCCCCATGGCGGAGAGGACCGGTTCGGCCTCGGCGAACTCGGGTGCGCCGCCCCCGGCCATAAAGGTCAGGGTGGCGGCTTCGGCTCCGACGACGCCCCCGGAGACCGGTACGTCCAGGGCGCGGTGGCCGGCTGCCGTGGCGGCTTCGTGGGCGGTCCGGGCGTCGGCGACGTCGATGGTGGAGCAGTCGATGAAGAGGGTGCCGGGCCGGGCGGCGGCCAGCACTCCTTCGTCCCGGTACAGGGCGAGGACATGGTGTCCGGCGGGCAGCATGGTGATCACGATGTCCGCGTGGGCCGCGGCGTCGACGGCGGATGCCGCTCTCCCGGCTCCGGCTGCGACGGCCGCGTCCAGCGAGGCGGACACGAGGTCGTAGCCGATGACATGGTGTCCGGCCCGGACGAGGTTGGCGGCCATCGGGCCGCCCATGCGACCGAGTCCGATGAAGGCGATGACGCTGTTCACCAGGGCACCTCCTGAAGGGGGCCGTGGGCGGCGAGGCGCAGTTCGCGCTCGCCGAGGGGGGCGAAGAACCGGTCGACGTCATGCGTGCCGACCTCTTCGAGGGTGGGCGGGTGCCACCGGGGGGCACGGTCCTTGTCGATGACCTGGGCCCGGATTCCCTCCGCGAGGTCGGGGTGGGTCAGGGCGGCGCAGGAGACCCGGTACTCCTGTTCCAGTACGCGCTCCAGGGGGCCGAGCAGGCGTGCCCCCCGGAGGGCGGCGAGGGTCACCTTGAGTGCGGTCGGGGCCTTTGTCCTCAGGGTCCTGGCGGCTTCCCGGGCGGCGGGATCAGCGTGTGCTGTCAGCCGCTCGACGATCTCCTCCACCGTATCCGCGGTGTAGCAGGTGTCGATCCACGCCCGCCGGGCTCCGAGCTCACCGGGCGGTGCCGGGCGGACATGGCGGGTGAGCACCTCGTGTACGGAGGCGTGCGCGAGGCCGGCGAGGAGGGCCGGCAGGGCATGTGAGGGGACGTAGTGGTCGGCGAGGCCGCACAGCAGGGCGTCGGCCGCGCCGACCGGGGTTCCGGTCAGGGCGAGGTGGGTGCCGAGTTCACCGGGGGCGAGTCCCAGGAGGTAGGTGCCTCCGACGTCGGGCACGAAGCCGATGCCGGTCTCGGGCATGGCGATCCGGGAGCGTTCGGTGACGATCCGTACGGTGCCGTGGGCGGAGATGCCGACGCCGCCGCCCATGACGATGCCGTCCATCAGGGCGACGTACGGTTTCGGGTAGCGGGCGATCCGGACGTTGAGCCGGTACTCGTCGCGCCAGAAGTCGGCCGAGGCGGTGCCACCCGATACCGCGTCCCGGTGGATGGCGCGGATGTCTCCTCCGGCACACAGGCCCCGCTCTCCCGCGCCGGTGATGACGATCGTCTCCACGGCCGGGTCCTTCTCCCAGCGGTCGAGAGCGTCGGCCAGGGTTCGGACCATGTCGTGAGTGAGGGCATTGAGGGCCCTGGGGCGGTTGAGGGTGAGGTGGGCGGCGCGGCCTTCGGTACGCAGGAGGACGGGGTCGTCGTTCGGGGAGGTGGTCATCGGACCGCCTCGGTGATGCCCCGGGCCACGATGAGGCGCATGATCTCGTTCGTTCCTTCCAGGATCCGGTGGACCCGCAGGTCTCGGACGATCTTCTCGATGCCGTACTCGCTGAGGTAGCCGTAGCCGCCGTGGAGCTGAAGCGCGCGGTCGGCGACGGAGTAGCCGGTGTCGGTGGCGAATCGCTTGGCCATCGCGCAGAGCTGTGGCGCCCGGGGGTCGTCCCGGTCCAGGGCGTGGGCGGCTTGGCGGACGAGGGCGCGGGCCGCGGCGAGTTCGGTGGCCATGTCGGCGAGGCGGAACTGAAGCGCCTGGGCGTCGATGAGTCTCGTTCCGAACGCCTCCCGGTCGGCGAGGTGGGCGATGCTGCGGTCCAGCGCGGTCTGTCCGCCGCCGAGGGAGCAGGCGGCGATGCCGAGACGTCCGCCGTTGAGTCCGTTCATGGCGATGCGGAAGCCGTCGCCCTCGGCGCCGAGCCTGCGGTCGGCGGGCACCTGTACGCCGTCGAGGACGACCTGCCGGGTGGGCTGGGCGTTCCAGCCCATCTTGTGTTCGTTGGGCCCGAAGGAGAGTCCGGGGTCGTCCTTCTCTACGACGAAGGCGGAGATCCCGCCGGGTCCGCCCCCGCCGGTGCGGGCCATCACGATGTAGACGTCAGTGGCGCCGGCTCCGGAGATGAACTGCTTCACCCCGGTGAGCGTGTAGCCGTCCCCGTCCCGTTCGGCACGGGTGGTCAGGGCGGCAGCGTCGGAACCCGTGCCCGGCTCGGTGAGGCAGTAGCTGCCCAGGGTGCCGGCGGTGCACAGGGAAGGGAGCCAGCGGGTCCGCTGGGTGTCGTCGCCGTATCGGTCGATCATCCAGGCGACCATGTTGTGGATGGACAGGTACCCGGCAATGGACGGACAGCCGATGGCCAGCACTTCGAAGATCAGCACACCGTCGCTGCGGGTCAGTCCGGAGCCGCCGTGGTCCTCCCTGACATAGATTCCGCCGAGACCGAGTGCGGCGGCCTTGCGCAGGGCGTCGACGGGGAAGTATTTGTCCCGGTCCCAGGCGACGGCGTGCGGGGCAAGATGTTTCTGGGCGAAGTCGAGGGTGACCTCGGCGAGGGCGAGCTGGTCGCCGGTGAGGGTCCGGTCCCTGGTGAGGGTGGTCGTGGTCATGGCCGTCACCCCATGGTCGGGATCGTGAAGCTCGCGCCTTCCTTGACCCCCGAGGGCCAGCGGGAGGTCACGGTCTTGGCGCGGGTACAGAAGCGGATGGCATCCGGTCCGTGCTGGCCGAGGTCGCCGAAGCCGGACCGCTTCCAGCCGCCGAAGGTGTGGTACGCGACGGGGACCGGGATGGGTACGTTGACGCCGACCATGCCGGTGTCGACCCGGCGGGTGAAGTCGCGGGCGGTGTCCCCGTCGCGGGTGAAGATCGCGACTCCGTTGCCGTAGGGATGCTCGCTCGGCAGTCGCAGGGCGTCCTCGTAGCCGGCGGCGCGGACCACCGACAGCACCGGGCCGAAAATCTCCTCTCGGTAGATCCTCATCGACGGTGAGACCCGGTCGAAGAGGGAGGCGCCGGCGAAGAACCCGTCCTCGTGGCCCTCCAGGGTGAAACCCCGCCCGTCGACGACGAGTTCGGCGCCCTCATCGACTCCGGTGTCCACAGAGCGGCGGACCCGGTCGAGTGCGTCCCGGCTGACGAGCGGGCCGAAGTCCGCGGCGGGGTCGTCGGAGCGGCCGATCCGCAGGGTTCCGACCCGTTCCTTGAGACGGGCGACGAGCGCGTCGGCGGTCTCCTCGCCCACGGGTACGGCCACCGAGATGGCCATGCAGCGTTCCCCGGCCGAGCCGTATCCGGCGCCGATGAGGGCATCGACGGCCTGGTCGAGGTCGGCGTCGGGCATCACGATCATGTGGTTCTTGGCGCCGCCGAAGCACTGGGCCCGTTTCCCCCGGGCGGCGGCGGTGGCGTAGACATGGGCCGCTACGGGGGTGGATCCCACGAAGCCCAGGGCCTGCACCCGGGAGTCCTCCAGGAGCGTGTCCACGGCGTCTTTGGCTCCATTGACGACGTTGAACACCCCGGGCGGCAGTCCCGCCTCCAGGAAGAGCTCGGCGAGCCGGAGCGGGACCGAGGGGTCGCGCTCCGAGGGCTTGAGGATGAACGAGTTACCGCAGGCAAGGGCCGGTGCGGCCTGCCACAGCGGGATCATCGCCGGGAAGTTGAACGGCGTGATGCCCGCGATGACCCCGAGCGGAGCCCGAAGTGAGTGGACGTCGATGCCGGTGCCGGCGCTGTCGGTGAAGTCCCCCTTCAGCAGGTGGGGGATGCCGACGGCGAACTCCACCACGTCCAGTCCCCGCTGGAGGTCCCCCTGTGCGTCGGCGATCGTCTTCCCGTGCTCGGCGGAGAGCAGCCGGGCGAGGGCCTCGCGCTCGCCCTCCACAAGCTGGAGGAACCGCATCAGCACCCGGGCCCGCCGCTGCGGGTTCCAGGCACCCCACTCAGTCTGCGCCCGGGCGGCGTCGGCAACGGCCGCGCGGACCTCGTCCCGCCCGGCCAGGGGCACCTTCGCCTGGACCTGTCCGGTATTGGGGTCGTACACGTCGGCATAGAGTCCGGAGGTGCCGGGAGTTCGCTTGCCGCCGGTGAAGTGTGTCAGTTCACGGACCATGGAAGCCTGCTCTCGTCAGGTGGATCCGGGGATGGCACGGCGGAGCCGCGTCACGACGCCGCTCGGGCGGTGGTGGCGGGATCAGCCGTGAACGCGCAGACGGAGGCCGCGAGGGCTAATCACCGGTCACAGAGCGCGCGTGCTTCGCCGGATCAACAGGGCCATGGATACGGACCGTTGCCATGCGTGTCTGCTCCATCCTCGTGGACAACACGGAACAAACCCACGGCCGGTATCCTGACTCCCGGATCTCCGCACGCGTTCCGGCCTTCCCGACGGTCCTCCCGTCAGTGGCTCATCTCGCTGGAGCGCGCACTCCCCGGTCACAGTGGCGGGACCGTGCCGGATTCACACCGGCTTCCCTGCACCGCGGGTACTGCCTCCGACGATATAGTTGGACGTCCTAGCAAGTCCACCCCGCCACTCCCCCGGGGGACGTAAGGTCTGGCCATGCGTATCGTCTCGCTCCTTCCGGCCGCGACCGACATCGTCGCCGCACTGGGCCTCGCGGGTGATCTCGTGGGGCGTACCCATGAGTGCGACTGGCCTCCCGAGGACGTGGCGCCCGTACCCGTCGTCACCGCCGCGGAATTCTCCGCGGATGCGCTGACCAGCCGGGAGATCTCGGATGCGGTGGGCGGATCCCGGCACTCCGGCTCGTCGCTCTACAGCCTGGACACCGACGCGCTCGCCGGGCTCGCCCCCGATGTGATCCTCACCCAGGACCTCTGCGATGTATGCGCCGTCTCCTACACCTCGGTCTCGCGGGCGGTCCGCCTGATGGAGGGCGAGGCCCGCGTCCTCAGCCTCGAACCCCGGACCCTGGACGATGTCCTGGAATGCCTGGTCCGGGTGGGGGAACTCCTCGGAGTCGAGAGCGCGGCACGGCTGCGTCATACGGAGCTTTCCGCCCGGCTGGCGGCGGTACGCGAGGCGACGGCGGGCCGTCGCCGCCCGCGGGTCGTGGCCATCGAGTGGCTGGACCCGCTCTGGCCGGCCGGCCACTGGGTCCCCGAGCAGATCACCCACGCGGGCGGACTGCCCCTCCTGGCGGCGCCCGGCGAGCACACCAAGCCGATGACGTGGCAGGACGTGGTCGCCGCCCGGCCCGAGGTTCTCCTTCTTCTGCCGTGCGGCTTCAGCCCGGAGCGCACGGAGCGGGGGCGGGAACTGCTGACGGCGCTGCCGGGCTGGGCGGAGCTGCCCGCCGTACGCGGAGACGAGGTCTGGGTTCTCGACGGACCGGCGTACTTCAACCGCCCCGGCCCTCGTGTGGTTCGCGGAGTGGAGGTCCTGGCGCATGTCCTGCACGGATCAGCGCCCGGCGAGCCCGTCTCCGCGGCGGAGGCCCGCCGACTGGCCGACGTCCGGCCCATCGGACAGCGGACCACTCGTCTCAGATCATCATCCACATAATGGACGCGCCTCTGTCGTGAGGATCAGCGGCACCGTAAGCTGGCCGACGCGACTGGTTCGCCCTGTCCGCCAGGCAGGTGCGTCGTAAGAGGGAACCCGGTGGGAATCCGGGACTGCCCCGCAGCGGTAAGTGGGAACGACCGCCGTCATATGCACTGGACCCGGGACGGGTCTGGGAAGCGACGGCCAGTAGGTGTCCGCCGGAAGATTCCGGTGGGTGGGCCCACGAGTCCGAAGACCTGCCCGTTGCCCGTGCACGGACCATTCCGTGTGCGGATATCCCGGTGACCTCGAGGGCGGGTCGGCGAACATACCGAGCGGAAGGCCGCGCATGCCGCGCGAGGCCCTTGTCCGTCCGGTCCGTCGCCCCTTCGCGCTCTCGTCCCCGCCTCCGGGATCTCAGGGATTCATCTCGCGAAGGAGATCTCCGTGACATCGAAGTCCGCAGCCGCGGCAGCACGGTCCACCGTGTACGGCTACCCCCGCCAGGGCCGGCACCGGGAACTCAAGAAGGCCATCGAGGGCTACTGGAAGGGCCGTATCACGGCCGATGCCCTGACCGCCGCCGCCTCCGACCTGCGCCGCCGGAACTGGCAGGAGCTGGCCGACGCCGGTATCGACGAGGTCCCGACCGGTGACTTCTCTTATTACGACCACGTCCTCGACACCACCGTCCTCGTCGGCGCGATCCCCGCCCGGCACCGGGCCGCTGTCGCCGCTGACGCGCTGGACGGCTACTTCGCCATGGCGCGCGGCACGCAGGACGTCGCCCCGCTGGAGATGACCAAGTGGTTCGACACGAACTACCACTACCTCGTCCCCGAGCTGGGCCCGGACACCGTCTTCACCGCCAACCCGGCCAAGCAGGTCGGCGAGCTGACCGAGGCGCTCGCCCTCGGGCACACGCCCCGCCCGGTCCTGGTCGGTCCCGTCACCTATCTCCTCCTCTCCAAGCCCGCCCCCGGGGTGGCCGCGGACTTCGACCCGCTGACCCTCCTCGACCGGCTCCTTCCGGTGTACGCGTCGGTCCTCGCCGATCTACGGGCCGCCGGGGCCGAGTGGGTCCAGCTGGACGAACCCGCTCTGGTGCAGGACCGCACTCCGGCCGAGCTGAACGCCGCTGCCCGGGCCTACCGTGATCTCGGCGCCCTGACCGACCGTCCGAAGCTGCTGGTCGCCTCCTACTTCGACCACCTCGGCGAGGCCCTGCCCGTCCTCGCCAAGGCGCCCGTGGACGGCCTGGCACTGGACTTCACCGAGTCGGCTGCCGCCAACCTGGAGAAGCTGGCCGCCGTCGGCGGACTGCCCGGCAAGCGCCTGATCGCCGGAGTCGTCAACGGCCGCAACATCTGGATCAACGACCTGGGCAAGTCGCTGGCCACCCTCGGCACCCTTCTCGGCCTCGCCGACCGGGTCGATGTCGCCGCTTCCTGCTCTCTGCTGCACGTCCCCCTCGACGCTTCCCTCGAACGGGACATCGACCCGCAGATCCTCCGCTGGCTGGCCTTTGCCCGGCAGAAGACCACCGAGATCGCCACCCTCGCCAAGGGCCTCGCCCAGGGCACCGACGCCATCACCGGCGAACTCGCCGCCAACCGGGCCGCCCTCGCCTCCCGTACCGTGTCCCCGATCACCCGGGACCCCGCGGTCCGCGCCCGCACCGGGGCGATCACGGACGCGGATGCCCGCCGCTCCCAGCCGTACGGCGAACGGACCGTGGCACAGCGCGAGCGCCTCGGGCTGCCCTACCTGCCGACGACCACCATCGGCTCCTTCCCGCAGACCGACGAACTGCGGGTGGCGCGGGCCGATCTGCGGGCCGGCCGGATCGACACCGCCGGGTACGAGGAGCGCATCCGGGCCGAGATCGCCGAGGTGATCTCCTTCCAGGAGAAGACCGGGGTCGATGTCCTGGTGCACGGCGAGCCCGAGCGCAACGACATGGTGCAGTACTTCGCCGAGCAGCTCACCGGCTACCTCGCCACCCAGCACGGCTGGGTCCAGTCCTATGGCACCCGCTACGTCCGGCCGCCGGTCCTCGCGGGCGACATCTCCCGACCCGAGCCGATGACGGTCCGCTGGACTTCTCACGCGCAGTCCCTCACCGACAAGCCGGTCAAGGGCATGCTCACCGGCCCGGTCACCATGCTTGCCTGGTCGTTCGTCCGCGACGACCAGCCCCTCGGCGACACCGCACGCCAGGTCGCCCTCGCCCTGCGCGACGAGGTGAACGATCTGGAGGCCGCCGGGACCTCCGTCATCCAGGTCGACGAACCGGCCCTGCGCGAAACCCTCCCGCTGCGCACCGCCAACCACGCCGCATACCTCGCCTGGGCGACGGAGTCCTTCCGCCTCACCACCAGCGGTGTCCGGCCGGACACCCAGATCCACACCCACATGTGCTACGCCGAGTTCGGCGACATCGTCCAGGCCATCGACGACCTCGACGCCGACGTCATCAGCCTGGAGGCCGCCCGCTCCCACATGCAGGTCGCCCATGAACTCGCCGCCCACGGCTACCCCCGCGAGGCCGGACCCGGTGTCTGGGACATCCACTCCCCCCGCGTGCCGTCTGCCGAGGAGGCCGCCCGCCTCCTCCGTACTGGTCTCAAGGCCATTCCGGCCGAGCGGCTCTGGGTCAACCCCGACTGCGGTCTGAAGACCCGGGGCTGGGCGGAGACCCGGGCCTCCCTGGAGAACCTGGTCGCCGCCGCCCGTACGGTGCGCGGCGAACTTCCCACGTCCTGACGGGGATCCCCGTCGGGGGCGGCAGGGCGCATGCCCTCCGTCCCCGACGGGGTCGGGATGCGGTCGTCCACGATGCCCAGGGGGGTCCCTACCGATGAAGCGCGAGCCGCAGCACGTTGTCGTCAACGGCAGGCGCATGGTGGTGGTGACGATGCGGGAGTTCGAGGCCCTGCACGCACTCCGCAGGCAGCTGGGCGCACAGGGCAAGCGGATCCGAACCAGCCGGCCGGTGACCCGAGTGCCGGCCCCGGCAGGGTCCGGTGGGGCCGGCGAACGGGGACGGCCCGGCCCGGCAGTAGCCTCACCGAAGTTGAGACGAGTTCGGGCAGCCGACCGGACGGCGGATGCGGCGGAATGCCGGCCTTTCGAGTTCTTGCCGGACTCAGCCGGCGGCGGCATGGAACCATCGGCCAGGAAGAGGCCGGGCGCTCCCCGCGAGTGCGGGGTGGCCCTACGTACCGTACGTACGGCCTTATCGCGCCATCTCCTGCCGCAGTTTGAGACATCCGGTTGGTCCGCCCGCCGAGGGAACTTCGCTGATCATCGACGGCTCCCCGCGGCCGCACTCCCCTGCCACCGCCCCGGCGCATAGCGGCCTGATCTTTACGGGTGCCCTTCCGCCACGCCGGAACGCCTGGCGACGCTCAAGGAGCGGGGGTGACGAACCGTTCCCCCGTTCTCGAAGGGGGACGCATGACAGCGCACACGAAACCACCGAGGGTTTCGCGCACCAAGGGCAAGCTGCTGCTGGGGGTCCTGGCGGCGGCGTCCCTGGCGATGGGCGGCCTGACGGCCGGCCCCGCCTCCGCGCAGGCCCCGGCTCCGGAGCCGAAGGAGGCGGGCGCGACGGGGACGGGCACGTCGGAGCACGCCACCGGCGTGGACACCCCGGCCGAGGCCCGGGCGGTGGAGGAGTACCACATGAAGGACCCGCCGCTGGCCGGCGCCGCCGACTACGCCCAGTGGCTGCCGACGTCCGGTGCGGCGTCCCCGGCAGGCCCCGCGCCCTCCACACCCGGCCCCGCGCCCTCCACACCCGGCTCCGTACCGCCCGCGTCCGCCACCGGCCTGGTGACGGCCGAGGAGTGGGCGAGGGACCTGCCGAAGGAGGCGGCGAAGGAGGTCAGGAAGGCGTTCCCGGCCAACCTGCCGCTGGCCCGTACCGTGGGCAGGGTCTGGTACACCAACCCGCGCGACGGGAAGACCTACGGATGTTCGGCGGCCTCCATCAACAGTCCGTCGAAGATGATGGTGGCAACCGCGGGCCACTGCGTCGCCATCGGGGGCAGCGGCGCGGGCGGCAGCGACCCCGGCAAACGGGTGTGGATGAAGAATTGGATGTTCATGCCCGCCTACAACACCGGTGGCCAGGAGGCCCCCTACGGCAAGTTCGTCGCCAAGTACATCCGCGCGTTCGACTATTGGCTGGACGGCGGGGGCTTGCCCTACGATTTCGCGCTGGTCACCGTGAACCCCAATGCTCAGGGGCAGCAGGTGGTCAACGCGGTCGGCGGCAACGGCCTGTCCTACAACTACGGCGACACCGAGGACGTCACCATGGTGGGCTACCCGGTGAATCACGGCGGGGGCTACACCCAGAACCACTACGCCGGTCGCACCAAGACGTCCGACCGCGACTTGACCCTGATCATGATGGAGGGGTCCGGCTTCAACGAAGGGGGCAGCGGGGGACCCTGGTTGCGCAAGTACGACCCCTTGACCGGCAAGGGGTTCATCAACGGCGTCACCAGCGTCATCCGCAACGGCACCAGCAACAAGAACGACAGTCCGCACTTTGGCAGCGCCATGAAGCTGATGTGGGACGAGCAGGGGTCCCGCATGTAGGAGCCGTCGGCGGGCGGTCACGGACGGACCCGTGGCCACCAGCACGGGGAACATCCTCCGGACCGTACGACGACCGGCCGACCGTCAGTGGCCGGTCCACGGCCCGGAGGGCCGCCGCTCGCGCCCGGTCCGGCTCGGCCCGGGGCGAGCGCTCCAGGCCCACGGAACTTCTTGACCCAGTCGCAGGTGGCGAGGTTGTTGGCGACAGCCGGGACGACGCTGGGGTCGGCGCTGCAGTCAGAATCGGAGAGCCGCTTCCGGCGAGGGCAGCTGGCCGCCCTCATGCGTCGTTCCGAGCGTCGCCGGTCGCGGTCCTCGCACTCGAACATCTGCAACTCGGCCGGGAACCCCCGGTGAGGAGAGCCATTCGCGTTCGGCGGGCGACGAGGTCGGGGAACCGGACTCGCATGGTGAGCAGCCGTAGGGCCCGGCAGGCGGTGTCGATCGCCGCGTCGGAGGCGGTCCGGGTCAGTTTGTGGCGCAGGCCGGTCATGGCGCGTCCTTCCTGGAGCGGTTCAGCAGCTGGTCCCAGCGGTCGAGAGAGGGCAGGGTACGGCCCGGCACGGGGGCACCGTCACCGCGGTCATCACGCCGTCATCACGCGGTCATCACCCGGCCGGAACCACGATCGCGTACAACCATTGCCGGTCCGCCGGAGTCCTGCTCACACATGCCGTTGGCATGTGCATTTGCCTAGGGGAAAGAGGACGCATGGCTGTGAACCGGAGGCTCTTCCTGGGCGGATTCACCGCGGGTGCGGTGACCGTGGCGGCGGGCACGGCGACGCCCGCGGCGGCCGCGGCGACCCAGGGGCCGACGACGACGTTCGACGGACCCGTGGTGGCCGAACGCTTCAGCACGAACTCGACGGCCAACTCCGCCTTCCTGAAGACGACGTCCACGACCGAACACGCCGCGACCGTCTACCAGGCCGGGACCTCGGGCAGCGGGGTCGCCCTGAACATCGTGTCGGACAATCCGGATAACTCCGCCGTCTACCTCACCGGCCGGGAGAAGACCCGCGGCACACTGAAGATCTCGCACATCGGCCACGCGGACGGGTCCGATGCGGACGCCGCCGCGGTGTCCATCGACCTCAAGACGGCCGGAACAGCCACCCAGGGCATCTTTCTGACCGCCACGGACGGGGCCACGACGGGCAATCTGATCTGTCTGCGCAACAACGGCCGCGACGATTTCGTCGTCAAGGGCAGCGGACGCGTCGGCATCGGTCTCGCGGTGGGCTCCGCCCCCTGGTCCCAGCTCCATATCGTCCAGCGGCCGGGGGCCAACTCCGCGCTGATGGTCGAGGGGGCGGTACGGGTCGTCGACGCCGCGACCGTGCCGACGGCCGTCGACTCCAAGGGCGGCGGCGCGCTCTACGCCCAGGCCGGCGAGTTGCTGTGGCGCGGCGCGAACGGCACCGTCACCCGTATCGCCCCGGCCTGATCAGCGACAGGGACGGACGACGACCGTGCAACTGACACCCGAGGAACTGGTCGCGGAATTCCATGACGCCGTCATGGAACTGTATTTCGCCCGCAAGCGCATCGCGCATCTGGAGGCGGAGAACGAAATGCTCCGGATACGGTCGGCGGAGGCCGGGCCGAACAGTGCGGAGCAGACGGAGGCGGCCGCCGACACCGCGCCCTGACCCCGCCGCCCGGTCCACTGCCGGAGCGCCCCCACCGGCGCTCCGGTTCAGCGGGCCCGGACGGCCGTGACCGTGTAGTAGTCGAGGATCCCGCGCTCGTAGGCGCGCAGGAAGTTCCGCGGCCAGGTTCCCTCGTCCCACCACCGGCTGAGCCACCGGTCCCACTCCGGCCAGACGTATGCCCCGATCGGCTCGACGCGCACCTCCGTGAGCCCGGCCGCCGAGAACGCGTCCGCGAGGGCCGCCACCGGGCGGGCGAGGTCCAGCCCGTTCGCGAAGGTCTCCAGCAGCTCGGCCAGTTCCCCCGGCCGGGTGGGCTCGTCGTCCACGGTGAAGAAGCCGGCCACGGCCGTACGGCCGCCGGGCCGCAGGACCCGCGCCGTCTCCCCGGCGAAGGCGGTGAGGTCCGGGAAGTGCTGGGCCGCCTCGACGCTGACGACCACGTCGTACGCATCGTCCTCCGACGGGATCCGCTCGGCCGCTCCCCGGACGAACCTCAGCCGGTCCGGCATCCGGCGGAGCAGGTCCGGGTGGAGGTCGCGGGCGCGCTGCAACTGCTGCGGATGGATGTCCAGACCGGTCACCGCTGCGGGTCCGTACTCCTCCAGGGCCAGCGCGCAGCCCCGGCCGAGTCCGCAGCCCACTTCCAGGAGCCGGTCCGGCGCCCGCAGGGCCGCGGCGTCCAGAACGTGCCGGTACAGATCCTGCTGGCTGCGGATCCGCTCCGGCTCCCCCGGCGGCCGGGCCGAGTCGATCGCCCGCCAGTAGCCGAAGTTGATGAAGCCGCCGCCGAAAATCGGCTCCGCGCCCAGATCGGCCGGACCGTACGTCTCGCGCACCACGGAGCGCATCGGGGCATCCGCCCCCGGAACACCGTCCGTCACCCTTGCCTCCCTCGACGCCCGCACCCCCCTCATCATGCCCGGATCCGCGGTCGGTACCCGGGGCGGAGTACACCCCGGCCGGAACCGGCGATCGGAGGGGCGGGGCCTTTCGGCGGATGACCGGGGGGCGCGGGCCTTTCGGCGGAGGGCCGGAGGGCGCGGGCCCTTCGGCGGAGGGCCGGGAGGCGCGGCCCCGGCGTGCCGCGGTTCAGTACCGGCCGACGCCGGATCCCGTCTCAGCGGCGGTCTTCAGATCGCGCAGCCATGCTTCGAGGCCCTGCCGGAGGATCCCGGTCGCGATATCGGGGACCGCTTCGACCTGGGGGCCGGTGTGGGTCTCCTCGGTGGCGACCCGGACACCGCCCGGCACCTTGGTGAAGGTCCACACATGGATGCCGTCGATGCGGAGCCCTTCGGCGGTCGCGGGGCCGGCCCACCGGATGCAGGAGCCGGGCTTGAGCTGGCCGACGGTCGAGGTGATCTCCATCTCGGTGGCGGGAGTGACCGGATTGGGAGGTACGGGGAGGGTCCAGCGGAAGGCCGAATCCTTCCGGAAGGGGCCGTGGTCCAGACGTTCGGCGCTGGTGGCGGAGCCCTTCCAGGACGGCCAGCGGGCGATATCGGTCTGGAGCTTCCAGATGGTGGCCGGCGGGGCGTCGATCACGGTCTCGGTCCGGTGGCGAACGCTCGCACCGGGGTCGACGCCCTTGCCGCGGCAGGTGAGGGGCGCGCCGGGGCGGTCGGGACCGGCCGCGGCGGGCGCGGCCGCGGTGCCGAGGACACCGAGGAGGAGGGAGGTGGTGCACAGGGCGGCACGGATGCCGGTGCCCAGGAAGACGGACATGTCGTTCCCCTTGTCAGTTACATGATCTCATGACTGTAAGAAGTTATAACGGTTCGCGAAGCGGGCGGTCAACCAGTTGAGTGATAACCTCTAACGAAATCTTGGAGCCGTAACGGAAAATCGGGAGAGGTGGCCGTCGATGGGGGACGCGGATCCGGGGACGCCCCGGGAGCGGTACCGGGCCCAAGTGCGCTCGGAGATCAAAGAGCGCGCCTGGGAACAGATCGCCACGGCGGGGGCGTCCGCGCTCTCCCTCAACGCGATCGCCAAGCAGATGGGCATGAGCGGGCCCGCGCTCTACCGCTACTTCGCCGGCCGCGACGATCTCATCACCGAGCTGGTCCGGGACGCGTACCGGAGCCTCGCCGATACCGTCCGCACGGCCGCCGGGGCCGGTGCCGACCTCGCCGGGCTGGCGCACGTACTGCGCGACTGGGCCCTCGCACACCCCCAGCGCTACCTGCTCGTCTACGGCACCCCCGTCCCCGGCTACCACGCGCCCGAGGACATCACGGGCATCTCGTCCGAGATCATGGACGTCCTCCTCGACGCCTGCGCGGCACTCGCCCCGGCCGGGCCGCCGACACCGTTCGACGGCCATCTCGCGGACCACCGGGGCTGGGCCGGGGCACACCCCGCCCCGCCCGCGGTCCTCCATCTGGCCCTGGCCTTCTGGACCCGGGTGCACGGCCTGCTCTCCCTGGAACTCGCGGGCCACTTCGCCGGAATGGACTTCGACCCCGCCCTGCTCTTCGCGGCCGAGGTGGACGTGCTCACGGCGCGCGGCGCCTGATCCGGATCCGGATCCGGTCGGGTGCCGGCAGCGCACCCTGCGGACCCGAAACGGTGAACCTGTGCGCGACCGGGCACGTACTCCCCCGCAGAGGCCGGACGATCCTGGTGGACCCGGCCCACGGGACCGCGAGCAGAAGGAGCACACAGATGTCCGGATCACAGCGGGAGCACCCCATCGTCTGCCGCAGGACCGTTGTCGCCGCGGTGGGCGGGGCCGGTCTCGCGATCGCGCTGACGGCGTGCGGCTCGGACGACGAATCGTCGGGGAACGGCAAGAAGGACGCCGGGAGTACGGACCCGGGCACCGGCGGCACCTCGGGCGGCGCCACGGACGGCGGCGGTACCGACGGCGGCGGCAAGGTACTGGCCAAGGCGGCCGACATCCCCGAGGGAGGGGGCAAAGTGGTCGGCGATGTGGTGATCACCCAGCCTGTGAAAGGCGAGTTCAAGGCCTTCTCCGCCAAATGCACCCATCAGGGCTGCGCGGTGCGGAGCGTGGCGGACAACGTCATCGTCTGCCCCTGCCACGACAGCCGGTTCGACGCGTCGGACGGCAGCGTCAAGGGCGGCCCGGCGCCGCGCCCACTGCCGCCCACCGCGGTACGGCAGGAGGGCGATTCCATCGTGCTCGCCTGATACCCGCCCGTGGCGCGGCGTCCGCCCGGGCCAGGGGACGGGCCCGGGTCACGGGGCGGGCCGGCGCCAGATGTCCAGCACCGCCCGGCTGGTGGTGATGGTGGCCACGGGCGCCAGGGTGTGACGGATCATCGCGGGGGTGTAGTCGGCGGGCACCCCCGCGATCGCGTCCCGCGGTACGACGGCCGTGTAGCCGAGGTTGACCGCGTCGAACACGGTGTTGGGTACGGCGACGTTCGCCGACACTCCGGTGATCAGGAGGGTCCGGCAGCGGAGATTGCGCAGCAGCGGGTCCAGCCCGGTCCCGGCCAGGGGCGACAGACCGTGCAGCCGCCGGACGACGAGGTCCTCGGGCGCGGCCTCGACCGGGGGTTCGGGTTCCACGGCCGGGGTGCCGGGATGCTGCTGTACGGGGAGGCCCGCGAGGGCCCGGAAGAGCGGGGCGTTGAGATTGGCTCCCCGCCCGTCGGGGCGGCGCTCGGCCACCGCGTGGACCACTTGGACTCCGGCCGCACGCGCGGCGGCGGCCAGCCGGGCGATCCGGTCGAGGACTCCGGAGCGCCGCGCCTCGGCGGCGAGTTCGGGCAGGGCGCTCCGCATCCCGACGACACCGCGCTGGCATTCGACGGTGAGCAGGACGGTGGTGGCCGGGTCGAGCAGCCGCGACAGACGGTTGCGCGCCGCGGACCCGGGCCCGGTCTCAGTTCCGGCTTCGGGCCGGGCTTCGGCTTCCGTTCCGGTTCCGGTTCCGGTTCCGGTTCCGGATGAGGGTTCGGGTTCGGGTTCGGATACGCCGGACGGCATCTCGGGGTCCTTCCGCCGGGTACGGAGTCACCGCGTCCACCCCGCGGCATCCGGCGCCTCGCGGCACCCTTGCGCCATGGAGGCGTACCATCCATCCTTCCTGACAGACCGTCAGGTAACAAGTCCGTGCGGGCACTCCGTACCGACCGGGAGGGGGTGGCGGCAGTGCCGGAGCGGCACCGGCCCACGGCCGCACAGCGCCGGGGCCGCCGGATCATGATGACCCCCGGGGAGATCGACGCCTTCCTCGCCGGACAGCGGACCTGCCGGGTCGCAACCGTCTCACCGGACGGCCGCCCGCACGCGGGTGCGCTCTGGTACGCCTGGGACGGCACGTCCTTGTGGCTCTACTCCGTCGTCCGCAGCCGCCGCTGGGCGGATCTGCGGCGCGATCCCCGGATCGCGGTCCTGGTGGACGCCGGGGAGCAGTACGGCGAGCTGCGCGGCGTGGAGCTGTCGGGGACGGTGGTCGCGGTCGGGGAGTCCCCGCGCACCGGCGAACCGTGCCCGGAGCTGCGCAAGCCGGAGAAGCTGTTCGCCCGGAAGAACTTCGGCCTGGACGCGATGCCGCACGACGGGCGCCACGCCTGGCTGCGGCTCACCCCGGACGCGGTCGTGTCCTGGGATTTCCGCAAACCGGGGCGCCCGGCCCCGGCCTGATCACGCGCCGGGCCCGCGCATCCCGGATCAGGGCGCCCCGGCCGGGCCCGCCTGCGGAGCCGCGCCGACGACCGCAGCCGCGTCGGCCAGGGCTCCCACGGCCGCCCGGACGGACGGACGCCCGTCGGCATCGGTGCGCCACACCGCGTACACATGCCGCATCACCTGCCGGCGTACGGGAACGAGCACAACGCCCTCCGGCACCGGCCCGCGGCCCAGCCGGGGCGTGACACAGACCCCGCAGCCTGCCGCGACCAGCGCCAGCTGGGTGTGCTGCTCGCCCGCCAGATGCGGGATGCGCGGTTCGATTCCGCGCGAGCGCAGGGTGAACGTCAGCCATTCGTGGCAGAACTCGCCCTCGGGCCACGACACCCAGTCGTCGTCCGCGAAATCCTCCGGATCGACCTCCGCCCGGCCCGCGAGGGGGTGTCCGGCGGGCATGGCCACATCGGGCGCGTCGTCGAGCAGACGGGCCTGGGTCAGCCCGCCGGGCACGGGCAGCCGCTTATTGCTCCAGTCGAGGACGACGGCGAGGTCGTAGTCGCCCCGGACGACGCCCCGGATACCGTCCTCGGGCTCCGTCTCGCGGGTGCGCACCCGCAGCTCGGGATGGCCGGTGCGCAGGGCGGCGAGCATACCGGGGAACAGCCCGCGGGCCGCCGTGGGGAACGCGGCGACCTGCACCTCCCCCACCACCTGTCCGCGCTGCGCCTCGATATCGGCCTGCGCCACTTCGACCTGGGACAGGATCCGGGCGGCGTGACCGGCGAGCAGTCTGCCCGCGTCGGTGAGCCGCACGCCCCGCCCGTTCTTGGCGAGCAGCTGCTGCCCGACCTCCCGCTCCAGCTTGGAGAGCTGCTGGGAGACGGCGGAGGTCGTGACATGCAGCCCCTCGGCGGCGCCGCTCACCGAACCGTGGCGGGCGAGGGCGTCCAGGGTCCGCAGGCGCTCCAGATTCAACATGTAAGGAATGCTAATCCATTCACGGAAGAAAATCTCACTTGTGCTACGAGATTCTGGAGGTGACAGTAGACGTTATGACCACCGCCGCCCGGGCCGCTGCAGCCCCCTCCGCCGCCCTGCCGGCCGCGCCCCGCCGCTCCCGGGTGGACTGGCGCCTGCGCTTTGCCTTCCTCTCCGTCGTCTGGGGTTTCAGCTTTCTGCTGACCAAGGTCGGCACCCATGGGTTCGCCCCGTTCCAGGTGACCCTCGGCCGTCTCGTCTTCGGTACGGCGGTGCTGGCCGTGGCCCTCGCGGTGCGGCGCGAGGGCCTGCCGCGCGGGCGGCGGACCTGGCTGCATCTGACGGTCTCCGCGTTCCTGCTGAACGCCCTGCCGTTCTCCCTCTTCGCCTACTCCCAGGAGACGATCCCCTCCGCGCTGGCCGCGATCTGCAATGCGACGTCACCGCTGTGGGGCATGGCCCTGTCCCTGGTCGCCCTCTCCGAGGACCGGCCGACCCGGCGCCGCGTCGCCGGGCTCGGCATCGGCTTCCTCGGGGTGCTCACGGTGCTCGGCGCCTGGCAGGGATTCTCCGGAATCGCCCCGGGCGGTACCGCGATGGCGCTGCTGGCCTCCCTGAGCTATCCGGTCGGCTGGATATACATCCGCCGGACGCTGGCGGGGAGCAGCTACTCCCCTCTGTCGCTGACCACAGGCCAGTTGACGATCGCCACGGTCCAGCTCGCCGTCGTCACCCCGCTGTTCGCCGGTTTCCCGACCTCGTTCCCGGTGGTGCCGCTGCTGTCCGTCGCCGCGCTCGGAGCACTGGCCACCGGCCTCGCGATGCTTGTGCAGTACGGGCTGGTCGCCGAGATCGGGCCGACGACGGCCCAGATGGTCACCTACTTCACCCCGGTCATCGCGACGGTCGCGGGCGTGACGGTCCTCGGCGAGCATCTGAGCTGGAGCACTCCGGTGGGCGCCGTCGTGATCATCGCGGGTGCGGCGCTCAGCCAGTCCCGGCCCAGGACCCGGGCCCGGGCCCGGGCCCGCCCTGCGCCACCGGTGGCGCAGGGCGGGCCCGTCGCCCCGTCCGCCCGGGGTCCGTTGTCCGCGCAGGCTCGGGGCGCCGGGGTGGACGGAGAGGTTCCGGCAGCCGGAGCGAGCGCCCCGGCCCCGGCTCGGACCGTGGCGGCCGGACGGGCCGAACCGGTACCCGTCCGCGCCCCGGCCCCGGGATGCGCAGCTTCGGACGGCCCCGGGGAGATATGAGGCCGCTCCGCTTCCGGCCCGGCGCCCAGGGGCCGTGGGAAGCGCGGCGCGGGAGGCCGCAAGCGGTGCCCGGAAGGCGCGGGGCGTGGCAAGGCGTGGCCCGGGAAGCAGGGCCCGGGAAGCAGGGCCCGGGTGCCGTCAGCCGTAGCTCCGCCGCCTTACGGGCCCCACGGCCTCGGCGACAGCTTCGGCCAGCGGGCCGATATCGTCCCCGGTGAGCGTGGAGACGGTGAGCCGGATACCGGGCGGGGCCGCGATCCGGAAGCGCGCCCCGGGCGCGACCGCCCAGCCCGCGTGCAGCAGCCGGGCCACCGTCCCGGTCTCGTCGGCGACCGGTACCCAGACGTTCATCCCGCTCCGCCCGTGGGCGGGCACGCCCCGCCGGGCCAAGGCCGCGACCAGCGCGTCCCGACGGCTGCCGTAGGCCGCCGCCACCTCGGCCGGGTCGATCGCCTCCGTGGTCCACAGCCGGACGACGGCGAGCTGGAGCAGTCGGCTCACCCAGCCGGGACCGACGAACTGCCGTCCCGCCACCCGGTCCACGGTGACCGGGTCACCGGTGAGCACGGCGGTCCGCAGATCGGGGCCGTAGGCCTTGGCCGTGGAGCGGACGAACGCCCAGCGGTCCGTGGTCCCCGCCAGGGGGTGCAGTGGCAGATCGACGATGCCGTGCCCGTGATCGTCCTCGATGAGCAGGGTGCCCGGGAAGCGGGCAAGGACGTCCCGCAGCGCCGCGGCGCGCTCCGCGCCGACCGCGGCGCCCGTCGGATTCTGGGCGCGGGCGGTGACGACGACCGCCCGCGCGCCTGCGGCGAGCGCCCGGGCCACACCGTCCGGCAGCGGCCCGTCGTCGTCGACGGGGACAGGGACCGGCCGCAGCCCCAGCGCCGGGACGAGGTCGAGCAGATTGCCCCAGCCCGGATCCTCCACGGCCACCTGGTCCCCGGGCCGCAGATGCGCGGCAAGTACCCGTTCGATGGCGTCGAGGGAACCCGAGGTGACGGCAAGGGGTCCGGGCGGCACCCCGCCGGCATCCAGCGCCGCGCGGGCGAGACGGGCCAGCTCGGGCTCGACGGTGGGACCCCCGTAGAGACCGTGATGGGGGGTCTGCCGGTTGCTCCGCGCGGCGTGGACAAGGGCGTCCTCCAGCGGAGGCAGCAGCGCCGGGTCCGGGTTGCCTTCGCTCACATCCCGTACACCCGGGGGCGCTTCGACCCGCAGCGCCCCCCGCGCGGTACTGACCGGCCGGGGCAGCACCCGGCTGCCCCGGCGGCCCGCCGTCTCGATGATCCCGCGCTCGCGCAAGGTCCGATAGGCGGCGGCGACCGTATTCGGGTTCACCCCGAGGGCCTCGGCCAACTCCCTCATGGGAGGCAGCAGTTGTCCGGGCTCCAGCGCGCCGTCGGCCACCCCGCGCTCCACGCTGGCCGCAATGTCCGATGCGCGACGCCCCACGATCCGATACTCTCCTAGCACAAAACACATTATGCACTAGTGCAATGGAGTTGTCATGTCGGATGCCGCGCCCGATGTCGTCCCGGCGGTCCCAGACGCCTATGCCCCGACCGAGCGGACCGTGCCCACCCGCAGCCGGGAACGCGCCGCGTACGACCGCGAGACGGTCCACGCGATACTCGACCAGGAGTACGTCTGCCATCTGGGCTTCGTCCGCGACGGCCGCCCGGTTGTGCTGCCCACGCTGTACGGACGGGTCGGTGAGCGGTTGTACGTCCACGGTTCGACCGGCTCGCGTCCGCTGCGGATGGCGGGCGGCGGGGACCCCGGTCTCGCGGTCTGTCTGACGGTCACCCACCTCGACGGTCTGGTGCTGGCGCGCTCGGCCTTCCACCACTCGATGAACTACCGCTCGGTGCTGGTCCACGGCATCGCCCACCAGGTCACCGATGCCGAGGAGAAGCTGGCCGCCCTCGATGCGCTGGTCGACCACGTGGTGCCCGGCCGGTCCGCCGACTCCCGCCCGGCGAACGCCAAGGAGGCGGCGGCCACGGCCGTCCTCCGGCTCGACCTGGACGAGGTGTCGGCGAAGATCCGCACCGGCGGCCCCAACGACGAGCCGGAGGACCAGGATCTGCCGTACTGGACCGGCGTGGTCCCGGTGAGCAGGGTGTACGGCACCCCACTGCCCGCCGACGACCTCGACCCCTCCGTCGCGCTGCCCCCCTATCTCCAGGGGTACTGAGCCCATCGGGAAGCCCTGGCACCGACTCCGGCCGCAGCTCCCCCGGCCCGGTGCCGGGCTCCGCCCGGCCGGGCGGAGCCCGGCACCGTATCGGTGTCCAGGCCGTCTCTTTCGGATCTTGCCGGACCGGTCCGAAAGAGAATTTCTAGGTGTGCTGTTCGGGCAGCTCGGAGACGCGGTCCGGGCGGGACTCCGCACGGGCGAGTCCCACGACCGCCGCGAGCAGGAGCAGGGTGCCCAGCACGGTTGCGCCGGTGAGCCGTTCGCCGAGGAAGACGGTGGCCACGACCGCCGCGCTGACCGGCTCCAGCAGCATCACCACCGAGACGGTCGCGGCCCGGACGGCGGCCGCGCCGACGAAGTAGAGGACGTACGCCAGCGCCGTCGGCACCGCCGCCACGTACGCCAGCAGCATCAGCACGCGCAGCGGATCCCCGCTCGCCGGGAAGAGGCCCTCGGCCAGCGCGAGCGGCAGCAGGCAGACCGCGCCGATACCGAACGACCAGGCCGTGGTGGTCACCGCGTCGGCCGCCCCGCCGCGGCCGAGTCCCCGGGCGATCAGGGTGATTGCCGCGTAGCCCGTCGCGGCGAGCAGCGCGAGGAGCACCCCGGGGGTGCGTACGGTGCCGTCCTCGCCGCCCAGGACCAGGACCGTCAGACCGGCGAGCGCCCCGGCGACGGCGACCGTCCCGCCCCCACCGAGCCGCTCCCCCAGCAGCAGCCGGGCACCGGCCGCGATCAGGACGGGCCCGGCCCCGAGGGTGACGACGGTGGCGACCGCCAGCCCGGTGGCGTCGACAGCGGCGAAGTACGCGCTCTGGAAGACGGTGAGTCCGGCGCCGGCGCCCAGGACCCGCAGCAGCCTGCGCCGCCGGGGCTCCGGCCGGACGGTACGGACGGCGCCCGCCGCTCCCGGACGGCGCCGCACCGCCAGCACCGCGAGAAGCAGGAGCAGTCCGCCGGCGCAGCGCCAGAAGGAGAGGGACAGCGGTCCCGGCCCGCCCGCGGCGAACACCAGGGAGGCGGCCGCACCCGCGGTCCCCCAGGCGAGGCCCGCGACGATCAGACAGAGCAGGCTCCGCCCGACGGGCGGGGCGGCCGCGCCGCCGGGAAGGGACGACGGCGCCGGGCCGGGCACGCCGAGGGAAGGGGTGGACGAGGGGTTCGACACGTGCGGTCTCCGTGGAGGAAGTACGGGAAGGGGTCGTCGCTCTGCGCGGGACGCGGGCAGCGACGGACCGCCCGGGGACACCCCGGGCCCGGTCCTCGTCGGAGAAGGGCGCCGCCCGCGCTAGCGGGCGGGAGGCGGAAGCACGGTCGAATGCATGATCGGGACCCTATGTCGCGGAACGGCCGGCCGACAACTCCCCTTCGACAGCGGGCCGCAGCCCGGCCGGGGCCGGATCCCCGGTGTGTACGCCGTCCCGGAAACCGGCCGGATCCCCGGTGTGTACGCCGTCCCGGAAACCGGCCGGATCCCCGGCGCGGGCGTCGCCGCCGGAGGCGACCGGCTCGGACGGGGCCTTCGGCGCCTGGGACTGCGCGATGAACGCGCCCGTCAGGACCAGCGCCCCGCCCACGATCTGCGGCAGCGACAGATGTTCCCGCAGCAGCACCCAGGCCAGCACGGTGGCCACGACCGCTTCCAGACAGGCCACCACCCCCGCGACCTGCGGCGACAGTTTCCGTACCGAGACGACACCGGTCACATAGGCGAAGACGGTCGCGATCAGTACGACCCAGCCGAGCAGCAGCCACGCCTGCACCTCGCCGCCGCCCATCGTGACCGTGTCGCCGAGCAGTCCGGCGTCCATGGTCCAGGGCCGGGCGACGATCGTCAGTACGGCCGCGCCGACCAGCAGCCCGTAGGCGATCACCCCGAGCGGATCCGCCCGGGTCTCCTCGTCGCCGCTCCCGTGGTCCGCGAGAATGAAGTAACAGGCCTGGCAGCAGGCCGCGCCGAGGGCCAGCAGCAGACCGAGGACGTCGAAGCTCAGCCCCGCCCACACCTCGACCACACAGGCGAGACCGGTCACCGCGAGCACCACGCCGACGGCAGCGGCGCGGGTGACGGGCCGCCGCTGGACGAACCGGATCCACCCGAGGACCAGCGCGGGGCCGAGATACTCGACGAGCAGCGCCACCCCGACCGGGATCCGGGAGATGGAGGCGAAGTAGAAGGCCTGCACACCGGCGACGGCGAGCAGTCCGAAGCCGAGCAGCAGCACCGGTTTGCGCCGCACCAGATCACGGTGCCGCCAGGCGAGCGGCAGCATCACCAGCGCCGCGCCGGTCACCCGTAGCCACACCACGTGCAGCGGGTCCAGCCCCGCTTCGATCAGCGGCTTGGCCGCCACACCCGAACCGCCGAACGCAAGGGCGGAGGCCAGGGCGATGCCCAGGCCGCTTTTTCTCCCGGAAGTCGCCTGCATCGGCACATCATGCCAGCAGCCGTCATGAGCGTCGACCGGGTGACGCATGTCGAGACGGTACGGAATCCGAGGGCCGCAAGGGCCCGGCACCACCGCCCCGGCGGAACCCCGACCAGCGCGCCCCGCCACGGACGCGACCCGCTCAGGACGCGTCGGCGACCTCGCCGCCGGTCCGCTCCCGGAGGGATTCGGGATCCGCCCCGGCCCGCCTCAGCCCTTCCGCGGCCCGGCACCGCGGGTCGGCCGCCAGGGCGGCGAGCAGATCGACTCCGGCGGCCCTCCCCGCTCCAGCGCACCGCGCACCGCACCGGCCGCCGAGTGCGACCAGGCCCCGCAGTTGGGCACACCTGGCCTGCTACCCCTCCTTGCGGATGAGATCGCGACACCTTCCCTGGGGCCCGCGCGCCGCCTTGCCCGCGCGCGCCCCTTGCGCCCCGTATGCCTCGTGAGAGTGCCTCAGGCAAGCAACCGCGCCCGGCGAAATCACGTCACCCCGGGCATGTTCTGGTTGGTCGCCCTGCCCGCCGCGGATGGACGGGAGTACGTGTACCGGGTGTACGCACCCGCCGAGGCGCTGCGCGCGGACGTGTTCTGGGCGGCCTTCCACTGCCACGACGAGGGCCCCCACCCCCGGGCATCCGACCGCTTCGACGCCGCCGAGATCCGGCGCCACGCACTGATCGAACAGCGCTGACCCCGCTGCGCATTGAATGTTCGGGACGATCCGGCTACCTTCCGCGCACCGTGACCGACAGGGAGGGGTGGCCGCATGGCCGAAGTCAGCGCCGAGGCCCGGATCGGGGCACCGGCCGAACAGGTCTGGGCCCGCATGACGGATTTCGCCGGGTACGGACGGTGGAACGTCCTGCACACCGGTTTCCCCGAGGGTCCGCCCGCCGCACTGGAACCGGGGACCACCTACCGGGAGAACATGAAGCTCATGGGCTTCCCCGCCGAGGTGGTGTGGACGGTGGCGGAGTTCGAGCCCGGTCTGGTGCTGGACGTCCGCGGCCGGGGTCCGATGGGAGTGGACATCGGCAACCGCTACTCGCTGACTCCGGACGGCGCGGCGACCGTCGTCAGGATCGTGGGGGAGTTCACCGGGGCGGCGGTCTCGCTGATGGCGGGCAGGCTCCAGGATTCGGCGACGGCCGCGCTCAACGAGTCGCTGGAGAAACTGGCCGGGCTGGTCGCCGGAGAAGGCCGGCCCGGGGCGGCGCACACCCCGTGATTCCCGGCCCGGCACCCGGGCCCCGCCCGTCCGCGTGTCCGGCCGCCCCGGCACCGGGTGGCCCCGCGGCTGCCGGACACGCGGACGGGTCCCGCGCAACGCGCGCAGGACCCGTCCGCCCTTCTCCCCGGCCCCCGGCGCCTCCGGGCGCCGGGGGCGGTGTCAGCTCTCGTCGGCGAGGATGAGGTAGAGCTTCTTCCGGCTCTCGTTGATGACCTCGACCGCCTTCTGGCGCTGCTCGGCGCTGCCGGTCTTCCAGACCTGGCCGAAGGCCTCCATCAGCCCCCAGCCCGCCTGCCGGATCTCGTTGACCGTGTCCCAGTCGACCCCGCGGCCGACCTCCTGCCACGGAGCCTCCGGCCCGGCCTCGGCCTCGGTGCGTCCGGCGTCGGTGAGCGTGAACAGCTTCTTGCCGCCCTCGCTCGCGCTGACGATCAGACCCTCGTCCTCCAGCAGCTGGAGGGTCGGATAGACCGAGCCGGGGCTGGGCTTCCAGGCGCCGCCGCTCCGCTCCCCGATCTCCTGGATCATCTCGTAACCGTGCATCGGCCGGTCCCGCAGCAACGCCAGGATCGAAGCCCGCACATCACCGCGCCGGGCCCTTCCCCGGCCACCGCCGCCTCCGTGGCCCCGGCCGCCGAACGGGCCGCCGAAGGGCGGACCGAACTGCCCGAAGGCTCCCCGGCGCCCCTCGCCGCCGCCCCAGCCCCGATGTCCGGGGCCGCACTGACGGCCGTGTTCGTTGTCGTCCCGATAGGAACCCATCACGACACTCCTTCCATCGTTGATCCATCGCGATGCTTCAACGATATATCGGAACCTGTCGCCGAACAAGCTCACCGACATGATCCTTCGCTCGGTCCACTGCACATCGCCACAGAATCGGGGTTCGCCGGGATCCCTCCGGACCCGCCGGGAAAACAGAGGCCGCCGACCGACGATTGGCCTTGGCGAGCACGGACGGACCGCCCGTACGGTCGCCCCATGAGAATCCGATTCGTCGACGCCTTCACCCCCCGGCCCTTCGGGGGCAACCCCGCGGCCGTCGTCCTCCTGCCCGACGCCCCGGCGTTCCCCGACGACGGCTGGCTGCAGCAGGTCGCCGCCGAGGTGAACCTCTCCGAGACGGCCTACGCCCACCCGCTGCCCGAGGGCACATCCGACGCCGACTGGGCCCTGCGCTGGTTCACCCCGACCACCGAGGTCGACATGTGCGGGCACGCCACCCTGGCGACCGCCCATGTCCTGCACACCACGGGTACCGCCACGGGCACCATCCGCTTCGCCGCCCGCTGCGGGATCCTCACCGCCACGGCACACGACGACGGCACCATCACGCTCGACTTCCCCACCGCTCCCCTGGCCCCCGCCGCTCTGCCCGACGGCATCGACCGGGCGATCGGAGCCCCGGTGCTCTCGGTCCACGACACCGGGCCGACCGTCGGGGATCTGATCGTCGAGGTCGCCGACGAGCGGACCGTACTCGCGCTCTCCCCCGATCTGCCGGCCGTGGCCCGGCTCTCCCGGCGCGGCATCGTCGTCACCGCGGCGGCCGACGGCCCGGACAGCGGATACGACTTCGTCTCCCGCTGCTTCTTCCCCAACTCGGGTATCGACGAGGACCCGGTGACGGGCAGCGCCCACACCGCACTCGCCCCGTACTGGTCGGCCCGCCTCGGCCGCACCGAACTCACCGGCCGGCAAGGCACCGCCGCCCGCTCCGGGCTGGTCCGGACCGCGCTGCGCGGCGAGCGGACGCTCCTGACGGGCAGTGCGGTCACCGTGATCGACGGGGAACTGCTCACCGCGCCCTGACGGCCCCCGCGCCCCGGGCCGGGCAACCGCGCCAGGGGCGTACGGCCCCGTCCCGTACCCCCTCCGGCACCACCGGGCACACCGTCCTCACGCCGTCGGCAGCCAGCCCACTTTCCCGGCCAGCAGCGCGTATCCGACGAACGCCACGATGTCGAGCAGCGCATGGGCCACCACCAGCGGGCCGATCCGCCCCCAGCGCCGGTACAGCAGGACGAACACCACGCCCATCACCACATTGCCGATGAAACCGCCGATCCCCTGGTAGAGGTGGTACGAGCCCCGGAGCAGCGAACTCGCCACCAGCGCGGCCATCGGCGTCCAGCCCAACTGCCCCAGCCTGCGCAGCAGGTACCCGACGACGATCACCTCCTCCACCACGGAGTTCTGGACCGCCGAGAGGATCAGTACGGGAAACTTCCACCACACCTCGGGCAGGGACTCCGGCACCACGGTCAGATTGAAACCGGCCGCCCTGGCCCCCAGATAGAACGCCAGCCCGGCGCTGCCGATCCCGGCGGCGATCAGCGTGCCGCGCCCCAGATCGGACCAGGTCCGGGTGCGGTCGAAACCCATCGACCGCAGTCCCCCCGCCCCCTCCCGGGTCAGCAGATGGGCCACCAGCAGCACGGGCACCAGAGCGGTCGCGATACCGAAGAGCTGCCAGGCGAGGTCCAGCCACGGCCGCCCGGGGGCGTACGAGCCGTTCAACGTCGCCGCCTGCTCCTTCAGACCACCCGGCCTGGTCAGCGAACCGACAAAGCTGATCAGCGACGACAGCGCGCTCGCTCCCAGCGAGAGCGCCAGCACCAGAAGGAGTTCGGACCGCAGCGTCCGGCGCGCCGGCGCGCCCTCCCGGGGTCCCTCCCCCGCACCACCGGAGGGCAGGGATTCGGCCACCCGTCCCGCTTCCGTCCGCACCGTTGCCTCCCGTCGGGCGCCACCGCCTGTTGTTCCGGCTCATCCCATCACAGACGGCGGCCGTACCGGCCGCGGCACCGGCACGGCCGGCCCGCTCTCCCCCGGCGGTACGGAGCCGGGCCCGGGGAGGCCCGGCCCCGGCTCAGCCGCCAGGGCCGGGAAAGCCGACGGGCCAGGTGTGGACCGGGTCGCCGCGGTGCATCAGCTCGCAGTAGCGCCGGGTGGTGGCGGCGAGGGCCGCCTCCCGCTCCAGACCGGCCTCCCGGGCCCGGTGATACGTCCCCGCCTGCCAGGACGCGCCGTTGACCCGCCGTTTGCAGCGCTCCTCGATGACCCCGAGGTAGTGGTCCCGGTCGGCGGGCGCCACATTCCAGGCGTCGAGACCGGCCGCGGCCAGCGGCAGCAGTTCCTCCCGGACCAGATCGACCACCGGTACGGTCGCGATCCCGCCGTTCCGCCCGGGGCGCGGCCAGCGCAGCCGGGCCTCGATACCGTCGCGGCACGCGGTGTCGAAGTTCTCCGCGGCGGCCTCGAACGGCAGTCTCGTCCAGACCGGTCGCGCCTCCTCGGCGAGAGCACGTACCAGCCCGTAGTAGAAGGCGGCGTTGGCCACCACATCGGTGACGGTCGGGCCCGCCGGCAGGACCCGGTTCTCCACCCGCAGATGGGGGACGCCGCCGGCGACCCCGTACACCGGCCGGTTCCAGCGGTAGACCGTGCCGTTGTGCAGGACGAGTTCGTGCAGCGACGGCACCCCGCCCTCGTCGATGACCCGCAGCGGATCCTCCTCCTCGTCGCAGATCGGCAGCAGGGCCGGGAAGAACCGCAGGTTCTCCTCGAAGAGGTCGTACGCGGAGGTCACCCAGCGTTCGCCGAACCAGGTGCGCGGCCTGACACCCTGTGCCTGGAGTTCGGGCGGGCGGGTGTCGGTGGCCTGCTGGAAGAGCGGCGGCCGGGATTCCCGCCACAGCTCCTTGCCGAACAGGAACGGAGCGTTCGCACCCACCGCGACCTGCACCGACGCCACCGCCTGAGCGGCGTTCCAGACCGCGGCGAACCGGCCGGGGGTGACCTGGAGGTGCAGTTGTACGGAGGTGCAGGCGGCTTCGGGGGCGATCGACGCCGACGAGCAGTTCAGCTTCTCCACGCCCTCGATGTCGAGGACGAACTCCTCACCCCGCGCGGCGATGATCTGCTCGTTGAGAAGCGTGTAGCGGGGGTCGTCCGACAGGTTGCCGCTGACCAGATCGGACTGCTCCAAGGTCGGAAGAATGCCGATCATCACGATTCCGGCGCCGACTTCGTTCGCTTTGCGGTGGGCATATCCCAGTCCGGCCCGCAGCTCTTCGGCCAGCTGGTCGAGAACGCGTCCGCCGAGCCGGTGCGGAACGATGTTCACCTCCAGGTTGAACATTCCCAGTTCGGTCTGGAAATCATGGCTGGCGATACGCTCCAGAACTTCCGCATTCATCATGCGCGGCTGGCCGTCGCCACCCACCAGATTCAGTTCGATCTCCAGTCCCATCAGATTCCTGGGCCGGTCGAACCGTTCCTCGGCCAGCAGCCGCTCCAGCCCCGCCAGGCACTGCTGGAGCTTCCGCCGATACCGCTGGCGATCGGACAGCGCGAAACTTTCTGTCGCGACCTTGTCCCCCATCGAAGTGTCCTTCCTCGGGTGGATGCCACAGAGCCCCGGCCGCCGTCCGGGGGCGGCGGCTCGGCGAACTCCGGGACGATAATGCCCAGACTGGTTGATCCATAACGCAGCGGGGGCGGCCGGGGGCCGCTAGTGTGGCATCCGTCACCAAAGGCTTCACGCAGTCGGCCCCAAGGAGGGCCGGACGGCAACAGGATGCAGCAGGCACCTAAAAACCGCCGGGAGTCCGGTGAAAAATGCCGACAGGTTTCGGCCTACCGGCCGGAGGGCAAAACAACCGGCTATCGGCCGGTGCCCTCCCGAAATCCGGTGCAACCTCCCGCGGAATAAGACCTGAACCCGCCTTGCCGGGATCCGTGCGAAGCGCTAGCGGAATCACCGTACGAACGTGAGTGTTATAAACTCTGCAAACGGGCAGCGAGTTGGCCAGGCGGTCCTTCCGGTCCCCCGAGGCCGCCGTACGCCGCGAACCGACAGCGCCGTCGGAGCCGACGGCACCGGCACCACTGACAGCACCGACAGCACGGTCGGCGCGCCGCCCCGGTTCACCGTGTCTCCCGAGCGAGAGGCGACCCACCATGCCGCTGCATGTCCTCCCGGCCCCCGCGCCTGCCCTCCGCAGCATTCTCGCGGCACTCAGTTCCCCACCCGCCGCCCTTGAGTACCGTCCCCCGGCACTCAGGTCCGTCCAGGGGCCCGTGAGCCCCGAGTCACCTCTTCCCGTGCACGTTCTCGACGACCTGGGCGGCCTCGGCAGTCTCGACAGCCGCGGCAGTCTCGGCGACCTCGAAGGGACCGAGGTCCTGGACCACGCGGGGCCGGACGGCTCCGGCCTCCGCACCCGTCTCACGGGCTGGCGCTTCCTGCTGCGCGGCGACGACGGCCCGGTCGCGGCGGCGGAGACCGTACTCACGCCGGACGGCTGGACGTTCTCCCACTTCTTCGAGGGCCCGTACCTCGGCTCCACCGAACTCGCCCTGCGCCGGGCGGAGTCGTCGTCCGTCGCCCTCTTCCAGCCACGGCTGCTCTCCGTGCCCGCGCTCTACATGCTGACCCTGTGGCTCCATGCCGATCCGGAGGCGGACGCCTCCACCACCGCCCTGACCCCCGCCGATCTTCTGGTGCCCCTGGCGCCCGCCCCGCCCGGTATCACCGCCCACCGCCCGTACCGGATCGGTGAACTTCTCCCGGTGATGACCCTGCGGCTGTCCCCGGAACCGCTCCTCGGTTCGCCGGCCTGACCCCTCTGCCACTCCTCCCGCCCGGCCGGCCCGCCCCCGTGCCGCGGCGACGGTGCGCCCCGCGACCCCTGTAACCAGGGGGTTACGGGGCGCACTGCCGTTCCGCCGGGCCATGCCGGCCTAGTCGGCTCGGGCCAGGGGTGAACCACCCGAAAGGACAGTCCTGTTGGGCTGAACCATCCGGCTGGGTGATACGTCTTTCACCGCACAGACGAGCTGTCGGGAAATCCCTGCGGATCGGCGCTCGTGGGGCAACACTGGGATCGGACCGAGAGATACGGGGGGCGGCCATGAACACCTCATCGAGCCGCAGGAAACTGATCACACCACAGCGAAAGAACCTGCCCATGTGCCAGCACCAGCCTTCGTGCCCGACATCAGATTCAGCCGACCGGGATGCCGCCCGTCTGGTGGCCCACCACCCGGAGCAGGGCTGGAGCCTGCTCTGCAACGGCGTTCTCCTGTTCGAGGACACGGGCGAGCTGCTGCCGGACGGACAGATCATCGCACCGCACCGCCCGCTGGTGGCGGCGCGGGCCGCCTGAGCGCACCGGCGGAAACGACCGGGGGCCGGACGGTGTGCGGACGCACGCTCCGTACCGGCCCCGGGACCTCGGCCCTCCGTCAGCCTTCGTAGGCGTCCAGCGGTGGGCAGGAGCAGACGAGATTGCGGTCGCCGAAGGCACCGTCGATCCGGCGCACCGGCGGCCAGTACTTGTCCGCCGCGCTCACCCCGGCCGGGAAGACGGCCTCGTCACGGCTGTACGGGTGCTCCCACTCGCCGCCCAGCGCGGCCGCGGTGTGCGGCGCGTTGCCGAGCGGGTTGTCGTCCGCGGGCCAGCCGCCCGAGGCGACCTTCTCGATCTCGCCACGGATCGCGATCATGGCTTCGCAGAAGCGGTCGACCTCGGCCAGGTTCTCGCTCTCGGTCGGTTCGATCATCAGGGTGCCCGCCACCGGGAACGACATCGTCGGCGCGTGGAAGCCGTAGTCGATCAGCCGCTTGGCGATATCGTCGACGCTGACCCCGGTCGCCTTGGTGAGCGGACGCAGGTCGATGATGCACTCGTGGGCGACGAGCCCGCCGGGGCCGGTGTAGAGCACCGGGTAGTGCGGTTCCAGCCGCTTGGCGATGTAGTTGGCGGCGAGCACCGCCACCTGGGTGGCCCGCTTGAGCCCCTCGCCGCCCATCAGCCGGACATAGGCCCAGGAGATGGGCAGGATGCCCGCCGAGCCCCAGGGGGCCGCGGAGATCGGGCCGACACCGGTCGCCGGACCGGCCTCGGGCTGGAGCGGGTGGTTGGGGAGATAGGGCGCCAGATGCGCCCGGACGGCCACCGGGCCGACACCGGGGCCACCGCCGCCGTGCGGGATGCAGAAGGTCTTGTGCAGGTTCAGATGCGATACGTCGCCGCCGAACTCTCCCGGCTTCGCCAGCCCCACCAGCGCGTTCAGATTGGCACCGTCGACGTACACCTGGCCGCCGGCCTCGTGGACCAGGGCGCAGATATCGGCGACGTGCTCCTCGAACACGCCGTGCGTGGACGGGTAGGTGATCATCAGTACGGAGAGTTCGTCGCGGTACTGCTCGATCTTGGCGCGCAGATCGTCGAGGTCGACCTCGCCGTCGTCGGCAGTCTTCACCACGACGACCTTCATGCCCGCCATCACCGCGCTCGCGGCGTTGGTGCCGTGCGCCGAGGACGGGATGAGGCAGACGGTACGGGCGGTGTCGCCGTTGGCCCGGTGGTAGGCACGGACGGCGAGGAGCCCGGCCAGTTCGCCCTGGGAGCCGGCATTGGGCTGGATGGAGACCTTGGCGTAGCCGGTGACCTCGGCCAGCCGCTCCTCCAGCTCCCGGATCAGCGTCAGATATCCGGCGGCCTGGTCGATGGGGGCGAAGGGGTGGATCCGGCCGAATTCGGGCCAGGTGACCGGCTCCATCTCGGTGGTCGCGTTCAGCTTCATCGTGCAGGAGCCGAGCGGGATCATGCCCCGGTCCAGCGCGTAGTCGCGGTCCGCGAGCCGGCGCAGATAGCGCAGCATGGCGGTCTCGGAACGGTGCTGGTGGAAGACCGGGTGGGCAAGGAAGTCGCCGGTCCGCTCCAGCGCGCCGGGGAGGGCGTCGGCCCCGGCCGCGTCGAGGGCGTCGATATCGGCGTCGACGCCGAAGGCGGCCCAGACCGCGGTGACCGCGGCCCGGTCGGTGGTCTCGTCACAGGCGACGGAGAGATGGGCGTCGTCCACGAGACGGAGGTTGACCCCGCCCTCGCGGGCGGCGGCGACCACACCGGCGGCCCGCCCGGGTACGCGTACCGTCACCGTGTCGAAGTACTGACCGTGGACGATCTCGACACCGCCCGCCGCCAGACCCGCGGCGAGCACGGTGGCGTAGCGGTGGGTGCGCCGGGCGATGGACCGCAGCCCGTCGGGGCCGTGGTAGACCGCGTACATCCCGGCCATCACCGCCAGCAGCACCTGGGCCGTACAGATGTTGCTGGTGGCCTTCTCGCGGCGGATGTGCTGCTCACGGGTCTGGAGGGCGAGGCGGTAGGCCTTGTTCCCGTCCGCGTCGACGGAGACGCCGACAAGGCGGCCGGGGAGGCTGCGGGCGAACTTCTCGCGGACCGCCATAAAGCCCGCGTGGGGACCGCCGAAGCCCATCGGGACGCCGAAGCGCTGGGTGGTGCCGACGGCGATATCCGCGCCCAGCTCCCCGGGGGAGGCCAGCAGGGTGAGGGCGAGCAGATCGGTGGCGACCGTGACGACGGCCCCGAGGCCCTGTGCCTGCTCGATGACCGGCCGCGGATCGCGGACGGCACCGGAGGCGCCCGGGTACTGGAGCAGGACGCCGAAGACACCGCGTTCCGCGATCTCCGCCGGGATGCCGTCGCTCAGATCTGCGGTGACGACCTCGACCCCGGTCGGCTCGGCGCGGGTCTCGATGACGGCGATGGTCTGCGGCAGGACATCGGCGTCGACGAGGAAGACGCCGTCCTTGACCTTGCCGACGCGCCGGGAGAGCGCCATCGCCTCGGCGGCGGCGGTGGCCTCGTCCAGGAGGGAGGCGCCGGAGGTGGGCAGGCCCGTCAGCTCGGCGACCATCGTCTGGAAGTTCAGCAGCGCCTCCAGCCGGCCCTGCGAGATCTCCGGCTGGTACGGCGTGTACGCGGTGTACCAGGAAGGGTTCTCCATGACATTGCGCAGCACGACCGGCGGGGTGAAGGTGTCGTAGTAGCCGAGGCCGATCATCGACCTCAGGACCGTGTTGCGGTCGGCGAGGGCGCGCAGCTCCGCGATGACCTCGGGCTCGGTGCGGGCGTCCGGCAGCCCCAGCGCCCCGGCGCTCTTGATCGCGTCGGGCACCGCGGCGGCGGTCAGCTCGTCCAGCGAGCCGTAGCCGACCTGCGCCAGCATTTTGGCCTGGGCCTCGGCATCGGGACCTATGTGGCGCTGCTCGAAGGGCGTTCCCTGCTCCAGGCTCCGGAGCGGGATGCGGTTGGCGGTCATACAGGCGGCCTCCTGGTCTGCTACGACCCGGTGAGGGGCACCCCGGCGGATGCCCGGGACGGCCTCCCCCTCTGTCATCTCAACCTGAGAGCTTCACCGGTCCGCCCATGGCGGGGGCGCGCCGGCTTTCACCGTCGGTGAGAGCGGCTGCCGTACGGCACCCGCTCCACTTTCCAGAGTGACCTCGCCCGTGCGGTACAGGTGCCTGAGAGATTCCGGGGAGGATTTGCTCCTTCGGCGCCACCGTCGTTGTGCCGGTGGACTCTCCCGCGCGGGGTCAACAGCCGCTGCCAGCCTACCAGCGCACTCTTCGGCCGGAGTGGCTCGTGATCGCTCAAGTGGCCGACGTCCGTGTTGTGCACTTTCGTGGATTTTGAACGTGTTGGGCACAGCAGTTGCGACCTGGAGGAGGGACCGTGCAGACCGATATGGATCCGCGCAGCCTGATCGGCCGCAAGGCTTACGACCGCGACGGCGTGAAGATAGGAACCGTCGACGAGGTGTATCTGGACGACGCCACCGGGTCACCCGAATGGGCGGCCGTCCGCACCGGGCTGTTCAGCCGGGACGCCTTCGTCCCCCTGGAGCCGAGCACAATGGTCGGCGACACCCTGCGCGTCCCCTACGAACGCACCCTGATCAGGGGCGCGCCGGGCTTCGGCGTCGGCCGCCATCTCTCCCCCGAGCAGGAGCTTCAGCTCTACCGCCACTACGGGATCGAGCTGTCCGCAGCTCCCGATCCATCCGTCCCGGACCGCTCCTTCGGCTCGGTCGCCGGCGAGGAGGACTGATCCTCCGGCGGCATCATGGGATCGGCGGGATCGGGGGGCGCCACGAGCGGCAGCGGCTCGGAGGGCGTCAGCCCGGGATCGTCCACCCGGAAGGTCCGTACCCGCCCGATCTCGCCCCGGGGCACCTCGAACCGGACGGTGACCCGGCCGACGCCGCTGCCCTGCACCCATCCGGGTCCGTGCTCCGCATGCCGTACATCCTGGCCCGGGGACCACTGCCGTACGGCGGCGCCGCCGGGGCCGCTCAGGACGTCCGGGGCGGCCCCGGAGGGTCCGGCGGGCTCCGCCGGGCGCCCGGTGTCCGTACCGGTCGCGGCGTCCTGTCCCGGACCGGGTGCCACGCCCGCGATCAGGCCCGCGGCCTGGGCGAACAGATCCTCCTGAGTCCAGTCGGCGAGCCCCGAGACCCCGACTCCGAGCAGTCTCACTCCCCCGGTGGTGTCCACTCCCTCCAGCAGCCGTGCCGCGGCCTCCCGCACCACCACGGGGTCGTCCGTGGGCCCGCGCAGCGTCTCGGAGCGGGTCAGCGTCGAGAAGTCGTACCGCCGCACCTTCAGCACGATCGTCCGCCCCGAGTGTCCGGACGATCTCAGCCGGCGGACGCACCGGTCGGCGAGCCGCTCGACCTCCAGCCGGATCCGCAGCCGGTCGTGGAGATCGGTGTCGAAGGTGTCCTCCACGGACACCGATTTCATGTCCCGCTCGGCCACCACGGGCCGATCGTCGTGGCCGAGGGCCATCCGGTGCAGCGAAACCCCCTGGGCCCGGCCCAGCAGCCGCACCAGCTCGTCCTCCCCGGCCTCCACCAGTTCGGCGCAGGTCGTGATCCCGGCGCGCCGCAGATGTTCACCGGTGGCCGGGCCCACGCCGGGGATGGTCCGCACCGACAACGGCCCCAGCAGCGCGCGCTCCGTCCCGGGCTCGATGAGGACCAGCCCATCGGGTTTGGCCCGCTCCGACGCGACCTTGGCGATCATCTTCGACGCGGCCAGCCCCACGGAGCCGGTCAGCCCCGTGACCGCTGCTATGTCCGCCCGCAGCCGCTCCCCGACCGCACGGGCCGACGCGGCATCACGGGCCGCGCCGCCCGCTTCCAGATCGACGAAGGCCTCGTCCAGGCTCAACGGCTCCACCAGCGGCGACAGCGCGCCGAGCAACCGCATGACCTGTTCGCTGATCGACCGGTAGAAGGAGAAGCGGGGCACCAGATAGGCGGCGTTGGGCGCGAGCCGCCGGGCCTGGGCCATGGGCATGGCCGAGTGGACCCCGAAACGCCGGGCTTCGTACGACGCCGTGGCGACCACTCCGCGCGGGCCGAGCCCGCCCACCACGACCGGCTTTCCGCGCAGACTCGGCTTCGCCGCCTGTTCGGCGGCGGCGAAGAACGCATCCATGTCCAGATGCAGAATCGTCGGCGCGGATCTCACAGCTCCGATGCTGCCTTACGCCACCGACAACGACGCGGCGGACCGCCCGGTCACACCGCCCGGTCGCGCCGCCGCCGGGCCAGCTCATCGGCCGGATTGTGGCCGACCAGCGTCTCCCCGGTGTCCACGCGCTCGCCGTGCAGTTCGGAGAGGTCCGCCTCGACGTCCCGCCAGACCACCCCGACGGCGATCCCGAAGACGCCCTGGCCTCCCTGGAGCAGATCCACGACCTCGTCGGGCGATGAGCACTCGTAGACCGTCGCGCCGTCGCACATCAGCGTCATGCGCTCCAGATCGGCGAGTTCCCGTCCGCGCAGATGCTGAACAGCGGCCCGGATGTTCTGGAGTGCGACCCCGGTGTCCAGGAACCGTTTGACGATCTTGAGGACCACGATATCGCGGAAGCTGTAGAGCCGCTGGGAGCCCGATCCGTACGCGGGACGGACACTCGGCTCGACCAGTCCCGTACGCGCCCAGTAGTCGAGCTGACGGTAGGTGATCCCGGCCGCCGCACACGCGGTCGGCCCCCGGTATCCGACCGTCTCCTCCGACGCCGGCTGTCCCGCCACGCTCCTTGCGCTCCCACCCCCGTGGAGCGGATACGGCCCACTCTCCATCGGACTCCGTCCGGGAGCCCCCCCCACCGCACCGTCGCCGCTGCTTCTCACGCCGACCCTCCGTCCTCGACCTGCCAACTCGACGGTAGGCAGTCACCAGGGGTGCGTCAACGATCGCCACACTCGGCACGCCGAGTGATAATCACCCTGAGAGTGGTTTGCCGTGCCCTTGTCCGGGGTAAGGCTAGCCGAATGGGCGAAATCGGCCCGTCGCGGCGGTCACTGACTGTTGGTCCCGAAGTCCTCCGGGGAGATCTGGTCGAGGAACTCGCGGAACTTCTCCACCTCGTCCTCCTGCTCGTCGGGGATGGCGATCCCCGCATCGTCGAGGACGTCGTCACTGCCGTAGATCGGTGCACCGGCACGGAGCGCAAGCGCTATGGCGTCGGAGGGACGGGCGCTGACCTCGACCCCGCCGGAGAACACCAGCTCCGCGTAGAAGACACCTTCCCGCAGGTCGGTGATGCGCACCTCGGTCAGCTCCTGACCCAGCGCGTCCAGCACGTCCTTGAAGAGGTCATGAGTCAGCGGTCTGGCCGGTGCCATGCCCTGCTGGCCGAGGGCGATCGCGGTCGCCTCCCCGGGGCCGATCCAAATGGGGAGGTACCGATCGCCTCCCACTTCTCGCAGGAGCACGATCGGTTGATTGGAGGGCATCTCCACCCGGACACCCACAACGTCGAGCTCGTTCACACAGCAACCCTAGGCCGTGACCGGTCCCTTTGGATAGTCGGGCTGGGCCGTGATCAGTCGATGCGCACGCCGAGGGAGGTCTCCATCAGAGCGGCATGGAGCCGTACGGACAGGGTCGCCAGCTCCTTGGCCGTGGCCTCGGCCCGGGCTCTGGTCCGCGGATTGGGATGCCGCCGCAAGGGTGCCACCACCTGCTCGACGAGCCCCGCCTCCCGGTCGGCAGCGGCCCGCATGGCCCGCAGATGGCGGGGTTCGAGACCGAACCGGCCCAGATCGGCTACGAGCCGGGCCACCGTGACGGCCCCGGCGTCGAAGGAACCGTCGGCCGCGGCCGTGAGCAGTCCGTAGGACTCCCAGGCCGCCAGTTCCTCCGGGCCCACCCCGGCGGCGGCCAGCAGCTCGACCCGGCCGATCCGGGCCGCGGTGGGCCGATCGGCCTCCGCCGGCGCTCCCGGGCCCGCAGGGCCCGGACCGCCCCCGGAACCGTCGGCCGCCTCCGGCTGCGGCCCCGGGGCGGGCAGCAGCGGCTGCTCCCCCCGGGCCACGGCGTCGAGATGCTCCCGGATGACCTTCAGCGGCAGATAGTGGTCCCGCTGCATCCGCAGCACCTGGGCCAGCCTCTCCACATCCGCCCGGGAGAACTTTCGGTACCCCGATGGGGTACGCCGGGGCTCGACGAGCCCCTCCGCCTCCAGAAAGCGGATCTTGGAGATGGTGACCTCGGGAAACTCGTCCTGAAGCCGGGTGAGCACCGTGCCGATGCTCATCAGCCTCTCTCCCGCGCCGGCGGCGCCGTTCCCGGCGCCGCCCGTCGGTGTTCGCAGCATGTGCCTTCCCACGGATGAACCGCGACGGCCGGCGATCAGTAGCCCCGCTGGCTCGCGTGGCTCGCGTAGAAGACCAGCCGGTACTTGCCGATCTGAACCTCGTCACCGCTCGTCAGATACACGGAGTCGATGGGCTCACGGTTGACGTACGTGCCGTTGAGGCTGCCGACGTCGGCGACGCTGAAGCTGCCGTCCTGGCCTCTGCGGAACTCCACATGACGGCGGGAGACGGTCACGTCGTCGAGGAAGATATCGCTCTGCGGGTGACGGCCCGCGGTCGTCAGGTCCCCGTCGAGCAGGAAACGGCTGCCCGAGTTCGGTCCGCGGCGCACCACCAGCAGCGCCGATCCCAGCGGCAGGGCGTCCACCGCGGCCTGGGCCTCCGGCGACAGCGACGGCAGCTGGGTCTGACCGGTCGTCTCGGAGTCGTACGCCTCCAGACCCGAGATGGAGATCGTCGACGTCGTCTCCGAGGACCGCTCGGCCACCACACCGGGCTTCAGCGGCGCACCGCAGTTGGAGCAGAACCGGCTGGACTCGGGGTTGCGGTTACCGCACCTCGTACAGACCGTCACACCCGCCATGGAAGGATCCTCCTGCCGCGGCTGCCCCCCACGGGGGTTGGTCGCATAGGGGTCGGGGGCATACCCCCCACCCACACCCGAGGTCGATGATTCACCGAAACCTATGCGCCCGGCACCGGCAGGGTCAACCGACGACGCGCCAGGGCCGGGGGGAACCTCTCCGCCCCCCTGACCACCCACCTCGTCCCGGAACAGCGGCCGCCGGCCGCCCTGCTCCTCCTCCTGCTGACCCTGACGACGCGCACGGTGCCTGGCGTTGCCGCCGTCCTCGCGTGCGCTCTTGCCGAACAACTTCGAAAACAACTTCACGGGCGATTCCCCTTGACCGAAATAGACCCGCCCGCGGGGCAGGACGCACTCTCAGCGACGCCTGCCGACCCGGACATCCTCACAACGTCCGTACCCACCGGACAGTTTCCATCACACCGCGCGAAGTCGTCGTACCGACCTCCCACGGCTTCGTGCCCCGGTATCCGGAGCACCGTTCCCCGGTGACTCACCGTGCTGACGACCGAGCGTAGTCAGGCTGCTTCTCGGGTCGCAAGGCGTCCACGACGATCTTCTCGGAGCGGACCACCGTGGCCGTGGCCTGCTCCTTCTCCAGTGTCCGCACGATCCCCCCGGGAATGTTCAGGGCCGGCTCCAGATCCTGCGGCTTTCCGATCACCTCGAACCGGTACGGCGCGTCGATCTTCCTGCCGCCCACTTCGACGTTCCCACCGGAACCGGTGAAGTACGTGTCCGCGACGACGCGGTGGCCGTTGACCTCGATCGCCTCGGCGCCCGCGGCCCGCAGCTCCTGCACGGCGTCGAGGAGCATGTCCGGCTCCACCGTGCCCGACCGGTCGTCGACGGTGAGCGTGATACCCGGTCCCTGTGCCGCAACCGTACCGGCGAGGATGCCGAGCTGCTGCTCCTTCTGCCGGGTCTGCCGGCGGGCCTCCTCCGCCTGGTCCGAACTGGTCTCCAGTTCGGTCCGCTGCTGCTCCAGCCTGCGCTTCTCGTCCTCCAGCCGTTGGGTACGGCTGTCCAGCTCGTCCAGGATCCTCACCAGGTCCTCCTGGCGGGCGCCGCGCAGCGCACTGTTGTCGCTGGTGGAACGGACCTGGATGGCGAGCCCCAGACCGAGGACGAAGAGCAGCAGCGCCACCGTGAGTTGGGCCCGGGTGATCCGCGGCGGCCAGAGTCCGGCCTTCAGCCGCTGCCGCCCGGTCGGCCGTCCGCGGCCCGCGGTACCGCTGCCGGGTGCGGCCCCGGGGGTGGCAGCCGCGGAACTCTCCCGCCCGTCCCGTCCGCCGAACCCGCCGGGGTTCCGGTCGCTGTCCACCGGCCTCACGCCTGGAAGACGTGGCGGCGGATCGCGGCCGCGTTCGAGAAGATCCGGATACCCAGCACGACCACCACGCCCGTCGACAGCTGAGCGCCGACGCCGAGCTTGTCGCCGAGGAACACGATCAGCGCGGCGACCACCACGTTCGACAGGAACGAGACGACGAAGACCTTGTCGACGAAGATCCCGTCGAGCATGGCCCGCAGCCCCCCGAACACGGCGTCGAGGGCCGCCACGACGGCGATCGGCAGATAGGGCTCGACCACCGCCGGTACCTCGGGCCGGACCAGCAGGCCGGCCACGACTCCCACGACGAGGCCCAGTACGGCGATCACGATGTGCCCTTCCCTGTGTCGATCCGCCCCTGCCCGCTCCCCTTCGGGGCTTCGGGGGTTCCCGGTTGCGCTGTACGTACGATCAGGCTCGGAGCAGCCGGAAGCCGCACCCTGTCCTCAGTGGAGATGCTGAAACGGATCCCGAAGTTCTCCTTCAGCGCGTGAAGATAGTGTCCGTCCGCGCTGTCCTGGAACGTCGTGTTCAGCTTCTTGCCGTCCCCCACCGCGAGCACCGTGTACGGCGGCACCAGCGGTCTGTTGTCGACCAGTATGGCGTCACCGGCGGCCCGGATCGCCGACAGGGCGGTCAACCGCTGTCCGTTGATGGCAACGGACTCCGCGCCGGACTCCCACAGCCCGTTGACGACGCGCTGCATATCGCGGTCCCGGACCCGGCCGGTGTCGCTGAAGCCGCTGCTCTCGCGCGGTCCGTCACCGCCCCCGGCGGTGCCCTTGGCGTCGTCGACGACGAGTTTCACCCCGGGGCCCTCGACGTCCGTGGCCCCGGCGAGCAGGGAGACCGCCCGGCCCCGGTCGTCTTCGTCGGCGCTCAGGGCTTTCCGCTGACGCTCCCCCACTTCGGTGCGGAGCTTGTCGACATCGCGTTCCAGCGCATCCACATCGGCGGTCTCGGTGTCGATGCGGCTGATCAGCTTCTCGCGTTCCTTGGCGACCACGGGTGCCGATATCCGGGCCTCCGCGGCCCCGACGGTGACGATGCCGGCGGTGAGCACCAGGCCCGCTCCCAGCCACAGTTTCGCCCGGAGGGTACGGGGCAGCCCGCCTCCCTCGGCACGGCGCGCAGCCGCCTCCGCGTACCCGTCGTCGAGGCTGTGTTCCATCACATTGGTCAGCAGCGACATCGACGCATCGGGGCGCGCGGGCGCCGGACCGGGACGCGGACCGGTGCTCCGAACGGGGGGCTGCTGCGGCATGCCGCACATCGTCGCACGTCGTCGGCGATACCGCCGAATGGCCCCACCGGCGGGGGGGGGGGGGGGGGGGGGGGGGGGGGGGGGGGCCGGCCCGGGGGGGGGGGGGGGGCCCCCGCCCCCCCGGGCGCCCCGGGGGGAAAAACCCCCCGGGGCGCCCCCCGGGGGGGGGGGGGGGGGGCCCGGGGGGGGCCCCCCCCCCCCACCCCGTGGTGCGTCAGTGACCTGCGCTGTCGACCACGGCGGCCCATTCGTCGAGGAGGGCCTTGGCGGAGGCGTCGTCGGGCCCTTCGGCCCACAGCCGGGTGACGGCCTCGGCCGGATCGGGCAGCACCATCACCCAGCGCCCGTCGGTCTCCACGACCCGTACGCCGTCGGTGGTGTCCACCTGCCGTTCCCCGGCGGCTTCGACGACGCGCCGCATCACCAGGCCCTTGACGGCCCACGGGGTCGCCAGATCGCGTTTGAGCACATGTGCCCGGGGAATCCGGGCGTCGATCTGGCTGAGCGTCAACTGGGTCCGGGCGACCAGTCCCACCAGCCGTACGAGGGCGGCGGTACCGTCGAAGACGCTGCTGAACTCGGGGACGATGAACCCGCCGCGGCCGTCGCCGCCGAATACGGTGGTCTCCTCACGGCCCACCCGGGTCAGATCGTCGGGCGAGGTCGTGGTCCACTCCACCTCGGTGCCGTGGTAGGCCGCCACCTGTTCCGCGATCCGGGTGGTGGTCACCGGAAGGGCGACTCTGCCGCTGCGCCGCTCGGCGGCGACCAGGTCGAGGAGGACCAGCAGGGCCCGGTCGTCCTCGATGATCCGGCCGCGTTCGTCGACGAGGGAGAGCCGTTCGCCGACGGGGTCGAATCTGACTCCGAAGGCGGCGCGGGCGGAGGCCACGATCTCGCCCAGCCGGACCAGTCCCGCCCTGCGGGTCTCCGCGGACTCCGTCGGGCGGGCTTCGTCGAGACCGGGGTTGATGGTCAGCGCGTCCACGCCGAGTCGGCCGAGCAGGCTGGGCAGAACGAGGCCCGCGCTGCCGTTGGACGCGTCGACGACGACCTTGAGTCCGGATTCGGCGACCCCGGTGGTGTCGACGTTGCGGAGCAGGGAGCCGGTGTACGAGTCGAAGACGCTCGCCGGGAAGTGCAGGTCCCCGATCTCGCCGGGGAACGCCCGCCGGTACTCCTGCCGGGCGTAGACCCGGTCCAGCTTGCGCTGTCCGGCCTGGGAGAGGTCGGCGCCCCGTTCGTCGAAGAACATGATGTCGACGGAGTCCGGTACACCGGGCGACGTACGGATCATGATGCCGCCGGCGCTGCCGCGTGCCGTCTGCTGCCGGGCGACGGGCAGCGGGACGTTCTCCAGGTCGCGTACGTCGATCGCGCTGGCCTGGAGTGCGGAGATCACCGCGCGTTTGAGGGCGCGGGCGCCGCGGGAGTGGTCACGGGCGGTGGTGACGGTGGCACCCTTTTTGAGCGTGGTCGCGTAGGCGCCTGCCAGCCGGACGGCCAGCTCGGGGGTGATCTCCACATTGAGGATTCCGGAGACTCCGCGGGCACCGAAGAGATGTGCCTGACCCCGGGACTCCCAGATCACCGAGGTGTTGACGAAGGCACCGGCTTCGATGGTCTTGAACGGGTAGACCCGTACGTTGCCCTGGACGATCGACTCCTCACCGACGAGGCATTCGTCGCCGATGACGGCGCCGTCCTCGATGCGGGCGGCCCGCATGATGTCGGTGTTCTTGCCGACGACGCAGCCCCGGAGATTACAGTGCTCCCCGATGTACACATTGTCGTGGATCACGGCCTTGTGCAGGAAGGCGCCGCTTTTGACGACGACGTTGGAGCCGACGACCGTATGCTCCCGGATCTCCGCGTCGGCTTCGACCTTGGCGTAGTCGCCGATGTAGAGGGGACCGCGCAGGACGGCCTCGGGGTGGACTTCGGCGCCTTCCGCGATCCATACGCCGGGCGAGATCTCGAAGCCGTCCAGCTCCACCTCGACTTTTCCTTCGAGGACGTCGGCCTGGGCCTTCACATAGCTTTCGTGGGTGCCGACGTCCTCCCAGTAGCCTTCGGCGACATAGCCATAGATCGGCTTGCCGTCCTTCATCAGCTGCGGGAACACATCACCGGACCAGTCGACCGGGACATCGGCTTCGACGTAGTCGAAGACTTCCGGTTCCATGACATAGATACCGGTGTTCACGGTGTCCGAGAAAACCTGGCCCCAGGTCGGTTTCTCCAGGAAACGTTCGACTTTTCCGGCCTCGTCGACGATGGTGATGCCGAACTCCAGAGGGTTCGGCACCCGGGTCAAGCAGACGGTGACCATGGCACCCTTCTCCTTGTGGAAGGAGATCAGGTCGGTCAGATCGAAATCGGTGAGGGCATCACCGGAAATGACGAGGAATGCATCGTCCCTGAGCGCTTCCTCGGCATTCTTCACACTGCCCGCGGTGCCGAGTGGCTTCTCCTCGTTGGCATAGGTGAGCTCCATACCGAGTTCTTCGCCGTCACCGAAGTAATTCTTGACGAGGGAGGCGAGGAACTGCACGGTCACCACGGTTTCGGTGAGTCCGTGCCGCTTGAGCAGCCGCAGCACATGCTCCATAATCGGCCGGTTAGCGACCGGTAGGAGCGGCTTGGGCATGCTGGAAGTCATGGGGCGAAGCCGGGTTCCTTCGCCACCGGCCATCACGACGGCCTTCATGTCGGAAGCGTCCTCCTTGGGAGACGACGGCCCAGCCGACTGCGCTCGTCCTAAGAGGCCCTCTTGGCGTCATACGCGGCCGGCCACACTGCACAGCCGCGCATCAACGAGGTCAATCGGCCGCTGTATCCGCCTTGACGAGACGGCGGACCTGGACCACATACAGGATCCCTGCCCACCAATACAGAGTTGTACCCCATCCGGCGAAGGCCCATCCGAAAACGGCGGCAAGTGACGCAAGCCACCCCGACCCGTCACTCAGGAGGAGCAGTGGGAACGCGTACATCAGGTTGAACGTGGCGGCCTTGCCGAGGAAGTTCACCTGTGGCGGGGGATAGCCGTGGCGCCGGAGGATCCACACCATCACCAGGAGCATCGCTTCCCGTGCCAAAAGGGCCGCGGTGAGCCAGATCGGCAGGATCTCCCGCCAGGTGAGTCCGACCAGAGTGGACAGGATGTACAAGCGGTCTGCGGCGGGGTCGAGGAGCCGGCCCAGGCTGCTGATCTGGTTCCAGCGGCGGGCGAGTTTTCCGTCGAGATAGTCGGTGACTCCGCTGAGCATCAGTACGAGCAGTGCCCAGCCGTCGCTCTTGGGTCCACCGAACTCGGGGCGGAGGATCAGCCACAGGAACAGCGGCACTCCGGCCAGCCGGGCCATGCTGAGGATGTTGGGGATGGTGAGCACCCGGTCCGTCTGAACGCGGGTCTCCTGGACCTCCACCCGGAGCCTCCTGGGGAACGTGATGACGATGCCCCCCGACTTTACCGTCAGCGGTGCCTCATCCCGCGCACAGGGGTAGGGGTTCGATCGGGAATATGTGCCTGGAAATGCAGAAAGGCCCCGCACAGTGTGCGGGGCCTTCCCATCAAAAATTGTTCGGCGGCGTCCTACTCTCCCACAGGGTCCCCCCTGCAGTAC
>NZ_JBIWGU010000014.1:0-222536 GCF_044763775.1 Streptomyces sp. NPDC094448 | reverse complement strand
GTCGTGGGTTGGTTGGGAGGAGGTTGTGGCGGGGGGTTCGGTGCCGGGGGTGGTGGTGCTGGATTGTGGTGTGGGGGTGGGGGTGGGGGATGTTCCGTGGGGGGTGCGTGGGGTGTCGTATCGGGTGTTGGGGGTGGTGCGGGAGTGGTTGTCGGATGAGCGGTTTGCGGGGTCGCGGTTGGTGGTGGTGACGCGTGGTGCGGTGGGGGTTGTGGAGGGGGGTGGGGTGGATGTGGTGCAGGCTCCGGTGTGGGGTTTGGTGCGTGCGGCGCAGGCGGAGAATCCGGGTCGGTTTGTGCTGGTGGATGTGGAGCCGGGTGCGGCTGTGGATGTGGTGGGGGCTGCGTTGGTGACGGGGGAGCCGGAGTCGGCGGTGCGGGCGGGTGAGGTGTGGGTGCCGCGTCTGGTGCGGCTGGAGGCTGCTGGTGGTGTGCCGGTGTTCGATCCGGAGGGGTGGGTTTTGGTGACCGGGGGGACGGGTGGTCTGGGTGGGGTGGTGGCGCGTCGGCTGGTGGCGGAGTACGGGGTGCGGCGTCTGGTGCTGGTGGGTCGGCGGGGTGCGGCTGCTCCTGGTGCGGAGGAGTTGGTGGCCGAGCTGGCGTCGCTGGGTGCTGAGGCCCGTATCGCCGCGTGTGATGTGTCGGACCGGGAGGCACTCGGCGCGCTGGTGTCCGCGATGGTCGCGGAGCGCCCGCTGACCGCAGTCATCCACGCCGCCGGCATCGGCGACAGCGCCGTCATGGCCGCGCTCACCCAAGAGCAGATGGACGCGGTGTACGCCCCCAAGGCGGATGCCGCCTGGTATCTGCACGAGCTGACCCGGGACATGGACCTGGCCGCGTTCGTCCTGTTCTCCTCGGCCGGCGGACTGGTGCTGACCGCCGGACAGGGCAACTATGCCGCGGCGAACGTCTTCCTCGACGCCCTCGCCGAGCACCGGCAGGCCGAAGGACTGCCCGCCACCTCCATGGCCTTCGGCCTCTGGGAGGTCGGCGGCGGACTGGGGGCCCACCTGCGCGACGTGGACCGCAAACGGATGGCCGCCCAAGGCGTACCGCCGCTCACCCACGAAGCCGGTCTGGCCCTGTTCGACGCGGCCCTGCGGTCCGAGCGCGCCACCGTCGTTCCCGTACGGATCGACAAGGCCGCCCTGCGCAGCCGCAAGGACGAGGTACCCGCACTGCTGCGCGGCCTCGCCTCCGTCGTACGGCGGACCACAGCGGCTGCCACCAGCACGGCCGCCGCCGAACCGACCCTGAACGACCGGCTGTCGGGTCTGTCGGCGGGGGAGCGCCGGCGTACGGTGCTGCATCTGGTCCGGGCGCAGGTCGCGTCCGTACTCGGGCATGCGTCGGCCGAGGCGATCGGCGCGGACCGGGCCTTCCAGGAACTGGGCTTCGACTCACTGGCTGCGACCGAACTGCGCAACCACCTCAGCCGGGCCACCGGCCTGCGACTGCCCGCCACCCTCGCCTTCGACCACCCCAACGCCCACTCCGTCACCGACCACCTCCTCACCCTCCTCGGTGACAGCGAAACCGAAGAGATCGCGGATGAGGAAGGGGTCCACCGGGCCCTCCGGTCCATCCCGACCAGCCGCCTGCGGGACGCGGGCCTGATGGAGACCCTTCTGGAACTCGCTGAGGTCCGGATCACCCCCGCCGACCCGGCCGAAGAGGGCAACCCGGACCCCACCACCGACGCGGACGGCGACCCACTGGCGGCCGCCCGCCGGGAGACCGCCCGGCTGCGCGCCGACAACCGCAAGCTCGCCGCCGACCGGCACGAGCCCATCGCGATCGTCGGCATGGCCTGCCGCTACCCCGGCGGTGTGACCGGCCCCGAGGACCTCTGGCGGCTCGTCATCTCCGGCGGCGACGCGATCTCCGCGTTCCCCGCCGACCGCGGCTGGGACCTGTCCTCCCTGCGCGACCCCGACGGAGCCGGCCCGGACGCGTACTACACACGCACCGGCGGATTCCTCGACGGAGCGGCCGACTTCGACCCGGCCTTCTTCGGTATCTCACCGCGCGAGGCCCTCGCCATGGACCCGCAGCAGCGGATCACCCTGGAACTGGCCTGGGAGGCACTGGAACGCGCGGGCATCGACCCGACGTCGCTCCGGGGCAGCCGCACCGGCGTATTCGCCGGGGTGATGTACCACGACTACCCGGGCAGCGACGGCAACGGCAGCGTGGTCCCGGGCCGGGTCTCCTACCGGCTCGGCCTCGAAGGCCCCGCCGTCGCCGTCGACACCGCCTGCTCGTCCTCCCTCGTCGCGCTGCACCTCGCCGTGCAGGCACTGCGGCAGGGCGACTGCTCGCTGGCGCTGACCGGCGGGGTGACGGTGATGGCGACGCCCGGTGTGTTCGCCGAGTTCGGCCGCCAGGGCGGGCTCGCCTCCGACGGCCGGTGCAAATCGTTCGCCTCGGCGGCCGACGGCACCGGATTCGCCGAGGGCGCCGGCTTCCTCGTCGTCGAGCGGCTCTCCGACGCGGTCCGCAACGGTCACCAGGTGCTCGGTACGATCCGCGGCTCAGCCGTCAACCAGGACGGTGCGTCCAACGGTCTGACCGCGCCGAACGGCCCCTCGCAGCGCCGGGTGATCCGGCAGGCTCTCGCCAACGCCCGGCTCGCCGCCGACCAGATCGACGCCGTCGAGGCGCACGGCACCGGCACCACCCTCGGCGACCCCATCGAGGCACAGGCGCTGCTGGCGACCTACGGCCGGGGGCGCCCGGCCGGCCGGCCGCTGTGGCTGGGCTCGGTCAAATCGAACATCGGCCACGCGCAGGCCGCGGCCGGCGTGGCCGGGGTCATCAAAATGGTCATGGCCATGCGTCACGGGACCCTGCCGGCGACTCTGCATGTGGACGAGCCCAGCCGGGAGGTGGACTGGAGCGCCGGAGCCGTACAGCTGCTCACCGAGGGCCGTGCCTGGGACGGCGACGGCCGGCGTCCGCGCCGCGCGGGAGTCTCGTCCTTCGGGATCAGCGGCACCAACGCGCATGTGATCGTCGAGGAGGCTCCGGCAGTCCCGCTGCCCGCCGCCGATACCGGGTCCGGCCCCGGCGACCGGGCCACTGCCCCGGCCGCCGTCGTGGTGTCCGCCGCGACCCCGGACGCCCTCCGGGCCCAGGCCGGCCGCCTGCTGGAGTTCGTCGGCGCGGCCGGCGGAATCCGCCCCGTCGACCTCGGCCACTCACTCGCCACGACCCGGGCGGCACTCGACCACCGGGCCGCGTTCCCCGCCGCCGACCGGGACCAGCTCGTCGCCGGACTCGGGGCGATCGCGCGCGGCGAGACGGCCACGGCCGTCGCGACCGCCGCACCACTGGCGTTCCTGTTCTCCGGACAGGGCTCCCAGCGGCTCGGGATGGGCCGGGAGCTGTACGCCCGCTTCCCGGTGTTCGCAGCGGCCTTCGACGCGGTCTGCGCGGAATGGGACCTGCCGGTGCGCGAGGTGGTGTGGGGCGAGGACGAAGACGCAGTGCATCGGACGGTGTACGCGCAAGCGGCACTCTTCGCCGTTGAGGTGGCCCTGTTCCGGCTGGTGGAATCCTGGGGTGTACGGCCGGACTTCGTGGCCGGTCACTCGATCGGCGAGGTGGCCGCGGCACATGTGGCCGGAGTGTTCTCCCTCCCCGACGCGTGCGCACTGGTCGCGGCCCGGGGCCGGCTGATGCAGGCCCTGCCCGCGGACGGCGCGATGCTCGCGGTACGGGCCGCGGAGGCGGAAATCGTCCCGCTGCTCGACGAATCGGTGGCCGTCGCCGCCGTCAACGGCCCCGAGTCCGTCGTCGTATCCGGTGCCGCCGAGGCGGTGGAGAGGATCCGCAGGCACTTTGCGGACGCGGGCCGCAAGACGACCCGCCTCCGGGTCTCGCACGCCTTCCACTCCCCGCTGATGGACCCGATGCTGGAGGAGTTCCACGCGGTGGTGGCGGGGCTGTCCCGGTCCGAGCCGACGATCCCCGTCGTGTCCAACCTGACCGGTGGCATCGCCGCGGGCGAGCTGCTGCGCACCCCGGAGTACTGGGTCCGACATGCCCGCGACACGGTCCGATTCGCCGACGGCATCCGCACCCTGACCGGTCTGGGCGTGCCCCGCTTCCTGGAGATCGGCCCGGACGGAGTCCTCACCGCACTGGCCCAGGAGGCGGCCGCCGACGGCGCCGTACTCGTCCCCGTACTGCGAGCGAACACCTCCGAGGAGACCGCGGTACGGCACGGAGTGGCCCTCCTCCACGCGCACGGCGTCGAAGTCGACTGGCCCGCCTTCTACGCGGGCTGCGGAGCCCGGCGCGTCGACCTGCCCACCTACCCCTTCCAGCACCGGCGGTTCTGGCCGGCCGTCATGGCGTACGCGGGCAGCGCGGAATCCGTGGGGCTCAAGCCCGCGGAGCACCCCCTGCTGACCGGCACCGTCGAACTGGCAGGTACCGCCGGACAGCTGTTCACCGGGCGGCTTTCGACGCGGTCGCACCCCTGGCTCGCGGACCACACGGTCATGGGCGCGGTCCTCGTACCCGGCACCGCACTGCTCGAACTGGTCCTGCGCGCGGGCGACGAAGTCGGCTGCGCGACCGTGGACGAACTGACCCTGGGGGCGCCGCTGGTACTGCACGCCGAGGGCGGCGTACAGATCCAGGTCCGGGTGGGCGAGCCGGACGGTTCGGACCGCCGGCCGGTCAGCGTGTACTCCCGGGACGCCGACACCGACACCGACGCCGGTTCGGCCGGCGCATGGACACGCCACGCGGACGGCTTCCTCACTCCGGACCCGGCCGCCGGAGCCGCAGTGTTCGACGCGCGGCTCTGGCCGCCCGCGGGCGCCGAGAACCTGGACGTGACCGATGTGTACGAGCGGTTCGCCGAAGCCGGGTTCGGGTACGGGCCGGTATTCCAGGGCCTGCGCGCGGCCTGGCGGCTCGGCGGGGACGTGTACGCCGAGGTCGCGCTGCCCGACGATGTGGACGGCGGGGTGTTCGGCCTGCATCCGGCCCTGTTCGACGCGAGCCTGCACGCTGCCGCGGCGGCCGCGGATGCCGGGGCGGGCGGCGGAGTGCCGTTCGCATGGTCCGGAGTGTCGCTGTACGCGTCCGGCGCTTCGGCCCTGAGGGTCCGGCTGACCCCGGGCGCGGACGGTTCGCTGTCCGTGGCGCTCGCGGACGGGACGGGCACCCCCGTTGCGTCGGTGCGCTCGCTGACCGTGCGACCGCTCTCCGCCCGGCAGCTGGGGGAGGCGGGGGCGGCCGTGCGCGCCGCACTGTTCGCGGTGGAGTGGACACCGGTGGAGGTCCCCGGCGGCGCGGCGCCGGACGTGGAGCTGGTCCGGCCGGCCGAGCCGGACGGTTCCGGCGATATCGTCGGATCGGTGCACGCGCTGACCGCCCGGGTGCTGGAGCTGGCCCGGCGGGAGCGGCCCGGCTCGGGCTCCCCCCTGGTCTTCGTCACCCGCGGTGCCGTGTCCGGAGAGAACCCGGCGGCCGCCGCGGCCTGGGGACTGCTGAGGTCTGCACAGTCCGAGCACCCGGGCCTCTTCGTCCTGGTCGACGTGGCCGGAGAGGAACCCGGCGCCGAGGTGCTGAAGTCCCTGGCCGCACTCGGAGAACCCCAGCTGTCCGTCCGTGACGGCCGGGTGCTGGCGGCCAGGCTGGCCCGGGTCGAGGCCGGGCGGCAGCCCACCCCGGTCTGGGCGGGTGAGGACAGGGTCCTGATCACCGGTGGTACGGGCGGTCTCGGCCGGACCGTGGCCCGGCATCTGGTGGCCGAGCACGGCGTACGCGGCCTGCTGCTCGTCAGCCGTCGCGGTATCCGGGCGGACGGCGCGGCCGAACTCGTCGCGGAGCTGGCCGAGGCGGGCGCGGACACGGTCGTGGAGGCATGCGACCTGACCGACCGGACCGCCGTGGACGGTCTGCTGGCCCGCCACCGCGTCCACGCCGTCGTCCATACCGCCGGTGTCCTCGACGACGCGCTGCTCGGCTCGCTGACGGAGGACCGGCTGGCCGCCGTCCTCCGCCCCAAGGTGGACGCGGCCTGGAACCTCCACGAGGCGACCAGGGGACACGGCCTCGCGGCCTTCGTCCTGTTCTCCTCGGTGGCAGGCACCTTCGGCAACGCCGGACAGGCCAACTACGCTGCGGGCAACTCCTTCCTGGACGCCCTCGCGCGGCACCGGGAAGCCCTGGGCCTGCCCGGCACTTCGCTCGCCTGGGGACCGTGGTCCGGCGCGGGCGGCGGGATGACCGGCGCACTCACCGCGGCCGACACGGAACGTATGACGCGTGCGGGCCTGCCCCCGCTGACACCGGAACAGGGACTGGCCCTGTTCGACGCCGCGCTCACGGCCGGGCGCCCGGTGGTGCTGCCGGTCCGTCTGGCCCTGGCCGCGATCCGGGCGCGCGGCGAGGTCCCGGCGCTGCTGCGCGGCCTGATCCGCAATCCCACCCGGCGCGCGGCCACGGCGGCCGGTCCCGACGCCGGCCTCGTCCACCGGCTCACCGGTCTCGACCCGCAGCCGCGTCACGATGCGCTGCTCGACCTCGTACGGACGCAGATCGCGCTCGTACTCGGGCATACGGACCCGGCGGAGGTGGACCCGGCCCTGGCCTTCCAGGACCTGGGCTTCGACTCCCTGACAGCGGTCGAACTGCGCAACCGGCTCGACGCGGCCACCGGTCTGAGGCTGCCGGCCACGCTGGTCTTCGACTACCCGACCGCGGACACGTTGGTGCGCTTCCTGCTCGACGAGATGTTCGGGAACGAGCCCGCCGCGGCGGAGCGCCTGCCCGCCGTACCGGCAACAGCGGCGGATGCCACCGGCGATCCGGTGGTCATCGTGGGCATGGCCTGCCGTTATCCCGGTGGTGTCGCCTCGCCCGAGGACCTGTGGCGGCTGGTCGCCGACGGCGTGGACGCCGTCGGCGGATTCCCGGCCGACCGTGGCTGGGACGTGGAGTCGCTCTACCACCCGGACCCGGAACAGCCGGGCACCAGCTTCACCCGCTCCGGCGGCTTCCTCGACGACGCAGCGGACTTCGACGCCGGTTTCTTCGGGATGAGTCCGCGTGAGGCGTTGGCGACGGATGCTCAGCAGCGGCTGTTGCTGGAGACGGTGTGGGAGGCGGTGGAGCGGGCCGGGATCGACCCGGTGTCGTTGCGCGGTTCGCGGACCGGCGTCTTCGCCGGTGTCATGTACAGCGACTACGCGAGTCTGCTCGGCGGCCGGGAGTTCGAGGGGCAGCAGGGCAGCGGCAGCGCGGGCAGTATCGCCTCCGGCCGGGTGTCGTACGCGCTGGGTCTGGAAGGTCCGGCGGTGACGGTGGACACGGCGTGCTCGTCGTCGCTGGTGGCGCTGCATCTGGCGGCGCAGGCGCTGCGGTCGGGGGACTGCTCCCTGGCGGTGGCCGGTGGTGTGACGGTGATGTCGACCCCGACCACGTTCATCGAGTTCTCGCGCCGGCGCGGCCTCGCGGCCGACGGCCGGTGCAAGGCCTTCGCCGAGGCCGCCGACGGCGTCGGCTGGGGCGAGGGCGTGGGCATGGTGGTACTGGAGCGGCTGTCCGACGCGGCACGGAACGGGCATCACGTCCTGGCCGTCGTCCGCGGCTCCGCCGTCAACCAGGACGGCGCCAGCAACGGCCTGATGGCCCCGAACGGTCCCTCGCAGCAGCGGGTGATCCGGCAGGCGCTGGCGAGCGGCGGTCTGTCGGCGTCCGATGTGGACGTGGTGGAGGCGCACGGCACGGGCACCACACTCGGCGACCCGATCGAAGCGCAGGCCCTGATCGCGACCTACGGCCAGGACCGTGAACTCCCGCTGCTGATCGGCTCGGTGAAGTCCAATATCGGCCACACCCAGGCAGCCGCGGGTGTGGCCGGAGTCATCAAAATGGTGCTGGCCATGCGGCACGGCGTGGTGCCGAAGACATTGCACGTCGATGCGCCGTCCTCGCATGTGGACTGGGCGGCGGGTGAGGTCGAGCTGTTGTCGGAGGAGCGTGCCTGGCCGGAGTCGGGCCGCGTACGCCGGGCCGGGGTGTCCTCGTTCGGAATCAGCGGCACCAACGTCCACCTGGTGCTGGAACAGCCCGAACGGACCACTCCGGACCCCGTTGAACCCTCGGTCGTGCCGGGTGTGGTGCCGTGGCTGGTGTCGGGGAAGACGGAGGAGGCGCTGCGCGACCAGATTGGACGCCTGCGGTCGTATGCGGAGGATGCGGGGCTGCGGCCGGTGGATGTGGGTCTGTCCACTCTCGGCCGGTCGGTTTTCGCTCACCGGGCTGTGGTACTCGACGGTGAGCAGGTCATCGAGGGCCGGGCGCTGGGCGGGAAGACGGCGTTTCTGTTCTCGGGGCAGGGGTCGCAGCGTCTCGGCATGGGCCGTGAGCTGTATGCCCGCTTCCCCGTCTTCGCGGAGGCTTTTGACGCGGTCTGTGCGGAGCTGGATGTTCCGGTGCGTGAGGTGGTGTGGGGTGGGGACGCGGATGCCCTGAACCGGACCGTGCATGCCCAGGCGGGTCTGTTCGCGGTTGAGGTGGCGTTGTTCCGGCTGGTCGAGTCGTGGGGGGTGACTCCGGACTTTGTGGCTGGTCATTCGATTGGGGAGGTGGCTGCGGCGCATGTTGCGGGGGTGTTCTCCCTGGCTGATGCGTGTGCGCTGGTGTCGGCGCGTGGCCGGTTGATGGACGCCCTGCCGGAGGGTGGTGCGATGCTGGCGGTGCGGGCGGGCGAGGACGAGGTTCTGCCGCTGCTGGATGCGTCGGTGTCCGTTGCCGCGGTCAACGGCCCTTCTGCGGTTGTGGTGTCCGGTGCCGAGGAAGGGGTGGAGGCGGTACGGGTCCACTTCGAGGCCCTGGGCCGTAAAACGACCCGGCTCAAGGTCTCGCACGCCTTCCACTCGCCGTTGATGGACCCGATGCTGGACGGCTTCCGTACGGTCGTCTCCGGGCTGTCGTTCGCGAGTCCGCGGATCGGCATGACCACAGGCACGGATCCGGTGTGCGATCCGGAGTACTGGGTGCGGCACGTCCGCGAAGCCGTCCGCTTCGCCGACAGCATCCGCACCCTCACCGAAGCGGGCGTGACCCGCTTCCTCGAACTCGGCCCGGACGGCACCCTGTCCGCCCTGGCCGCCGAAACCGCCCCCGACGGCACGACCGTCACGGTCCCCGTCCTGCGCAGGAACCGCGGCGAAGAGGAGTCCGCGCTCCACGCACTCGCCCGGCTCCACGTGAGCGGCGCGCACGTCGACTGGACCCCCCTCTTCACCGGCACCGGTGCCCGGTCGGTCGATCTGCCGACGTACACCTTCCAGCACCGCCGCTACTGGCCCACCGGGGCATCCGCCGGACGCGGTGGTGCGGAGGCGCTCGGGCTCCGATCCGCCGAACACCCCCTGCTCTCCGGCGCGGTGGAGCTGGCCGGAGCCGAAGGCTTCCTGTTCACCGGCCGGCTCTCGACGGCCGGCCATCCGTGGCTCGCCGACCACAGGGTCATGGGATCGGTGGTGGTGCCCGGTACGGCCCTCCTCGACATCGCCGTCCGGGCGGGTGACGAGCTGGGCTGCCCCGCCGTCGAGGAACTGACCCTGGCCGCACCGCTGGTCCTGCCCCGGCAGGACGGCGCCGTACACCTGCAAGTGGCCGTGGCCGCCGCCGACCCATCGGGCCGGCGCGCGCTCACCGTGCACTCCCGGCCCGCCGCCGGAGGCGCCCACGAACCGTGGACACTCCACGCCAGTGGCGTGCTCACCGAGCCCCCCGCCCCGTCGGCCGCACCGTTCGAAGCGGCGGTCTGGCCACCGGCCGGAGCGCAAGCCCTGGACACGGCCGACGTGTACGAGCAGTTCACCGACGCCGGGTTCGAGTACGGCCCGGTGTTCCGGGGCCTGCGCGCGGCCTGGCGGCTCGGTGACGAGGTGTACGCGGAGGTCGCCCTGCCCGAAGGCGTCGAAGGCTCGGTCTTCGCACTGCACCCGGCACTGTTCGACGCCGTCCTGCACGCCTTCGCACTGGACGGCGGAACCGGTGGCCCGGCCGGCGGCGGGGTCCCGTTCTCCTGGACCGGTGTCTCAGTGCACGCATCGGGCGCCTCGGCGGTACGGGCCCGGCTGAGCCGCTCCGGTACGGGCGGCGCGGTGTCCCTCGCCCTCGCGGACACCACCGGAGCACCGGTGGCCTCCGTCGACTCCCTCGTCGTACGGCCCATCAGCGCCGAACAGCTGGGCGCGGCGGACCGGGCCGGGCAGGACTCCCTGTTCCACCTGGACTGGACACCCGTCGACACCGGCGACGACACCGGCGCCGCCGTCCGAACGGCGGTCCTCAGCACCATGAAGGGCGCGGATACGGCCCGCCTGGGCGACCACCCCGTGTACGCCTCTCTCGCCGAACTGGCCGCCGACGAGACCCGGCCGGCCCCGGACGTGGTCCTCGTACCGCTGACGGATGCCGGGCCGGACACCGGAACGGACGGCGCGGCGGACGACCCGACGGCCACCGGAATGCCGCAGGCGGTGCACGCGCGCACCCTGCACGCGCTCGAACTGGCGCAGGCATGGCCGGCCGAGGACCGGTTCGCCGACGCCCGCCTGGTGTTCGTCACCCGGGGCGCCGTCTCGGGCGCGGACCCCGCGGCGGCCGCCGTCTGGGGCCTGGTGCGCTCGGCCGGCTCGGAGAACCCGGGCCGCTTCGGCCTGGTGGACCTCGACGGCGCGGATACGGCCGCTCTGCTCCCGGGGGCCCTCGCCACCGGAGAACCGCAGCTCCTCCTGCGCGGCGATACCGTGCTGGCCGCCCGGATCGCCCGGATCGCCCGGCTCGACCCGGACCCGGCCCCGGCCGCCCCGGTATGGGCGGGCGAAGGAGCGGTCCTGATCACCGGCGGTACCGGCGGCCTGGGCCGCCTGCTCGCCCGCCACCTCGTCACCCGGCACGGTGTACGCGAACTGGTCCTGGTCAGCCGCCGGGGCGCCGAGGCCGAAGGAACGGCCGAACTCGTCGCCGAACTCGCCGAATCCGGCGCCCGCACGGTGGTCGAGGCATGCGATGTCGCCGATCCGGCGGCCGTCGCGGAACTCGTCACCCGCCACCCCCTGCGCGCGGTGGTCCACACCGCGGGCGTGCTGGCCGACGGAACCATCGGATCCCTCACCGCGCAGCGGCTCGCGGACGTCCTGCGCCCCAAGGCGGACGCGGCCTGGAACCTGCACGAGGCAACCCGGGACCTGCCCCTGGAAGCATTCGTCCTCTTCTCCTCCGCGGCCGGTACCCTCGGCAACCCCGGACAGGCCAACTACGCCGCCGCCAACGCCTGCCTGGACGCCCTGGCCCGGTACCGCCGGGCCGAGGGCCTACCCGGCACCTCCCTCGCCTGGGGCCCCTGGACGGGAACCGACGGCGGTATGACCGCAGCGCCTACCCCGGCCGAAGCCGAACGTTCGGCGCGGGCCGGGCTACCGCCCCTCACCCCCGGGCAGGGACTGGAGCTGTTCGACCTCGCGGTCGGCGCCGCCGAGCCGGCCGTACTGCCGATCCTGCTCGACCTCCCGGCGCTCCGCGCCCGCGGTGAGGTCCCCGCACTGCTGCGCGGCCTGATCCGTACCCCCGTACGCCGCCCCGCCACCCCGGACGGTACGGACGGCGGGCTCACCGGCCGGCTGGCTGCCCTGCCGCAGGCCGAACGGTACGACGCCCTGCTCGCGGAGGTACAGGGCCAGGCCGCGACGGCCCTCGGGCACTCCCGGGCCGAGGAAGTGGACCCGCAGCGCACGTTCCAGGACCTCGGCGTCGACTCGCTGACCGCGATCGAACTGCGGAACCGGCTCAACGCCCTGACCGGAACCCGGCTCCCCGCCACCCTGGTCTTCGACTACCCGACGACCGCGGAGTTGGCGGACCATCTGTACACGCTCCTCGACCTGGCGCCGCAGGCACAGCCCGATGCCTCCGCCGCCCTGCTGGCCGAACTGGCCCGGCTGGAGTCCGCCTTCGCCGGGGCGGAAGTCAGCGACGAGGCGTTCGCACGGATCGCGGGACGCCTCGACGTCCTGAAGGAGAAGTGGGGCGCGCTGCGGGTGGCCGGTTCAGGGGAGGACACCACCGGATCCGACGGCGGTTTCGACTTCGAAGCGGCCTCCGACGACGAGGTGTTCGATCTGCTGGACCAGCAACTCGGTCAGTAGCCGGCCGATACGGAAGAGCCCCTGGGGCCGGACCTGCTCGGAGGTCCGGCCCCAGGGGCGTCGTACGGTTCGGCGCCGGCCGCTACTGCACCGGCCGGCGGAAGCCCAGCACCGCCAGGGCACCGCCCACGGCGGCGATCACACCCCCGATCACCAGCGCCGGGACGATCGCGTCCGAGCCCGGGATGCCCAGCGCGAGCGCACGGGTCGCGTCGATCGCGTACGTCAGCGGATTGACCCCGGCGACCGCCGCCAGCCACCCCGGCAGATCCTCGACCGGCATATAGGCGCTCGACGCGAACATCAGCGGCAGGACCGCGATCACCGCCAGATTCTGCATCGGCTCGGCCCGCCGCAGCCAGGCCCCGGCCGCGATGAACGCCCAGCCCAGCGACCAGCTCATGAACAGGGTCAGCCCGACCGACGCCGCCAGATCGACCGCCCCGCCGTCCGGCGCGTACCCGAGCACACCGAACGCCAGCAGCAGGATGACCACGGCCTGCACCGCGCCGCGCACCAGGCCGGCCAGGCTGCGGGCGATCAGCAGCGAAGACGGCACGATCGGCAGCGACCGCAGCCGGGCCACCACCCCGTTCTTGAGATCGTCGACGAGCCCGACACCCGACTGGACCGCCGACTGCACCGCGTTGTCGACCAGTACCGCCGACAGTACGAAGTCGAGATAGGTGATTCCGGCGGGGAAGTGCGGCGGTTCGCCCATCTTGCTGAACACCTGCGTCAGCACGAACAGGATGACCACCGGCTGGAGCAGCCCGAACAGCATCACGCCCGGGTCCGTCGCCATCGAGCGCAGCGAGCGCGCGGTGAGCACCCGGATCTGGAGGAGAACGGAACTGTCCGGCCACACGGCCCGCGGCGAAGGGGTGGGAGTGACGGTCATGAGGCGGATCCTTCGGACGGAGCGGGCACCGGGGGCACGGCGGACCCGGATGCCCGGCCGGCCAGGGCGAGGTAGACGTCGTCGAGGGTGGGTTCGCCGAGGGACAGCTCGGTCACCTCGGCCCCCGCCTGGTCCAGTGCCCGGATCACCGTCGCCACCTCCTTCGACGCGTCGATCGGGATGACGAGGCAGCCGCTCGGCCCGGCCACCACCGGGTCCATGGCGGCCCGGCGCAGCGCGCCGGCCACGCTCTCCGGGTCGGCCGCCGGGTCCAGCGCGACGGTGACGGTGCGACGGCCCACGGCCGCCTTCAGCTCCGCCGCCGTACCGCTCGCGACGACCCGGCCGCCGGACAGTACGGTGATGGAATCCGCGAGCCGGTCGGCCTCCTCCAGATACTGGGTGGTGAGAAGGACGGTGGCGCCCTCGGCGACCAGGCCCTCGACGATCTCCCACAGGCCCAGCCGGGCCTCCGGGTCCAGGCCCGTGGTCGGCTCGTCCAGAAAGACCACTTCAGGACGGCCCACCAGGCTCGCCGCGAGGTCCAGCCGCCGCCGCAGCCCGCCGGAGTACGTGCGGGCCCGGCGCCCGGCGACGTCCCCCAGCCCGAACAGCTCCAGCAGTTCATCGGCGCGCACCCGGGCGGCGCGGCGGCCGGCGCCCAGCAGCCGGGCGATCAGCACCAGATTGTCCCGGCCGCTCAACTGGCCGTCCACCGAGGCGAACTGCCCGGTCAGCCCGATGCGCCGGCGTACCTCGCGCGGCCGGCGCGTCACATCGTGGCCGGCGACCGACGCGGTGCCGGAGGAAGGGGGGAGCGCGGCGGTGAGAATGCCCACCAGGGTGGTCTTACCGGCGCCGTTGTGCCCCAGCAGACCGAGGACGGATGCCCGGGGGACGGAGAGGTCCACCGAGTCCAGTGCGCGCACGGTGCCGAAGGTCTTACCGAGATCCCGCGCCTCGATCATGGTCTCGGGAGGCCCGGTGGGGAGTCCGTTCATGGGAGTTCTCCGGATTCGTCGGGTCGGGGAAAGGGAACAGCCGACCGGCACGGATACCGGTCGGCTGTCATGCCGGGCAGGACGGGTCCGTCAGTGGCCGGCGCCGTCCAGATGGCGGAACAGGTCGTCGTCGGATGCGGTGCCGAGATCGAAGGGCGTGGCCGTCGAACGCCCGGCCGGGGGCAGCGGCCCCCGGGCGCCCGCCAGGGCCTTCAGCCGGGTGGCGGTGTCCGGGTCCAGCTCCGAGCCCGCGGACAGCAGCGCGTCCAGCTCGGCCACGAGGCAGGACACCGTACGGCCCGCCGGCCCGGTGAGCGGGTCCGCCAGCTCCTGCCGGACCAGCTGGACCACGGCCGCCGGAGTCGGATGGTCGAACACCAGAGTGGTCGGCAGCCGTACCCCGGTGACCGACCGCAGCCGGTTGCGCAGCTCCACCGCGCCGACCGAGGTGATGCCCATATCGGAGAAGGGCACCTCGGTCTCGGCCGCGGTCGGCGTACGGCCGCCGAGTACGGCCCCCGTCTCCTCCAGCACCAGCCGGGTCACCACCGCATGCTGCTCGGATGCGCCGAGCGTGCCCAGCCGGTCCGCGAGCACCTGGCGCGGCGGCGCCGGTGGCGCCACGGAAGTCCCGGCCGCGGCCCAGTACACGCGGTGCTGGAAGGGGTACGTGGGGAGCGGGACGGCCACCGCGCCGGGCAGCACCGACCGCCAGGCCACCGGCAGCCCGGACAGATGCAGCCGCGCCACCGCAGCCAGCACCGACCGCTCCTCGGCCGCGCCCCCGGCGGAGACCACGGCCACCGGTGCCCGGCGCGCGGGCAGGCACTCCTCCAGCACCGGCGCCAGCACGGTCCGGGGTCCCAGCTCCAGGAACGCCCCGGGGCCGTCGGCCGACAGCCGGACGATCGCGTCGCGGAACCGGACCGGCTCCCGGACATGCCGTACCCAGAAGTCCGGATCGCCCGCATCGGCGGCCGTCAGCGGCGCCCCGGTCAGACAGGACACGACCGGCACAGCGGGGGCGGCGAAGGAGAGCCCGGCGACGACCGCACGGAACTCGTCCAGCATCGGGTCCATCAGCGGGGAGTGGAAGGCGTGGCCGACCGCGAGCCGCTTGGTCCGGACACCGGCGGCCACCAGCTTCCCGGCCAGTTCCTCAAGGGGCCGCGCAGCACCCGAAAGCACCACGGAATCCGGCCCGTTGACGGCGGCCACCGCCACCGGCCCACCGCTCAGACCCTCCAGCCACGGCCCCGCTTCGGCCTCCGGCAGCCGTACGGCCAGCATGGCACCGCCCTCCGGCAGCCGCTGCATCAGCCGCCCCCGGGCGGCCACCAGCCGGGCCGCGTCCGCGAGGGAGAACACCCCCGCCAGGTACGCGGCGGTGATCTCGCCCACCGAATGCCCCACCAGCCGGCCGGGCGGCACACCCCAGGACTCGAACAGCCGGTACAGGGCCACCCCGTGGGCGAAGAGCGCGGGCTGTGTGTACTCCGTACGGTCCAGCAGCGCGGCGTCCGGGCCGTCGGCCGCCCACATCACCTCGGTCAGCGGCCGGTCCAGCAGCGGGTCGAGTACCTCGCAGACCTCGCGCAGGGCCGCCGCGAACACCGGTTGGGCGCCGGCCAGTTCCCGGCCCATACCGGGCCGCTGACTGCCCTGCCCGGCGAACACGTACACCGGTTCACCGCCGACCGGGCCACCGGGCGGCGCATCGCGCTCGGCCAGTGCCCGCACCGCGTCCAGGAGTTCACCCGGATCCGATCCGACGGCACACGCCTGATGTCCGGAGTGCACGGTCCGGCTCACGGCGAGCGCGAACGCGATGTCCCGGGCCGGGACCTCGGGCCGGGACGCCACGTACTCCGCCAGCCGCCGGGCCTGATCGCGCAGGGCGGGCGCGCTGCGCGCGGACAGCACCCACGCCACCGGTCCGGTCCCGTCCGGCGGCCGTACCCCGGCGGACTCCGGCGGGGCCTCCTCCAGGATCACATGCGTGTTGGTTCCGCTGATCCCGAACGAGGACACCCCCGCCCGTCTCGCCCGCCCGCTCTCCCGGGGCCACGGCCGGGCCTCGGTGAGCAGCCGTACGGTCCCCGCCGACCAGTCCACATGCGAGGTCGGTGTGCTCACGTGCAGGGTCCTGGGCAGGAGTTCGTTCCGCAGCGCCAGCACCGTCTTGATCACACCCGTGACCCCCGCGGCGGCCTGGGCATGCCCGATGTTCGACTTCACCGAGCCCAGCCACAGGGGCCGGTCCGGATCGCGTCCGGCGCCGTAGGTGCCGATCAGCGCCTGCGCTTCGATCGGGTCGCCGAGCGTCGTCCCGGTGCCGTGCCCCTCGACCGCGTCCACATCGGCGGCGCCGAGCCCGGCGTCGGCCAGGGCCTGCCGGATCACCCTCCGCTGCGCGGGCCCGTGCGGGGCGGTCATCCCGTTGGAGGCGCCGTCCTGGTTCATCGCCGAGCCGCGGACCAGGGCGAGTACCGGACGGCCGTGGCGCCGGGCGTCGGAGAGGCGCTCCAGCACCAGCAGACCGACGCCTTCCGACCAGGCGGCGCCGTCGGCGGTGTCCGCGAAGGACTTGCAGCGGCCGTCGGGGGCCAGCCCCTGCAGCCGGGAGAACTCCGTGAACGAGACCGGGGTGGCCATCACGGTGACACCGCCCGCCAGGGCCAGGGAGGATTCGCCCGACCGCAGCGAACGGACCGCCAGATGGAGCGCGGCCAGCGAAGACGAGCAGGCCGTGTCCACGGTCAGCGCGGGGCCCTGGAGACCGAGGGCGTACGAGATCCGGCCCGCCAGCGCGCTTCCGGCGGTGCCGAGGGCGAGCAGCCCTTCCAGATCGGGACCTTCGCCGCCGGAGGCCGCCGGTGCGTAGTCGTGGTACATGGCGCCCGCGAAGACCCCGGTGGGCGAGCCGCGCAGCGCGGCCGGGTCGATTCCGGCCTGCTCCAGGGCCTCCCAGGCGGTCTCCAGCAACAGCCGTTGCTGCGGGTCGGCAGCCAGCGCCTCCCGGTCGGAGAAACCGAAGAACCCCGCGTCGAACGCGCCCGCGCCGGCCAGGAATCCCCCCTCGCGGGCATAGGAGGTGCCGGGGCGCTCGGGGTCCTCGTCGAAGAGCCGGTCCAGATCCCAGCCGCGGTCCTCGGGGAAGCCGCCGATCGCGTCCCGGCCCTCTGCCACCAGGGCCCACAGATCGTCGGGGCCGTGTACGCCGCCGGGCAGCCGGCAGGCCATGCCCACGACGGCGACCGGATCGTCGGTTGCGGCGGGGGCGAACGCCACTGGATCCTCCGCCGTATCGCCCCGCAGACGGCGGGCCACGGCATCGGGGGTGGGGAAGTCGAAGGCGAGGGACGCGGGCAGCGCGAGCCCCGTCGCCTCGGCGAGCAGATTGCGCAGCCGGATACTGCGGACCGAGTCCAGCCCATGACCGCGGAAGGTGTCACCGGCCCCGATGGGCGCGGCTTCGACGGCGGGCGCCAATGCCTTGGTGACACAGGTACGGACCAGCTCCAGGGCCGCCGGGTACGAGCCGGGCACGGAGCCGCCGCCGGTCCGGGCAGCCGAGGGCCCCTGATCGGCGGGCAGGGCCTCCAGGGCCCGCCGGTGCAGTTTGCCCGCCGGGGTCAGGGGCAGCTCCCCGACCACCACCAGCTCCAGCGGAATCTTGTAGTCGGCGACACCGCGCTCCAGCAGGAACGCGGTCACCTTCTCCAGCGTGACGGCGCGTTCGGCGCGCCCGGTGACCACCAGACACGGGTATTCGCCCAGCCGCCGGTCGGGGCGGGCGATCACGGCTGCCGGGCCGAGCCCCGGCAGCTCCGCCAGCAGCCCCTGGACCTCGGTCGCGTCGAACTTCCGGCCGCCGACGTTGATCAGCTCGGCCGAGCGGCCCAGGAAGCGGACCCGGCCGCTGTCGTCCACGCTCGCCCGGTCCCCGGTCCGCAGCCAGCCGTCCGCGGTGACGGCCGCCGCGGTCAGCTCCGGTTCGCCGTGGTAGCCGCGGAACATGCCGGGACTGCGGTAGTACAGCTCACCCGGCTCCCCCGCCGCGCAGGCGGTGCCGTCCTCGCCGAGGATGCGCACGCTCGCCCCGAAGGTGGGCCGGCCCACGCTGCGCGTGGCCGTTTCGGCGGGGTCGGCGGCGGATGTGCAGGTGCCGGTGCCCAGTTCGGACATGCCCCACACCACGACAAGGGGGCAGCCGAGGACTTCCCGTACCCGTGTCACGAGCGCGGCGGGGACGGCCGCGCCGGCGGTCCGCACCTCGCGCGGCCGGAATCCGGCCGCCGCACCGGAGCCGGTGATCCGGGCGGTGATGTCGTGGAGCTGGGCGGGCACGGCGAAGACCACGCCGGGTCGGGTCTCACGGGCCAGCTCCAGAAACCGGTCCGGATCCCAGCCGCGCAGTAGGACCTGCCGGCAGCGGGCGAAAAGGGCCGAATGCAGGGACTGGAGGCCGAAGAGGTGGGTGAGCGGGCAGGCCGTGAGCACCGCACCGTCGAAGGAGGCGGCCGCCTCCTCGGTGACGGCCGCGGTGTTCGACATCAGCCCGTCGTGGTGGTGCAGACAGATCTTGGGCCGGGCGGATGTCGTACCGGAGGACGGCAGCAGCACGAAGGGCATCTCCGGCCGCACCTCGACCGGTTCCGGTGCGGCGCCGGCCCACCGCTCCAGCAGCGCGTCGACACGTACCGCAAGTCCCTGGTCCGCCGTGCCGGAGCCGTCGCCCGCCACCAGGACCGATCGCAGCGACGGCACCGCCGCCCGCAATCCGCCGAGGGCTTGCGCGTCCGCCGTGTACCCGGAGTCCGCGGACAGCACCGCCGCCACCGGCGCGACCCGTTCCATCAGTGCCGGCACATCGGCGCTGCCGTACCCCTGGTGGACGGGGAGCATGACGGCGCCGATCGCCGCGACGGCGAGGTGCAGGGTTTCGAACTCCCAGCAGTTCGGCAGCTGGATCGCGACCACGTCACCGACGCCGACGCCCTGTTCCTGAAGGCCGCGGGCGAGCGCGTCGACATCCGCCGCCCACTGCCGCCAGGTCCGGTGCCGGTCCCCGTCGCTCAGCGCCACGGCTTCCGGTTCCGCCTGCGCGGCGGCCCGGAAGACGGCGGGCAGGGTCAGGCCGCGCAGTGCCCCGCGCGGCCCGGCGGCCGCTACGGCCGCGTGGTCATCGACATGGACGGACACCATAACTCCCGAGAAAGCCGGCCGCTGGGCGGATCTGCCGCTTTATGCTGGGTCCGCGCCACCGGGAAAAGCCCTAGAGATGAGCCTCTGCGCGGATCGCGCCCGGATCACATGCGGGCGGCGCGTGGACCTGGTGCGGGTCCGGGCTATCCGTGCAGCAGCGCCCGGAGCGGCGCCGATTTGACCTGTGTCTCCTCGTACTCGGCCGCCGGGTCGGACAGGGCGATCACCGCGCCGCCCACGCCGTAGCGCAGCCGGCCGCCGCTGAGCACCACGGTGCGGATGACGATGCTGAGATCGGCCGCGCCGGTCAGCGAGAAATAGCCGATCGCACCCGAGTAGATACCGCGCGGCCCGCTTTCGACCCGGTCGATGATCCCCATGGTGCGGATCTTCGGCGCGCCGGTCATGGACCCCCCGGGGAAGGCCGCGCGGACGCCCGCCACCGTGCTCGTGCCGCGGCGCAGCCGGGCCCTTACAGTGCTGACGAGCTGGTGCACCGTGGCGTAGGACTCGATCCGGAAGACCGGGTCGGCGACGACCGAGCCCACCTCGGCGCACCGGCCGAGGTCGTGCCGGACCAGGTCGACGATCATCAGGTTCTCCGCCCGGTCCTTCTCGTTCTCCGCCAGATCGGCGGCCAGCCCGGCGTCCTCGACCGGATCGGCATGGCGCGGGCGGGTGCCCTTGATGGGTTTGGACTCCATCAGGCCCTGCCGGTCGATGCGCAGGAACCGCTCCGGCGAGGTGCTCAGCACCGACACGGAGCCGAAGCCGAGGAAGGCGGCGAACGGGGCCGGGCTGGCCCGGCGCAGATACCGGTACGCCTGCCAGGGGTCGAGGGCCGTGTCCGCTTCGATCATATTGGTCAGGCACACCTCGTACGTCTCGCCCGCGCGTATCTCCTCATGGCAGACGTCGATGAGCTTGAGGTAGGTGTCCCGGTCGTGGCGCGGCCGCAGATCCGGACCGGTCAGCCCGGCCGGCGGGGAGCAGGGCGCGGGCGCCCGCGCTGTGAGCCGGGCCAGTTCGGCGGCCGTGGTACGCAGCCAGGCGCGGGCGGCGGCCTCGTCGCCGTCCTCGGTGAGCGCGAGGAGGTACGTGGTGTCGGTGCGGTGGTCGAGGACCACGGCCCGGTCCGCGAAGACCATCACGGCGTCCGGGTCGGGGGAGCCGTGAGCCGCCTCACCACCGCACTCGGCCTTCAGCTCGTAGCCCAGGTAGCCCACCCAGCCCAGCGCGAACTCGAAGGGCAGTTCCGGGACGTCGGTTTCCAGGGTGCCGAGATCGTGTTCCAGCCAGTCGAAGAACGGGCTGTGCAGGGTCAGGGTCCGCCCGTTCGCGGTGACGGTCACCGTTCCTTCGGGCACGTTCGCGGCCGCGGTGCGGGCCAGCGGCCCGGAGGCGTTGCCCAGGACCGATACCTGGCCGAGCCGGGCGTCGGTGCGGCTGCTGTCCAGCCAGAAGGGGTGCTCGCCGGAGCGGAAGATCTGGTCGAAGACCGGTTCGGCCTCCCAGCGGGTGACCAGCCGCTCGGCCAGCACCCGCAGTCTGCGGACCGGTGCCTGCCGCGGCGGGGCGGCCTGAGCCGGGACGGCCTTCTTCGCTCGTGCCGGGCGCTGCCCGGTCCGGGTGTACGCGTACGTCAGATCACGGAAGTTGGCCAGCAGGCGGTGCCCGCCGTCCGTGCCGATGGATTCCGGGTGGAACTGCACGCCCCACAGCGGCAGGGTGCGGTGGCGCAGCGCCATGATCACGTCGTCGTCGACGCTGTGGGCGATCGCCTCCAGCGCGGACGGGAGCGAGTTGACGGCCAGTGAGTGGTAGCGGACCACCTCCAGGGGGTCGGGGAGACCCTCGAAGAGCCCGGTACCGTCGTGGCGGACCGGGGAGGTGCGCCCGTGGCGCGGTGCCGGGGCCGGGCCGACCTCGCCGCCGTGGGCGAGGGCGATGCCCTGGTGGCCGAGGCAGACACCGAGTACCGGTAGCCGGCCCTCCGCGGCGATCCCCGCGCACAGGCCGAAGTCGGCCGGACGGTGCGGCGTGCCGGGACCGGGCGACAGTACGACGTTGTCGAACTCGTCTAGGAGGCTGTCCCGCCGGACGGGGTCGTCGTTGCGGATCACCTCGGGCTCTTGGCCGTTGACCTCGGCGAGGTAGTGGAAGAGGTTGTAGGTGAAGGAGTCGTAGTTGTCGACGAGGAGCGTACGCATCACAGGATCCCGAGTTCGCGTGCCATTTCGTCACCCACGGCCCCGATGTGGTCGGAGAGGAAGAAGTGTCCGCCGGGGTAGACCTTCAGCCGGAAGCCGCCTTCGGTGTGCTCCTGCCAGGCCCGGGCCTCGGCGAGGGAGGTGCGCGGGTCGGTGTCGCCGGTGAGGGCGGTGATCGGGCAGCGGAGCGTGCGGCCGGGCGGGCAGGTGTACTTCTCGATGGCCTCGTAGTCCCCGCGGATGGCCGGCAGTGCCATGCGGAGGATCTCCTCGTCGCCGAGCAGGTCCGGATTGGTCCCGTTCAGCAGCCGGAGTTCGTCGATGATGCCGTCGTCGTCGCGGCGGTGGACGTTCTCCAGGCGGGTGGTGGACGGTCCGCGACGGCCGGAGGCGATGACGGCCCGCGGCTCGTGGGTGCCCTTCTGCTCCAGCCGCCAGGCCGTCTCGAAGGCGAGGACGGCACCCATGCTGTGCCCGAAGAACACGGTGGGCTTCTCGTCGAGGGCCAGCAGCTCGTCGGTGACGAGGTCGGCCAGCGTAGCGATGTCCTGGACGCAGGGCTCCGTCCGGCGGTCCTGGCGGCCGGGGTACTGCAAGGAGATCGTGTCGACGGCGGGTGAGAACCGCACCGACACCGGGTGGAAGAAGCTGGCGGACCCGCCGGCATGCGGGAAGCAGACCAGCCGGACGGGACGGTCCGCGCCCGGGTGGAAACGTCGCAGCCACCGGGCGGAGGTGTGGTCCGTGCTGTTCAAGATGCGGTCCTTTCTCATATGACGGGGGGGGAACGGGGTCGGCCGGTCCGGGGCCGCGCCGCGGGGGTCAGTCCTCGTGGACGGTGATGGTGTGGGCGGGGCACAGCTCACCCGCCAGCCGTACGGCGTCCGCATCCTCGGGCACGGGCCGGGAGTGCAGTACACGGACCAGCCCGTCCTCGTCCTGGTCGAACACGCCGGGCGCGGACAGCACGCACTGTCCGGCGCCGACACAGAGGTCGGCATCCACGGTGATGCGCATGGGGTCTCCGTAATCGTCAGGGAGCTGTGGCCGGGGGGTCCCAGCGGACGGGCAGCTCGTGGAGTCCGCAGAGGACGCCGTCGTACTTGAGGGGGAGTTCCTCCTCCGGCACGGCGAGCCGGAGGGTCGGGATCCGCTCGAAGAGCCGTTGGTAGACGATCTCCATCTCGGCCCGGACGAGGTTCTGTCCCAGGCACTGGTGGACTCCGTACCCGAAGGCCACGTGGTGGCGCTCGGCGCGGCCCGGATCGAAGGCGTGCGGGCAGCTGAACGCCTCCTGGTCGTGGTTGGCGGCCGCGACCAGCGGGATGATGCCCTCACCGGCCCGGATCAGCCGGCCGCCGATCTCGACGTCCTCGACGGCCACGCGCAGGGACACCAGGTCGGCGACCGAGTGGAAGCGCAGGGTCTCCTCGACCGCCCGTTTGTCCCCGATCCACTCCGGGTTGAGCAGCAGGGTCACCACGCCGAGGGAGATGTTGTTCGCGGTGGTCTCGTGGCCCGCGATGAGGAGCAGCATCAGCACCCCGGTCAGCTCCTGGGTGCTGATCGTTCCGGTGGCCAGCAGTCTGCTGATCAGATCGTCGCCCGGCCACGACGCCTTGATGCCGATGAGCCGGTTGAGGTAGCGCAGCAGCTCCTTGGCTGCGGTGTCGCGCTGCTGCTCGGTGGAGTTGCGGATGCTGATCAGGGTTCGGGTCCGGGATTCGAAGAAGGCGCGGTCCACGGGCGGTACGCCGAGCAGCGAGGAGATCACCAGCGAGGGCACCGGCAGCGCGAAGTCCGCCACCAGATCGGCGGAGTCCCCGGCGGCCAGCATGGTGTCGATCAGCCCGTCGACGACGCGTTCGATCGCCGGGCGCATCCCGCGCACCCGGCGCACGGTGAACTCCGGGATCAGGGCCTTGCGGAACCGGTCGTGCTCCGGCGAGTCGAGGCCGACGAACCAGCCGGGGATCTGCTCCTGGCGGGGTACGCCCATGGTGTCGCTGATATGCGGGAAGCCCTCGCGGTCGGGGTTCGCGCTGACCTTCTTGCTGGTGAGGACCGCACGCACCTCCGCGTGCCGGGTCACCAGCCAGACCCGGCCGCCGTTCGGCATATGGGTCAGTACCAGCCCTTCGCGCCGCCGGTAATCCTCGTACCGGGGCGGCGGAAACGGCTCACCGGGTATCCGCAGCGGGAAGGGGACAGCCTCTGGTTCGGTTGTGGGCCTGGTCATATGTGCTCCGTGGTTCGGTACGGGCTCAGCCCGCGCCGTAGAAGGCGCGGACCTTTCCGGTCACGTATTCCTGGTCCGCGGCGGTGAGTTCGGTGTACGTGGGCAGATAGAGCCCGTCGTCGCTGAGCCGGCTGGCGTTGAGGTAGGGCCAGACGGGGTCGTGGTAGCCGGGCTGGCGGCTCATGGGTTTGAAGAACACCCGGGTCTCGATGCCCTCGGCGGCGAGATAGGCGCACAGCTCGTCGCGGCGCCGGGCCCGCAGGTCGTACATCCACAGCACATCGCGCTGCGGCATCAGGGTGATGTCGGCGATACCCTTCAGTCCCTGGTCGTAGCGGCGCTCGATCTCGCGGCGCCGGGCGAGGAAGTCGTCGATCTGCTCCACCTGGGCGAGTGCCACGGCGGCCTGCATGGCAGTCATACGGAAGTTGTAGGCGAGCTTCTTGTGCAGAAAGCTGTGGTCTTCGGTGAACGCCATCGCCCGCAGATGTGCCATCTGCGCGGCCAGCCGGGAGTCGTCGGTGAGACAGATACCGCCCTCGCCCGCCGTGATGATCTTGTTGGCGAAGAGCGAGTAGCAGGCGACATCGCCGACCGGGGGGATGCCGTGCGCCTCGGAGGAGTCCTCGACCACGCGCAGGTTGTAGTCGTGGGCGATATTCATGATGGTGTCCATGGCACATCGCCTGCCGTAGACATGGACGGGCATGATGGCCTTGGTCCGGGGGGTGATCTTCTCTTCGATCTTGGCCGGGTCGATGTTCAGATCGTCGGCGCAGTCGACGAATACCGGGGTGGCGCCCGTGTAGCTCACGGCCCAGGCCGAGGCCACCATGGTGAATTCCGGGACGATCACTTCGTCACCGGCGCCGATGCCGAACGCGCGCAGTGCCAGGGTCAGGGCCGCTGTTCCGGAGGAACAGGCGACACCGTGCGCGATTCCGCTGTAGGCGGCGAATGCCTCCTCGAAACGTCGGACATAGGGCCCTTGTGAGGATATCCAGCCGTCGCTGACCGTCTCGGTGACATAGGCGAGTTCCCGGCCCTGGAGAGCGGGCCGGGAAACGGGGTACTTGATGGGCATGTCGTCCTCGTTCGGAGTCGGGGTTGGCGGAGGCACAGCGGACGGGCTGCCGGTCAGGACAGGGCCGGCAGCCCGAGGAGCAGATCGGCAGCCGTCTGCCGACCGCCGGCCGTGCGATGGAGCTTTCCGATCCGTTCGGCCCGCTCGCTGAACCGCGGGTCGCCCAGGACCCGGGTGAGCTTGTCGACGACATCGTCCGGGTCGACGTCCCGGGGCCGGTCCAGGGTCAGGCTCAGGCCGAAGTCCTGGCCGCGTACGGCCTGGTCGTAGCAGTCGACCCAGAGCGGGCGGACCACCATCGGCTTGCCGAAGTACATGCCCTCGTTGAACCCGTTGCCGCCGCCGTGGGTGAAGAACAGCCGGACATGGGGGTGGGCGAGCACATCGAGCTGCGAGGGCAGCCAGCTCTCGATCCGCAGATTCGCGGGCAGGCCGGCCGCGGCCGGCAGCAGATGCTGCTGCTCGGCGGGCAGACGCCACAGGAACTGATGCCGGTCCTGCATCCGGCGAGCCACCTCGACCAGGGAGGCCACCTGTTCCCGGTCGAGCCGGGTGATGGTCCCGAAGCCCATGTAGACCACGGAGGGCCGGCCGTCGAGCCAGTCGGCGACCCCGCCGCCGTCCTCGCCGCGCGGAGCCTCCGGCAGCGGCGGCACCATGGCCCCGACCAGCTTCATCCGCTCCGGCACGGCAAACGGATAGTCCAGTTCGGCGATCGAGTTGCACAGCACCAGCTCGGCCCGGTCGACCCGGGTCATCGGATTGGGCCCGGGCAGGCCGAGTTCCTTGCGGATACGGGCGTCGGCGGAGAGTACCCGGCCCATGGCCGGATGGAAGAACATACCCAGAGTGCGATATTTGAAGAGGCTGTTCCGGATCCGCTGGGAGAAATTCATCGGATAAGGGAGGCCGGAATGTGGAACGGGAAAGTCCCGAGGGGTTCCGGATGGTCCGAACGGATTCAGTGAGGTGATGACATTCGTCGGCAGAAACGGCACGCTGAGTACGTACGGAATGTTCCGGCTGATGGCGACGTCGATACCGAAAGAGGCAACGCAGTCGATTACCATGAGCGCCGGATTGATCTTTTCGACGAGGGAGTCGAGACGTCGGAACTTCGCTGCCTGGACTTCGGGGCGGTAGGACTGCCGGATCACGGCGCGGTGCGCCTTGAAACGGGAGGGCTGGGTTACCTCCCGGTACACCTCGTCCGGCCAGCTGACCGCGGAGAGTTCCGGGCACACCTCGCCCAGCGAAGCGAACTCGACACCGGAGCCCCTCGGCAGTCGCTCCACCTCGGCCCGCCGGGGCTCGTCCGTCGCGAACCAGAGGTCGGGCACGCCCCGCCGGGAGAGTTCGCCCGCGAGGACGAGAAGCGGGTTGAGCAGTCCGCTTTCCGGCAGGCTGACAAAGAGGACCGGCCGCTGCTTGGTGCTCATCGGACTCCTGGGGTCATGGCCCGGCGGGGTTGGCTGCACCTCCCCTTGGTCTCACGGCGCGCGCCGGGAAATCCTTAGACTCCGCGGGTCCGGCGGCGCCGGGGCGGACCCGCGAGTCGTTTGTTGAAGACGCGACTATTCCCTTCGTCGGGGGCGGGTTGCCGTTTCCTTCCCTGGCGGATTTCAGATGGTCGTGTTGTCGGGTTCCGATACGCTTCCGCAGATCAATGGCAGTGTGGATAATTATGAAGACAGCTGCCGGATGAGGCCGGTCCTCTCCGTTCGACGAGAGGGATTCTTTGTTCGACCAACTGGTCCCGTCACACGCGAGTACGATTGTCTTCGGTCGTGACAGTGAAATTCATACGCTTTCCATACGGGCTGCGGCGGCCCGCGCCGGCCGCTCGGGAGTCGTCATCCTGGCCGGACCGCTCGGCATGGGGAAGAGCAGCCTCATCCGCGCCTTCCTCCATGAATCGGTCCCCCGCGGCAGTGCGGCGGCCGACAGTGGGACACGCGGTATGACGGTCCTCCACGGAACATCCGGTACGGGCACTGCCACCGCTCCGTACGACGGCGTCCGGGCTCTGCTGCGACCGCTCGGCCTGACGGGCGAGAGCGCCCCCCGGCATCCGCTGCTGTACGGCACCGCCCGCCCTGCCCTGCCCGCTCTGCTGCCCGGCCCGGATCACCGGCCCTTCACCTTCGACACCGACTACCCGGTACTCCAGGGGCTGTACAGCCTCATCACGCGCCTCGCCGCGCGCCGCCCCGTCCTCCTCGCGCTGGACGACGCCCATCTGACCGATGAACACACCCTCCGCTGGTTCGACTTCCTCCTGCGACGGGCGGACGGGCTGCCCCTGCTGCTGGTCCTGGCCCGCAGCACCGAGACCGGTCCGGCCGACGGTGCCTGGTCGGGATTCGCCGCCCATCCCTCGTGCACCACGGTGCCGCTGAACCCGCTGAATCCGGCCGCGGTCGCCGAGATGGTCCGGCATGCCTTCGGCCGCCCGGTCGCGCCGTCGTTCGCGGCTCGCGTCGCCGACGCCTGCGGCGGCAACCCGGGCCAGGTGTCCCGGCTGCTGACGGAGCTGCGGCGCGCCGGTGTCCGTCCCGACCGCGAAGGCGCCCGGCAGGCCGCCGAACGCGGCAGACGACTGCTCGTCCTGTCCCTCCGTACCCTCTTCGAGAGAAACCCCGGCTGGGTGGAGTCCGTCGCCACGGCGATAGCCGTCCTCGGCGAGGATCTGCCCGACCACGTCGCCGCACTGGCCGGGGTCTCCGCCGTCCAGATGGCGGACGCCGTCCGGATACTCCGCCAGGCCGAGGTCCTGACCCCCGGCCGCACCGACTTCGCGGGCGGCGAGATCCGTGCGGCGGTCCTCGAACCGCTCGGCCCCGGCGACCTCGCCCAACTGCACGCACGGGCCGCCCTGCTGCTCAGCGACGCCGGCCGCCCGGCCGAAGAGGTCGCCGGACACCTCCTCGCCGTCCCCGGCGCCCTCCGCCCCTGGATGGCCTCGCTGCTGCGGGACGCTGCCGCCTCGGCCGAGGGCCGCGGCGCCCGCGGCACCGCCGTACGCTGTCTGCGCCGCGTGCTCGAAGCCGTACCCGAAGACCACGCTCTCCGTCTCCGGCTGGCCGGCCTCATCGCGCACACCGACCCGGACGCCGCCGTCGACCTGCTCAGAGACACCCTCGACCACACCCCCGACCTGCGGACCCGCGCTGTCGCCGCCGTGCAGTACACCACCACCTGCCTGGCCGCGGGACGGGGCGTACCCCAGGACCACGGCCTCGCGGAGATCCTGGCCGAACTGCGCACCGGCACCGGACTCCGAGACCTCGCCCCGGCCCTGGAATCGGCCCTGCTCCTCCTGGGCCGCGCCGACCGTACGGCCACCGGAGCCGCACCCCGCGCCACCGCCCGGCCGCCCGAGCCGCTGCCCGCCCCTATGGACGCCGTCAGGGCCCTGGTCACAGCCTTCTACGAGGGCTCGCGCGAGGCGTCGGACACCTACGCCCGCCGCGTACTGGACGCACCGGGACCCCGTACCTCCTGGCCGGTGCTCGCCTCCTGCACGGTGCTCGCCCTGGCCGACGAGACCACCGAAGCCCTCACCACCCTGAACCACGCGGTCGCCGAAGCCGAAGCCGGGGAACCCGGAACCGGCCGGACCCGCGCCCTCGCCCACTCCGCCCGCGCCCTGGTCCTGTACGGCACCGGCGCGATCACCGAGTCGATGGCCGACGCCCGCGCGGCACTCGATGCGGCGGGCCGCACGACGGCGCACCTGACCCTGCCCCGCCTGGTCCTCGCGGCGGCCCTCAGCGACCGGGGCGAGGCCGCCCTCGCCCAGAACCTGGTCGGCATGATCTCCCCGGCGTCCCCGGTCGGCCCCGTCATCGACCAACAGCTCTCCCTGATGGTCCGCGCCCGCGCCCGCCGGGCCCTCGGCGACCACGAAAGGGCGCTGCACCTGCTGCTCGCCGCCGGCCGCGCCCAGCGGGAAACAGGCCTGGCCAACCCCGTGTTCGCCCCCTGGTGGGCGGAGGCGTGCCACACCCTCGCCGCACTGCGCCGCCCCCGGGAAGCCCACGCCCACGCCGAATACGGCGACGAACTGGCAAAGCGCTGGGGCACCGCCCGCGCCCTGGGCATCGCAGCCCTGGCCCGGGGTGTCATCACCCCGGGCAGACCCGGCATCGAACTGCTCACGGAAGCCGCCGGCATACTGGCCGCCTCGCCCGCCCGTGTCGAACACACCCGGGCCGCCTACGAACTCGGCCGCCGCCTGCTGGCCGACGGCGACCAGGCCGCCGCACGCCCGCATCTGCGCTTCGCCGCCGACCTCGCCCACGCCTGCGGCGCACTCTCCCTCGCGCACCGTGCCCGCCGCCTCCTCATCGCCGCGGGCGGACGGATGCCCGAGCTGACCGGAGCGCGGGAGGACCTGCTCACCGGAGCCGAACGCAAGGTCGTCGGCCTGGTCCTGGACGGTGCCGGCAACCGGGAGATCGCCCAGTCCCTCTGCGTCGAGCTGCGCACCGTCGAAACACACCTCACCAGTGTCTACCGCAAACTGGGTGTCAGCCGCCGGACCGCCCTGGCCACCACCCTCCGGGATCCGCCACGGCCCGCCTACCCGCGCGAAGCGGCCGACCCCGACTCCGGCCGGGGCGCCGTGCCGGCCCCGCCGTCCACCCTCCGCCGACCTCAGAACCCGAGCGCGCCCATGTCCCCAAGGGCCTTACCGAGCCCCGGCCGTCCCGTCGCTCCCTCCCTGTCCGAACCGCGCGGTGCCGCCGCCCTGCTGCCGCACCACAGCCGTGAGCAGCGCACCCTGAGCGTCCTCCTCGACCGTCTCGCCGCCGGACGGTCCGCGGTCGTCACCCTCACAGGGCGTCCCGGCTACGGCCAGAACGCCCTGGCCCGCTGGACCGCCCGCCTCGGCCGGTCCCGTGGCCTGCGGGTGCTCAGTGCCCGAGCGGTGCCGTCCGAGTCCGGACTCTGCCGCGGCGTGGCCGCCCAACTGCTGACCGCCCTCGGCGCTCCCGGCGCCGACCGGTTCGCCCCGGTGCTGCGCGCGGCCCGGCAGCGCCCCCTCCTGGTGGTGGTCGAGGACGCCCAGTGGACCGACCCCGAGTCGCTGCACTGGCTCCACGCCCTGGTGAGACGCTCCGCCAACGCCCCGCTGGCCGTGGTGGCCAGCGGCAGCGACGCCTGCGTCGCCGGCCCCGACTGGCGTGGTCTGGTCTCCTCCTCGCCCGATCCGGACAGCACCTGTGAAACCCTGCTGGGGCCGCCGTCCCCCGCCGCCGCCGCACTGACCGTGCGCACCCTGTGCGGTGTCGAGGGAGAACCGGAGTTCACCGCCGCCGCCCTGCGGGCATCGGCGGCGACCCCGGCCGTCTTCCACACCACCCTCCGGCAGTTCGTCCGGCGCGGACACCTCCCCGTCGCCGTCCGGATCCCCGAACTCGAAGCCCTCGGCCGTGCCGCGCTCGACGACCACATCGGCCGGGTTCTGCGGGGCCTGCCGGCCGAGACCGTCGCCGCCCTGCGAGCCCTTGCCGTCGGGGGCGGGGTCCTCGACTTCACCGCCGTCTGCGTCCTCGCGGGACTCGGCCACCTCAGGGAGGCCCGGCTGCGCGCCGTGCTGGACGCCACCGGACTGGTCCGTGGCAGCGGGACCGGCATCCGGATCGCCCCCGAGGCCCGGCTGCAGATCCTGGCCGGGATGGAAGCGGCCGGGCGCGCCGACCTGTACGCCGCCGCCGCCCGTCTCGCCCACCGCGCGGGCGCCCCCGACCAGCAGGTCGCCGGACTCCTGCTGAAATCCCACCCCCTCGGCGCCGCGTGGACGGTTCACGTACTGCGCCGCGGCAGCGTGGCGGCCCAGCGGACGGGCGACCACCCCCGGGCCGCCGCCTTCCTGGCCCGCGCACTGCGCGAACCGCTCGACGCGGAGTGGCACGCCCGACTGACTCTCGAACTGGCCGCCGCCGAACTCGTCACCACCCCCGAGGCGGGCATCCGCCGACTCGGCCGGCTCGCCCGGACCCGCGACATCCGGTCCGGACTCCGGGTGCAGGCCGTGGACCTGGGACTCACTGCCGGAGACACCGAGGGGATGCGCCGGGCCGTCGCCGAAGCCCGCCCCGCCGCCGCCGCGGAGGAACAGGAGGCCATCGCCGCACTGTTCTGGGCAGCCGACCCCACCGACCGGGACCACGCCGAACACATCGTCCCCGAGCTGCCCCCACTCCCCACCCACCCGGTCTCGGCCCTCCAGGCCGGGTCCCGTGCCTGGCAGCTCGCCCTGGCCGGCGACGGCCTGACCACGGCGAGGGAGCTGGCCCGTACCGCACTCGCCCGGCTGTCGCGCGGCACCCCGGTCCTGCCCTATCTCGCGGCCTGCAAGGCACTGTGCCTGACCGGAGACCACGACGAGGCCGACGCCGGACTGAGTACCCTGCTCACCGACGTCTGGGCCGACGGCCGGCAGATCGCGGTCCCCCGTATCCTCGCCGTCCGCGCGGAGCTGAATCTGCGGCGCGGTCTGCTCGCCGCCGCCGAACAGGACATCCGCGCCGCCGAACGGGCCCTGCCCGCGCCCGGCCGGCATCCCGCCGAGACCGCCCGGCTCCGGGCCGTGCGCATCGTCGTCGAGCTGGAACGCGGGGACACCGTACGGGCCCGGGGACTCGCCGCCGAGCCGGTTTCCGATACCGTCCGCCACAGCCCGTACTGGCCGCAGCTCCTCTTCGCCCGGGCGATGGTGGCCGCCGCCGACCACGACGCCGTCGGAGCCGTACGTCTCCTGCGGGAGTGCGGCCGCCTGCTGCTGCACCGCGACCACATCAACCCCGCGGTACTGCCCTGGCGTTCGGCCGCCGCCAGACTCCTGCGCGCGACCGGGCAGGAAGCCGAAGCGCAGCGGCTGAGCGACGAAGAACTGCGACTCGCCCGCAGATGGGGCTCCGCCGAACAGCTCGGATGGGCCGAGCTGAACGCCGGCCCCGCACCCGCCCACAGCGACCCGGTCCGCGCCCGGTACGCGGCGAACCTCCTCCGCGGCGGCCCGCCCGGCCCCGCCTACCAGCGCACGCTCGCGGATCTCGCCGCCGCCGAACTCACCCACGGCGGCAACCGGCAGGCCGCCGCCGCGGCCCTGGCCGAACTCACAACCCTCACCGCCACCCACCCGCGGGGCCCGATGGCCGAGCGGGCCCGGCGGCTCGCGGCGGAACTCGCGCCCGGACGGGGTCCCGGTGCCGCCCGGGCAGCGGCATGGGCCGAACTGTCACCGCCGGAGGCGCGTACGGCCACGCTTGCCGCCCGCGGGCTCAGCAACACCAGGATCGCCGGACTGCTGTCCCTGTCGCGGCGCGCCGTGGAACTCCGGTTGAGCCGGGTCTACCGCAAACTGCGGATCCACGGCCGGGACGAACTCCACGCGTTCGTGGGCGATATGGAAGGGCGGTGAGCCGATGCTGCTCGAACGTACTTCCGAGACCGCATTGGTGCAGGAAGCTCTGCACGCGGCGGCCGACGGCAGATCCTCGCTCCTGCTGTTCGCCGGACCGCTCGGCATCGGCAGATCCACCTGGCTGCGGGAGCTACCGGCCCTGCTCACCGACCAGGACGCCGACGTGATGCGTGCCAACGCGGCCGTCATGGAACAGGACTTCGTCCTCGGTGTCGTACGACAACTCTTCGACAGCCTGCATCTCGCCGTGTCCGGCGACGGGGCATCCGGGACATCACTCGGCGAGGACGTCCTCGCCGACGACCTCCTGCCCGCCGGTGAGGACGATCCGGAGGCTCCCCTCGACGCCGTCCTCCCCGCACTGCGCGCGCTCCTGGCCCGGCTCGGCCGCGAACGGCCGCTGCTGATCCTCGTCGACGACCTGCAATGGGCCGACACCTGGTCGCTGCGCTGCCTGGCCTACCTCGCCGGCCGACCGCAGGGGCTGCGGGCCGTACTGGTCTGCACCCTGCGCGACGGGGACGCCCGTGCCCGGCACCCGCTGGTGTGCGAAGTCACCGATGCCGCGACACAGGTGATACGGCCGGCTCCGCTGTCACCCGCGGCGACCGGACAGCTCGTACGCGCACAGTTCGGCGAGAACGGCGAACCGGAGTTCATCACGGCCTGCCACCAGGCATCGGGCGGTAATCCGGTGATCCTGTGCTCGCTGCTGCATGCCTCCGCGGCCGCCGGTCTGCGGCCGACCGCCGCCCACGCCCGGACCGCCGCCGCACAGCGGCCCGCGCCGCTGCGTGAACGGCTCGCCGACTGCTTGCGCGCCCAGACCCCGCCGGTCCGCCACTTGGCCGCAGCGCTGGCGATCCTCGGCGAGCAGAGCGACTTCGGGCTCGCCGCCCGGCTGGCCGGCCTCGACATGATCGGAGCATTCGGCGCTCTCCGCATCCTGCACCGGCTCGGACTGCTCCTGGGTGAAGACACCCCGGTATTCGTCCACCCGGTGGTCCAGGACGCGGCCGAGGCCGATATGACCATCGCCGAACGCGGCCAGTGGCACGGGCGGGCGGCCGTTCTGCTGCACGAGGCCGGACACCCCGCCGAAGAGATCGCGGCCCAGGTCATCGCGGCCGCCGCCCCGGGCGACGGCTGGTCCACCGCCGTCCTGTGCACCGCGGCGGACGCGGCACTGCGCCGGGGCGCCCCCCGGGAGGCAGCCCGGTTCCTCCGCCACGCCCTGCTCGACAGCCCTGAACAGGGAACGGATCGGGCCCGTCTGCTCATCGACCTGGCGGCGGCGGAGAAGGCCTACGACAGCTCCGCCTGCGAACGCCACACCGCCCAGGCGATGGCTCTGCTGGACACCCCGCACGACCGGGCCGCGGCCGCGCTGCGGATCTCACCGGGTTATGTCTCCACCGTCAGCCCCTCGGCCCTGAACATCCTCCGGCAGGCCGCCGCCGACCTCGGCTCCCCGGACCGGCTGACAGGACCGGAACGGGACCTGGCCCTGCGACTGGAGGCCCGGCTGAGTCACAGCGCCCGTCAGGACCCCGCCGAACTGGCCCGATCCGTCGCCCTGCTGCGCGGCCGGCCCGGAGACCCGGCCGTCGGCTCCGGCGCCGAACGGGAACTGCTCGCCGTGCTCCTGCACGCGGCCACCCTCAGCGGCCGGCTGCCCGCCTACGAGGCGGCCCGGCAGGCCGGGCGGATCCTTGAGCGGGTACCGGCCACCGGGTCCGGAGCCCCGCCGGTCCTGCCCCTGCTCGCACCGGTGTTCGCCGGTGCGGACGAGGTGGACGCACTCGGGGACTGGCTGGCCGACCGCGAGCAGCACCGGAGCCGGTCCGGAGCCGGCCCCGAACCCCTGCTCCAGGCCGAACGGGCGATGGTCTCGCTGGCCCGCGGCCGGTTCGCGCACGCCAGGGACCACGCCGAGCGGGCCTTCGAGCACGCGGTGGCCGGCCGGCCGGGCAACGTGGCGACGGCCGTCACCGTACTGGCCGCCGTCGCCCTGGAGACCGGGGACACGGCGCTCGGCGAGCGGGTGCGGACGGAGGGCGGTGGACAGCGGGCCGCCGGAAACCTGGCCGCCACCACCATGCTGCGGCTGATGGACGCTCAGCTGGAGGCGCAGCGGGGCGAACCGGACCGGGCCCTGGACACCGTGCTCGCCTGCGGCCGCCAACTGGAGGCGTCGGGCTGGCGCAACCCCGTGCTGTTCCCGTGGCGGCCCCGGGCCATCCGCCTCCTGCACCGGCGCGGTGACCTGGACTCCGCCAGGGCGCTCGCCGAAGAGGAGTACACACAGGCGCGGATCTGGGGTGCACCGGTCGCCATCGGCCGGGCTCAGCGGCTGCGCGGCCGGCTCCGCGGCGACAGCGAGGGCACGGCCCTCCTGCGTGACGCGGTGGAGGTACTCCGCGGCTCGGCGAACGAACTCGAACTGGCCAGGGCACTGCGCGCGCTGGCCCGTGCGTTGCGCGAAGGCGCGGAGGTGCAGAAGCTGCTCAGCGAGTCCGTGGCGCTCGCCATGCCCTGCGGCGTGCCGTGGCAGGAGGAGGCGGACCGGCCGGGCGCGCCGGGCCTGCCGGGCCCGCCGACCGAGCCGGCCCTCACACCCACCGAAGCACGGGTCACGGCACTGGCCGCCGACGGCCTCACGAACCAGGAAATAGCGACGGAACTCAAAGTCGGCTCCCGAGTGGTGGAAAAACATCTGACGAATTCCTATCGAAAACTCGGGATATCCGGGCGGCCGCAGCTCAGGTCCCTTCGGCGCGGTGCCCGGAAGGCCTCCGAAGGATCCTGACCGCATGTGTGTCACTTCGGTGGAGGGGCGATGGTTCGGTATCCCGTCGTTCCGCTTCGGTGGGCGGCCCGGTCGGCCCGTCAATGCCCCGTCAAGGCCCTTCTGCTGACTTGACCTGCAGTGGGGCGGGTACCGGACCGTACCGAACCACCGAAGCGAAGGAGCCCGGCCGAACCATGGGATCCGATCACCACGGTGTTGGCTTCGGATACCCGACCGGCGTTGACCGGTACGAAGCCGGTTATCTAATGTCTACAACGGAGTCCGGTTCGGTCCGGGGCCTTTCTCCGACGGACCACATGGCTCGCAGAGACTCGCAGCAGACGTTCGCAATACCTCACGCCATGAAAGGACAGAGATTTCCATGGCGAATTCCGTACCCATGCTGGTGGACCTGGCGCAGACCATGGCACAGGACATCGCCGCGGACCCGACGGGGCCGGCCGATGAGCACCCGCTGTTCCGGCGGCCGGGTCTCACCATGGCCTGTCTCGACCGGAACCTGACCGTGCAGCAGGGGAACCACGAGTTCTTCGGACGGTTCGGCGGGGACACGGCGCAGCCCTGCGGCAGGCCCTTCACCGACTTGGTGCATCCCAGTGTCCAGCAGCCGCTGCTGCGGAAGTTCGCCGGGCTGACCGAGGGCAAGCGGGACCGCTTCACCAGCGAGGTGCTCGCCGTCGGTCCCGACGGCCGGGCCTTCACGGCCTCCCTCTCCGCCTGCGCCGTACGCAGCGGCACCCCCGATGTGTCGGCGATCTGGGTGATGATGGCCTCGGACAGCGAGCCGGTGGACACCGACGTCATGCCCAGCCGGAAGAAGATGCTCAGCGAGATCGACGCCCGGATCCTCGAAGGGATAGCCGCCGGAGTCTCGACCGTTCCGCTCGCCGCGCGCCTCTACCTCAGCCGACAGGGCGTCGAATACCACGTGACCTGTCTCTTCCGGAAGCTGCGGGTGCCCAACCGGGCGGCGTTGGTCTCGCGCGCCTACTCCATGGGCGTACTCAAAGTCGGCATGTGGCCGCCGAAGGTCGTCGAGGACTTCGTCAAGTAGCGGCCACCGGGGGCGCCCCGCGGCCGGCCGTCGTCCTCCGCGGGCCCCGCGACGGAGGCCTCCGGATGGCCACGGCCGACCTGCTGCCGTATCTCTCGACCCGCAACATCGCCCGCGACGCGACATCGTCCGCAGCGCCCTCGACGAGCGGAGGACATCGTGGTTCGGGCAGTCGTCCGGGGTCTGGGTGGGCGCCGCCTGCACCCAGGTGTTCCCCCGCCGGGCCGATCGGCCGGTCCTGGACAGCGCCCCCGACCCTGCCGCATACCCGCTCCGGATGGTGCACCGCCAGGGCGCCGCCGACGAGCGGGTACTCGACCTCCTGCAGAGCCTCCGTCGCCGTCGGCGAGCGCGCCGCGTCCGGTGTGCTACGGCTGCCAAGTCGCCCGGACCAGGGCCCGTTCGGTGTCGGCGAGATAGACAGCCGCCGCGAGCCACACGCGGGCGTACGCGCCGGGGTCGGCTTCCTCGGTGCGGCCGAAGACATCACGGCCGCGCCGGTCCGCCTCCGTGGACAGCTCCGTCAACAGCTCCGCCGCCGCGCGGAATCCGACCCGGCGCAGGGCCGCGGCGTTTCCGGCCCGGTCGCCGTCGCGCGCGGGCTGGGCGACGGCCCGGCGGCCCCCCGACACGGCGACCTCGACCAGCCGCCGCAGCCGCCACAACGGTGCCTCCGCCACCGGGTCCGGCGGTACACAGGGATCCCCGGCCGTCTCCGGCAGCGCGTCAGCGGGTGGCAGATGGGCGCCTTCGAGGCGGTCGTAGCCCAGGTCGGCATGGCCCAGCCACTCCTCCGGGAGGCGCAGGGTCGTCGTGCCCCCGCCGGGCAGCGGCCCGACGGCCAGGGGCCGGAGGGTGGCGGCGCGGTCGGGATCAGGGCGGCCGACGGCACGCAGCCGCAGCCCGGGACGGGACGCCAGCCGGCGAAGGTTCGCGGTATGCGCCAGGCCGGGATGGCCATGGGCCGGCAGCAACCGGAGCAGCAGACCGCTCCGGTCCGTCCCGCCGGGCAGCAGCTCCCGCGCGAGGACATGGTCGTCGAACGCTCCGACGATGACCAGATCGCAGCCGATCAGTCCACCGGCCCGGTGCCGCGCCGCCTGCTCGGAGTCGTTCACCAGAGCGTTCCCGAGCCCGCCGCCCACGGCATCGGCGAGAGGCCGTGTGAACAGGGCGGCCAAGGGCCCCGAGGTCCAGGACCGGCCCGCGACCGGTGTCGCCCTGACGCCCTTGCCCGCTCCGAGCCGGCCGTCCGGCGACAGGGTCGCCCCCGAGACCAGCAGCCCACCGCGCGAGAGCCGGGCGTGATCGACACTCCCCGAGCCCAGCGCGACCGTGGCGGTCGCGGCGCCGCGCGCACGAGCGGCACCGCCCGGTCTGACGTCCGCGACGGTGAACCAGCGCCCGTCGTCGGAGACGACGTGCGTGACCACCCCGCCGAACCCGGTGGCCGCGATCACCGGCTCCCGGCAGACGCCGTGGACGCGCAGTGCGCCCTCCGGGCGGTAGGAGCGCCGGGCGGACCCGACCCATACCGGGTCCGGCGCCCCCGATATCAACAGGGCCGTGGTCAGCAGGAGTTCTCGCAGATCGGCGACCAGGTCGGCCAGCCGGTGGCCGTCGTGGCGGGCCCGGACGCCCCGCAGTCCGCGTACCACACGCAGCGCCGCACCTTCCGCGCGGTACAGCCCGGCGATGCGCGCCGAGTGCGAGGCCCGCAGCAATTCCGCCTGTGCGACCGCACCCGCCGCAGGTACCCCGGCGGCCAGCGCCGCCACCGCGGCGGCCCACAGGGCGCGCGCGGCAGCCGACTGCGTCGCTGTGAGAGCGGTCCGCGCCGGGGTGCCGGGGTCGCCCGGCACCGGTACGGCAGCGACCGAGCCGTCCGCCGTACCGGTGGCCGGGGCGGAGCGGGCGCCCTGCGCCTCCGGCGCGGCCTCCCCGTCGATCACCGTGTCCCCGTCGATCACCACGGCCGCGGCTGGCGCCGTGTCCGCGTCCGCCACCGGGCAGGCGCTCAGTACGGCGGCCAGGTGAAGACATCTCGGGGCCAGCAGGCAACTGCACACCGCCTGCTCGGTTTCCGCGACCGCTCCGGAAGGGCCGGGAGCGAGGACGACCTCCGCGTCCGCACCGCACCGTACCCGCCGCTCGGCGCCCTTCACTACGACGGGGACGGCCGTGAAGGTCTCAACGGCGGCGTCCAGCTTCTTGCGCAGCCGGGATGTCAGACCCGCCACTGCCGCAGCGGTCACCTCGGCTGCGACCGGGGGAAGTTCGGGGCTCATCGGGATTCTCCGCGGAGGCGATCGCCCACCCAGCGGGCGAGGGCGAGAGGACTGAGGGCGGCGACCGGCATACCGGCCGTGACCAGCTGCCGGGCGATGGGTACGGAGTAGCGCGGGCTGCCGCTGTCGTCCAGCGCGGCACAGCCCAACAGGTGCACTCCCGAACTCGCGAGGGCCCGTACCTCGCCGAGCAGCCCGCCGAGCGGGTAGCCCTCCTCGAAGTCGCTCACCACCACCACGAGGGTCCGGCTCGGCACCGTCACCAGGGAGCGGGCGTGGGCCAGACCGGCCGCGATATGGGTGCCACCGCCCACACGGACCTCCAGCAGCAGCGACAGCGGGTCGTCGACCCGGTCCGTCAGGTCGATCACGTCCGTCGAGAACGCCAGGAAATGCGTACTGAGCGTGGGCACGCCGCCGAGTACGGCCGCGGTCAGCGCCGACCAGATCACGGAAGCCTCCATGGACCCGGACACGTCGACCACCAGGATCAGGCGCCAGTCCGCCTCCTTGCGCGAACGGGTGCTGAACACCGGCCGTTCCGGAACCACCAGGATGCTGTCGTCGGCCCTCCTGCGGGCATGGACGAGGTTGGCCCGCAGGGTACGCGGCAGGTCGATCCGGCCTCCCGGACGGCGGGTCGGGCGAGGGGTGGCGAGACCGGTCAGCGCCGGGCGCATCCGGGTCGCCAGCTCCTTGGCCAGTTCGTCGACCAGCCGGCGTACCAGTGGGCGAAGCCGGGCCAGCTGCTGCTCCGGCATCCCGCCCGCCAGCGACAGCACGGACGTCAGCAGATCGACGGACGGGCGCACCGCCTCCGGATCGAGTTCGGTCAGCACATCGCTGCGCCCACGGTCGGCGGCGCCCGCCAGAACCTCCTCACGCACCTCCGCGCCGAACAGCGCCTGGAGTTCGTCGGACCATTCCCGCGCGGTCGGGAAGGAGGCGTCCTGTCCGCCCCCGCGACCGCCGTCCCGGCCCAGGTCCGAGGAGCCCTCCCCGCGGCCCGTTCCGTACAGCTCGTCGAGCGCGTGGGCGTAGCGACGGGCGTCCGCCGGGAGCCGGTCGTGTTCCCTGCCGAGCAGCAGACGCCACCGGTCCGTCGCCGGCAGACGCAGTACGCCGTCGTGGGGCCCGTCCGCGACGGACCCGCCCGGTGTCGCCGCGGCGCCACCCGTGTCGGCGCCACCCGTGTCGGCGTCTTCCGAGGCCGGTGCCGGTGCCTCGGTGGGCCGGTACGGCGGGGGAGCCGGCCGCAGGGAGGCCGCCGCCGAACGGCCGGCCTCGTCCGCCGCCGTCCACAGGGCCAGCAACTGCGGGGAGGCGCCCAGCGCGAGGTCGAGACGGTCGCCCAGCCGCTCCGTGACGGTGTGCAGCAGCCGGTCCCGGCCCGCCGGGGTCAGCGTGTCGAAGCCGCCGCGCAGGGCCGGCAGCCGGTCCAGGAAGCCCCGGTCGTCGAGTGAGTCGATCCGGTCGAGGAGCGGGTCCAGGGCTGCGGGCGCCGACTGGAGCAGCGGTGCGGCCCCGGTCAGCAGTCCGGCGAGCCGGCGGGCCAGCGCGCGCCGCGCTTCGGGACCGGTGGCCGTGTCGATCCAACCGGCGGCTCTGGCGCCCAGCGTCTCGGCTCCCTCCAGGTCGAACAGGACCCGGCAGGCCAGGGCGGCGCCCTGGACCAGGGGTGACGCGGAGTCCACGAGGTCGGCCAGGGCCCGGTCCATCCGCAGCCCCAGACGGAGTTCACCGGCGCGGGCCGCCAGGGCGACCAGCGCGGCCGCCTCCTCCGGGTCGTCGCTGCCCGCCAGCCCCGGCAGAGACCGTACCGCCGACTCCAGAAGGTCGGCGGCGAGCGAACCCGCCGCCCGCCGGCCCGCGGGCGTGGTGCCGGGCAGATGTCCCCGGCGCAGCGCCTCCAGCAGGTCCAGCCCGGTGAGGATCTCGGGGACGGTCGCGGACGCGGGCAGCACCTCGGCGGCCTCGGCCAGCCGCTGGGCGACCAGCGCGGGCAGATCGCAGCGCGCGGCGTCCCGAAGCCCCGTCAGGACGAGGGCGCAGGTGGGGCCGCCGTCGGCCGACTCCCTGCGGAAGGTCTCCCGCAGGGTGCCCTCCGCCGCCAGTGCGGCGGTCACACCGCGCACCCCGGCCAGGTCCAGCCGGACCGGTACGGAGGGGACCCACGACAGCCGCCACCGCGAGGAGAGCGCGGCGGCGTCGCCGGTACCGGCCACCGCCACCGGCTCGCCGTATCCCACCCCGCACACCTCAAGCTGCCGCAGGAGGATCTCGCGGCGGTGGTCGAGCGCCGAACGCAGCGGGTCGAGACGGAGTTCGCGCGGCGCGGGATCGTCCGGGCCCGGCAGCCGCAGGGCGGCGAGTTCGGCTTCGACGGACGGGCCGAGCCCGGAGCGCGGTGTGCCCGGCGCGACCCGGCCGCGCTCGGTGCCGACCAGGACCACTTCGAGGGCCCGCGCCAGAGCCCGGCCGCGCCCGAGCGGTTCGCCCTGGCCCAGGACCAGCGTGAGGGCTTCGAGGACCTCGCCCCGGCCCGGGGCCGGGAGCCCGCGCAGCCGGGCCAGATCGCAGGCCACGCGCAGCGTCTCGCCGGCCTCGCCCGTCCCCGCCGTATGCCCGGCCGCCCGCAGCTCCCGGCACACCCGCGTGATCGCCCCGGCCGCGGCGTCGTGCAGCCGCCCGGGATCTCCTCCGGCGCCGAACACCTCCTGCTGCCAGCGCGGATCGCGGATCCCCGCGGGATAGCCGGACCGGGAGTCCAGCAGCTCGAATGCGTACGGGACGAGGGAAGTGACGACGGGGGAGGGGGGCCCCGGGAGGACCGGTCCCGGCGATCCCGCGGCGGCCGGCGCCCCCTGCACGGTCGTGCCGTCGGCCGGGGGCTGCTCCCGCCCGGCCGTCGCGCCGGTCAGCGCCGGGGCGTGGAAGGCACCGATGACCGCCGCCACCCGGCGTCCGCCCGCCGCCGCGCGGGCGATCGTGTCCCGCATATGCGCCTCGCGCGCCAGGTCCACGGCGGACACCCCGCCGGACGACCCGGCGTCCTGACGCAGTGCCCAGCCGACGCCCAGCGCGGCCCGGCGCAGCATCTCGGGAGTACAGCCCGGGGCGCGTACCTCCACGGTGCGGTCCCACAGATCGTCCCCGGCCCGGCCGGTTCCGGCAGCGGTGAGCGCCTGCGCGAAGGACGGGGGAGCCGGCCGGTCGGCGGGTCCGGCGACCGCCGCCCGCGGATCCCCGGCCTCAGCGGCCTCAGTGGTCGCAGTGGTTTGACGGGGGTGCGTGCTGTCCCAGCGCGCGTCGGCCAACGGCAGATCGCAGCAGACGACCTCGGCGCCCCGTTCCCGCGCCCAGCGGACGGCGGCGAGTTCCGGGGAGAAGTCGGCGAACGGGTAGAAGCCGAGCCGCCCGTCCTGCCCGGCACCCGCGAGCGCGACCGGCGCCACCGTACCCGGCGCGCCGAGATGGGTGAGCCACGGCTGGAAGTCGGCCGGCAGCTCCACGCACACCACGTCGGCGCCGGCCGCGTCCAGGAGTGCGGGCACGGCCGCGGCGAGCGCCGGGCTGTGGTGCCGTACACCCAGCAGATAGGGCACCGTGGACTCGGCGAGGGCGTCGAGGGCCGCCCGCGGGTCCCGGGCGGGGGGCGCCTCCGGATTCCGGGCAGTGGTCACCGAAGGCTCTCCCGCAGGTCCCACAGGCGGCGCCAGGTCGGCGAACCGTCCTCGGCGCGGCGGCGCACGGGGCCGTCCCAGTAGCCCAGCAGCCGGGCGTGGTCACCGGGATCGTCCTTGCGGACCACACCCAGCAGATGACCGGGGACCAGGTCGAGCGAGTCCCCGGCGGGCAGATAGGCGGCGGCCACTCCGAGGGAGACCGCGACCTGCACCGCCTCCGCGGTCGACATCACCGTACCGGGACGCTCCACGTCCCAGCCCTCCGCCGAACGCCCGGCCCGCAGATCCCGGAAGACGGTCACCAGCACGTCGAGCACCGCGTCGTCGACGCCGAAGGCCGCGCCCGCCCGTTCGACGCCCGCGACGGCCTGCCGCCTGACGAGCGCGGTCTCGGCCTCGACGTCCGCAATCGGATGCACCGTCTCGAAGTTGAAGCGGCGCTTGAGCGCGGCGGACATCTCCGATACTCCGCGGTCACGCAGGTTGGCGGTGGCGATGACCGTGAACCCGGGAGCGGCGGCCACCTGCGCCCCGGCGGTTCCGGACAGTTCGGGCACGCTCATCCGGCGGTCGGAGAGGATGGACACGAGTGCGTCCTGCACCTCGGGCAGACAGCGGGTGATCTCCTCGACGCGCGCCACCTGCCCGGAGCGCATCGCGCTGAGGACCGGTGAGTCCACCAGGGCCTGGGGAGTGGGTCCCTGGGCCAGAAGCAGCGCGTAGTTCCAGCCGTAGCGCAGGGCGTCCTCGGTGGTGCCGGCGGTGCCCTGCACGGTCAGTGCGCCGGTGCCGCAGACGGCTGCCGACAGCAACTCCGAGAGCATCGACTTGGCCGTACCCGGCTCACCGACCAGCAGCAGTCCGCGTTCCCCGGCGAGCGTGACCACACACCGCTCCACCAGGGCGCGTTCGCCGACGAACTTCGGGGCTATGACGAGCCGGCCGGGCAGCGCTTCCCGGGGCTCGGCCAGCTGGAGGGGTTCGCCTGCGCTGCCGCAGACGAAGGTGACGACGGAACGGGGCGTCAGCAGCCAGCCGGGCGGACGGGGGCCTGTGTCATGGGCGGCGAGGAAGGCCAGCTCCGTGGCGTAACGCTCCTCGGCGGGCAGTGTCCGCGGGGGCGGAACGGCGGTCGTCGTGCGGGTCGGGGGCATGGGTGTCCTTGCTGGGTAGGTCCGGTCGGTGTCGGTGTCGGTGTCGGTGTGGGTGTGGGTGTGGGTGTCTGGAGTCCGGTGACGTCGACGAGCCGGGGGAGAGGCGGGCAGGGGGGAGGCGGGAGGGGCAGGGGCACCGGTGGTGCCCGGTGCCCCTCCGCCCGCATCCGCCGGAAGCCGGGGCGGAAGTCCGAGGCGAGGAAGGTCCGGTGCCTCCGCGCCCGCATCCGCCGAAGGGGGTGCTTCGGTGCGGTCAGCGGCGGCGGCCCCGCCGCGCCTCCAGCTCCTCGAACCGGGGCGTGTCGCCGTCGAGGATCCGCTGCCAGGCCCTGCGGTACAGGTCGGCGACCGGTTCGGTGGGCGCGATCACGCCGAACGAGGCGCGTTCGCCGTGGACCGTGTCGAACAGCGGCAGCTTCCAGTGCTCCAGCGGGATCCGCGGCGCGGGCTGTTCGGCCCAGCCGCCGGGCAGGAAGAGGGAACGGCCCGCTCTGGTCCTGGCGGCCTGCACCACGAGATCGGTGGCGGCCAGTTCGGCGCGGGCCGCCTTCAGACGGGCCGGCTTCCAGCCCGTCCACCGGGCGGTGGACCGGTCGGTCGGATCGGGCAGGGCCAGCAGCATCAGATACAGCGTGGCCGCGTCCTCACCGAGGCCGTACTCCTTCGCCGCCTCGGTGACCAGGTCGGGCACGGAGCGGCCCGGATCCTGCGGCCACCAGGTGCCGGCCGGGCCGCGGTCGCCCGCGATCGGCTCCCCGGGGTCGGCGAGCAGGGCCGCGAAACGGGGGTCGCGGACCAGTCGCAGGGCGACCTCCACCGGGTACGGGTGCTCGTCGGCGCGCGTGGCGGGCAGATGGGGGTCCTGGCCGGCCTCGTCGAGGAGGTCGACGCGGATGCCCGGGGCGGGCTGGTCGTCGTAGGTGGCGAGGACGACGGCGCCGTAGCGCTCGAATCCCGGGCCGGTCTCGGTGGGCGCGCCCGCCGCCTTCCGGAACTCGGGAAGGCTGATGTAGCGGCCGAGGTCGAGCATGAGGCCGGGAGCCGCGAGCCGGGTACGTACGGCGGTGAACGCGGGCGGCAGCGCGGCGCGGATCGGATCGTCCGCGGGCAGCCGGTGGGCCAGCCAGGCCATCAGGGCCACCGCACCGACCAGGGTCGCCGCGGTGAACCCGGCCCCGGCGCCGTCGACGGGCCGCACCCGGTCGCCCTTGACCTCCCACTGGAGATCCCGGCTGAGCTGCGGGGACGCCGCCGGGTCCAGGAGCGCGGGCAGGGCTTCCCGTACGGTCCACGCCGAGTGCTTGAGGGCACGGACGGCGTCGCCGAGCAGCTCCTCGGGCACGGCGGGACGACTGCCGATCTCGGCGTTCCAGACGGCGGCGCCCGCGGCCGCGTCCGGGCCGTCGGTCCACAGCCGGGCCGGATCGGAGGGCAGCAGGGCGCCCACGACCGCGGCGCGCACGGCGCTGTCGATACCGCGCAGCTCGTCCTTGGCGACCGCCGCGGGAGCGGCCTTCACCCCGATGGCGTTGCGGGCCTCGGTGGTGAGGAAGGTCCGCTCGTAGACGTCGACTCCCGGCAGCCCGGCGACGACGAGCCGGGCCATCGTCTCGGTGGTACCGGTCAGGCGGGCGAACTCCTCGGCGGCCGCGGGGAACCACGGCGCGGGACCCCGCGCGGCAAGCTCGGCCAGGAACTTCCCGAGCGGGAAACCGTGTTCGCCGTGGCCGATCGGTTCGCAGGACAGCACGGTGTAGGGCTCCGGCGCGGCGAACCGGCCCGCGGGGTCGTGGAAGAGGCCGGTGAAATCGCAGCCGGCGTCGTCCAGGGACCCGTGCCCGGTGAACGCGACGAAGGCGCCGCCCCCGAGCGTCAGCAGACCGTTCCAGGAACCCTCCTGCCCTTCGCCCGACGCGAGACGGAGCCGGTGCGCGTCCAGACGCAGGGTCACCTTGCGCCAGCGCCCGGACGCCGCGGACCCGTCCGTCCCCAACCGCTCGAATCCGGCCAGGAGCTGCCGCAGAGCCTCGCGGTGCTCCTCGGTGGTGGTGCCGGCGGCGGCCCGGTAGGCGAGCGCCGGCGTCCGGGCGATCAGCGGGAGCAGCTCCGGCCGGCCGGTCGGCACCTCCGGCCCGTCGAGGTGCAGCCGGCCGCCGGTCCCGTTCGCCCCGGTCCCGTTCGCCCCGGTCCCGTTCGCCCCGGTCCCGTTCGCCCCGGTCCCGTTCGCCCCGGTCCCGTTCGCCCCGGTGTCGGTGGCTCCGGTGTCGGTGGCGCGAGTCAGCAGGCGCAGAGCACGGAAGACCGTGTCGGCCCCGTCCTCGCTGCTCGACCAGTAACCGCGCGACGCACCGACTCCGCTGAGCGCCTCGCTCAGCAGACGGTCCGCCGGACCGGCCGGCCCCTCGTCGTCCGGGACGCCCTCCATGGCCCGGGTCAGCCGGGTCGCCGCCGCGTCCAGGACGCCCTGCTGGGCCGCCGCGTAGCGCACGACTCCGGCGACGCCCTTCAGCAGGGCGGGGTGGGTGACGGGCAGCAGAGTGCGGATCGCCCGGATCAGCGCCTCGGCGTCCCGGTCGGCGGCGGCTGCCAGCAGGGCGGCGGCGGTGTCGCGGTCGATGCCCCGCAGTCCCGCCGAGCCTTCCGGATCCCGCGGGGTCAGGCACTCCCAGTACTGCACCGGCGGCAGCAGGAGGGTGCCCTCGCCGAAGGAGCCCGCGGTGCGGTCGGTCTTCGCCCAGGCGGTGACGACACCCTCCGCGTCCACGAGATCGAGCTGCCAGCCGTTGCGCACGACCGCGGTGGGCCGCTCGGCGCCGGGGAACATCACCAGTGTGTACGGCACACCCGTGTCGGCCGGGAGGGTGAGGGCGTGCCCGGCGAGGTCCTCGACCCGGGTGGAACCGTCCGGGAGCGTCAGGCTGCGCAGGCCGACGAACCCGTACACGGGCGCGCAGGCGGGAGCGGCACCGGCCGTGGGGGAGGGGTGCAGCCGGCCGCCCGCGAAGCTGCTGCCCTCGGGGGCGTTCCGCAGCGCGTCGGCGAGGAACGCCGGCCGGCTCATGCGCCCCCGGTCGCCGGTGGCCGGATCGTACTCGTACCAGCCGTGCGCCGCGCGGTCCTCGGAGTCCGCGTGCCACACCCAGTAGGAGGAGCCGTCGAAGAGCAGCGGGCACTCCTCGGGCACGGTGGTGTCGCCCGCGTGCACGACACCACGGCCGGTGGTCCGGCCGCCGCCGGGCAGCGGCAGGGTGATCGGGAAGTCGCCCCGGTACCAGTCCATTTCGGTGCCGCGGGTGGAGCGCGAGCCGGCCAGCGTCTCGATGCGGTCGGCCCTGCTGTGCCAGTAGCCCCGCAGGCCGCCGCTGCGGCTGCTCCAGTAGACGAGGAGTGCGCCGTCGACATGGTGGAAGCCGGGGTCGCCACGGCGTTCGCCCGTGGGGATGCGCAGATCGTGGGTGAGCAGGGTGCCCTCGGCGCCGATCACCCGGGCCTGGGCCTCGCCCGCGACCACGAGGTGGGGCCAGGCGTCGGCGACGATCAGATCCTCCACCGAGTCCTTCGGTACGAGGCCGGCCACCGCCTCCTCCCACGCGGGCCAGCCGAGTTCGTCGAAGAGGCCGGCCCGCAGAGTGCGTACCAGCACGGGGGCGAGGTCGGTGGCAACGGCCTTGCGCACCTCGTCCTCGGCGAGCGCCAGCGCCTCGGCGGGCAGCCACTTCAGCCGGCCCAGCGCGTCGGGCAACTGCGGCAGACCGGCCACCGTGAAGCGCTTGACGGCCGCCGCGACCCACCGGGCCAGCAACGGGCGGCCACCCGGGGACGCGGCCAGCACGCGGATGGCCCGCAGCGCAGGGTCGTGGTTGCCGAACTGTTCGGCACCCTTCAGGAAGGCGTCGTGGAACCGGGCGTCGGCAGCCAGGAGCAGCAGGTCCCGGTGCCCCTCGCCCTGGGCCCACGGGGTCAGCGGCAGGGCGTCGTCGGGCTCCGGTGCGGCGACCGGGACGTCCAGGGACAGCAGCAGGTCGATCAGGTCGATGTCATGGGTGACCCGCAGCGCACCACCGGACGCACCGAGTTCGGCGCGCAGACGGTCCACGGCCCGCTCCACCAGCGGATACAGCTCGGGCATCCGGGTCGAACCACGCCAGGAGCGCGCCCGCTCGCGGAAGGCCAGGAAGCGCCCCAGCCAGCCCGCCGTGCCGTCCCGCGGCCGCTCCTCCTCGGGCAGCGAGGCGTCCCACAGGCCCGCGGTGGCGCCGGAGTCCTCCAGCACCCTGAGCCAGAGCGCGGGCAGCTCGTCGTCGTAGCCCGCCGGGACCATGTCCAGCAGGGCGCCGCGGACCCGCCGGTCCCGGGCGGCCAGCGCCACCAGCGCGGCCCGGTGGCCCTTCCACCAGCCGGCCGCGGCCCGCAGGGTGGCCGGCAGACCGAGGAGTTCGGAGAGGTACTCCTGCTCGGCGGTTTCGGCGTCCCGGCCGGCGGCGCGGGCCAGCTTGCGCAGATCGCCCGCCATCTGTGCCGACGGCGGGAGCCCGCCCGCCGTACGGCGCAGACAGAGCCGGGTGAAGCGCCGCAGCGCCTCGTCGGCCGGTACCCGGGCGGCCAGCTCCCTGCCGTACGCGGAGAGCACCTTCACCGGCAGCGCCCCCGCCAGGGCGAATTCAAGGAACACCGCGTCGAGGCGGTCCTCCTCGACGACCAGCCCGTGCTCCGCCTCGGCCTTGCGGGCCCGGGTGAAGAGCTGCGCCGCGTACGTGGCGTTCTCCTCGGTGAGGAAGGCCCGGCCCGCCTGCTCGTAGAAGGTCGGCAGGAAGTGCGGGACGGAGGCCGCCAGCCGCGCGCCGATCTCCGTATAGGCGTCCATGGCGGCCTTGGGCCGGGACCGCACCTGCCGGGCCGCCCGCTCCAGATCCGGTACGACACCGAGCGCATGGTGCCCGTCCGCGGGATGGTTGACCAGCACCCATTCCGGGAAGCCCAGCGACCGGCGCAGCCCCAGGCCCACCACGGCCGGCTCTCCGTCCTGCTCCAGACCGAGGAACCCGGCGGCGAGATCCTCCGCCGCGCCCAGCTCGGCGGCCACCACCCGCACCACCACCCGGTCGTCGAGACCCGGGTGGCGGTAGCTGCGCGCCGTCAGCGGAGCCGCCCGTTCACCCGCGTCCCGCGTGTCCGGCGGCAGGACCGCGCCCGCCGCGAGCATGTCCTCGTACGACACCTGCGTCCCCCCGCTCATGCGTTCTTGCCCTTCTCGATGTCACGCCCGGCGTACAGCGCCGCGGCCATCCGCATCCCCTCCGACCAGGCCACCGGGCCCACTTCGCGCAGCGGGACGGCCCGGCCGTCCTCGCCGCGCCAGGTGAGGCCACCGGTCTCCACCGAGTCCTCCCAGTACGGCTCCCCGATCCATACGGACGCTTCGACGGTGCGACCGCCGTCGCGGACCCGGGCCGTCGAGTAGCCGCCCGAGACGCGATAGCCCAGGGAGCCGGCGCGCGCGGCGACGGCGAAGCGCGAGCGGAAGGAGCCGCCGGCGAACTCGCGTATCTCGGTCGCCCCGGGGGCGAGGTCGCCGGGCCGAAGCCAGGTCGCCCGGTGGATCTGCTCGACGCGCTGGACGACGCCCAGCTCCGCGGCGAACTCCCGGATGTCGTCGAGATCGGGCAGCAGGACCGGGTGCGGCAGGGTCACCGTTCGCGGGGAGAGGCGGACGGTCTCGCCGTCGAGGTTCACCAGCCGCAGTTCGCCGTTGTCGGTGGCACCCCGCAGGAGGCCGACCTCGTCCGGGTCGTCGCCGACCACGGCCAGGTCGCGCAGGGCCGACTGCCAGGCCTCGTCCCGCCACACCTGGGCCAGCAGGCCGGTGGGCACGGGCAGCGACGACACCATCCAGGAGTCCACCTGCGCGACGCATTGCGCGGCGTGCCGATCCAGCCACTCCGCGAACCGCCGCAGCCGGTCCACCTCGGGGTGGTCCCTGAGGGCCCGAGGCAGGGACTTCAACTGCCGTCCCGCCGCCCTTCCCGAGGTGGCACGCGCTGCCACCCGTCCTTCCACCAAGGCGACTTCGTACCCGTCACCCGCCGACAGCCAGCCCACGATTCCCGCCTCACGCATCAGGACAGCAAGAAGAAAGCACAGTTCAGCCGGGATGTGCCCGACAGCTGTGCGACGACAGGCGGAACGTTAGCGGCGTTCACTGACAATCGGCCGGGGAAGCTGTGGACGGACCGCGGGAAGCGACCGGCGAATCGGGTGCCGAAAGCACTCCGGCACCTGCTCCCCACGCCGGCCACCGGGTCCGCGGGCGCTGCGCCCGGGTACCGGTTCCGGCCACCCGCCGCCCCGCCCGGCCCCCCGGCCCGTCGCGTTAAGGTGCCTGCATGACCACTCCGCCGTTCCAGCGCGCCCGCAGACCGGAGCACAAGGAGCAGCGCCGACAGGACATCCTGCACGCCGCGGCCGCGCTGGGCCGGCGCGACGGGGTGCGTCCGGTCACCCTCACCGATATCGCCGCCGGGGCAGGTGTCCACAAGTCCGCGGTCCTGAGGTACTTCGCTTCACGGGAAGCCGTCTTCCTTCTGCTGACCGCGGACGGCTGGCAGGACTGGGCCGACGCGGTCGGCGAGACACTGCGGGGACCCGAGGAGCCCCGTACCGTCGCGACCGCCCTCGCCGCCACGCTCGCCGACCGCCCCCTCTTCTGCGATCTGCTGGGGCACGCACAGCTCAGCCTGGAACGCGGGGTGACCCGGCAGCAGGTCCGTGACTTCAAGGTGACGACCCTCGACGCCGTGGACCGCATCGCCCGGACCCTGACCACCGCCCTGCCGTGGCTGGACCGGGGGCAGGCGGTCGATGTGATCGCCGGGACGGCCGCGATGGCGGCGCAGCAGTGGCAGACCTCGAACCCCCCGGAGAACCTCGCGCGTCTCTACGAGGAGGATCCCCTCCTCGCTCATCTGGCCTCCGAGTTCGTCCCCCGGCTCACGCGGCTGGTGACCCTGCTGCTGGCGGGGGCCTCGGCCGTGGCACAGGGCGAGGCGTAGCCGGCCCGGCCGGGCGGGCCTCGGGGGGCGTTCCTGCTCGTACGGTGACGAGGTCGCCGGACCGCACGGCGGACAGGCGGCCGCTCCGCCGCGCCTCTTCCCCCGCTCCCGCTCGGCCCGGCCTCCCGGCCGCCGCGCGCCGGGCCCGTACCACCTGTCCGGCGGCCCCCTCGGCGTTCCGTCGCCGCGTCCCGGAAGCGATGCTTCCGTGAGTGAATTCCCGCGGAGTCCGGGCGGCGGACGGCCCGTCGTGGCACGGATGAGGGCGCTGCCGGGGCCGTGACCACGGTGAACTGGTTCTGGAATAAAGCCAGTTGTTTCAAAACTCGCATTGGTCTATACCTTGACCGGGCCGTGTCCGACGGGCTTGGGTATGCGTGACCACCCCCCACACGGCGTGTCTGGTCGCCCCGGTGTTCCATCGGGGCTGCCAGGCATGTCCACGGATGCACGAAAGGTCACTGGACCGTGCTCAAAACCCGAATGAGATCCCTGACGGCCGCCGTGCTCGCGGCGGGCTCGCTGCTGGCGACCGCCCTGGTGCCGACCGCTGTCGCCGCCCCGTCCTCCGCCGCGGCGGACGAGTGCGCCATCGCCCCGGCCTGGGCCGCCGGCCAGAACTACCGCGTGGGCGACATCGTCAAGTACACCGACGGCAACATCTATGTCGCGGAGCGGGCCAACCCCGGGTACGACCCCGTCGCCAGCACGTACTACTGGGACCCCTACACCTGCGGTACGGGCGGCAACCCCGACCCGAACAGCTTTGTGGTGAGTGAGGCGCAGTTCAACCAGATGTTCCCGCGCCGGAACTCCTTCTACACGTACAAGGGCCTCACCGACGCCATGAAGGCGTTCCCGGCGTTCGCCCACACCGGCACCGACACGATGCGCAAGCAGGAGGCCGCGGCCTTCCTCGCCAACATCAGCCACGAGACCGGCGGGCTGTTCTACATCAAGGAGATCGACGAGCGGAACTACCCGATCTACTGCGACCGGGCCCAGCCCTACGGCTGCCCCGCGGGCCAGGCCAAGTACTACGGCCGCGGGCCGATCATGCTGAGCTGGAACTTCAACTACAAGACCGTCGGCGACTGGCTGGGCATCGACCTGCTCAACAACCCCGATCTGGTCGAGACCGACCCGGCCGTCGCCATGAAGACGGCGCTCTGGTACTGGAACACCCAGGACGGCCCCGGTCCGGTCACCGCCCATGACGCCATGGTCGGCGGCGCCGGATTCGCCCAGACCATCCGCGCCATCAACGGCGCGCTCGAATGCGACGGCGGCCACCCCGCCCAGGTGCAGAGCCGCGTCAACCGCTACAAGAACTTCACCCAGATCCTGGGTGTGCCGACCGGCCCCAACCTCTCCTGCTGATCCCGGAGAACGAAGCCGCCCCGCCGCCGCCGACCGTGCCCGCGCACGGAGCCCCGGCGGCGGGGTCCGGCGGACCCCGCCCGCCTTGCGGGCTCCGGCACCGGGACCGACTTATGATGCGGCCCCGGGTCTCCGGAGTGCAGGGAGAGGGCGCATGAACGATATGAGGGTCCGCACCGGCGGAACGGTGGTGAACAGGGCGATGTCGCTGGACGGCTTCATCGCCGGCCCCGGCCACGCGATGGGCTGGATCGCCGAGCATCTGACCCCGGATACGTTCCCCGAGGTCATGGCGGCCACCGGTGCCATGCTCGTCGGCCGGGGCACCTACGACGCCGCCAAGGGCATGGCCGCCGAGGGCACCGCCTACGACGGAGGACCGCAGTTCGTCCTCACCCACGAGCCCCCCGGCGAACCCGACCCGGCCGTCACCTTCCTCAGCTGCGATATCGGAGAAGCCGTCGCCACGGCACGCGCTGCCGCGGGCGGCCGGAACCTGGAAATCCTCGGCGCCGACGTGGCCGCCCAGTGCCTGCGGCGCGGACTCGTCGACGAGATTCTGGTGTACGTCCTGCCGGTACTCCTCGGCGACGGTGTCCGCTTCTCGCCCCCGGGCCTCGGGCGGATCGACCTGGAACCCCTCGGCAGCACCCGGTCGGGAGCCGTCACGATGCTCCGCTTCCGCGTGCGGAAGTAAAGGCTGTCCCGGCCGTCGGCCAAGGGCCCTGCGCCGGCACTCCCGCGGCATGCTCTCCGCCCGGATCTCCGACCGGATCTCCGCCCGGTATCGGACCCGACCCCTGCCGTGCCCCCTCCGGTCCACCGGAGGGGGCACGGCGTATCCCGGTCAGCGGAAGGTGCGGAGGAAGACGTCCGACTTGCCGTTGGTGTCGCCGGGCACCAGATCGGCGGCCGTGGACTGGAAGACCACATCGCGTCCGCCTGCGCTGACCGCGTCGGTCCCGGCCGACGCGGGCTGGTTCGAGACGATCTCGTCGGTGCCCGTCCGCAGGTCGCGCAGCGTGAGCGCGGGGCCGTTCGTGCCGTGCGGGGCGTACAGCAGATAGGTGCCGGTGGGATCGATGGCCACCCCGCGTACGTCCGGCACCGGCAGGGCCGTTCCGGTGGCCGTGTCGTGGACATAGGTGTCGGAACCCGAGCGGTAGACGACCTTGCTGCCGTCGTCGCTGAGCTGGACGAGGGTCGCGGCCCTGCCCGGGCCCTCGATGGGGCCGGAGGGGGTGCCGTCGGTCCGGTCCCACAGGAAGACGTCCTGTTCCCCGCCGTCCTGGTAGGCGAGGTAGCGGCCGTCGTCGCTGAGGGACGGCGAGGACGGCCGCGTGTTGTGGATGATGTCGATGGTCCGGGCGGTTCCGGTGTCCCAGTCGAACACCTCGATGCGCTGGTTGGGCTCGGGCGGCCTGAAGAGCATGCCGTAGGCCAGATAGCGTCCCTCGGTGCCCAGGGACACCCGGCAGTTGTAGGCCGAGCAGTCCTTCGCGATCGCCCGCCCCGTGCTCAGCTGGTACTGGCGGACCAGCTCGTCGCGCATCACCGGCACCGGATAGGCGACATAGCCGCCGTCACTGCTGATCACCGGGGGCGCGAGCGGCCCGTCGTTCCCGAGCTGCATGAGGCGCGCCGTCCGCTGGTCGCGGACGTACACCCGGTTTCCACCCGGGGGCGGGCCGGGAGCCGGTGTCAGTGTCCCGGCCGACGACAGAAAGGCGATCCGCGAGCCGTCGGGCGTGATCGAGGCGCCGGTGGAGTCGCCGTCGCCCTGGGTGCCGTCGACCGCGACACTGACCCTCTCCACAGCGGTGGCGCGGAAGTCCGCCGGGCCGGTGGGCTCGGCCCGGGCTGCGCCGGGCAGCACCGCCGTGACCGCGCAGACCGCGAACGCCGCACTCAGGGCGGCCCGCATGGGCCTCGGAGTTCTCCGGTTCGCGTTTCCGCTCATTGTTCCCCCCACGAAAGTCCGTCCTCCGGTTCCCCACCGCAGGATCACCAGCATGGAACCGTGACAGGGCCGGGGGAACAATGCATCCATGCGTCATATGCCCTGTCGACAGTCAGGTTTCGGTCATTGCGGAGTGGTCCTGTAGCGCATTCCGTACGCAGGGCGGAAAAGCGTCGTGGCCCTGGCCGGGAATCCATGTTCTCCGGCGTCTTTTTGAAGCGTCGGGTGTTACGTATGAGGTCTGAGATATTTGTGGGGCGCGCGTTGAAGCGGTTTACCGGAGTGTTCTCGGAAGAAGGCTTTACCCAGGGCAATTTATGGTCGGTCTGTGCCTGCCCGCGAGCCTCCGGATGGCCGGTGCCGATCATCGGGGGGAGTTTTGTCGTCGCAGGTCACAAGGGGTGCGGATGGACTGGAGACGGCTGCTTTTGATGGCCGTTCGGTGGATCCGGTTTCAAAGGCTGAGCACAAATTGCACACATCCCCTCTCCATACCGGCCCCGATGGTCTAGATTGACCGTGCTTCAGCTGTTCGGGCACCAGGCGAACAGTAATGATCTTTAGCTCCGGCGCTGCGGACCACCGCAATCGCGGCCCCCGCGCCGGAGGTGGGGGTGATCCATTCCGGAGTCCTGGAGAGGCCGTGGGTGCGGGGAGCACCCGGGGTCCCGACGGGTTCCGCCCGCCTCGACGACGAGGGTCTCCGAGAGAGGCCCCAACGGCAGGACGGACGAGTCCGCTGCCGCCGGGGTGGGCTGCTCAAGCAGCGCTGGGAGAGCCGGAATGTCATGCGCGGGGGGCGTGGGCCTCCCGGGGGAAGGAACGGCGCGGCGCGGGAGGCGGGGGCCTCCCGGGGGCGAAGCAGAGGCACACGTCGAACCGCTGGGACCTGGGGGGTTCTGTGGAGCAGGGGGGATTAGTCAATCCGTTTCCGTCGGCGCGCGAGCGTCTGGCGAACGGGGCGATCGGCGAGCCCGCGATCGACTGGGAGGAGCGGTACCGCCGTACCGTGATCGCCGGCGATACCGTGTCCACCGCCTTCGTGGTGGCGGCCATAGGGAACTTCTTCGGGGCCCGGGACGCCGCCAACTGGCACGAGAAGTGGGTCATTCTCGCCTTCGGCACCGAACTGCTGGTGCTGGGAGCGCTGGCGATGGGCCGGGCGTGGGCTCCCGCCGTACTCGGTCAGGGCGCCGAGGAGTTCCGCCGGCTCGGACGCTCGCTGTTCACGGCGGCGGTCGTCCTCGCGCTCGGCGGGATCGCCTTCACCTCGCGCAACATCAAACTCTGGATATTCGTCGCGATCCCCGCGATCGCACTCACCACCATGACCGTGCGCTATCTGCTCCGCCTCCGGCTGCACCGGCAGCGGAAGGAAGGGCGGTGCCTGAGACCGGTGCTCGCCGCCGGGAGCCCGGCCACCCTGCGCGATCTGATCACCCGGGCCCGCAAGTCCCCCCACCTCGGCTGGCGGGTGGACGCGGTCTGCACGACCGACGGGCTCGGGCTCGACGGTGACCGGCTGGACGGGGTGCCGGTCGTCGGACGGCTGACGGACGTCGCCGACCACGTCCGCCGCGACGGCTACCGGGTCGTCGCGGTCACCCCGGACCCGCACTGGTCACCGGACCGGCTCCAGCGCCTGGCCTGGAACCTCGAAGGCAGCGACGCCGAGATGGTCGTCGCCCCCGTACTGATGGAGGTAGCCGGTCCGCGGCTGCACGTCGACGCGGTGCTCGGGATCCCGCTGTTACGGGTCAGCATGCCGGCCTTCACCGGCGGCCGCCGGGTGGTCAAAGCGGTCGTCGACCGCATGGGCGCGGCGATCCTGCTGCTGCTGTTCGCCCCGCTGATGCTGCTGGTCGGACTGCTCGTCCTGCTGGACAGCCGGGGCGGAGCGTTCTACCGGCAGCGCAGGGTCGGCAAGGACGGCCGCGAGTTCACCATCCTCAAATTCCGCACCATGGTCGCCGGGGCCGACCGGGCACGGGCCGGTCTCGTCCACCGCAACGAGGGCGCCGGCCTGCTGTTCAAGCTCCGCCGGGACCCCCGGGTGACCCGGGTCGGAGCAGTGCTGCGCCGCTACTCGATCGACGAGTTGCCGCAACTGTTCAACGTCCTCACCGGGTCCATGTCGCTCGTCGGCCCGAGGCCCCCGCTGCCCGAGGAGTCCGCCGCATACGGCCCGGACATCCGGCGGCGGCTGCTGGTCAAGCCCGGACTCACCGGGCTGTGGCAGATCAGCGGACGCAGCGACCTGCCGTGGGAGGAGGCCGTCCGGCTCGACCTGCGGTACGTGGAGGACTGGTCCCTCGCCCTGGACACGGTGATCTTGTGGAAGACGCTGCGTGCGGTGGTCTACGGGCAGGGGGCCTACTGATGTGCGGGGGCAGGGCGCGCCGTACGGCGGGCGCGCGGACCGCGGACCGGAAGGGTCCGCTCGGGAGGGACGGGGCATGAGGATCAGCGTTTTCGGGCTCGGCTACGTGGGCTGTGTGTCGGCCGCGTGCCTGGCCGGGCTCGGGCACGAGGTCATCGGGGTGGACGTCAACCAGGTCAAGGTCGACCTGGTGAACGACGGCAAGGCGCCGGTGGTCGAGGAGCGGATCGGTGAACTCGTCGCCGAGACCGTGAGAACCGGGGCATTACGGGCCACCGGCGATGTCCGCGAGGCGATCGCGGGCAGCGACGTATCACTCGTCTGCGTGGGGACGCCGTCGGAGCCCAACGGCAGCCTGTGCACCGCCTATCTGGAGCGGGTCACCGAGGAGATCGGCGCCGCGCTGGCCGAACGGGGCGGTTGGCAGACCGTCGTCTTCCGCAGCACCATGCTTCCGGGCACCTGCGGAAACCTCCTGGTCCCGATCCTGGAGAAGAGCGCCGGCGGCACTGCCGGGGTGGACTTCGGAGTCGCGGTCAACCCGGAGTTCCTCCGCGAGGGCACCAGCGTGCGGGACTTCTTCGATCCGCCCAAGACCGTCATCGGGGAACTGGACCCGGCGAGCGGCGACGCGGTGGCCGCACTCTACGAGGGCCTGCCCGGCGAGGTGTTCCGGGTGCCGATCCCCACGGCCGAGGCCATCAAGTACGCGGACAACGCCTTCCACGGTCTCAAGATCGGTTTCGCGAACGAACTGGGCGCGGTATGCCACGCCCTCGGGGTGGACTCGCACCAGGTCATGGACGTGTTCCTGGCCGACCGCAAACTGAACATCAGCCCCGCCTATCTGCGGCCCGGCTTCGCCTTCGGCGGCTCCTGCCTGCCCAAGGACTTACGCAGCCTGGTCCACGCGGCACAGCGCGCCGATATCGCGGTCCCGATCCTCGCCAACGTACTGCCGTCCAACTCCGCCCATCTGGAGCGGGCGGTGGAACTGGTCGAACGCACCGGCAAACGCCGGGTGGGCCTCTTCGGCCTCTCCTTCAAACCCGGCACCGACGACCTCCGCGAGAGTCCGCTCGTCGAACTCGCCGAGAGACTCTTCGGCAAGGGCTACGACCTGCGGATCCACGATGCCAACGTGAGCCTCTCCCGGCTGCTCGGCGCCAACCGCGAGTACATCGAGACCCGGCTGCCGCATCTCGCGCAACTCCTCGCCGACTCCGTCGACGAGGTACTCGACCATGCCGAGGTATGCCTGGTCGGGACCAGGGACCCGGCCGTACTGGCGAAGCTGCCCCACGGCGACGGCCCGGCGCTCATCGACCTCATCCACCTTCCCGACGCCCACGCGCGCCGGACCGAACCGGGGTACACAGGCCTTGCTTGGTGACACATCGTTGGACGACACGGCCGGAAGCGACCGGCCCGGCCGGCGCGCACTGATCCTGGTGGAGAACCTGTCCGTGCCGTTCGACCGGCGGGTGTGGCAGGAGTGCACGACGCTGCGCGACGCGGGGTGGGAGGTGCACGTCATCTGCCCCCAGGGCACCAAGCGGGACACGGAGCCGGCGGCCGAGATCGACGGCGTACGGATCCACCGCTACCCGTTACGGGCGGCCACCGGCGGGCCCGCCGGCTACCTCCGGGAGTACGGAGCGGCGCTCTGGCACACGGCCCGGCTGGCCCGCAAGGTCGGCCCGGTCGATGTGGTCCACGCCTGCAACCCGCCCGACCTGCTGTTCCTGCCGGCCCTCCGGCTGAAGCGGCGCGGCGCGCGGTTCGTCTTCGACCAGCACGATCTGGTACCCGAGCTGTACCTCTCCCGCTTCGACCGCGGCGAAGACCTGCTCTACCGCGCCGTATGCGCGCTGGAACGGATGACCTACCGGGCCGCGGACATCGTGCTCACCACCAACGAGAGCTACCGGGACGTCGCGATCCGCCGTGGCGGACGGCGCCCCGAGGACGTCTTCGTGGTGCGCAGCGCCCCCGCGACCGAACGGTTCCAGCCGGTACCGGCCGAGCCGGAGCTGAAGCGCGGCAAGCCCCATCTGCTCTGCTACCTCGGGGTCATGGGCCCCCAGGACGGGGTCGACTACGCCCTGCGCGCCCTGGCGAAGCTCCGCGACGAACAGGGCCGGAGCGACTGGCACGCGGTCTTCGTCGGCTCCGGCGACGCCTTCGACGCGATGGTGGAACTCTCCCGGCGGCTCGGCCTCTCCGAGCAGGTGCAGTTCACCGGGCGCATTCCGGACGCCGACCTGGTCCGCTACCTCTCCACCGCGGACGTGTGCCTCTCCCCGGACCCGCTCAATCCGCTCAACGACGTGTCGACCATGAACAAGGTCCTGGAGTACATGGCGATGGGCCGGCCGATCGTCTCCTTCGAACTCCGGGAGGCACGGGTCTCCGCCGGTGACGCCGCCGTCTACGCGCCGGCCAACGACGAGGCCGCGTTCGCCGGGCTGATCGCGGAGCTGCTGGACGATCCGGAGCGACGGGCCCGGATGGGCCGGATCGGCCAGGAGCGGGTCGGCGGACCGCTCTCCTGGCGGAATTCCCAAGCGTCGCTGCTCGCCGCCTACACCGCCGCCTGCCGCGGCCGGACCCCGGTGTCGGCGGGCAGTACCCGGACGGTGGCAGGGACAGCAGAGGGCAGAGGAGAAAGGAAGTGGCCGCGCCGTTGAGCGACGACACGATACGCCTGGCCACGGTGGGGCGGATCTTCCGCCGGCGCCGCCGGCTCATCGCCGTCCTCGCCGTGGTGGGGGCGCTCGCCGGCTACGGCCTGTCGCTGGTGTTCCCGCCGCGGTACACCGCCTCGGCGTCCGTACTGCTGCCGGGGGCGTGGGAGGAGCGCGAACTCCTCACCCAGGTGGAGATAGCGACCAGTTCGTCGGTGCTCGACCGCACGGCCGCCGCGCTCGGCCGGCCGGGCGGGAGCGGCGCCGCACTCCGGGACCAGGTGAGCGCCAAGACCACCGACGGAAACATCATCAAGATCTCGGGTACGGACGGCACCCCGGAGGGGGCCCAGCAGCTCGCCGACCGGCTGGCCCAGCAGTTCGTCGCCTTCGCCGCGCGGATCACGGGCGGCGGCACCGAGACCGACGCGGCAACGGCGCCCGCGGCACTGCGGCAGAGGGTGGTCGACACCAACCGCCGCATCACCGACCTGGCCAAAGAGGCCGATACGGGGCAGTCAGTGGAGAGTGTGCAGGCCCGCACCGTGCTGCAGAAACTGAGCACGGCGCTGGAGGAGGCCATGGAGAAGCTGGAGCGGGCCGAGTCGGCGACCGACAAGGGGGGCCTTGTCGTCATGGGCCCGGCGCCCCGGCCGACCGGCGAGGCACCGCCGACGAGAGTCCAGCTCATCGCCGCCGGGGCCCTGCTGTCCGTCCTCCTCACGGTCGTCGCCCATCTCACCGCCGCCCGGATGAACCGCAGGCTGCGCACCGAACCGGAGATCGCGGCGGCGCTCGGCTCGCCGCTCCTGGGCACCGTCGACGTGCCCGCCGACCACTCCGCACAACGGCCCCGCGGTCCCCGGGCCCGGATCCGGCGGCTGCTGGGCACGGACACCCGCTGGGACGTACCGACCCCGCAGACCTCGGGCGACGAAACCAGCAGACGCATCCGCCACCGGCGGATCTGCGCCCGCCTCAGGGACCGGCACCCCGCCCCCCGGCGGCTGCTCGTCGTCGTACCGGAAGGCGACGGGATCGCCCGGCTGGCCGCCGCTCAGCTCGTCACCGAGGCCGGGAGCGATCCGTCGGCGGACGCCGCGGACCGGGGCAACCCGCAGCTGCGGGTGGTGGAGGTCCCGGTGGACCGGCCGATGGTTCCGGACAGCGGCACCGAGTCCGGCGCCCTGGTCGTGCTGAGCGCGGGCACCTGGACCGCGGGCGAGCTGGCGGGTCTCGCCGGGGCGTGCGCGGACGGCGGGCACGAGATCGTCGGCATCGTCGTCGCGGGCCCGGTAGCGGCCGGTCCCGCGCGGGCCGCCGACCGCAGCCCGGACGATGCCGCTCCGGCGCTCGCGGCCCGCGGCCATGCGACGGGAGAGCCGGTGTGACGACGAGCACCACTCCGGAACCTTCGGAAACCGCCCCGCTCCTCGACCTCCAGGCGCTGGTGGTGGCGGTCAACAGGCGCCGCCGCCTCTGGTCGGCGGTGGCTCTGCTGGGGCTCGTCTCCGGTACCGCGATAGCGGTCGTCCTCCCGCCGCCGCCGACCGCGGTGACCACCGTGCTGGTCGCCCACCAGGAGGACCAGCCGAACGACACCGGCACGCTCATCCGCACCGACGTCGCCCTGCTGGGCACCACCCGGATCGCCGGAGAAGCCCTCCGGTCCCTGAAGTCCGCCGAGAAGCCGGAGGACTTCATGAAGGACTACCGGGGCACCGGCCTGACCAACAACCTGCTCCGGATCGAAGTGTCGGCCCGTAGCGGAGCCGAGGCGGTGGCCCGCGCCCGGGCGCTGGCCGAAGCCTTCGTGGCGGACCACATCCGGCGGATGCGGGAGGGCGCGAACGCCGAGGCCAAGGCGCTGCTCGACCAGCGCGACCGGATGCGGGCCGAACTCGCCCAGGTCAACAAGTCGATCGGGGCCCTGCCCGCCCGCACCGACCCGAAGGCCTCGGCCGACGTCGAGACGCTCTTCGCCCGCCGGGCCGAACTGAACTCGCGGATCGCGGACTTCGACCAGCGCGCCGCCGAAGCCCGCACCGGCACACCCCGCGTCATCGCGGGCACCCAGATCGTGGACGGCCCCCGCGAGGTGGAGCAGTCGCTGCCCCGGGCCGCCGCCACCAAGGGCGCGATCGGACTCGTCCTCGGGCTGGCCCTCGGCCTCGGCCTGGCCGCGGTCGGCACGGTCGTGGCGGACCGTCCCGTACTGCGCCGGGAGATCTCGGCGAACCTGGGCGCCTCCGTCGTCGCGGAGCTGCGCGGCGTACCCCGCCGGCCCGCCCTGCCGTGGCAGCGCCGCAGGACCCGCGCGGCACATGAACGGCTCACCGCGACCCTGGCCCGCGCCGTGCGCAGCGCCACGGAACCGGTGTCCCTGCTGGAACTGGGCTGTCCGCGGACCACGAGCGTCATCGCCCTGAACGTCGCCGCCGCGCTGGCGGCGGAGGGGCCGGTGGCCGTCGTCGACGGTCTGCCCGGCCGGGAGCTGGCCAAGAGCCGCCTCCAGCCGGACGGCCCCACCGTGGTCCGCGGCGCCGAGGCCGACTCCGTGCCCGGCCAGGCGCGCCGGATCGGCGTCGGCTCGGTCGCGCCCGGTACGGCATGGACCGATCTCCGCTACCTCGGCGGCCGGACCGTGCTCGTCGTACGGGCCGGACACGGCAGCGCGGCATGGCTGCACACCGTGGCACGGCAACTCGCCGACCAGCGCATCCCGGTGATCGGTGTGGTGCTCGTCGACCCCGATCCGCGGGACCGGACCGACGGCACGCTGTGGGACGGGCTGCGCACCGCGCTGCGCGGCCACGACGAGCGGCCGGCCCGGCAGAACCCGGCGGGCCGGCTGCGGACGGACCGTACGGCCCGGCAGAACGGGACCGCCCCGCTGCGGACGGAACGGCCGTCCATGACGGCCGCCGTGGTCCCGGACAGCGACCAGGAGGCGCGCTAGAACATGTGTGGTATCGCAGGCACCTACCGATGGCCGGACGGGAAGGCCGTGACCGACCGGCTCACCGATGTCCTCGCCCACCGCGGACCGGACGGGGCGGGCCGGTACAGCCACCCCGTCGGTGACGCCGAAGTCCATCTGGGGCACCGCCGGCTGGCCGTCGTCGACCTGTCGGAGACCGGCGCCCAGCCGATGGTCTCGGACGGTCTCGCCCTGACGTACAACGGCGAGCTGTACAACGCGCCCGAACTCCGCACCGAGCTGACGGCCGCCGGGGTGCGCTTCCGCGGCACCTCCGACACCGAAGTGCTGCTGGAGGCCTGGCGCCGCTGGGGCACCGGCTGCCTGCCCCGGCTGCGCGGCATGTTCGCGTTCGCCGTCTTCGACGAGCGGACCGGCGATCTGGTCGTCGCCCGCGACCAGCTCGGCATCAAACCCCTGTTCCTGCTCCGGCGCGGTCCGGGCCTGGTGTTCGCCTCCGAACTCAAGGCGCTCGCCGCCGTGACCGGCGGCACCCTGGAGGTCGACCACGCCGCGCTGGTGGCGTCGCTGCTCTACTACTGGGTGCCGGACTCGCGCTGCGCCTACCGCGAGGCGGAGAAGCTGCCCCCCGGGAGCTGGCTGCGGGCCCGGGCCGACGGCCGGGTGGAACGCGGCCGGTTCTGGAACCTCCGGGACGTCGCCGCCGAGGCCCGCGAGCAGGCCCGCAGCGGCGAACTGCCCGATCTGGCCGCTGTTGTCGAGGAGTCCGGCCGGCGGCATCTGCTCTCCGACGTACCGGTGGCGGCCTTCCTCTCCGGCGGTCTGGACTCCAGCTATCTGACCGCGCTGGCCGCCCGCCACCGGCCCGGGATCTCGGCCTACACCATCGGCTTCCGCGCCGAGGACGCCAAATTCGAGGCGATGCCGGACGACCTCCGCTACGCCCGGCAGGTGGCCGAGCGGTTCGGCGTCGACCTCCACGAGATCGAGATCGCCCCGCGGGTGCTCGACCTGCTGCCGCAGATGACGTACCACCTGGACGAGCCGATCGGGGACCCGGCGGCGATCAACACCTTCCTGATCTGCTCGGCCGCCCGTGACGCCGGGGTGAAGGTGATGCTCTCGGGCATGGGCGCCGACGAACTGTTCGCCGGGTACCGCAAGCACCTGGCCAATCTGCTGGCCCTGCGCTACCAGCGCATCCCGCGGCCTCTGCGGCGGGGGATGTTCCGGGCCGTCGACCGGCTGCCGGTCGCCACGTCCCGCCGGGGTTACCGGTCGGTGCGCTTCGCCAAGCGGTTCCTCTCCTTCGCCGAACTCCCCGAGGAGACCGCGTTCCGGCGCAGTTACACCATGTACGACCGGGCCGAGCTGCTGGACCTGGTCGATCCGGATCTGGCCGGGACGGTCGACGACGTGCTGACCGAGCATGCGGACGTCTACCACGACAACGACCTCGACGATTTCGTCAACCGGATGTGCCTCACCGACGCCCGGATGTTCCTGCCGGGGCTGAACCTCGCCTACACGGACCGGTCGAGCATGGCCGCCTCCACCGAGGTGCGGGTGCCGTACGTCGACGTCGAAGTGGTCAAGGCGGCGTTCGCCCTGCCCGGCCATCGCAAGATCGCCGGACGGCAGGGCAAGGCGGCCCTCAAGGAGGCGGCCGCGTCGGTACTGCCCCGGGAGATCGTGTACCGGCCCAAGGGCCTGTTCAGCGCCCCGCTGCGGGCCTGGATGAGCCGGGATCTGGCCCCGCTGGTCCGCGAGGTGGTGAACGACGGCGTACTCGTCCGCTCCGGATTCCTGCGCCGGGACGCGCTGGCGCGGCTCGTCGCCGAGGACGCCGCCGGGCAGCGGGACTACTCCAAACATCTCTGGCACGTACTGACCCTTGAGTACTGGTATCGCGGCGCTGCCTCTGGCTCCGGCCGGAACCAAGCGGCCTGACGGCGTAGAAATCAAGAGGAGCTGCGGTGAAACAGGTTGTGCAGAACTACAAGAGCGGTGAGCTGGCACTGCTCGACGTGCCGGTTCCGGGGTGCAAGCCGGGTGGGGTGCTGGTACGGAGCGCCTACTCGCTGATCTCCACCGGCACCGAGCTGATGAAGGTGTCCGAGGCCGGTATGTCGATGCTGGGCAAGGCCCGTTCCCGGCCGGACCAGGTGGCGAAGGTCGTGCAGAGCGTCGCCACCAACGGGGTCGGCGCCACCTACCGCAAGGTGATGGGCAAGCTGGACTCCTGGACTCCGCTGGGCTATTCGCTGTGCGGGGTGGTCGAGCAGGTCGGCACGGGCATCGGCGATGTGGCGGTCGGAGATCTGGTGGCGTGCGCCGGTAACGAGCACGCCCTGCACGCCGAGCTGAACTGGGTGCCGAAGAACCTCTACACGCCGGTGCCGGACGGTCTCGAACCGCGGCACGCGGCCTTCGGCACCGTCGGGTCGATCGCGCTCCAGGGCGTCCGCCGCGGCGAACCGCAGCTCGGCGAGGTGGCGCTGGTCATCGGCCTCGGGCTGATCGGGCAGCTGGTGGCACAGCTGCTGACCGCATCGGGAGTCCGGGTTGTCGGGGTCGACCCCGATCCGGTGCGCTGTCAGCTGGCGGTCCGTCTGGGCGCCGTGGCCTGCGGCGATCCCGCGTCGGCGGCCGTGGCGGGCGCCGTCGCCGAACTCACCGGCGGGCATGGTGCGGACCAGGTGTATCTGGCCGCCGGGGGCAGCAGCAACGAGCCCGTGGAGCTGGCCGTCCGGCTGAGCCGGGACCGGGGCCGGGTCGTCGACATCGGCAAGTGCCGTCTGGACCTGCCATGGAACGCGTACTACATGAAGGAGCTGGACGTCCGGTTCTCCCGCTCCTACGGCCCCGGGCGGTACGACCCCGAGTACGAGCTGGAGGGGCGGGACTATCCGATCGGCTATGTCCGCTGGACGGAGCGCCGCAATCTGGCCTGCTTCCTGGACCTCGCCGCCCGCGGCCGGGTCGATATGGAGCCCCTGGTCTCCCGGATCGCGGACTTCGACGACGCCGTCGGAACGTACCGGAGCCTGAAGGACGGCGAGCTGAAGGCCGTGGCCGTGCTGTTCCGCTACCCGGAGCAGAAGGCCGGACCCGAGGCCGGACCCGAGTCCGGACAAGGCGCTGGACAAGGGCCCGGGGAGCCGGCAGGGCAGGCGTCCGGGACGGAAGGGGAGCAGCGGACCGGGCCGCCATCCGGAACGGGCGCCCCGGAGCTGACCGTGCCGGCGGTACGCCGCGGCGGGGGACGCCCGGCACCGGCCCGGTCCGCCGGGGCACCCGTACGCCTGGCGTTCATCGGCGCGGGAAACTACGCGACGTCGATGCTGCTGCCGCATCTGGCCCGGCGTGACGGCGTCGACCTCGCCAAGGTCGTCACCACGACGGCGCTGTCCGCGGCCAACGCGCAGCGCAAGTTCGGCTTCCGCGAGGCGACCACCGACCTCGACGCCGTACTCGGCGATCCCGCCGTCGACGCGGTGTTCGTGGTCACCCGGCACAGCTCGCACGCCGAACTGACCCGCAGGGCGCTGCTGGCGGGCAAGACGGTCTTCGTGGAGAAGCCGCTCGCGCTCACCGAGGACGAACTGGCCGGTGTCCTCGCCGCGGTGGAGGAGTCCGGCAACGACCGGCTCCAGGTGGGCTTCAACCGCCGCTTCGCCCCTCTGCTCCAGGAGGCGGGGAAGCAGTTCGGCCCCCGCACCGGCCCGGCGAACCTCCGCTACCTGGTCAACGCGGGCCGGCTGGAACAGGGCAGCTGGTACCTCCGGCAGGATTCCGAGGGATCGCGGTTCGCCGGCGAGGGCGGGCACTTCATCGACACGGCGAGCCGGCTGCTCGCCGCCGACCCGGTCTCGGTGTACGCGGTCGCCGCGCCCAACGAGGACCTCCAGGTCGTGCTCCGCTACCCGGGCGGCTCCACCGCCACCATCAGCTATGTCACCAGCGGCCCCGCGGGCTTCCCCAAGGAGACGCTGGACCTGGTCGCCGACGGCCGGGCGCTGCGGCTCGACGATTTCGTCCGCGCCTCGGTGTACGGCCGCAAGCGGTGGGTCAGCTCCCGTCTGCCCAAGGCCCGGGACAAGGGCCAGCGCGCCGAACTGGACGCCTTCCTGGCAGCTGTACGGACCGGCGGACCGATGCCGATACCGCTGGAGTCGCTGGTCGCGACCACGGCGGCCACCCTCGCCGTACAGGTCAGCCTCTCCGGGGGCGCACCGGTGACGCTGGCGGGGGCCCGATGACCATGAGCGCGGGCTGGTACCTGCGGCGGCTCTCCCGGATGGGGCCGGCGGAGGTCGGCGGGCGGGTGGGCGACGCGGTACGCAGAAGGCGGTGGCGTTCGGCGCCACCCGCTTCCCCGCACCCGGCGGGCGCCCGGTTCACCTCGGTCCTGCCCGCCGGGACGATCGCCGCCGTACCTCCGGATGCCGCGAAACGCCTGGTCGCCGAGGCGGACCGGCTGCTGGCCGGGCACGCCGAGTTCTTCGGCGTGGACCGAGGCGATCTGGCCGACCCGGACTGGTGGCACGATCCGAAGACCGGACGGCGGGCCCCCGACGGCTACGCCTTCGATGTGCCGTACCGGGACGAGGACGCCGTCGGCGACATCAAGCAGATCTGGGAGCCGTCGCGGCACCAGTACCTCACGGTGCTCGCCGCCGCCTACGCGGTCACCGGCAACGAGCGGTACGCCGAGCGGGTGGCCGGACAGCTGCGGTCGTGGTGGGCGACCAACCCGCCGCTGCGCGGGGTGCACTGGATCAGCGGTATCGAGCTGGGGATCCGGCTGCTCTCCTGGGTGTGGATCCGGCGGCTCCTGGACGGCTGGCCCGGCGCGGCCCCGCTCTTCGAGGGCAATCCGGTCGCCCTCCACCAGATCTGGCACCACCAGCGCTGGCTGGCCGCCTTCCCCAGCCGGGGGTCGTCGGCGAACAACCACATCGTCGCGGAGGCGGCCGGGCAGGCCGCCGCGGCCTGCGCGTTCGGCTGGTTCCCCGAATCGGCGCGCTGGCGGGACGGTGCGCTGCGGTCGCTGGAACGGCACCTGCGGAGCAACACCTTCGACTCCGGCCTCAACCGCGAGCTGGCCACCGAGTACCACGGACTCGTCCTGGAACTCGGCCTGGCCGCGGTGGCCGAGGCGGACGCCGCCGGTGTGCCGGTCCCCGGCGCCGTCCGGCTGGTGCTGCTGCGGATGACCGACGCGCTCGCGGCCGTCGTGGACGGCAGGCTGCGGCCGCCGCGCCAGGGCGACGCGGACGACGGCCACGGTCTGGTCGTGGACGGCGCGGGCACCGACCGCTGGGCCTCGCTGCTGGCCACCGGGGAGGCCGTGTTCGGCCGGCTCGACTGGTGGCCCGAGATCACCGGCACCGATGTCCGCACCCCGCTGCTGGCCGCGCTCGTCCGGACCACGGCCCCGGCCGTCACCCGCCCGGAGAGCCGCCCGGACCACTTCGCGGACGCGGGCCTGACGATCCTGCGCGGCCCGGGGGAGACGGGGGAGATCTGGTGCCGCTGCGACGGCGGCCCGCACGGTTTCCTCTCCATCGCGGCGCATGCCCACGCCGACGCCCTGTCCGTGGAGGTCCGGCACGACGGGGTGGACGTCCTCGCGGACCCGGGGACGTACTGCTACCACGGGCAGCCCGAATGGCGGCGGTACTTCCGGTCGACCCTCGGCCACAACACCCTGGAGCTGGACGGCGGTGACCAGTCCGTATCCGGCGGCCCCTTCCTGTGGACCCGGCACGCCCGCAGCCGCGTGCTGGCCGTGGAGACGGCGGACACGGCCCGCTGGTGTGCCGAACACGACGGCTACCAGGACTCCGTGCACCGCCGCCGGGTGGAGCTGGACCCCGGGAGCCGGGTGCTGCGCGTGGTCGACGAGGTACGCGGCCCGCGCCGGGCCGCCCGTCTGGCGTTCCACCTCGGTCCTGCGATCACCGCGGAACTGGCGGGGAACCGGGCGGTCCTCACCTGGACCCGGGACGGCGAGGACCGGTCCGCGGTGCTCGACCTGCCGGGGGAGCTGTCCTGGCGGGCGCACCGCGGCGAGACCGGGCCGCCGCTCGGCTGGTACTCCGCCGGCTTCGGGCGCAAGGAGCCCGCCACCACGCTGATCGGCAGCGGCTTCGCCGGCGGTGACGGGGCGCCGGGGGAGTTCACCACCGTACTCGGGTTCGGCGGCCGGGGAGGCGCGCGGGGATGAGGGGGACGTTATCGGTGGCGGGGGTCCGCCGTGCCCGCCGGCGGGCCGCCGCCGGGTGCCGGGGCGGCCACGGCTCCGCCGTACCCGGCGACCGCACGGCAGGGTTACGGACCCGGGCTCCCCGGCTGTACGGCCACACCGACCGGACCGCACCCGGCACGGCGCGGGCCGGTGGTTGAGGTGGACGACCTGCGGCACGGCGGGCCGCCGGGCGGAGCGGACCCGGCGGGCATCCGGCCCGGCCCCGCACCGCGCCCGGCCGGCACCCCGAAGGCGGTCGGCATCGTCTGGGGGCTGCTGATCCTCAACACCCTCGGCTCCTCCGGGGCGAAGACCATCCTCCCGCTGCCCCGCACCCTCATCCAGATGGTCACCATGGGCGCACTGGGCGCCGCGTTCACGCTGGCGCTCGCCCTCAACCTCCGGCTCCGCATCCGGCCCAGCGCCTTCGTGTTCCTGCTCACCCTGCTGCTGGTGCCGAGCCTGATCTCCAGCCTGCAACTGGAGTCCGGGTTCGGCGCGCTCTTCCGCTGCACCCGGCTGGCGCTCTTCGCGGGCACGCTGTGGCTGCTCACCCGCTGGTGGGACGGCGGTCTGACGTTCGTCCGCTACCACATCCGCATCTACTTCGCGGTGCTCGGCACGGTCGTCGCCGGTCTGATCGTCTCACCAGGTGCTGCCAGACCCGAGCTGTACGGCGGACGGCTGGTCGGCGCCCTGTGGCCGCTCACCCCGCCGCAGATCGGGCAGTACACCGCGGTCATCACCGGGCTCACCGTGCTGCTGGTCCTGGGCCGCAGAACCGACCGGGCCGGTGCGGCACTCGTCATCGTGCCGTCGCTGGTCCTGCTCGCGCTCACCCATACCCGCACCGCCACGGTGGGCATGCTCATCGGACTGACGCTGGCCGTCGGTTCCCTCGTTCTGACCAGCGCCGCCGCCCGCCGCTTCTTCACCTGGACGGTGCTGTGCGCCACGGTGGCCGCGGTGGGGTTCGCCTCCGCCCTGCGCGCGTGGTTCCTGCGCGGCCAGAGCCAGGAGAACTTCACCAGCCTCACCGGCCGGGCCAACGTCTGGGACGCCCTGCTGGCGGCACCCCGGACGACCACCCAGAAGCTCTTCGGCACGGGCCTGAGCGACAAGTCGTTCGGCGGGCTCCCGATCGACAACAGCTGGCTGGCCGCCTACCACGAACAGGGGCTGATGGGGCTCACCCTGGTGGGGGCGATCATCCTCTCGCTCGGCGGTGTCGCGCTGCTCCGGCCGCCGTCGCTGCCGAGGGCCTGCGCGATCTTCCTCATCAGCTATGTGGCGATCTCCTCGTACACCGAGGCCGGACTCGGCGACGCCTCGGCGTATCTGCTCCATCTGGCCCTGGCCGCGTCGCTGCTCGCGGCACCCGCCGGGGCCGCGCCCCTCGCGGCGGCCGAAGTACCCCGCCGACGACACCGAATCCCCCGACGGGCCCGGAGGTGAACTGACCATGCACATCCTCGTGGTGCACAACCGCTACTCCTCGGCCCAGCCGAGCGGTGAGAACCAGGTCGTCGACCGGGAGGTGGGGCTGCTGCGCGCGGCCGGCCACCGGGTCGAGCTGTTCGAGCGGCGCAGCGACGACATCGCCGCCCGCTCCCTGCCGGGGAAGGCGGCGGTGCCGCTGCTGGTGCCGTGGAATCCGGCGGTACGCAGGGAGCTGGCGGCCCGGCTCCGTACCGACCGGCCCGATGTGGTGCACATCCACAACGTCTTCCCGCTGCTGTCGCCCGCGGTGCTCGCCGCCTGCGCCGATGCCGGTGTTCCCGCCGTCGCCACGCTGCACAACTACAACCAGGTCTGCCCGCCGGGCACCCTGCACCGGGACGGCCGGCTGTGCACCGAGTGCGTCGGCTCGCCGCTGGCGCTGCCCGCGGTCCGGCACGGCTGCTACCGGAACTCCCGGGCGGCGACGGTGCCGCTCGCCCTCGGCCTCTCGGTCAACCGGAGGCGCTGGTGGTCCGGTGTGGAGCGGTTCTTCTGCATCTCCGCGGCCCAGCGCGATGTCCTGGTCCGGTCCGGTATGCCCCCCGAGCGGCTGGTGGTGAAGCACAACTTCGTGCCCGATCCCGGCGTCCGCAGGGCGGGCCCCGGCGAGCAGCTGCTCTTCCTCGGCCGGCTCGCGGACACCAAGGGCGTCCGGCTGCTGATGGCCGCGTGGGACGCCCTCGCCGCCGACGGCGGGGTGGGGGTACCGCTCGTCCTGGCCGGAGCGGGACCTCTGGAACAGGAGGTGACGGCCTGGGCGGCAGGACGCGACGACGTCCGGTACGCCGGCCTGTACGGCCCGGCGCAGTGCCGCGAGGCCGTCGCCCGGTCGGTCGCCGTGGTGGCCCCCTCGATGTCCCTGGAGACCTTCGGACTGGTCGTCGCCGAGGCGATGGCGGCCGAGGTCCCGGCCGTCGCCGCCGGTCACGGCGCCTTCGCCGAACTCGTCGACGACGGCGTGACCGGGCTGCTGCACCAACCGGGCGACCGGGCGTCGCTCGCGTCCCGCCTGCGCCGGATCACGGCCGATCCGGCCCGCAACCGGGAGCTGGGCAGGGCGGCCAGACGCCGCTACGAGCGGGACTTCGGCCCGGACGTCGGGCTGAAACGCCTGGAGCACGAGTACCGGTCCGCGATCGCGGGCCGGTCCGGCGGCGGGGAAGGCCCACCGCCGGAGAACGGAACGACAGGCCCGCGCGGGGGCACCCGCGCGAGCCGGAGATGGGGGCAGTAGATGACACGATGCCGACTCTGCGGTTCGACGGCGACGGCCAGCGTCGTCGATCTGGGGGCGACCCCGCCGTGCGAGAGCTTCCTCGCCGCGGACCAACTGGACCAGCCGGAGCCCGCGTACCCGCTGCACCTGCGGGTCTGCACCGACTGCTGGCTGGCACAGATCCCGCCGCTGATCACCCCGGAGGAGACGTTCACGCAGTACGCGTACTTCTCCTCCTACTCGACCTCCTGGGTGGAACACGCCCGCACCTTCGTCGACGGTGCCGTACAGCGGCTGGGACTCGGCCCCGACTCCTTGGTGACCGAGGTCGCCAGCAACGACGGCTATCTGCTGAAGCACCTGGTGGACCGCGGGATCCGCTGCCTCGGCATCGAACCGTCGGTGAACGTCGGCGCCGCCGCGCGAGACGCCGGTGTGCCCACGCTCACCGCGTTCCTGACCCCGGACACCGGCACCGCCGTCCGCGCCGAGCACGGCCCGGCGGACCTCGTCGTCGCCAACAACGTGTACGCGCACATTCCCGACGTCGTCGGCTTCACCCGGGGCCTGCGCTCCCTGGTCGCCGACGACGGCTGGGTCTCCATCGAGGTCCAGCATCTGCTGACCCTCATCGAGCAGAACCAGTACGACACCATCTACCACGAGCATTTCCAGTACTACACGGTCGCTTCCGCCGTCCGGGCGCTGGCGAGCGGCGGACTCGCCCTGGTCGACGTCGAACTCCTCCCCACCCACGGCGGCTCCATCCGGCTGTGGGCCCGGCCCGCCGAAGCGGCCGGTGAACCCACCCCGGCGGTCGCCGACGTCCTGGCCCGCGAGAAGGCCGCCGGACTCCAGGAACTCTCCGGATACACCGAGTTCTCCGCCCGCGTCGCCAAGGTCCGCCGAGACCTCCTGCGGTTCCTCGTCGACGCGGCCGAACGCGGCGAGACGGTCGTCGGCTACGGCGCCCCCGGCAAGGGCAACACCCTCCTCAACCACTGCGGCATCCGGCCCGATCTGCTCCCGTACACCGTCGACCGCAACCCCTACAAACACGGCAGGTTCACCCCCGGCACCCGCATCCCGATCCTGCCGCCCGAACAGATCGCCGCCGACCGGCCGGACTATGTGCTCGTCCTCCCCTGGAACCTGCGGGACGAACTGGTCGAGCAGCTGTCCTACGTGCACGAGTGGGGCGGCCGTCTGGTCTTCCCCGTCCCGGAACTCTCCATAGTCGAGGTCGCGTCATGAAGGTCGTACTGTTCTGCGGCGGCTACGGGCTGCGGATGCGCAACGGAACGTCCGACGATGTGCCCAAGCCGATGGCGATGGTCGGCCCGCGCCCCCTGATCTGGCACGTCATGCGCTACTACGCCCACTTCGGGCATACGGACTTCATCCTCTGCCTCGGCTACGGGGCCCACCACATCAAGGACTTCTTCCTCAACTACGAGGAGACCACGTCCAACGACTTCGTCCTCAGCAACGGGCGGACCGAACTGCTCTCCACCGATATCGCGTCCTGGCGGATCACCTTCGTCCAGACCGGTATCGAATCGCCGATCGGTGAGCGGCTGCGCCGGGTCCGCCACCACCTCGACGGCGACGAGATGTTCCTCGCCAACTACGCCGACGTCCTCTCCGACGCCCCGCTGCCGGAGATGATCGACCGGTTCGCCCGGCGCGACGCCGGAGCGTCGATGATGGTCGTACCACCCCAGTCCTCCTTCCACTGCGTGGACCTGGGCGAGGACGGGCTGGTCGGCGGCATCACCCCGGTCAGCGAACTCCCGCTCTGGGAGAACGGCGGCTACTTCGTCCTCCGCCAGGAGATCTTCGACCACATCCCGGAGGGCGGGGACCTGGTCGCCGACGGCTGCGCCCGCCTCGCCAAACACGGACGGCTCGTGGCCCACCAGCACCGGGGCTTCTGGAAACCGACCGACACCGTCAAGGAACGGGCCGTGCTGGACGCCGCCTACGCCCGCGGCGACCGCCCCTGGGCCGTCTGGGAACACGGCGGCGCCGACCCGGCCGGCCACCGGGGCACCGCCGGGGTGGGGACCGCATGAACCGGCTCAGGGGCGAACGCCTCGACCGGATCGTCGCGGTGGGCGCGCACTGCGACGACATCGCCATCGGCGCCGGCGGCACCCTGCTGACGATCTGCCTCGCCCGGCCCGGCATCCGCGTCGACGCACTGGTGCTCTCCGGCGGCGGCAGCGAGCGGGAGCAGGAGGAACGGGCCGCGCTCGCCGCCTTCTGCCCCGGCGCCGACCTGCGGCCGACCGTACTCAAACTGCCCGACGGCCGGTTCCCCGCCCACTGGGACGAGGCCAAGGCCGCCGTCGAGGAGCTGCGCGAGCGGACCGAGCCCGACCTCGTCCTGGCCCCGCGCACCGACGACGCCCACCAGGACCACCGCGGTCTGGCGAAGCTGATGACCACCGCCTTCCGCGACCACCTCGTCCTCGGCTACGAAATCGTCAAATGGGACGGCGACCTCGGCCGCCCGTCGGCCTACCAGCCGCTGACACCCGAAACCGCCGAACGGAAGGTACGGCTCCTCCAGGAGCACTACCCCTCCCAACGCCACCGGCCCTGGTACGACCGGGAGGCCTTCCTCGGCCTGGCGCGGATCCGCGGCATCGAATGCCACGCGCGCTACGCCGAAGCGTTCGCCGTCACCAAACTCACTCTCGACCTGGGGGAATGAACCTTGCGCGTACTGCTGACCGGACACCAGGGCTACCTGGGCACCGTGATGGCCCCGGCCCTCGCGGCGGCCGGCCACGAGGTCACCGGACTGGACGCCGGACTGTTCGCCGACTGCGTACTGGGCCCGCCGCCCGCCGACCCGCCGGGCCACCGGGTGGACCTGCGCGACCTCACGGCCGAACACATCGCCGGAGCGGACGCCGTGATCCATCTGGCCGCACTCTCCAACGACCCGCTGGGAGCCCTGGCACCCGACCTCACCTACGACATCAACCACCACGCGTCCGTGAAGCTGGCCCGGCTGGCCCGCGACGCCGGAGTCCGCCGCTTCCTGTACGCGTCGACCTGCTCGGTCTACGGAGCCTCCGGCGGCGACGCCCTGGTGACCGAGGACGCCCCGCTGCGCCCGGTGACACCGTACGCCGAGTCCAAGGTACGGGTGGAGGACGATCTGCACGCCCTGGCCGACGGCGACTTCAGCCCGGTGTACCTGCGCAACGCCACCGCCTTCGGCTACTCGCCCCGGCTCCGCGCCGACATCGTCCTCAACAACCTGGTCGGCCACGCCCTCCTCTCCGGCGAGGTGCTCGTCCTCTCCGACGGCACCCCCTGGCGGCCGCTGGTGCACGCCGCCGATATCGCCCGCGCCTTCACCGCCGCGCTGACCGCGCCCCGGGAGGCGGTCCACGACCGGGCGTTCAACATCGGCAGCGAGACGAACAACGTCACGGTCGCCGAGATCGCCGCACAGGTCGCCGAAGCGGTCGTGGGCTCACGGGTCGTGATCACCGGGGAGAACGGTGCCGATCCCCGCTCGTACCGGGTGGACTTCTCCCGGTTCCGCACCGCCGTGCCCGGCTTCGACTGCGAGTGGTCCGTGAAACGGGGCGCCGTCGAACTCGCCGACGCCTACCGGGAACACGGACTGACCCGGGAGGACTTCGAACGGCGCTTCACCCGGCTCGCGGTGCTGCGTGCCGCCTCCGACGCCGGTGCCGTCGACGACACCCTGCGGTGGCGCCGGTGACCGCGGCCACGGCCGGTGAGCAGATGCACGCACTGGTGGAGCGGCTCTACCCGCTCTGCCGGAGCATCACCGGCGACGGGGTGCGCGCCACCCTCGACATCGTCGGCGAGTACCTTCCGCTCCGGGTCCACGAGGTGCCGACCGGGACGCAGGTACTCGACTGGACCGTGCCGCAGGAGTGGAACATCCGCGACGCGTACATCGCCGACGCCACCGGCCGCCGCGTCGTCGACTTCGCCGCGTCCTCCCTGCACGTCCTCGGCTACAGCGTGCCCGTAGCGGCGACCATGCCCCTGGCCGAGCTGCGCGGACATCTGCACACCCTGCCGGACCACCCCTCCTGGGTGCCGTACCGCACCAGCTACTACCGGCCGGAGTGGGGGTTCTGCCTGGCCCAGGAGACCCTGGACGCGCTGCCGGACGGCGACTACGAGGTCCGTATCGACTCCACACTGACGGACGGCCACCTCACCTACGCCGAACACCTCGTCCCCGGGCAGATCGCGGACGAGGTGCTCGTCTCCTGCCATGTCTGCCACCCCTCGCTGGCGAACGACAACCTGGCCGGTATCGCGGTGGCGGTGTTCCTGGCCCGGGCGCTGGCGGAGCGGACCCCGTACTACACCTACCGGTTCCTCTTCGCGCCCGGCACCATCGGCGCGATCACCTGGCTGGCCCGGAACGCGGAGCGGGTCGGCGGACCGGCCGCCGCTCCCGGGGGGCCGGGGGAGGGGCCGGGGCCCGGGGGACGGGTCAGGCACGGGCTGGTGCTGGCCTGCGCCGGAGACCGGGGCCGGCTGACGTACAAACAGAGCAGACGCGGCGACGCGGAGATCGACCGGGTGATGCGGTACGTCCTCACCGCATCCGAACGCCCCCACCGCATCAACGAGTTCACCCCGTACGGCTACGACGAACGGCAGTTCTGCTCACCCGGATTCGATCTCGGCGTGGGCTCCCTCAGCCGCACCCCCTACGCGGGCTACCCCGAATACCACACCTCGGCCGACAATCCGGACTTCGTCTCCCCGGCGGCGATGGCCGACACCCTCGCCGTCTGCCGCGAGGCCTTCGCCGTACTGGACGGGAACCGGCGGTACACCAACCTCAGCCCCTACGGCGAACCACAGCTCGGCCGGCGCGGGCTGTACGACGCGCTGGGAGGCCGCAGCGATACCAAGGAAGCCCAGCTCGCCATGCTCTGGGTGCTCAGCCTCTCCGACGGCGAACACGGCCTGCTGGACATCGCCGACCGGTCCGGACTGCCGTTCGACACCGTCGCCGTCGCGGCCGGCGCCCTCCACGGCGCCGGACTGATCAAGGCGTGAAGCCGATGACCACCGGGAAGGAGAAGACGACCGCCCGGACGGCACCCACCGGGCGGGCCGTCGCGGGCCGGCTCTCCTGGGGACTGGCCGACCAGGCCGTCTGCAGCATGACCAACTTCGCGCTGGGCGTCTACGTGGCACGCTCCCTCGGGCTCGCCGCCTTCGGCGTGTTCAGCCTGGCCTGGGTCACCTACGGCGTCGTGCTCAGCGTCTCCCGAGGGCTGGCCACCGACCCGCTGGTGGTCCGCTTCAGCGGGGTCCCGGCCGCCACCTGGCGCCCCGCGGCCGCTCGGGCGACCGGCACCGCCCTCGGTGTCGGCGCCGCCGTCGGCACGGTCTTCCTGGCCGTCGGATCGGCGGTCGGCGGCCGCGTCGGAACCGCGTTCGCCGCCCTCGGCATCGTTCTGCCCGCGCTGCTGCTCCAGGACGCCTGGCGGTTCTCGTTCTTCGCCGCGGGCACCGGCCGCAAGGCCTTCGTCAACGACCTGCTGGGCGCTGTCGCCCTCGTCCCGGCCATGTTCGCCGCCGCCCGGGCGGGCAGCGTCGCCGCCTATGTGCTCGCCTGGGGCGCGGCCGCCGCGGTGGCCGCCGGATACGGCTGCATCCAGTCCGGAATCCGGCCCCGGCCGGCCGGAGCCCGCCACTGGCTGCGCGAACAGCGCGACCTCGGCTACCGCTACCTCGTCGAGAACGTCGGAGTCAGCGGCGCCGCCCAGCTCCGGGCCTACGGCCTCGGCGCGATCGTCGGCGTCGGCGCGGTGGGCGTGATCCGGGGCGCCGAACTGCTCCTCGGCCCCTTCCTCGCCGTGCTGATGGGCCTGTCGATGGTCACCGTCGCCGAGGCGGCACGGGTCCTGCGCCGGGCCCCGCACCGGCTGCGCGCCTTCTGCCTCCTGCTCGGCGCGGGACAGGCCGTCGCCGCCCTGCTCTGGGGCGCCGCCCTGCTCCTGGTGCCGGACCGGGCCGGCCGGCTCGTCCTCGGCGACGTCTGGAACTCCGCATCGGAACTCGTCGTGCCCGCCACCCTCGGCGTCGCCGGAGCCGGACTCGGCGTCGGCGCCATGGTCGGGCTGCGCGCTCTCGCCGCCGCCCGGCGCAGCCTCCGCTGCCAGCTCTTCGCCTCCGCCGCCTATGTCGGCGGCGGACTCGGCGGAGCGGCCCTGGCCGGCACATCCGGCTCGGCCTGGGGCGTCGCAGCGGCGACGGTCGGCAGCTCCGCCGTGTGGTGGCTGCAACTGGGGCCCGCCCTGCGCGAGCACCACCGGAACACCATCAGTGAAGCAATGAAGTGAGGACGTCATGACCGCCCTGCCCCGCTCACCCCGGCTGAGCATCGGCCTGCCCGTCTACAACGGCGAGGAATACCTCGCGGAGGCCTTCGACGCCCTCCTCGGCCAGACCTACGAGGACTTCGAACTCGTCGTCTCCGACAATGCCTCGACCGACGGCACCCGCGATATCTGCCGCCGCTACGCCGCGCAGGACTCGCGCATCCGCTACCTCCGGCTCCCCCGGAACATCGGCGCCGCCCCCAACCACAACTACGTCTTCACCGAATGCCGCAGCGAACTGTTCAAATGGGCCTCGCACGACGACCTCTACGCCCGGGACCTGCTGCGGCGCTGCGTCGACGCCCTCGACGAACGGCCGGACATCATCCTCGCCCACGCCGACCAGGCGGTCATCGACGGCGAGGGCCGGGTGAAGGTGCCGTACGAGTACGGGCTCGCCACCGCGTCCCCGCACGCGCCGGAGCGCTTCCGCAGCATGCTCTTCGAACCCGGCGGCGACGACTTCTACGGCGTCATGCGGGCCGATGTGCTGCGCCGGGTGGCACCGCACGACAGCTACCACCACGCGGACCGCACCTTCGTCGCCGAGATCGGCCTCAACGGGCCCTTCCACCAGGTGCCCGAGCTGCTGTACTTCCGCCGCGACCACCCCACCCGCGCCGAGCGCGCCAACCCGGGCAAACGTGCCCGGTGCATCAACCTGGACCCGCGCCGCGCCGGGCCGCTGCACCCCACGCCCCGGCTGCTCGCCGAGTACGTCTGGGGATTCGTCGCCGCGATCCGCCGGGCACCCCTCAGCCCGGCCGACCGGCGCGCCTGCTACCGCCATCTGGCGTCCTGGGCCGCCAGCCGGGCCCGGCCCGGCGCGGGCGAACGGGTGGAGGACCGGGCCCCGGTCGACCCGGACCGGCTCACCGTCTCCGTCGACGCCCTCGTCGCCGGACGCGAAGGCAGGCGGACATGAAGCCCGGACCCGGAACCCCGGTGCGCGTCGGCGTGTTCGGTCTGCTCGGCTCCGGAAACCTCGGCAACGACGGTTCGCTGGAGGCCGTCCTCGGCTATCTCCGGACCCGGCACCCCGAGGCGGTTGTCGACGCCCTGTGCGGCGGACCCGAGACCGTCACCGCACGGTACGGAATCCCCGCGACGCGACTCCACTGGTACCGCGGCGAGTACCGGACCGCCTCGCGCGCCGGCTCGGTCGCCGCCAAAGCCCTGGGGAAACTCGTCGACGCCTTCCGCACCGCCGCCTGGGTCCGCCGCCACGATGTGGTGATCGTGCCCGGTATGGGCGTCCTGGAGGCCACCCTGCCGCTGCGGCCCTGGGGCTTCCCGTACTCCCTGTTCCTCCTCTGCGCGGCCGGACGTCTCACCGGCACCCGCACCGCGCTGGTCGGCGTCGGCGCCGCCCCGATCGGCAGCCGGCCCACCCGGACCCTGGTCCGCTGGTCGGCCCGGCTGGCCGCGTACCGCTCCTACCGGGACACCGGATCCCGCGACGCGATACGGGCCATGGGCGTCGACACCACGCACGACGAGGTCTACCCGGACCTCGCGTTCGCCCTGCCCGCACCCCGGACCGCGGCCCCCGGCCCGTCCGGCCCGCCGGGTCCCGTCTGCGTCGGCGTCATGGCCTTCCACGGCGGCAACGACGACCGGGCCCGCGCCGACGAGATCCACCGGCGCTACCTCGACGGGACGATCCGCTTCGTCCGGGCCCTGGCCGAGGACGGCAGACCGGTCCGGCTGCTCACCGGCGACGCCGTCGACGCCCCGGTGGTCGCCGCCGTCCTCGACGCCGTGGACTCACCACTGGTCACCGCCGCCGACGCGGCCTCGCTCACCGACCTGATGAAGGAGACGGCGGCCGCCGACACCGTCGTCGCGACCCGCTACCACAATCTGATCTGCGCCCTGAAAGCCGGCACCCCGACGCTCGCCGTCGGCTACGCCGCAAAAAGCGACGCCCTGATGGCCGGGATGGGCCTCGGCGCCTACTGCCATCCCGCCCGCGAGCTCGACGCCGACCGGCTGCTCGAACAGTTCCGGATGCTGGAACGGGAAGCGGCGGCGGTACGGCGGATCCTCACCGAACAGAACCTGGCCGCCGCCCGCCGCCTGGAGCAGCAGTTCACCACCCTGACCGCGGTCCTGTTCCCGGTCCACGGCCACCAAAACGCACACGCCCCGCGGGAGACCCCATGAAAGCGACCGGAATCCCGGCGATCGACGGCGCCTACCTCTTCGAGCCGGTGCCGTACGCCGACGAACGCGGCTTCTTCTGCCGCACCTTCGACGCCGCCGTGGCCCGCTCGGTGGGCCTCGACCCGGACGACTTCGTCCAGGACAGCGTGTCCCGTTCGGTCCGGGGAGTGCTGCGCGGCCTGCATCTGCGCTCCGGCGCCGGTGAGGCCAAGCTGGTGCGCTGCTCCTACGGGAAGGTCTTCGACGCCGTCGTCGACCTGAGGGCGGACTCCCCGACCTACCTCGAACGCGCCTTCTTCGAACTGTCCGGCGAAACGCAGACCACCCTGTACATCCCGGCGGGCTGCGCCCACGGCTTCCAGGCCCTGACCGAGACCGCCGACGTCTCGTACCGCATCGACCGTCCGCACGATCCGGCCGAAGACGTGACGATCGCCTTCGACGACCCGCAGCTGGCCATCCCGTGGCCGCTGCCCGCCGTATCCGTGTCCCGGCGGGACCGGGAGGCACCGAGCCTCGCCGAAGTCCTGAAGCACCGAGAGAGCTGAGGCGGCGTGGACACCGAAGAACTCCGGCTGCCCCGGTCGCGGCAGGCGAACGAGCGGCTGCACGCACTGATCCCCGGGGGCGCCCACACCTACGCCAAGGGCGACGACCAGTACCCCGAGAACCTGGCCCCGGTCATCAGCCACGGCCACGGCGCCCACGTCTGGGACGTCGACGGCAACCGCTACCTCGAATACGGCTCCGGCCTGCGGTCGGTCAGCCTCGGCCACGCACACCCCCGCGTGGTCGAAGCCGTACGGCGGGAAATCGGCCGTGGCAGCAACTTCGTCCGGCCGTCCGTCCTGGAGGTCGAGGCCGCGGAGCGGTTCCTGGCCACCGTGCCCACCGCCGACATGGTGAAGTTCGCGAAGAACGGCTCCGACGTCACCACCGCCGCCGTACGGCTCGCCCGCGCCGCCACCGGACGCCCACGGGTCGCCATCTGCGGCGACCATCCCTTCTACTCCACCGACGACTGGTTCATCGGCACCACCCCGATGTCCGCCGGTATCCCCGCGGCGATCACCGACCTGACCCTGGCGTTCCCCTACGGCGACCTGGCCGCCACCGAGGAACTGCTCAGCCGCCACCCGGGCGAGGTGGCCTGTCTGATCCTCGAACCCGCCACCCACACCGAACCCCCGCCCGGATACCTCACCGGCCTCCGCGCACTGGCCGACCGGCACGGCTGCCTCCTGGTCTTCGACGAGATGATCACCGGTCTCCGCTGGTCCGAAGCCGGAGCCCAGGGCCTGTACGGCGTCGTCCCCGACCTCTCCACCTTCGGCAAGGCCCTGGGCAACGGGTTCGCCGTCTCCGCGCTCGCCGGCCGGCGCGACCTGATGGAACTGGGCGGGCTGCGCCACTCCGCCGACCGGGTGTTCCTGCTGTCCACCACACACGGCGCGGAGACCCATTCGCTGGCCGCCGCGACTGCCGTCCTCACCACCTACACCGAGGAGGGCATCACCGCACGGCTGCACGCCCTCGGCGAACGGCTCGCGACCGGTGTCCGCGCCGCCGCGGCGGGCATGGGCGTCGGCGACCACATCGTCGTACGGGGCCGGGCCAGCAATCTGGTCTTCGCCACCCTCGACGAGAACCGTCAGCCGTCGCAGGAGTACCGCACCCTGTTTCTGCGCCGGCTGCTCGCGGGCGGGGTGCTCGCCCCCTCGTTCGTGGTGAGCAGCGCGCTCACCGACGCCGATATCGACCGTACCGTCGACGCGGTGGCCCAGGCATGCGCGGTCTACCGCAAGGCCCTGGACGCCGCCGACCCCGCACCCTGGCTGGGCGGCCGGGCGGTGAAGCCCGTCTTCCGCCGCCGGTCATAACGGGTCGTCAGCGGCGCTCCCGCGGATCCTCCCCGCCCCGGCCGCCGGTGGTTCCGGCGGCCGGGGCACCGCGCCCGGTGCCGGCCCACCGGTCCACCAGCCATGCCGTCGCCGGTATCACCGCCAGCGCGGTGCCCCACCCGCCGAGGGTGTCGGTCGGATAGTGCGCGTTCAGAGCGACCTGCGCCCAGCCCATGGCGGCACCGGCGGCCAGCGCAGCGGCGAGCACCAGCAGCGTCCCGGCCGTCCTGCCGAGGCCCAGCCGGCCCGCCGCAAGGAGCGCCACCATGACGGCGAACGCCGTGAGAAAGGCGGTGTGCCCGCTCGGATAGGACAGGAACTCGCCGTTGATGGTGCGTCCCACCAGAGGTTTGAGCAGTTTCGTCGCGGCCACGGTCAGGCCCGTGCCGACGACGAAGACCACCGCCGCGCGCAGATTCCGGAGCAGCAGACAGCCCGTCACGGCGGCCGCGACCAGGACCGCGGCTCCGGCCGGCTCCGCCAGGAAGTCCGTGGCCAGAGCGGCGTACCGCCACGGCGGCTGCACACCGCCGACCGCCGAAACGATCTGCTCCTCGACCGCGCCGGGCCGGTCGCGGCCGGCGTACAGGAGCCCGAGCACGGCGACCAGCAGCGCGCCGAGAGCGGCGACCGGACCGAGCACCGCGCGCAGCGGCGGCGGCAGCACCGCGGGCGCCGGGCCGCCGGCCGGCCGTTTGCCGTCGCCGGGTCCGCTCCTGCCGTCCGGCTCCGACCGACGCCGTCCGGGCCCGGTATCCGGCCCGGTCCGCGGCTGCTGCCGGTACCGATTCCCTGTCAACGAGCCCCACCTCTCGTCGTATCCCGAAGGGGCCCGGCGGGGGAGCGGCCCGATTCTTCGGCCGCGGCTCGCCGGTCCGTTCAGAACCGCGGAGCGAATTCACCGTCCCGCTGCGCGGCTGCGTCCGCGATCCTATGCTGAAAACGAGGCTTTACACGACCTGGGGGGTCCGGCACATGAATGCAGTAACCAGGGGAACATCGGTTGTGAAGCCGGGGTCAAGCGGCTTTGAGGACGTACCGGATTCGACATCGTCCGCAGCACCGACAACCGCGGTGGCGTAAGGGCTGTCCCGTAATCCCTGGTGGATCAGCGCGCGGCGTCAGATGCGGTGCATCGCAAGGCGGAGGGGTACCCGCATACTGGACGTATTCGGGTATTCCGACAACGCAGCGAGGTGCCGTAGCTGGCGTCGCGCGCCCGCCGGGGATTACGGGACAGCCCTTAGACGACTTCATTCCGTTCGGGGCGACGACGAGGGCCGCGAAGGCGGCCGGTCTGTCGGTCGGCGACCATATCGACGCCGTCATGAACGGGACGCCCGGTGCTACCCGGTCCACCATTGACCGGCTGCGCACGCTCGGGGTCTATGCCGCGAAGCCCGATACGGTGCTGGAGATCGGCCCCGGATCCGGACGCTGTCCGGAGAAGACACTGAAGGAGTGTTCACCGGAGCGGTACGAGATCTATGAAACGGCGGCGCCCTGGGCCGACTGTCTGGTGGGAACCTCCGGGGTGATCGCCCGGCCGACGGAAGGGGCCGGTCTCGCCCCGACGTCCGACGGCAGTTTCGACCTCGTTCAGGCCCACAAGGTCTTCAACACCGTCACTTTTCTCTGCGCCGCCCTCGGCTGCACCCTGGAAGCGGGCTTCCTGGCGCCCATGGGTGTCGCTTCCCCGGAGGTGCCGGTCTTCGTCAGGAAGAAATGACCCGCGCGGACTTCGGCGTGGTTCAGGACTCCCGCACGGTTCAGGACTCCCGCGTCGTGCGGGCCCCGTCGAGGAAGGCGGCGAGCCCGGTGGCGAAGTCCATGGAGGAAGGGGCGAACAAGACGGTTTCGTCGTGCGCCACATACACCTTGCCGCCACCGCGGACGGGCTGGACGACGCAGACTCCGGCACCGTTCGGGAGTACCACGACGTCCGGTTCCGGTCCCCGCGCGCCGACCGGGCCGAGAACGGCCTTGCCGATCGCGGCCAGATACTCCTTGCGGGTCATCGGCCGCCCGGCCCGTACCGCTGCCGCGGTGGTGCCGTCCGCCCCGGGAGGGCGTGGGGGCGCCGGCTCCGTTACGGCCGGTGCGAGTCCGGGGGCCCGGCAGGTGCAGTCGTGCACGGGCCGGGCCCGCGGCCCGTCCGCGCCCTGCTCCGGAAAGCAGAGGATCTCTCCGCTGCCGCTGTGGAACTGCCCGGGGCACGGCTGTCCGCCCGCCGTCGGCTGTCCACAGACGAGGCCCCGCCCGCAGTGGGCGCACCGCAGCTCCCCGCCCTGATCCGGTGTCGCTGTCATGGCCCTTCCCTCACCTTCCGCTGATTCCGCGGGCCGCGAGTATCTCCCATTTGCCGGGCGCGGCCAGGGTGCCGTCGTCCACGGCCGCGATCCGCCGCAGACCGGGCAGCAGGGCGAGGTCGTCCAGCGAGCGGACGTCGAAGAGTCCGTCCTCGCCGTCCCAGGCCGGTGCGCAGTGCCGGTAGATCTCCAGACCGGCGTCGAAGCAGAGCGAATCGACACCGGCGAGCAGCTCTTCGCCGATTTCCAGCGCCTCGAAGTAGGCACGTGACTCGTCGAGGACGTCCTCGTCGAGTTCGTTCTCCTGTACGTACACCGAGGGGATGTCGATGCCCCGCGCCAGCATCCGCTCATCGAGGTCGAAGGCGGGGGTGAGGATCCTCCGCCGGTACATGAGTTCGTCGATGACGACGAGTTTGAAGTTGAAGTCGTGGAATTCGGCCATGCGGCAGGAGTATCACGTACGGGATGGGCCCCGGCAGGGGGAGGACGGGCCGTGCTCCCCCTCCGTACCCGCTTCCCTGCTCATCTCGCCTCGCGTGCCCGCAGCCGGCGCAGCATGCGCGGATCCTCGAAGCCGACGGCACGGGCCGCGGCGTCGACCGTCGCGCCGTGGCCGATCAGGTATTCGGCGCGTTCCAGCCGGAGGGTCTGCTGGTAGCGGAGCGGGGTGAGACCGCCGGTGGCGCGGGTGAAGAGGCGGGTGAGGGTGCGTTCGCTGACGCCGACCGCCGTCGCCAGGGCGGGCAGCGGCAGGGGCCGGTCGAAGCGGGCGTCGAGGAGGTCCTGGGCGCGGTGCACGGTGTCGTCGAGGTGGGACCGATAGCGGAGCATGGCGCTGGCCTGGGGCTCGCCGCCGTTGCGCCGGGCATAGACGACCATGTCCTGGGCCACGTGGGCGGCGGCGGTGGGGCCGTGCCGCCCGGCGAGGAGATGGAGGGCGAGATCGATGCCGCTCGCCACGCCCGCCGAGGTGACCACGCGGTCGTCGGTGGTGAAGAGGGTGTCGCGGACGACGGTCGCCTTCGGGTAGCGGCGGGCGAGTTCGTCCTGCACCTCGTGGTGGGTGGTGCAGCGCCGGCCGTCGAGCAGCCCGGCCCGGCCCAGCAGGTCGGCCCCGGCGCAGACACCGGCCACGGTGCCGCCCCGGGCATGGTGGTCCCGCAGCAGCCGCAGGGTGTCCGGGCCGACGGCGGGGCTCGCGGCCAGGGTGCGGCACCGCCAGCCGGGCACCACGATCAGATCGCCGGGGCCGAGTTCGGGCGGGTCGAGCCGGGCCGTCAGCGGCAGGCCCTGGGCGGTGGGCACCGTCGGCTGTTCGGCGATGTAGCTCAGTTCGTAGGGGTGCCCGGACTCGGCGGCCGTGGAGAAGACCTGGGCGGGGCCCGCCAGGTCCAGCAGATGGAGTCCGGGCACCAGAAGGAAGACGATATGGCTCACGATCCGGTCATCGTGCCCCTTGGAGGGCCGCCTCTTCCAGTTCCGCGACGGTGGCGATGGTCGCGAAGCGTCCGGCGAGTGCGTACTCGGTCCGCCGGATGACCTCGTCGGCGCTCAGGGTGCGGGGGTCGGCGAGCAGCTCGTCGACGCCGAGGTCCGCGGGGGCGTCCCGGTGGGCGACGGGGTTGGTGGCGGTGGCGTCGACGGCGAAGACGACCCGGTAGCCGAGGTCGCTCGCGACCCGGGCGGTGGTCTCCACGCACTGTTCGGTGCGGATACCGCAGACGGTGATCTCCCGGACGCCGTGCCCGGTGAGGAGCTGCTGGAGGTTGGTGGTGGTGAAGGCGTTGTGCGAGGTCTTGTGGATCAGGGGCTCCTCGTCCCGGCGCTCCAGTTCGGCCATCAGCCGGACGTGACCGCTCGCCGGGTCGAAGACGTCGCCGCTGCCGGGCTCCGAGTGCAGCACCCATACGACCAGGTCTCCGGCCGTCCGGGCGAGCCGCACCAGCCGGTTCACCCGGTCCGCGATTTTCGGATCGGAGATGGTCCTCCACAGCGGTCGGGCGCGGAAGGATTCCTGGACATCGATGACGATCAGTGCACGGGTCATGCCGTTCAGCCTGGCCGTTCCCGCCGCGGCGGGGACAGGCCCCATCGGGTCCGGGTGCGGACCGATCCGGTCAGGGGCCGGTACAGCCGCTCCCGGGGCTCCCGGCCCGTCCCGTTCCGGCCCGGGTCCCGCCGGTGCCGGGCCCCCGGGGGGTTCGCGTGTCCGGCGGCCCGCCGGAGCCCTCTCCCCGCGGTGTGCGGCCCCCTCACCCGTTCGGGTCTATCGTTGTCTTGAGGGGGACACCACAAGGAGCGACCATGATCATTCTGGGGCTCATTCTGCTGATCATCGGCCTGATCATCGGGCTGCACGTCCTCTGGACCATCGGCATCGTGCTCATCGCCATCGGCATCGTGCTCTGGGTGCTCGGCGCCCTCGGGCACGAGGTGGGCGGCCGTCGGCACTACTGGTAGCGGACCCCTTGGCGGCGTACTCGACGGGCGCCCCGCGCCCGCCGTACCGGATCCCTGTGTCCATCCCGGGTGGACGCAGGGATCCGGACATTCCGGAGGGCGGTGAGGTCCGCACCTCTGTCCGGGCGTCCCGGATGCCCGTACCGTACGTCTGCCCACGGCCCCGTCCCCGGTGACCTCGCCCGCCCCTCGGCGGGCGGCTCCCGGATGCGGGTTCCGGCGTGCGCGCCCGCCCCGCCGGGAGGGCCCGGCCCCGGCTTTCCGCCGCCGGGCCGCCCGCGCCGGAACCGATGGTGTCGAGAACCACTCTTGACCAGCGGAACGCACTCCAGTACTTCGATAACATGATCGACCTTACAAAGGTCGCCCTGTTCACCCGTTCGCCATCGGAAAGCATGCCTATTCGGAGCGAAAGGTGACCTGTTCCGTCAAAATCGAACAAATCGGCTAGAGACTTGATACGAATAACCTCTCAGGCGTCTTCACGAGCAGAAGACGGAAACGGGTCCCGCCCGTGGCGCAGGCCACGGGCGGTGCTGTGGACCGCGGTGGCGGTGGTGGCCCTCGGCTTCCTCGTCGCACTGGAGATCGCCGCGCGGAACTTCGGCGCGCCGGGACCGATCACCACCCAGGCGCGCGAGGCGGTCTTCGCCCCCGCCTCGGGACCGCTGCTCTACGCCAGCATGGCGCTGATGATGGTGGTCCTCACCTGGCGGCAGCGGTTCATCGCGTTCGCAATCGCGGTCGGCATCGACATCGTCTTCGCTCTGGTGCGGTGGCCGCTCGGTGCCGACCAGGGGTCCGGCAATGGCGCGCTGTGGGTGATCCTGGGCGTCGCTGCCTTCGCGCTCCTGCGCCGTACCGGACCGGAGCGGATCCTGCTGCTGAAGGGCGTCGGCCTGGGCCTGCTGCTGGTGGCCGGGAGGAAGACCGGTGACGCCTGGCTGCTGATCACCTTCAAGACCCGCCCCGAGGTGCTCGACCAGTATCTGGTCGTCGCCGACCAGGCCCTGGGCAGCCCGTCCTGGGTGGTCGGCCGGATGGTCGAGGCCACCGGATCCGTCGGCGCGGGCTTCCTCGACTGGGTCTACGTCCAGCTCGCGGTCGCCGCGGTCGTCGCCGCCCTGTACCAGCTCCGCAACGTGGCCACCGAGCGCCGTTTCCCGACCCACCATCTGGTGCGCACCTTCCTGGTCGTCGGCCTGCTCGGCCCCGGTATCTACATGATCTTTCCGGTGGTCGGCCCGGTCTACGCCTTCGGGGCGGACGGCGGATCCTGGGCCCTGGCCAGTGTCTGGCCGGACGCGCAGCCGTCGATCACCACCCCGCAGTGGATGCCGTTCGACGAGATCACCCCGCGCAACTGCATGCCCAGCCTGCACACCGCCTGGGCCACGGTGATCTACATCCATACCCGGAACAGCCCGCGCCTGCTGCGGTACGCCGGTACGTTCTGGCTGATCTTCACGCTCGCCGCGACGCTGGGATTCGGCTACCACTACGGCCTCGACCTCGTCGCCGGAGTGGTGTTCACCCTCACCATCGAGGCCGGACTGCGCGGCTTCGACCGCGGCTGGGACCGGTCGGCGACCCTGTTCGTCGGATACGGTGCGGCGGTCTTCGTCGCGTTCCTGGTCTCCTACCGGTTCCTGTCGATGCCGATGGCCGACTACCCGTGGCTGTCCGGACCGCTGCTCATCCTGGCGATGGTCTCCGTGATCCATGCCTACGTTCGCACCACGCGGCGGTGGGCGGTGCCGGCCGCCGAGCCGGTGGAGCAGAAGGCCGAACGGGCACCGGAACCCGAACTGGTCTGAGCCGGGGCGCCGTGTGCCCCCGGTCCGGCGGATGTGCCGGACCGGGGGCACACTTCTCTGTGCGGATGCGGTCCACCGCCGGCCGGTGCGGTGTGCCGCGGATCGGGGGAAGGGTCCGCCGGTCAGGCGGTGGGCGCCGCCGGCCTGCCGGTCGGACCCGGACCTCCTACCCGCCTGTCCGTACCGGCTCCCCCGGTTCGGCCGGACCGCGTCCGCTGCCCGCCCGCTCTTCTGCGCTGTGCGCAGCACGCCTGGCACCGGCCCCGTCTCGCGAGTCACACTGATCACAGAGCGGTCTCCGGGCCCGCGGCGCGAGCCGCTCCGGCCGCCTCCGCCGCTGGTCCCCGACGGTACGAAGGAGCGGGACCATGACCGATCACCGTACGTACCCCGACGACTACCCCGACCGCCCCCCTGGCCGCTCCCCCGACCACTACACGAACCGCCGGGACGCCGGGCGGCGCCTCGCGCAGCGACTGGGCCGGTTCGCCGGACGCCCGCCGGTGGTCCTCGGGCTGCCCCGCGGCGGTGTCCCCGTCGCCGCCGAGGTCGCCGAGGCGCTCCGGGCACCGCTGGACGTCTGCCTCGTACGGAAGCTCGGCGTCCCCTTCCAGCCGGAGCTGGGCATGGGGGCCGTGGGGGAGGACGGCGTCCGGGTCGTCAACGACCAGGTGGTCCGCAGCGGCGGGGTCAGCGACGACGAACTGGCGGCGGTCGAGGCGTACGAACGCTCCGTACTGGAGCGGCGGGCCCGGCTCTACCGCGGCGAACGGGCCCCCGAGCCGCTCACCGGGCGCACGGTCGTCGTGGTCGACGACGGGGTGGCCACCGGATCCACGGCCCGGGCCGCTTGCCGGATCGTCCGGGCCAGGGGTGCGGCCCGGCTGGTGCTCGCCGTCCCCGTCGCGCCCGCGCACTGGACGGAGTTGCTCGGGGACGAGGCGGACGAACTGGTCTGTCCGCTCACCCCGCCGGGCTTCAGCGCGGTCGGTCAGTTCTACACCGACTTCGCCCAGACCGAGGACGCCGAAGTCGTCGACTGCCTGGCCCGCGCCGCACACCGGATCCGGGCCGAGGCAGCGGAGGCGGCGGACGGTGCGGGCACCGAGGTGGTGATCCCGTCCGGAGCGGGAGAGCCGGCCGGTGTTCTCACGGTGCCGCCCGGCGCGACGGGCATCGTCCTCTTCGCCCATGGCAGCGGCAGCAGTCGGCACAGCCCCCGCAACCGCCGCGTGGCCGCCGGGCTGAACGCGGCCGGAATCGGCACCCTGCTGTTCGATCTCCTCACCGAGGCGGAAGCCGTCGACCGGGGCAATGTCTTCGACACCCCCCTGCTGGCCGGGCGGCTCACCGACGCCACCCGCCGGCTCACCGGTACCCCCGGGCATCCCGGGGGTACCGGGCTGCCCTTCGGTTACTTCGGTGCCAGCACCGGGGCGGCGGCCGCGCTGTGGGCCGCGGCCGAACCGGGCAACCGCTGTGCCGCCGTCGTCTCCCGCGGCGGCCGCCCCGATCTCGCCGCGGACCGGCTCCACGCCGTGACGGCTCCCACCCTGTTCGTCGTGGGCAGCGCGGATCCGTGGGTGCTGGAGGCGAACCGCCGGGCCCGCGCCCGGCTCCGTACCGCAAGCGAACTGCTGGTCGTCGACGGCGCCGGACACCTCTTCGAGGAGCCGGGCGCCCTGGAGCAGGTCACCGACGCGGCCGCCCGCTGGTTCACCACCCACTTCACGGCCGCCGGCTGACCGGGCGCGTCCGCCGCCGGAATCAGCTCACCAGCTCGCCGTCCCGGGCGATCACCCGGCCGCCGCGGACCACCAGCCGGGGCACCGGCCGGTCCACCACGGCCTCGGGCACCGAACCGGCAGCCACCAGGACGAAGTCGGCCGGATCCCCGACCGCGAGCCGGGACGGTTCCAGACCGAGGAGCGCGGCACCGCCCTGGGCCACCACGTCGTAGCAGGCGGTGAGTTCGGCGTCGGTACGGGCGTCGGTACGGTACGCGAGCAGATGCGCGCGGTTGACCATATTTCCGTCGCCGAAGGGCGACCAGGCGTCGCGTACCCCGTCCGAACCCGCGGCGACCAGCACCCCGTATCCGGTGAGCGGACCCGTCGGCAGGACCGGATCGGCGCCCAGGGCGCAGGTCGTGAGGGCGACCCCGGCCCCGGCGAGCAGCCGGGCCGTGGCGGCCAGTTCCTCCGCGGCAAGATCCGCGACGCAGAACGCGTGGCTGACCGTCACCCGTCCCTCCAGGCCCGCGTCGACCGTCCGCCGGGCGATCTCCGTGAGCTGGCGCACCCCGTCGGGGTTGCCGTCGTGGAGGTGGATGTCGAGGGGGACGTTCTCCCGTACGGCGGTGCCGAAGAGGAAGCCGAGCTGCCCGTCCAGATCTCCGTCGACCCCGAGCGGATCGAGGCCGCCGAGGATGTCCGCCCCCTCGGACAGCGCCCGGACCAGCAGCTCCGTGGTGCCGGGCGCGCTGATCAGACCGAGCTGGGGAAAGGCGACGATCTGCACGCCGAGGAGGTCCTTGCGGGCGTCGGCTGCCTCGCGCACCCCGTGCACCGCGGACAGCCCGTACACCGGGGCGACGTCGACATGGGCGCGCATGGCCCGGGTGCCGTGGGCGACGGCGTGGTCCATCAGGGCACCCGCGCGCTCCGCTGCCGTGCCCGGGATCCGGGAGCGGGAGCGTACGTCCCCGTCGATCAGATCGCGCAGCGAGTGCGCCGGCTCCCGGGTCAGCCAGGGGCCGCCCCAGGTCGTCTTGTCGGGGTGGATATGCGCGTCCACCGGCGACGGCAGCGCCAGCGCACCACCGGCGTCGACGGTGACGCACCCCCCTGGCGGGCCCGCCGGGCCCGTCGGCGGATCCCAGGCGGCGATCCGTCCGCCGGCGGTCAGCAGATCGGCGGTCCGGCCGTCGGGGGTGCGGACGGAGGTGAACAGAACGGGGGTGTGCGGGGCCATGGGCCGGTGTACTCCTTCGGAGTTCATGGTGTGTCGGCGGACGGAGGGTCGAGGCCGGGCGTCAGTCGGCGGGCGCGTCGGTCTTCGCCGTCGCCGTCTCCGCCGTGGTCGCCGTCTCCGCCGTGGTCGTGGTCGTGGTCGCGGCGAGCAGGCGCAGCGCTGCCTCCCGCGTCCCCGAGACGTGCGCGCGGGCGATCCGCTCCGCAGCGGCCGGATCACCGTCGCGGATGGCCGCGTAGAGCCGCTCGTGCTCCCCGCACATCGCCGTGCCGTCCGCGGGCTCGGTGGTCAGGCTGAACAGCCTGCGGAGCCTGCCGTCCAGCGGAGCCATCAGGTCCAGCAGCAGCGGATTGCCCGCCATCACCACGATCTGCTGGTGGAAGTCGGCGTGGATGGAGACCAGTTCCCGGGTACGGCGGGCGGAGCCCGCAGCGCGCCGGGCGCGTTCGAGGAGCTTCTCCAGCGTCCGCAGTCCCTCGGCATCGGCCCGCGCGGCGGCCAGTGAAGCCGCCAGCGCCTCCAGCCGCTCCCGGATATCGAAGAAGTCCGCCGCCTCCGCCGGACCGAGCGGCGCGACGAACGCCCCCCGGCGGGCCCGGACGGTGACGAACCCCTCCGCCTCCAGCCGCTGGAGGGCTTCGCGTACGGGGATCCGGGAGACCCCCAGCTCGTCCGCCAGCTCCCGCTCCACGACCCGGTGCCCCGACGGGCACCGGCCGTCGATGATCCGCTCCCGCACCTCCAGATACACCTGGCCGCCCAGGGAGAGGTGGGCCCCGCCGATGGAGTCACGGGCGGGAAGGCCGGTGGTCCCGCTGCTGCTCATGGCTGGCTCCCTCGCCTCCGGGCCGGTGGTGGACCGGTCCCTTCCGGTGTTCTCGTCACATGATCATCGCAGACTCGGGAAAAGCTTCCGCGACCTCTTGATTGGTATTCGGTATACCAGATAACTTGAGCGCCGCGCTGGGTTCCAGCCGTGTGAGCTGCTCTTTTCCGCACTCTTGCCCGGCGGGCCCGGCGCGGTGACAGGGAATCGTCATCGCCTCACCCACCCCCCACCCACCCCGAAACCCGTACCGGGAGCCGTATCAGCGCCGCTCTTGACGGCCCGTCAGCACGTTGAGGAACCACCGATGAACCAACCGCCCACCGCTCTCGAACCGTCCCCGGGCGCCGCCGCTCCCGCCGCCGGCGCCACACCGCCCCCGCCGGGGACGGACGGTCTTGCCAAGGGCCGGATCGGCACCTCCGACCTGGTCTTCTTCGTGGTCGCCGCGGCGGCTCCGCTCACCGTGCTCGCCGGGGTCGCCCCCTTCGCCATCGGCATCGGCGGCCCGGCCACCCCGCTCGGCTATCTGGTCTCCGGCGTGCTGCTGGTCTTCTTCGCCGCCGGATTCACGGCGATGAGCCGCCATGTCCGCAACGCGGGGGCCTTCTACGCGTACGTAGCCCGCGGGCTGGGCCGCACCCTGGGCGTCGGCACCGCCTATCTCGCGACGCTCTCGTACAACCTCATTGCGCCCGGTGTGGCCGCCGGTTTCGGCTACTTCGCCTCGACGACCATCGAGGACCTCACCGGCGCCGAGGCGCCGTGGTGGCCGCTGGCCACGCTCTGTGTCCTCGGTGTGGGGGTGCTCGGCTGGCTGCGGGTGACGCTCAGCGCCAAGGTCCTGGGCGTCGCCCTGGTCCTGGAGGTGCTGGTGCTGCTGGTGATGGAGGTCGGGATCCTCGCCGACCGGGGCACCGAGGCCTTCGACACCACCTCCTTCGACCCCTCGGTGCTGGCGTCGTCCGCGGGAATGGCGGGAATGTTCGTCCTGGTCATCGGGGCGTTCACCGGTTTCGAGGCGACCGCGATCTACGCCGAGGAGGCGAGGGACCCGGCGCGTACCGTGCCCAGGGCGACCTTTGTCGCCATCGGCTTCCTCGCCCTGTTCTACGCCTTCAGCGTCTGGGTGCTGATGGGCGGATTCGGCACCGACGCCTCGGTCTCGATGGCCCGGACCGCCGACGGGCCCCAGCTCACGTTCACCGCCGCCGAGCAGTTCGTCGGCCGCTGGCTGGCCGACTCGATGCACGTCCTGATCGTGATCAGCGCCTTCGCGGCCACCCTCGCCTTCCACAACGCGGCGGCCCGCTACCTCTACGCCCTGGGCCGTGAGGGACTGCTGCCGCGACGGCTCGCCCGGGTGTCGCCCCAGCAGGGTTCCCCGGCTGCCGCGGTCGTCGTCCAGACGGTGTTCGGTCTGGTGATCGTGGTCGGCGGGGCGCTGATCGGCGCCGATCCGTACGGCGAGATCTTCCTCTGGTCGAACTCCACGGGCGTCCTCGGGATCATGGTGATGCAGGCTCTCGCCGCGCTGGCCGTGGTGTTCTTCTTCCGCCGCGACCGGCAGGGCATGTCGGTCTGGCGGGTCGTCGTCGCCCCGCTGGTGGCCTTCGCCGGGCTGGCCGTGCTCGCGGTCCTCGCCGTCGTCCACTTCGACCTGCTCACCGGCCGTACGGGGGCGGTCAATACGGCCCTGCTGGTGCCGCTGCCCGTGGTGCTGGCCGCCGGGATCGCGGTCGCGGTCCGGATCCGCCGCCGGGACCCGGAGCGCTTCGCCCGGCTGACCGAGGTCGACGTCGAACGCGACTGACACTGCGGCGGGAACGTACGGAGGGGCCGGTCATCGACCGGCAGAGTCACGGACCGGGCCCCTCCGTATCCGCCGTCCCGGCTCATCCCGCCCAGACGTCCTCCACGTACCGCCCCTCAGCCATCAGCGCGTCGAGCCATGCCCCGGCCTCCTCCGGGCCGTCGCCCGTGTGCTCGGCGCGAATGGTGCGCAGGGCCTCCCGGACGGCGGGCGCCATGGCCCGCCCGTCGCCGCAGACCCGTACATGGGCGCCCGCCGCGAGCAGAGACCACACCTCCGCGGACTCGCGGAGCAGCCGGTGCTGGACGTACCGGACACCGTGTTCGGGGGCCCGCGAGAACGCCGGGCGCAGGCTCACCGCCCCCGCCGACTCGGCGGCCTCCAGCTCGCCGCGGTGCAGATAGTCGACGTCCGGGTGGTCGCTGCCGAGATAGCAGAGCATCGGCGCCCGGTCCGGCGCGGGGGCGGCCGCGGCCCGGTCCGCGATCATTCCGCGGAAGGGCGCGGCACCGGTTCCGGCGGCGATCGCGATCACCGGCACGGACGGATCGGCGGGGAGCCGGAACGCCTCCCGGCAGGGCGAGACCCTGCCGTACAGGACGGCCCCGGGCTCCAGGGCGGCCGTGTACGCGGCGCCCGCGCCGAGGAAGCTGCCCTCGCCGTCGCGGTGCGGCACCGGATGGGCGGAGACCATCAGATCGGCCCGGCGGGGTGCGACGGCGGGGGAGGAGGAGACCGAGTAGTAGCGGGTCGGCGCCGCTTCCAGGACGTCCAGCAGTCCGGCCAGGCCGGGGCGGCACGAGGCGTGCCGGTCCAGCAGATCGGGGACGGTGTCGGTGCCGGGGACGTGCGCGGCGAGCGCCTGCCGCTCCGGCGGGCAGGGCGCGTGCGCGGCGAGGGCGGCGGCCTGCCGGGCGGTCGCGGGCCGGTCCAGGTCCACGAAGTGGGTGAGCAGCGTGCGTACCGTCATCGGCCGGTCCAGGGGCAGCGCGGTCCGGCCGCCGGTGCCCGCACCCGCGCTCAGGACGACCGTCCGCTCCGGGTGGAGGCCGAGCAGCTTCGCCGTCCGCTCGACGACGGCCTCCGGGTTGGCGAGCCGTACCAGCAGATGGTCGCCCGTGCGGTACTCCGTGCCCTCCGGCAGGTCCAGCGAGAGGAAGCGCTTCGAGCGGCCCAGCGGATGGGTGAGATCGGCGAGTTCACCGGTGCCGGCGACGGTCAGCGGGACCATGCCGTCGTGCGCGGGGATCTCCGGTTCCGCGGTGGGCGGCGCGTCCGTGACCGTATGGCGGGGGCCCGCGGGCGTGCTCTCCCCGGCCTCGCCCGCGGGGACCCCGTACCGCTCCAGCAGCACCGAGAAGACCCGGTCCTGCCAGGCGGCGACGGCCTCGGTCACATCGAGGGAGACGTCGACCGCGGCCCGGTCGGCCAGCGGTCGTGCCCCGGCCGCCCGCAGCTGCTCGTCGACGAGGGCCGGCACGCGCTGATAGGTCGCGGACCAGTTGCGGTCCCCGGCGCCGAGGACGGCGTACGGCAGTCCCGTCAGCCCCTCGGGACCGCCCTGCAACCAGTCCAGGAAGCGCACGGCGTCGTCGGTGGGCCGCCCGTTGTAGGAGGAGGTGACGATCAGCACGGGCCGCTCCGGGTCCAGCGCGTCCACGGCCTCGTCGAGCGGGGCGACGGCGGTCGTGAAGCCGTGGCGGGCGCCCCGGTCGGCGATATCGGCGGCCAGGCTCCGGGAGGTGCCCAGATTGGAGCCGTACAGTACGGTCAGCGTGGTCCCCGGGGCGCGCAGCTCCGGGAGCGCCCCGCCCCCGGCTGTCTGCTGCCGCGGTACGGAGACGGCCGCGGGCGCCGCCGCCCGTGACCGGTCCCCGGGCTCGCGCGGGACGGGGGTCAGGGTGAATCCGTCGGGCTTGAGGGTGAGGGTCTCCTTGACCCGCAGCGCGTAGTGGGCGTGGTCCAGCAGCTGGTAGCGGTGGACGATCAGCCCGAGCAGCAGGGTCGCCTCGTGGAGCGCGAACCGGCGGCCGATACAGGACCGTTCCCCGTTGCCGAAGGGCTTGTAGAGATGGCCGGGGCGCGCCTCTAGGGCCTCGGGCGAGAACCGGTCCGGGTCGAACAGTTCCGGATTGGCCCCCCAGCCCGGTTCGCGGTGCAGCATCGGCGTGAGGATCAGTATCGACTGCCCCTTCCGCACCGGGTGGCGGCCGCCGATCACGGTGTCCTCCAGCGGCTCCACGGCGAAACCGGGCGCGGTCGGCCACAGCCGCAGGCTCTCGTCGAGCACCTGCCGGAGGTACCGCAGCCTGCCCACGTCCTCGTACGAGGGGTCGGGGTCCGGGTCCGCGCCCCACAGGGCATCGGTCTCGGCCCGCGCGGCGGCCAGCACGGCCGGGTTCTTCAGCAGGTAGTAGAGGGCGAAGGAGAGCGCACCGCTGGTCGTCTCGTGTCCGGCGATCAGGAAGGTGAGCATCTGGTAGCGGATATTGGTGTCGTCCAGGCGCTCGCCGGTGTCCTGGTCCACGGCGTCCAGCATCAGCGCCAGCAGATCGTCCCCGGCCGGGGCGGTGCCGTCGGACGTCCGCGCCGCCGCGCGGCGGGACCGCACGATGTCGTCGGCGAGCCGGTTCATCAGCGCGACGTCCTTCCGCTGCCGCTTCTCGGCGCGGGCGTAGAGGAAGTCGAGGCCCGGGAGGAAGGCGGCCTTCCGCTGGGCGTGGTCCAGCGCCCGGACCATCGAGGCGATGAACGGATGCTCGTCGCGCCGGTCGAAACTGCCGAAGTCGTAGCCGAAGCCGCAGAGCCCGATGGTGTCCAGGGTCAGCCGGGTCATATCGTCGGCGACCGCGACCGGGCTGCCCGCGGCCGCGTCCCACTTGGCCAGCAGCCGCCGGGCCACCCGCGTCATGACCGGGTGGTACGACTTGAGCGCGTCGAACGCGAACGCGGGCAGCAGGATGTTGTGCGCCCGGCGCCAGTTCGGCTCCTCGTTGTAGGCGGTGAACAGTCCGTCGCCGGTGAACTCGCGGACGGCCTCCAGTTGCAGCACCGACTTGCGGAAACGGGTCTCGTCGCAGAGTTCGGCCACCAGGTCGGAGCCCGAGACGACCCAGGTGTCCTCGTTGAAGAAGCGCAGGTTGTAGAGCGGGCCCAGTTCGCGGGCCTCGCGCATCGCGTACTGGATGAACGTATCCGTCGGCACGTTGAGCGCATGTCCCACCAGGGGGATCCGGGCCCGCTCGGGCACGGTGGCGCCGGGTACGGCCGGACGGAGTGCGGTCGGATTCATCTGCCTGCCCCTCGGTGAGCTGCTCGGTCTTCCCGCATCACCATACGCATGACTTGGTCGACTGACAAAGTCGTTCGACTGGGGTGGTTGACTATGTCGCTATAGTTGCCGGTATGGCTCATGTATCCGCCGCCGAACGCCGTCCCCAGCTCATCGCCGCGGCCATCGAACTCATGGCCCGCGAGGGCGTCGCCGCGGGCAGCACCCGCAGGATCGCGGCCGAGCTGGGCGTGGCGCAGGCGACCGTGCACTACACCTTCGGCACCAAGGCCGACCTCTACCGCGCCGTACTGGAGACCCTCACGGCCGATCTGCTCGCCGGGGTGCAGCAGGCGGCCGGGCGGGCGGACAGCCTGGAGGAGGCGCTGCGGGCCACCGCCGACACGATCTGGACCGATCTCGTGGACCGGCCCGATCTCAATCTGCTCTGGCTGGAACTGGTCGCCCTCTCCATGCGCACCCCCGAACTGCGCGAGGTGGTCGTCCGCTACCACCAGGAGATCGCCGAGATCGCCGCCGGGGCCCTGCGGGACGTGGCGCGCCGCAGCGGCCGCAGCTACGCGCTGCCGCCGGAGGAGCTGGCCCGCTTTGTGATGAACGGGCTCGACGGGCTCTGCATGAGCCTCGTCGTCGCGGGAACGAAGCCGGACGCGGGCACGCGGCGCGCCCTGGACCAGCTGCTCGCGGCGGCGGCCGCGCTGGCCGCCGGACCGGACGCGCCGTAGGGAGTCGTGACTGAGGGCCGCCACCCGGGTAGGCGGCGGCCCGCGGCGGCTGGTGCCGGTGGTTCGGGGGCGGGCCCGCCCCCGAACCACCGGCGGACGACGGGTCAGTCCGCCCGGTGGGTCCAGCCGCGGGCGGTGCGGCCCAGCTCGTGGAAGCCGAGCCCGGTGAGGAGTGCGATGTGCTCGGCCTCGTCGGCGTCGTCCGGATCGGCGTAGGTCAGCAGTTTGTCGACCCCGCACAGCTCCAGCCAGCGCCGGGCTTCGCCCAGCAGCCACTCCGGCAGGCCCGGAACGGGCTCGTCCGGCAGTTCGAGGTCCGCGATATCGGCCAGTCCGCCGGGGCGGGCATGCCGCTCGGGCCGGTCGAGGTGGGTGTCCAGTTCGACGTACGCCACCTCGATGCCGTCGACGCGGGCGCCGAGCCGGGTGCCGAGGGGGCCCAGCGCCCGGTGCAGGGTCAGCCCCGGCAGCGGCGCCGGGCCCGGCTCGGGCAGTGCGGCCACCGGGGCGAGCAGCAGCACCTCGACATCTCCGGTGTGGACGAATCCGGCACCTTCGAGGACGGACCGGACATGCGGCCAGGCGTCCGGGACGCCGTACACCCCGGGAACCGGCAGCCGGCCGTCGGCGAACCGGGCCCGGACGTGCCACCGGCCGAGCTGGGCGAGACAGGCGGAGACCAGCAGCCGCGCCGCCTCGTCGCCGTCCGACGGCAGATGGACGAACCACTCGATACGGCCGGTGTCCCGGTAGTCCTCACCGACGTCGGGGTCGTCGCGGTGGCGCAGCAGCTGCGCGGCGGCTACGATCCGCCGCCGGTCCTCGGCGACGAGGGTGGTCCGCTCGGCCACCCACGGGTCGGTGACGTACTCCTCGGGGGAGCGTTCCAGACCGCTGATGACCGTGTTCACCGAGACGCCGGCGCCGGGCACCACCGCGGCCGCATGGGCATTGACGAGTGCGGTCAGCTGATCGCGGTCCTCGCGGCGGAAGGGGCGCACCTGAAGCGTGGAAGGGAAAGACGCAGAGGGCACAGCAGAGCCTCCGTTGATCGGATACGAGGGAGGCCGCCATGAGATGCGGTACGCGATCACCATAACACCCCGCCGGGCCGCGATGCCGGGCCATTGCGGGGCCGCCGCTCCGGGCACTTCCGCGGGCGCCGGAAGAGGCATCAGCGTTCCCGTACCAGCCAGGCGTATTTCCCCGATGCGCCGATCGGAATGCGGGTACGGTGCGCGATCTCGCACCGGAATTCCGTCAGTTCACCGATGCTGTCCGCCAGCCGGGCACTTTCCGCCCCGTCCAGCGGTTCCCCGTCGAACGTCGTGTACAGCAGCCGGGTCTCCCGCGGCCCCGTCGTCCGCAGCTGACTCAGGAAGATCCGCGGCGAGACGGCCGCGAGGCAGTCGTCGAGATCGCCCTGCGATACCGGCCCCCGAGGGGTCGGCAGCACCTCGGCCGCCCGGCCGCAGAACCGCACCGCACGGGCCGCGTCCGTCCCCGGCCCGACCGGCCGTACGCAGTCACCGGTCCGGTACCGGATCAGTGGCATATACGGATTGCGGACACTGGTGACGATCAGCCCGTGCAGCCCGCTGCCCGGCGCCAGCGGGGCGAACTCGACGCTCATCCGGTCCAGGAACGGGCGGTAGTGCCCGCCGCTGTCGCCCGAGTACAGATGGCCGACCTCGGCGTCACCGAACAGGTCGACCACCGGACAGGCCAACTGCCGCTCCAGATAGCGGCGGACGTTGACCGGGGTGTACGCGTACGCCGTGACCACGCTCGCCGGTCGCGGGAACCGCTCGTACAGGCCCTGCCGGTGCGCGGTGCGCACCAGATGCGCCAACTGCGCACCCGGGCCGTCGAGGTGGTAGCGGCCGAGGGGGTGCCGACGCTGCTGCGAACGGAGTTCGTCGAGTACGCCCGCGACCTCGCCGCGCTCCCACTGCTCCGGGTCGACGCGCAGCCCGACCCGGACCGTCCGCCGGTCCGGCTCCTCCGCCCGATGCGTCCGTGGTGTCCGTGGTGTCTGCGGCGTTCGTGGCGTTCGTGGTGTTCGCTGCGGGGCGGAAAAGGGCAGGTCCCCGCCCACGGGAAGGGTCGTCAGCGACACCCGGCGACAGCCCTCGCGCCAGGTCGCCGCGAGTTCGGGATGCGTACTCCACAGCCGGTAGGCGGACTTCAGCGGGAACGAAGGCGGCCGGACGAACGGCAGCCGGCCGGGGTCCGCGCCCGCCGACAGCGCGAACTCGGCCTCGCCCGACGCCAGAGCGGCCGTCACCCGGGGAGTCAGCCAGCGGTCCGGAAAACCCCGGGCGACTTCCGTTTTCCCGAGAACGGGAAACCAGCCGCGGGCCACCGAATCCCGATAGAAGGGAATGTCCCGGATCTGTTCGATGATGTCGGCGGTGGGCTGATTCCGCATGACCGCGCCTCCCCTGCACCGGATTCTCCCGCGATCTTCCGCCCGGACCGTACGGCCGGGCGCCCGCCCGCTCCATTCGTCCCACGGGCCGCCCCTGAGGGAAGCTAAGGAGCCGCCCGGCGCACTGTCAACGAAATCCGCCGGAATACTCCATGAGAGACCGCTCATCCATTCCGGTCACCCATTCCGGTCACCCATTCCGGGCGCGGAACACTCGCGCAAGACACCCCGGAGGACCGGCGGATGGAGCCGCCGACTACGGTGGCCGCACCGCCGCACCGCCGCACCGCCGCACCGGTCGCGGGGCAGGGGGCAGGGGGGCAGCGGACCCGGGAGGCCTGCGGGCCGCCGGTGGAGGAGCCTTGCGCGCCGCCGCCGGTTCCCGGGGCCGGTCGTGTTGGCCGGTTCCGACGGTCGCCGGTAGCCGAACTCCGTTCACCCCCTTGACGGGATTCGGGCAGCAAACCACACTTCCCGACGTGCCCGGTCAGATACGGGCGGTAACAGTCAGGAGCCGTGATGCTTCCCGCGGAGCGCCATCGCCGAATCTCCGCCGTCGTCGACCGGGCCGGCACCATCAGCACCGAGGCCCTCGCCGACCAGCTCCAGGTGTCCGCGGAGACCGTCCGCCGGGACCTCGGCCGGATGGAACGCAGAGGCATCCTGCGGCGGGTGCGCGGCGGCGCCGCGTCCCTGGCGGTGGTCCGCCAGTTCGGCGGCGAGGAGGCGTCGTTCGCCGACCGGGCCGCTTCCCATCCGGAGGCCAAGGCGGCGATCGGCCGGGCGGCCGCGGCGCTGGTGGAGAACGGCGCGATCGTGGCGATCGACATCGGCACCACCGCCGTCCAGATCGCGCACGCCCTGCCGCGGGACTTCCGCGGCACCGTCGTCACCCCCTCCCTCCAGGTGGCCCGGGTGGTGTCCGCGCTGCCCCGGGCCGGGGTGCTGCTGCCCGGCGGCCGGCTCCGCGGCGGCGATCTGGCCTGCTCCGGGCCGGAGACCGTCCGCTTCTTCGCCGGGATCCATCCGGATATCGCCTTCCTCGGCTGCGGCGGTGTCGACCCCGCCGCCGGGGTCACGGACTACCACTACGAGGAGATCGCCACCAAGGAGCGGATCCTGGCCAACAGCGCCTGCGTCTACGCCGTCGCGGACGGCAGCAAATGGGGGCGGGTCGCCGGCTACCGGGTCTGCGCGCCCGGCGACTGCACGGCGGTCATCACCGACGGTTCGGCGTCCGCCGCACTCGTCGCGGCCGTCGGCGGGACCGGCTGCGAGGTGCTGGTGGTCTGATCCCGCCGCGTGCGGCAACCGGCGGCCGGTGCGGCCACCGGAGCCGGACCGCCCAGGGGCCGCGCCGCGCCGCCCGTGAACCCCGTGGCCCCTGTGGTATCCGTGGCCCTCGTGGTCTCCGTCCGCCCCGCACCGGCCCGCCGCAGCGCGGGCCGGGTGCGGAACCGTGAAAGGAATCGCCCCGTGCCCAGCCGAACCACCCCGGACGTGCCCGCCCCGGAAGCCCGGCCACCCGGGTCGCGAGCCTGCGCCGGGCCGCCCGCACGCCCCCGCGGGGAGGCACGCCGGTGACCGTCGTCCTCGCCGTCGACCAGGGCACCTCCGGCACCAAAGCCGTCGTCGTGGACCACGACGGCACCGGGCTCGCCCTCGCCGAGGCGGAGCTGCGGCCCCGCTACGCCGACGGGGGAGTGGTCGAGCAGGATCCGGCCGCCCTGCTGGCCTCCGTACTCGACACCGGCCGCCGCGCCGTCGCCGCCGCGGGCCGCCCGGTCGATGTCGTGGCCCTCGCCAACCAGGGCGAGACCGTCCTCGCCTGGGACCCCGGCACCGGAGCCCCGCTGACCCCGGCCGTCGTCTGGCAGGACCGGCGCGCCGAATCCGAGTGCGCCCGGCTGGCCGACCACGCCGAACTGATCGCCGCCCGCACCGGGCTGGTCCTCGACCCCTACTTCTCCGCACCCAAAATGGCCTGGCTGCGCCGGAACCTGACCACCGAAGGCGTGGTCACCACCGTCGACAGCTGGCTGCTGCACCATCTCACCGGGGCCTTCGTCACCGACGCCGCCACCGCGAGCCGCTCCCTGCTGCTGGACCTCGACCGCGCCGACTGGGACCCCGAACTGACCGCGCTGTTCGGCCTCGCGGACGAACCCCTGCCGCGGATAGCCGCCTGCGACGAGATCGTCGGCACCACCCGGGCCTTCGGCCGTGAGGTCCCCGTCGCCGGAATCGTCGTGGACCAGCAGGCCGCGCTCCTCGCCGAAGGCTGCCTGGCGGCCGGGGAGGCCAAGTGCACCTACGGCACCGGAGCGTTCCTCCTCGCCAACACCGGGACCGAAGCGGTGCGTTCCACCTCCGGCCTCACCACCTCGGTCGCCTGGCGGGCCCGGGGCCGTACCCCGTACTGCGTCGACGGCCAGGTGTACACGGCGGCGTCCGCGATCCGCTGGCTCCACGACCTCGGTTTCATCCGCTCCGCCGGCGAACTCGACAGCATGGCCGCGGCGGAGTCCGACGGCACCCTGTGCGTCCCCGCGCTCGCCGGTCTCGCAGCCCCCTGGTGGCGCTCCGACGCCACCGCCACCTTCACCGGAATGACCCTCTCCACCCGTCCGGAGCATCTGGTGCTCGCCGTCGTCCAGGGCGTCGCCGCCCAGGTCGCCACCGTGTCCGATCTGGTGGCCGCCGATCTCGGCAGCCCGCTCACCCGGCTCCGCGCGGACGGCGGACTCACCCGCAGCAGAACCCTGATGCAGGCCCAGGCCGATCTCGCCCGGCTCCCCGTCGAGGTCTACCCCTCCCCGCACGCCACCCCGCTCGGTGCGGCGGCCCTCGCCAGACTGGCGCTCGACCCCGGGCTGAGCCTGCGGGACGCCGTCGGTGACTGGAAGCCGTCGGCGGTGTACGAGCCCGAGTGGCCGGAGGACCGGGCCGCGGAGTTCCGGGCCACCTGGACGGCGGTGGCCGAAGCGTCCCTCCGCACGGGAGCACCCCGATGAGCGCCCCGCCCCCCGTCCCCCCTCCCGTGTTCGACGTCGCCGTGATCGGCGGCGGTGTCGTCGGCGCCGCCGTCGCCCGCGAACTCGCGGGCCACCAGCTGTCCGTGGCACTGGTCGAAGCCCGCTCCGATCTCGGCGACGGCACCAGCAAAGCCAACACCGGCATCCTGCACACGGGCTTCGACGCCGGCCCCGGCACCCTGGAGTCCCGGCTCGTCGCCCGAGGCCACGCCCTGCTGTCGGCCTACGCCCGCGAGACCGGGATCCCCGTCGAGTACCCCGGGGCCCTTCTGGTCGCCCGGACCGCCGAGGAGTCCGCCGCCCTGCCCGCCCTGCGGGCCAAGGCCGTCGCCAACGGCTACCACCGGACGGAACTCGTCGGCCCCCAGACGGTGTACGGCCTGGTGCCCGCGCTCGGCGCGGGCGCCCTCGCCGGGCTCACCGTCCCCGACGAGGCGATCATCTGCACCTGGACGACCACGCTCGCGCTCGGTACCGACGCCCTGGCCCGCGGCACCGTGCTCCTCCTCGACCATCCGGTCACCGAGGCCGTGGACACGGACGGCATCACCACCCTGCGCACCCCGCAGGGCCCGGTGCGTACCCGCTGGACCGTCAACGCGGCCGGACTCGGCGCCGACCGGATCGACGCCCTTTTCGGATACGACCGCTTCACCGTCACCCCGCGCCGCGGTGAACTCCTCGTCTTCGACAAGCTCGCCCGCCCGCTCGTCGACCGGATCGTGCTTCCCGTCCCCACCGCGGTCGGCAAGGGCGTCCTCGTCGCCCCGACCGTGTACGGGAACGTGCTGCTCGGTCCGACCGCCGACGACCTCACCGACCGCACCGCCACCGGCACGACCGAGGACGGCCTCGCCTTCCTGCTCGACAAGGGCGCCGAGCTGATGCCGCGCCTCCTCGACGAGGAGGTCACCGCCGCCTACGCCGGACTGCGCGCCTCGGTGACCGGCCGCGCCGACTATCTGATCGAAGCCGATCCCGACCGGCGCTACGTCCTCGTCGGCGGTATCCGCTCGACCGGGCTCTCCGCGAGCATGGCCATCGCCGAACACGTCCGCGACACGCTCGCCGCGAGCGGACTCGGCCTCCGGGAACGCACCGATCTGCCGCCGCCACCGACCGTGCCGTACCTCGGCGAAACCGGAGTCCGCCCCTACCGGGACGGTGAGCGGATCGCCGCCGACCCGGCGTACGGCGAGATCGTCTGTTTCTGCGAACGGGTCACCGCGGGCGAGATCCGGGACGCCTGCCACGCCCCGCTGCCGGCCCGTACCCAAGATGGACTGCGCCGCCGTACCCGCGCGATGAACGGCCGCTGCCAGGGATTCTTCTGCGGCCCGGCGGTGGAACGGATGCTGGCCGGTCATACGGGCGGACACGGCTGTACGGCCCGTTGCGAGCCCCCGGCGGCTCCCGCGCCGCCCGCCGCCCCCGCCCGAACGCCCCGCGAAGAGACGGCCCGAGGCCGTGGCTCTTCCCGCCCCACGAGGTGACGCCCCGACCGTGACCAGCCCGCCCCCGCCCACCAGCAGCCCGCAACCGCCCACCACCGGCCCGCGCCGCCGCACCACCCCCCTCATCCCTTCGCCCCTCCTCTCGCCCGATGTCCTCGTCGTGGGCGCCGGCCCCGCCGGACTGACGGCCGCCGCCGCGCTCGCCCCCCTGATCCCCGGCGAGGTCCTCGTCCTCGAACGGGAGGCCGAACCGGGCGGCATCCCCCGCCACAGCCACCACACCGGCTTCGGGACCCGGGATCTGCACCGGCTGCTGACCGGACCCGCCTACGCCCGGCGGCTGACCGATGCCGCTCTGAAGGCCGGAGCGGTCGTCAGAACCCGTGCCACGGTCACCGGCTGGTCCCCCGACCCCTCAGGCCCCGCGGACCACGGCACCTTCCCCCGCCCCGCCCTCGACGTCACCAGCCCCGAGGGCCGGTTCCGGGTCGAGCCCCGAATCGTCGTCCTCGCCACCGGAGCCCGCGAACGCCCGCGCGCCGCCCGCCTGGTCCCCGGCGACCGGCCCGCCGGAGTCCTCACCACCGGACAGCTCCAGAACGCCCTCCATCTGGACGCCCGCCGCACCGTGGGCCGCCGCGCGGTCGTCGTCGGAACCGACCCCGTCAGCCGGTCCGCAGCCCTCGCCCTGCACCGCGCGGGCTGCCGGGTCGCCCTGCTGCTCGGCCCCCACCGGCGGACCGGGACACCCCTCGCCCTCACCCTCACTGCGGGCGCCCTGCTCCGCGCCCCCGTCGCCCACCGCACCCGGCTGGTCCGCATCATCGGCCGTACCCGTGTCGAAGCCGTCGAGATCGAACACCTCGACACCGGCGCCCGCCGCACCGTCGACTGCGACACGGTCGTTCTCACCGGAGACTGGATCCCCGACCACGAACTCGCCCGGGACGGCGGCCTCGACCTCGACCCCGGCACCCTCGGCCCGCTGGTCGACACCACCCTACGCACCAGCCGCCCCGGCGTGTACGCCGCCGGAAACCTCCTGCATCCGGTCGACACCGCGGACGCCGCCGCCCTCGACGGCCGCCATCTCGCCGCCCCGATCGCGGCCCGGCTCGCGGCCGAAGACCTCACCGGCCCGTCCGTCGGCGTCCGGCTGCTGGCCGAGGCGCCCTTCCGCTGGGTCGCCCCGGGCCTGCTGCGGCCCGGCGACCCCGCACCGCCGCGCGGCAGGCTGCTGCTGTGGACCGACCAGTACCACCGCGCGCCCGGACTGGCGCTCCGCCGCGACGGCCGGACGCTCGCGGAGTACAGGTCGGCACGGCCCGCCGCCCCGGGCCGCATCCTGCCCGTCCCGTGGTCCGTCGTCCCCCCGTCGGCCCTCCGCGACCCCGACGGCGGCCCCCTCGTGATCGGCCTGCGCTGACCGCGCGAACTCAGTCGTCCCGTACGACGACTCCGAGCGCGTGGGCGAACCGCGGTGCGAGGTCGAAGAGCTGGAGGGTGCTGATGGTGGCGCCGCGGAGCGACTCCACGCCGTCGCCGATGTCCAGCCGGGCAGCGGACCGCAGGTCCACGTCCTTGAGTCCGGCCCCGGCGAACCGGGCGCCCTCCAGCGTGGAACCGGGGAAGGAGACACCGGAGAGCCGTGCCCCGGCGAAATCGGCGTCCCGGAGCAGGCAGTCGACGAAGACCACGTCCCGCAGCGTCGTGGCCCGCAGGTTCACCGAGTCGAACTTGCACTGATGGAAGACGACCCGGTGCAGCGCGGCGCCGTGCAGCTCAAGACCGGCCAGGACACCCGCCGTGAACTCGGTGTCCAGCCAGGACGTCTCCGCCAGATCCGTGCCGACGAACCGGACGGTGTGCATCCAGACGTCGTTGAAGCGCGCCCGCCGGAGCCGTCCGCCGGAGAAGGAGACCGAGGTGAGAGCGGACTCCGTCAGCCGCAGACCGGGAGCGTCGAGGCCGGCGTAACTGCCGCCGTCGAGCCGGACGCAGTCCAGGTCGTGCCGCTCACCGTCGGTCAGTTCCCCCGCGAGGGGCGTGAGATGGCGGGAGTACGGAAGGTCGGACAAGGCGCGGGGGGAGGGGGTTTCGGGCATGGCGGAGCCTCACGGAGGTCTGGCTGACGGGGATACCGGAACACCTGATACCGGAACACCGGATACCGGCATACGGCGCGCAGGGGTGCGCCGCGGTGGCCGTGGTCGGGCGACCGGCTCGGCCTGCCTCACGTTACCGCAGGTGAGAGGCGCGTCAAAGGGTGATCGGGGGTGTTCGGAGAGGGGTGTCGAGAGGCCCTTCCAAGGGGCCTTGTGGGGCCTTTCCCCGGCCGGGTCGCCGCGCCGTGCGGCAGCGCGCCGAAAGGTCGCGAGAAGGGCGTCTGCGGCCTCGGGCCGGGCCGGTGGTGTTCACCCGTTCGGCGGTGTGGAGTGGTGCGGGGAGGTAAGTGGTCGCGATCCGCCGGGAGGCTTCGGGCCGGGCCGGTCGGCCGTTCGCGGGGGACCTCCGGGCCGGACCGCCGGGACCTGTGGCCCTCGCACCTGCGGATGCCGCCGTCGATGCTGGGAAGGGGATCATCGTCGATCCCCGCCCGTACCAGGAGGTGTGCATCCATGCCCAGCCCCAGCACCAGCAGCACCGGCACCGTCTCCGCCGGCGTCGACGGCTCCCCGGAGAGCCTGGCGGCGGCCGAGTGGGCGGCCCGCGAAGCCGCGCTGCGCGGACTGCCGTTGAAACTGGTCAGCGTCTGGGAGCCCGTTCCGATGGCGGCCAGGGCCGCTTTCCTCGGGGAGGAGAGCCGGGGCCACCGGGGCGGCCGGATCCCCGTCGAGGCGGCGGCCGGGATCCGTGAACGCCACCCCGGACTGGAAGTGACCGCCGACCAGTCGACGGGCCGTCCGGGTGAGGTGCTGGCCCGGCTCGCGGAGGAGTCCGCGCTCCTCGTCCTCGGCTCCCGGGGGCTGAGCGGCCTCGGCGGCTTCTTCGTCGGCTCCGTAGGGCAGGCCGTCCTGGCGGAGACCACCAGTCCCGTCGTCTTCGTCCGGGTGCCCGGCGACGGATCCGCGGACGGCGCGAAGCACCCCGCCGAGGGGCCGGTCGTCCTCGGTATCGACGCGCACGAGCCCGACGACGTCCTCCTCCGGTACGCCTTCGAGGACGCGGCCCGGCGTGGCGCGCCCCTGCGCGTGGTCCATGCCTGGTCCCTGCCGCCCTACTTCGCCTACGGGCTGCCGCAGGACCCGGTCCTCGACGCCGAACTGGCGAAGCAGGAGGCGGCCACGCTCACCGAGGTGCTGGCGCCGTGGCGGGCCGAGCACCCCGGAGTCCCGGTCACCGAGGCGCCGACGGTCGGCAAGACGGCCGACGTCCTGGTCGAGGCCGCACGCGGCGCGTCCCTGCTGGTGGTCGGCCGCCGGATGCGCCGGGCGCCCTTCGGCGGCCGGATCGGCTCCGTCGCCCATGCCGTACTGCACCACTCCTCGGCACCGGTCGCGGTCGTTCCGCACAGCTGACGATCAGCGGGTACGGGCCCGGGGCAGCCGCCCCGGGCCCGTACCCGCCCCGCCGCAGGCCCAGGCCGCGCTCCCGGCCGGGTTCTCTACCGCGCACCGACCCCTCACGCGCCTTCCGCCGCCCGGATCCGGCGCCTTGTGCCGCCCGGATATCCCCGCGGCACCGCCGTCGTAGCTGGGACGGACGGCCCTGCGCCGCCCCGGGCTCCTTCCGCGGCGCGGCCGCCGCGCCGCGGAAGGAGCGCGGCGGGCGGCCGGCTCCGGTGTCCGCCCTGGTGTCACTCGCAGAACACCTGCACCGTGCCGTCGATGTCGTCGACGTCGATGTCGACGCCGTCGAGCTGCTCGATGAGGTCTTCGATGTGCTGCTGCTTGAGCTGGGTGAGGTCGATCGGCACGCCCGACCGGTTCAGCTCTGTGTTGATCTTGGTAAGAGCCTGCGGGGGGACGAGGCTGGTGAGCCGTACCCCGGCGCGGAGCAGTTGCAAGGGGATCCGGACGTTGACCCGGCTCGCGCCGTCGCCGCCGGTGCCATCGGTCGAGTTCACCACCACCCGCAGGTACCTGGGCCGGGGGTGCGGACCCGGCGTGGTGTCGGGTGCGGTTTCGGGCCGCTGTCGTTCGAGGGCGTCGATCAGTCTCCCGGCCTCGTCCGCGGTGATCTTGCCCTCGGCCAGCATCTCCAGGATCTGGCGGCGCTGTTCGTTCATCGTGGTTCCGTACTCCTCGGAAGGCTCAAGGGACTCAAGAGTTTCAACGGGCTCGACGGGCTCGACGGGCTCGACGGGCTCATGGGATTCCAGGGACTCGGCTGACGCTCACCAGGACGGCCGTCCGGCCCTGTTCGACCTCGACCCGGGAGCCGGGCAGGGCCCTCAGCAACTGCCCGATGCCGTGCAGTACGCCCATCGGTGCGGCTCGGGCGGCGAGGCAGGCGGCCGCCAAGGCCAGGGCGAGGAGCAGCAGCAGAGGCGAGACCAGCAGCAGGAGGGGCAGCACGGGGATGTGCAGGCTCAGCCTGGGCCGGCCGGGACGGCTCAGGCGTACCGTCACCAGTAGGGAGATCAACGGGACCGTTCCAGCTCGGCCAGTGCCTCCTGGGCGCTGATCTCGCCCCGCCGCAGCCGGTCGACGGTGTCGGCGCCGCGGGGTGCCGGGTCGGTGTCGACGAAGTCGAGCTGCTCGGCGATCCGGTTCAGCCGGGCCTTGACCGTCGGGTAGCTCACCCCGAAGATCCGCTCCATCTCTTTGATCGAACCGTGTGCCCGGACGAACGCGGCCACGAACACCTGGTCGTCGACACCGAGGCGGGCGAGCTGCGGCGGTTCGAAGTCTCCTTCGATCGCGACGCCGTTGCCGGAGAGCCGGACGCGCTCGACCGTGAACGGCTGTCCGCGCGTCAGGTCCGTCAGTTCCTGCCAGTCCACCCCGTGGCTCCCTTGCACTCGACGACGCCCTGTCATTCATTTGTACCTTGAGATTCTTAAGGTAGCAACGAACAGGGCTTAAGTTTATCAAGACTGACGGAAGGTCGGCTGGGTGCGGCGCCGCGGCGAGCGGTACGGGTACGCCGATCCGCTCCGGTGCTCGTGCCGCCCGGGTTCGCTCGCGGGGCGGGGGCTATGCCTCCGTCCAGGCCAGCAGCTCGTCCGCACCCCAGGTGTTGATCACCCGCTCCGGCGGCACCCCCGCCCGCTCGGCCCGGTCGCAGCCGATGATCTGCCAGTCCAGCTGTCCCGGCGCATGAGCGTCCGTGTCGATCGCGAAATGGACCCCGGCCTCCACCGCCGGGGCCAGCAGCCGCATCGGCGGGTCGAGCCGCTCCGGCCGGCTGTTGATCTCGACGGCGGTGCCCGAGGCGGCACAGGCCGCGAACACCTCGGCCGCGTCGAACGACGACTCGGGACGTGTACCACTGGTGGACCGGCGGCCCCCACGCATGTGCTCACGCCCGATCAGCAGCCGTCCCGTGCAGTGCCCGAGCACATCGACCAGCGGATTCTCCACCGCCTTCACCATGCGGCGGGTCATCCGTGCCCCGTCCATCCGCAGCTCCGAGTGGACCGAGGCGACCACCACGTCCAGCTCGGCCAGCAGCCCGGGATCCTGGTCCAGCCGGCCGTCCGGCAGGATGTCGCACTCGATGCCGGTCAGCAGCCTGAACGGCGCCCAGCGGCCGTTCAGCTCCGCCACCACCGCCAGCTGCTCCCGCAGCCGCCCGGCGGTCAGTCCCCGGGCCACCGTCAGCGTGGGGGAGTGGTCGGTGAGAACCGCCCATTCATGGCCGAGCGCGATCGCCGTACGGCCCATGTCCCCGATCGGGCTGCCGCCGTCCGACCAGTCCGAATGAAGGTGGCAGTCACCCCGCAGGAGTGCCCGCAGGGCCTCCCCGCCCTCCGCGAGCGGCGCCTCCGCCCCCTCCTCCAGCTTCCGCAGGTACTCGGGCACGTCTCCGGCGATGGCCTCCATCACCACGCCCGCGGTCTTCGGCCCGAGGCCCTTCACCGACTCCAGGGAGCGCCGGCTGCGGGTCCGGGCGGCCAGCTCGCCGGGAGACATCCCGGCGAGCACGGCGGCGGCCGTACGGAATGCCTTGACGCGGTACGTCTCCGCCCGGGAACGCTCCAGCAGGAACGCGATCCGGTCCAGGGCCTCCACGGGTTCCATCCGGTCCTCCGCCTCCTCCGCCCCCCTCCCCGCCCCTTCCGAATCCTCCGCCGGAAAGGCCCGCGCCCGGGCGCCGCCCGCAGGCCACCACGGCCCGTCCCACTCTCCTCCCGCGACCCGCCCCCGGCACCCGGGACCCAAGCCGAAACCCGGACTTTGTAGTTTCCTATGAAATATGGGCAAACCAGCCAGAATTCTCGGTGGTGCCGTGCGGGGAGCACCCCCAGCGGGCAGATCCAGAGGCATGCGCCGACGCTTCCGCTCCCGCCCCGGCAGTGACTGAGGATCGCCCGCGGTCCCGCGGTCCGATCGCGGCCCTGACGGGTGCCTTCCGCGCCCTCTACCGCGACCCCGTCGTCGTCCAGGCGCTGCGCTCCACCGCGGCCGCCACCATCGCCTACGTCGCCGCGCTCTGGCTCAGCAGCGAGCCCGCACCGCTCACCGCCCCGCTGACCGCGCTCCTCGTCGTCCAGGTCACGCTCTACTCCACCCTCACCACCGGCATCCGGCGGGTGAACGCCGTCATCGCCGGAGTGCTGATCGCGAGCGGGTTCAGCCTGCTCGTGGGCCTGAGCTGGTGGAGCCTGGGGCTGATCATCCTGGCCTCGCTGATCGTCGGGCACATGGTCCGGGTCAGTGAGTTCGTGCCCGAGGTCGCCATCAGCGCGATGCTCGTCCTCGGCGTCACCCGGGTGGCCGACACCGCCTGGGACCGGGTGCTGGAGACCCTCATCGGCGCGGTCGTCGGGCTGCTGTTCAACGTGGTCTTCGTGCCGCCGGTGTGGGTGAGCACGGCGGGCGAGTCGATCGACGACCTCTCCCGGCGGATGCGGACGCTCCTCCTCGATATCGGGGCGGAGCTGACCGCCCCCGCCTCCGTGGAGACCGCGGCGGCCCGGCTCCGCGAGGCCCGGCGCCTCGACAACGACGTGGCCGACGTCGATGCCGCCCTCCGGCAGGCGGAGGACAGCCTCAAGCTCAACCCCAGGGTGAAGGAGGGGCCGCTCAGCCGGGTCGTGCTCCGGACCGGCCTCGACACCCTGGAGATCTGCGCCGTCGTCCTGCGGGTCCTGGCCCGCACCATGACCGATCTGGCGAGGGAACGCCGCGACGAGGAACTCTTCCCGGCGGAGACCGGACACGCCCTGGAGCAGCTCCTCCGGCAGGTCGCCGGAGCCCTCGTCGCCTTCGCCGAACTGGTCACCGCGCAGGTCAGCGAGAACGCGGCCACGGCCGAACGGAAACTGGCTGCCGGTCTCGAAGCGGCCGCCGCCGCCCGGGAACGGGCCGCGGAACTGCTCCTCGCGGGGGTACGGAGCAGGCCCCGGCACTGGCAGCTGCACGGAGCCCTGCTCGCCGAGATCGACCGCGTCCTCGCCGAACTGGACCCCGAGCACCGCTCACGGCGGCTGATGGAGGAACTGGACCGCACCACCCGCGAGGAGCGCGTGCACTTCCCCGCCCCGAAGGCCGCCCGCCGCTGGCTGACCGGCCGCAGGCACGGGAGCTGAACGGGCGGCGGTCAGATCCGCCCGGTGACGGTGAACAGCGCCCCGTCCGGATCCCGCAGCGCCGCCTCCTCCGCCCCCTCGAACGTCGTCCGCCGTTCCAGCACGGTGCCCCCGTTCGCCTCCACCGCCCGTACCGTGGCCGCCACATCGTCCACCGGGAAGTGCACGTCCCACCGCGGCCGCAACAGCGGATCGGGCGCCGGGCCCGTCGCCCCCGAACTGAGCCGCGCCAGCACATGCCCGTGGCTCATCAGCACGACTTCGTCGTTCTCGTACCCGACCTCACAGCACCCGGGCAGCCCGGACGCCCAGTCCAGCACCTCGCCGTAGAAGATCGCGGAGTCGAAGGCGTTACGGGCCCGCAGATGCAGCCACGCGGGCGCGTCCTTGTGGCCGGACTGCCAGTCGGGGATCAGCGCGCCCTCCCAGATCCCGAACACCGCTCCGTCCCGGTCGGCGGCGAGGGCACCCCGCCCCAGGGAGAACGCCAGCGGGCCGACCGCGACCGTTCCGCTGCGCTCCCGGATCCGGGCCGATGCCACATCCGCGTCCGGCGTCGCGAAGTACGGCGTCCAGGCCACGGCCACCTGCAGCCGGGGCGCCAGCGCCCCGATCCCGGCGACCGGACTGCCGTCCAGGACCGCAACGCTGAACTCCTCGCCGAGCCCGCCCCGGTGGAACTCCCAGCCGAGCACCGCCCCGTAGAACGCCTGTGACGCTCCGAGGTCCCGGGCCATCAGGCTGACCCAGCACGGTGCCCCCGGCTTTCTGGTCGTGGCGGTCGTGGCGGTCGCATGGCGCTGGTGGTTCATGGCGTTGGTGCCCCTGACGTAGGTTGCACAGCTCTGACCGGGTACGCCGAAGCCCCGCGGTCCGCGCGACGGCGGCGATTCCCGGATCCCCGCGGCGGCCGGGTGCCGGGCCGCGGGCAGGCCTCGTTGCGAGCCGGGTCACCGGCCCCTCTCCATCGTGCTCTCCCGCCGTTCGGAGCGCGACTTCCGGGCACTGTGTGCGGCCGGCCGTTCACCCGGTGGCACGGCGCCCGGCTCGGGGCCGGGTTGCGGGAGCGCCCCGCGACGGGCGGGATGGTGGCTGTACGAGGTCGCCCGGAGGGGTCCGCGTACGCGCCCGTACGCATCCCCGACCACGTACCGGAAAGGAGCACGGCCGTATGACGCACGCCGACGACCAGCACCGGGGCATCGCAGCAACAAGCCTCGGGGAGTCCGAGCTGATCCGGGAGCTGGAGAACATCCACCGCAGCCGGCACGACACCCTCCTCCACGGCTCGGCCGCCGCGCTCTCCGCGCACACCACCCGGATGGCCGAGCTGGAGGAGGAGTATCTGCGCCGCCACCCCGACCGCCCGGTGGCGGCGGGCCGCACCCGGGCGGGCGCGCGGGCCCGGGAACACCGCGACTGAGAAGGAACCCGGGGGCCTGCGCTCCTGGCCTCCTGCACGAGCCTGTACGGGAGGAGGGCCACTGAGCGGTGCCGGGTCCGGCAGCACCTGTCAGTAGTACATGAAGGGAGTCTGCTGCGCCCCCGCCGATCCGCAAGCCGGATTTCCGGCCATGAGAGGCTGACCCGTCAGGCACCGGGAGCCGGCCGATCCCATCGGCCAAGTCGCCCGGGCGGGCGGAGAACACGGGCATTCCGGGGCCGGGATCCTACGGACTCCCTTCCGTACTGGCGCCCCCCTTTTTTTCTGCCTCCCTAGAGTGTCCACCGGAAGCCGGCACCGCCACGGCCCGGCCCGACCCGAGGGGGACCCCATGACCGTTCACGAGCACGGCGACCAGCTCGCCGCCGCCATCGCGGCGCACCCCGTCCTGGACACCGTCGGAGACCTCGTACGGCTGCTCTCCCAGCTTCCGCCGGACATGGCCCTGACAATTGATCAGCACGTGCGCGCAGACCCCGCCGAGCCCACCGAGGTGTACACCGTCACGCCTCGTCTCGTGGGGATGCTCAACGACGAGATCGGTCAGACGGTGCCGGGGCTCCAACTCGGCAAGGTCTATGTACCTGCCGACGGAGACGACCGGGCCCAGGCTGCTGCCGCGGTCCGCCGCGACCTCCTCCCGGAAAGCGCCCTGGCCCGCGCCGGCGCCCGGATCCTCGACGGCCGGGAGCTTCCCGCAGGCCTCAAGGACCTCACCGGTGTGCTCCAGGACGTCGGGCTCCTTCTCGGGGAAGGCGCGAAATGGCTTTCGCAGGACGACCCGGCCATGGCATCGCTCCAGGTGGAAGCCGACCGTATCGGGCACGCTGCCGCCCGTATCACCCAGCTCGCCGACACGGTGGAGGCGCCCGAATGGTAGACCGCCGGTATCTGCGCCACAGCACCGGCAAGCAGGGCTCCGGCACCCTGACCGGGGCCCGCAGCAGCATCCGCAGCGAGGCCCGGAACTCGCGGCACCAGCAGGCCGGATCGTGGGTGCCCGAGTGGAACGAACCGGGTCGTCACCCGGGCACCTCTGGTTCACTGCCGAGTGTGGTGCTGTGCGGGTGACTTGGGTGAGCTGATATGCCTTCAGCAGGTTTTGCCGGAGTCGGTGAAGTTGCATGGGAGGGGCGCTGATCGCTGACAAAGGGGCAGGTCAGTGAGTGTGCTCCCCGCACGCGCGGGGATGGTCCCACCGGAAGGGCGGCGGGAGTGGCGGCCTGGGGGTGCTCCCCGCACGCGCGGGGATGGTCCCGCCTGACCGGTCGCAGGCCGTGGCCTTGGACGGTGCTCCCCGCACGCGCGGGGATGGTCCCTCGATGACGTCCGTGGGTGAGGGTGACAACCAGTGCTCCCCGCACGCGCGGGGATGGTCCCCCCCCGGCCGAGGCTTCGTCCGCCGCCACCTTGCGTGCTCCCCGCACGCGCGGGGATGGTCCCCGCAACCCGAACAGCCCGTACTACGGTCGGCTGTGCTCCCCGCACGCGCGGGGATGGTCCCTGGACCCCCGCCCCCGCCGACGAGCCCCCGGGAGCGTTCCCCGCTACCCGCGGGGTTTCCGCGCCGCCCCACACCCCCCAAGCGGTAGCGTCTCCGTGCCGCCCGCCGCCATCCGGGCGGCGCGCGTGTGTTCAATCCGCCGTGATCCCCCGTGCAGGAGACCCCGTGGACCGAGTCAGAACCCGACGCACGCCCCTCCTGATCGCCACCCTCGCCACCCTCTCCGTCCTCACGGCCGGGACCCTCTCCCCGGCCACGGCCACCGCCGCTTCCTCCGTGCCTGCCCACGAGCCCCACCGTCCGCCCGCGTCCACCGCCGAAACCCTGAGGCCCGTCTCGCCCCCGCCCGCCAGCAACCCCGTCTCGACCGCGCCCGTCACCGCCGACGGCGACGGTATCGAGACCGCGCGCACCTCCCGGCCCGTCGCACCCGGCATGACCCTCACCTCCTACGACCGCCTCGAAGCCGACAAATGGCTCCGCGTCGACACCCTCTCCGTAGAACTCGACGGCCACGGCGCGGGCGTCGACCACCTCTCCTCCGCCACCGTCACCGGCCGGGACACCGTCACCGCGCTCGCCGCCGCCCACGACCCCGGGCCCCGGCGCCGTACCGTCGCCGCCGTCAACGGGGACTTCTTCGACCTCAACCGGACGGGCGCCCCCCTCGGCCCCGGGATCCGCGGCGGCGCGCCCACGCACTCGCCCGCGCCCGGCTCCCACCGGGCCGTCGGTATCGGACCCGGCGGTGCCGGACGCGTCCTCGGTCTCTACTTCGACGGCACGCTCACCCTCCCGTCCGGTCCCGGCCCCCTGACCGCCTACAACGCGGCCCGGGTCCCCGTGGACGGCGTCGGCGCCTACACCCCCGCCTGGGGCGGCGCCGACCGCGCCCTCACCGTGGCCCCGGCGACACGGGTCGCCGAAGCAGTCGTCCGCGACGGTACGGTCCTCTCCGTCAGCGACCGGACCGGCACCGGGCCCGTCCCCGCGGGCGCCACCGCCCTCGTCGGCCGCGACGCCGGAGCCGGGAAGCTGCTGGCCCTGCGCCCCGGCGACCCGGTCTCCCTCTCCTTCCGCCCGCGCACCGACGGCGGGCCCGTGCCCCGGACGGCCGTCGGCGGCCGGGAACTCCTCGTCGTCGACGGTGCGGCCCGGAGCCACGAGGGGCAGCCCAACAACGCCGCCGCACCCCGTACCGCCGTCGGTTTCTCCGCCGACGGCCGGACCATGCGGGTCGTCACGGTCGACGGACGCCAGGCCGACAGCGGCGGTGTCACCCTCACCGAACTCGGCCGCATGATGGCCCGAGCGGGCGCGCACAACGCCCTCAACCTCGACGGCGGCGGGTCGACCACCCTCGCCGCACGTGCGCCCGGCAGCGACACCCTCCGCATCGAGAACAGCCCCTCCGACGGTTCCCAGCGGCCCGTGCCCAACGGGCTGGCGTTCACCGCCCCCGACGGCAGCGGGCGGCTCCACGGCTACCGGGTGGAGACCCGTACCCCGCCCGCCGACGCCCCCACCGCCTCCCCGGTGCGCGGCGGCCGGCCCGACCGGGTCTTCCCCGGGCTGACCCGCGCGCTCACCGCCGCCGGATACGACGAGACGTACGGCCCCGCCGCAGGCACCCCCCGCTGGCGCTCCACCGCCCCCGCCGTCGGCCGCGTCGACAGCCGCGGAGTGTTCCGGGCCCTGCGCGGCGGCACCGCCGCCGTACGCGCCGAACGCGGCAGCGCATACGGCGACATCCGGCTCACCGTCCTCGGGCCCCTCGCCGCCCTCGAACCCACCACCCGCCGCGTCTCCCTCGCCGACCCCGCCACCCGCGGCGCGTTCGGGCTGCTGGGCCGCGACACCCGGGGCAACACCGCACCCGTCGAACCCGCCGACGTACGACTCGACTACGACCGCGAGCGGTTCACCGTACGGGATGACGGCCGCGGCTCCTTCACCGTCACCGCCCGTCCCGGAACAGCCCCGGGCGCCGCCGGACGGATCACGGCCACCGCCGCCGGGATCAGCACCGTCCTCGCAGTCGGCGTCGGCCTCACCGAGGAGACCACCGAGGGCTTCGACTCCGCCGCGGCCTGGACCTTCAGCCACGCCCGCGCGGGCGGCTCCGTCGCCGCCACACCCGTTGGGCACACCGGCACCGGCCTGGAGCTGACATACGACTTCACCCGCTCGACCGCGACCCGCGCCGCGTACGCCAACCCGCCGCGGGCCCTGCCCGTACCCGGGCAGCCGCAGTCCTTCGGACTCCGGGTCGACGGCGACGGCCGCGGCGCCTGGCCCACCCTCCATCTGAAGGACGCGGCGGGCTCGGACCATCTCCTGCGCGGCCCCCACATCACCTGGACGGGCTGGCGGCACATCACCTTCGCCGTACCGCCGGGCGTGGCCACCCCGCTCACCGTCCACCGCTTCTACCTGGCCGAGACGGCGGCGGACCGCCAGTACACCGGCCGTATCGCCATCGACACGCTCACCGCACGGGTGCCGCCCACGGTCGACCTGCCCGCACCACCGCGCACCGCCGATCCGCTGATCGGGACCGCGGCCCGGGCCGGGGCGCGGGAGTGGCGGTTCGCGGTGATGTCCGACGCCCAGTTCGTGGCGCGCGACCCCGACAGCGGGATCGTCCGCCAGGCCCGGCGCACCCTGCGCGAGATCCGGGCCGCCGGGCCCGACTTCCTCGTCGTCAACGGGGATCTCGTGGACGAGGGGGCACCGGCCGATCTGGCCTTCGCCCGGCGTGTGCTGACCGAGGAGCTGGGCAGTGAGGTGCCCTGGTACTACGTGCCGGGGAACCACGAGGTGATGGGTGGCCGCATCGACCACTTCACCGCCGAGTTCGGGCCCGCGAGCCGGATCCTCGACCACCGGGGCACCCGGATCGTCACCCTCGACACCTCCTCCCTCTCCCTCCGCGGCGGCGGACTCGCCCAGATCACCGCGGCACGGGCCGCCCTGGACGGCGCCGCCGGGGACGAGGACGTCGACTCGGTCCTCGTCGTCGAACACGTACCGCCGCGCGATCCCACCCCGCAGCAGGGCAGCCGGCTCGGTGACCGGAAGGAGGCGGCGCTGCTGGAGACCTGGCTCGCGGAGTTCCGCCGTACCACGGGCAAGGGCGCGGCCTTCATCGGCGCCCATGCCGGGGTCTTCCACGCCGACCGGGTCGACGGAGTGCCCTATCTGATCAACGGGAACTCCGGAAAGTCGCCCGCGGGCCCGGCCGGGGACGGCGGTTTCACCGGCTGGTCACTCGTCGGTGTCGACCGGATCCCGCCCGCCGAACGCCTCGCTGCCCGCGACCGGCCCTGGCTGCCGGGCCCCGACTGGCTGACCGTACAGACCAGGGCCCATACGGACGACCTCACCCTCACCGCGCCCGCCGCGCTTCCCGCCGGGAGCACGGCGACGGTCCGGGCCGCCGTGGTCCAGGGCGTCCGTACGGTCCCGGCGTCGTACCCCGTCAGCACCGACTGGACGGTGTCCGCCCAGGTCCGGATCGACAGCACGACCGGCGACCAGGAGGACGGCAGCCGTACCGTCGCAGTCTTCAACCCGGCGACGGGCCTGCTGACCGCCCTGCGTCCGGGCACCGTCACCCTCGCGGCCGCGGTCTCGGGAGTGACCCGGCGGACCACGGTCACGATCACGGCGGCGGAGTCACCGGACTCACCGGAGCAGCCGGGACGGTAGCGGCACCCGGCGTGCCCCGGGGCACCTCGCCATGCGGCGCGCGCCGATCGCGGGCAGGGTGGTCCTGAGCGCCCGGGCTCACCGAGCAGGCCGAAAGGGGCGACACGACGACAGGTCACGGAGGAGGTGGTGCGCGTGGGCGGTCCGCGCGCACCGGGGACCGTCACGGCGGACAGCGGAGACGAAGGAGAAGGCCGGGCAGGCGGGGCAGGCGGGGAAGGCCCCTCCGCGCTGCTGTCACGCGTCCTCGCCGACCTGATGGAGGCCGTCCGTGCCCACTCCGGAGCGGCCTACCTCCTCTCCGCCGACCGGCTGGTGCTGGAGATGGCGGTCAAGGCCGGACTGCCCCGCTCCTTCTCCGCGCCGTGGGAGCGGGTGCCGCTCACCGCGCAGATGCCCCTCGCGGACGCCGTCCGTGAGGGGACCGTGGTGTGGGTGTCGGGTGAGCAGGAGATGGCCCGGCGCTATCCGAGGATCGCGCTCGTCCTCCCGTACCCGTACTCCCTCACCGCCTTCCCCGTCGCCGACGGCGATACGACCTACGGAGCCGTCTATCTGACCTGGCCCGGCTCCCACCCGGCCACCCTCTCGGCCCGCGAACGCACCGCACTGGTCACCGCGGGTGACGAAATGGCGCGGCTGCTGCGGCGGGCCGCGGCGACCGGGGTGGTCCTCGCCGCCGACGAGGAACCCGTCCAGGCCGAGCCCACCGGGCCGGGCGACCCCGGTGCAGCGGCCCGCGCCCTCCGTATGGTCGCCCGGATGCCCGACGGCCTCTGCTCCCTGGACGTCGAGGGCCGCGTGGTCTACGCGAACCCCGCCGCCGGACGGCTCCTCGGTGTCTCCACCGCCCGGCTTCCCGGCCGGCGGCTGTGGACCGTACAGCCCTGGCTGGACGATCCCGTGTACGAGGACCGGTACCGCGCGGCCCTGCTCAGCCAGCAGACCACCTCGTTCACGGCCCTCCGGCCCCCGAAACAGTGGCTGATGTTCCGGCTCCACCCCGGCCGCACCGGCATCAGCGTCCACATCAGCCCCGTCGACTCCGTCCCGGGAGCCGAACGCCCGCCGGAAGCGGCCGCCGCCCGCACCGGAAGCCTCGTCTCCATCTCCCATATCCTCAGCCTCGCCGGGGCCCTCACCAAGGCCGCAGGCGTCGACGACGTCGTCGAGACCGTCGCGGACGAGATCATGCCGACGCTCGGCAGTGACGCCCTGGTACTGCTGTCCACCGAGAACGACCGGCTCCGGGTCCTCGGGCAGCGCGGCTACCCCGATCCGGGCGTCGTGGACCGCTGGGACGGCACCCCGCTGAGCGCCCAGATCCCCAGCGCACAGATCCTCGGCACCGGCGTACCGTCGTTCTTCGAATCCCGGGAGCAGCTGGAACGGGTCTATCCGGCGCGGTTCGCCACCCCGGACGGGATGGCCGCATGGGCCTATCTGCCGCTGGTCGCCTCCGGGCGGCCCGTCGGCGCCTGTGTCCTCGGGTACGCCCGCGAGCACCGCTTCTCCACCGACGAGCGCGCGGTCCTCACCAGCCTCGGCGGACTCGTCGCCCAGGCCCTGGAGCGGGCCCGTCTGTACGATGCCAAGCACCGCCTCGCCCAGGGACTCCAGTCCGCGCTGCTGCCCCACTCGCTGCCCGCCCTCACGGGTCTGGAAGCGGCGGCCCGCTATCTGCCCGGCACGCACGGTATGGACATCGGCGGGGACTTCTACGATCTGATCCCCCTCGGCTGCGACGGCCGGGCACCCGTACGGGGCGCGGCGGCCGTCATCGGCGATATCCAGGGGCACAATGCGACCGCCGCGGGGCTGATGGGGCAGGTCAGGACGGCCGTGCGGGCTTTCACCGCGGTCGGCCAGGGGCCCGGCGGGGTCATCGAGAGCACCAACAGGCTGCTGATCGACCTCGACGCGGAAATGCTCGCGAGCTGTGCCTACCTCCATCTGGACCTCGACGCCCGCCGCGCCGTGCTCGCCAGGGCGGGCCATCCGCTGCCGCTGCTGCGGGAGCCCGACGGCCGGGTGCGGGCCCTGGAACTGCCCGGGGGTCCGCTGCTCGGCGTGGACTCCAAGGCGGTCTATCCGGTCACCGAGGTGCCGCTCGTCCCCGGCGCCGTACTCGCCCTCTACACCGACGGGCTGATCGAACGGCCGGGCGCCGATCTGGACGAGGGCCTCGCCGAACTGGCACATCGCCTCGCCCGTGCCGGGGACGGCCCGCTGGAGGAGATCGCCGACGCGCTCATCGGCATGGTCGGGGGAGAGGCCCGCGGCGACGATACGGCGCTGCTGCTGCTCCGCCCGCGCGGCGGCTGACGCGTACCTCTTTCGGCCGCATTCCGCCGCTGCCGGGCCGCCCATGCGGCGGCCGAAAGGCGCACAATCGAGGGAGGAACAGCTCCTCGCCGGAGGTGATCATGGCCAGAAGGCGCCGGTCCCGCTATATCCCGGACCAGGGACTCACCACCCGCATGGTGACCACGATGTTCCTGATCGGGCTGTTGTACGTCGTCTTCGTCGGCGTACTCCTGGCGCTGCTGCGCGGCGCCTGGCCCCTCATCCTCATCGTCGCGGGTGGCATGTTCATCGCCCAGTTCTGGTTCAGCGACAAGATCGCGGCCCGGAGCATGGGCGCGGTGGAGGTGACCCCGGAGGAGGCCCCGGCGCTGCACGGCGCCGTCGACCGGGTCTGTGCGCTGGCCGATATGCCGAAACCGCGGGTCGCGATTGCGCAGAGCGACGTACCGAATGCGTTCGCGACCGGCCGTAACGAGAAGACGGCCCTGGTGTGCGCGACGACGGGCCTGCTGCGAAGACTGGAGCCGGAGGAATTGGAGGGTGTGCTGGCCCATGAGCTGTCGCACGTGGCCCACCGGGACGTGGCGGTGATGACGATCGCCTCGTTCCTCGGTGTCCTCGCCGGGATCATGACGAGGGTCGGCCTGTACGGAGGCCTGAGCCGGGCCGGCCGCAGCAACAGCAACGCCGCGCTGGCGATGGCTCTGATCCCGCTGGTGAGCGCGGCGGTGTACGCGATCAGCTTCCTCCTCACGAGGCTCCTCTCCCGCTACCGGGAACTCTCCGCGGACCGTGCGGCCGCCCTGCTGACGGGCCGCCCCTCGGCACTGGCCTCGGCCCTGACGAAGGTCACGGGGCAGATGGCGCACATCCCGACGGAGGACCTCCGGAAGGCGGAGCCGTACAACGCGTTCTGGTTCGCCCCGGCGTTCTCCTCCCGCGAGAGCCTGGGCCGGCTGCTCTCCTCCCACCCGACGCTGGAACAGCGCCTGGACCAGCTCGCGTCGATCAGCGCGCAGCTCTCGCGCCCGTAGGCACGCTGCCGTGGGCTTCCTGGACAAGCTCCTGGGCCGCACCAGGCCGGTCCCGCCGGACCTGGACCGCCTGTTCGCCCTCCCGTCGGCGGCGATCACCCTGGAGGCGGCGACGGGATTCGTCCCGACGGGCGCGGCGTCGGTGTGCTTCGCGGGAGTGGAGGGAGGCGCGTTCCACCGGGTCCGCCAAGACGTCCGGGACCTCCTGGAAGCCCCCGAGTACAGCGAAGACGCCTACGGCTACACCTGGCTGCTGCTGCGCCGCGCACCGGACGACATGGCGTCCTTGGTGAACGACCTCCATGCGGTGAACACCCTGCTGGAGGAGTCGGGCTTCGGCCCCCATCTGCTGTGCTCCCTGATCACGTTCCACACCCCGGACGCCCGCGCGCTGGCGCTGGTGTACCTGTACAAGAGGGGCACGTTCTACCCGTTCGCCCCGATCCCGGGCGGCGGTGAACGCAGGGACAACGCGCTGGAGCTGGAGGTCAGGGCGCTGCTGTCGGAGGATTTGAGGATGGAGGGGGAGCTGAACAGATGGTTCCCGGTGTGGGGGGCGCCGGGGCTGGAGGGGTGAGGGGGTGCTCCCCGCACGCGCGGGGGATGACCCCAGGTCGTCGATACGGAGGGTGGGATGGCTGGGTGCTCCCCGCACGCGCGGGGGACGACCCCAGTCCATGGCCCAAAGACGTGGAGGCCATGGCCCCTCGGACGGCCAGGAACCCGCGGCCCACATAATCGAACCCCCGTTCCTTCCCCCTCCGCGGTTCACCTCGGATGCGCGCCCACCGCTATCCGTTCCGTTATTCTGGGCCCGCCGCGGTGACCATAATCCGCACCCGCTCAAGTAAATCGCTCAAGTAAACGAAAATATGATTTTGGGCCGTCAATTTCTGAGGGGCGACTTGCTACCCGACCACCACCTGCCCCGCCCCGACGGTCACGGCGTCCGCCTGCCCCTGTCGTCGAGTCAGCGCGAGATCTGGTTCGCCCAGTTCAGGAACGGAAACAGCGCCGCCTACCGGATCGGCGAGTATCTCGAAATCCACGGCCCCCTGCAGGCGCGCCTGCTGGAAGACGCGCTCCGCAGAGCCGTAGCGGAATCCGAACCGCTCAATGTTCGATTCGGGACGGACGCCGGGGTGCCGTGGCAGCAGCTCGACACCGTACGCGACTGGGAATTCCCCGTACTCGACGTCAGCCGTGAACCCGATCCGCGCGTGGCCGCGGAAAGCTGGATGACTCAAAACCTACGCCGGCCGGTAAATCTCGAACAAGGGCCACTGTTCTCCTACGCGCTGTTCAGGCTCGCGCCGCATCGGTCCGCGCTCTACCACAGCTTCCACCACATCGTCACCGACGCGACGGGCGGCGGTCTCGTCATGCGACGGGTGGCCGAGCTGTATACGGCGCTGGTCCACGGCACCCCGGCACCGGAATCGCCCTTCGGGTCGCTGCGCCTGCTGCTCGAACGCGACGCGGCCTACCAGTCGTCACCGGAGCGTGCCGCCGATCGCGCCTACTGGACCGAACGGCTCCTGGACCGGCCCGATCCGGCCCGGCTCGGGCGCCCTGCGCCGGCCGGCTTCCCGCCCGCCGTCCTGAAGACATCGGGGCAACTGGCCGAAGCGGAGGCCGGTCGGCTGCGCGCAGCGGCCAGGGCCGCCGGAGTGCACTGGTCCATCATGCTGATCGCGGCGACCGCGGCGTACACGTACCGGCTCACCGGCACGCGCGATGTCGTCCTCGGCCTGCCCGTCACCGCCCGCACCGACGCCGTACTGCGCGCACTGCCCGGCATGCTCGCGAACGTCGTACCTCTGCGCCTGCGAGTCGCGGCGGATACCCGCGTGCCCGATCTGCTGCGCCAGGTCTCCCGCGAAGCCCGCCGGGCCCTGCGGCACCAGCGCTACCGCTGTGTCGACCTCGTCCGTGACCTGCGGCTGCCCGACGCGGGACGGGACTTCATCGGCGCGCAGGTCAACGTCATGTCCTTCGGCTACGACTTCACCTTCGCCGGACACCCGGTCACCGCGCACAACCTGTCCAATGGGATCGTCGAAGACCTGGCCGTGATGGCGTACGACCGATCGGACGGGACCGGCCTCCGGATCGACCTCAACGCCCCCGCCGGACCGTACACCGACGCAGATCTCGCCGGGCACCACGCGGGCTTCCTGCGGCTGCTGGACGCCTTCTGCGACGACTCCGACCCCCGACGCACCGTCGGAGGCGCCGAGCTGCTGTCCGCCCGGGAACGCTCCCGTGTACTGATCGAATGGAACGACACCGCTCGCGAGGTGCCCGACCGCACCCTGGTGGAACTCCTCGCGGCCCAGGCCGGACGCAGCCCCGACCGGGTCGCCCTGATCGCGGACCAGGGCGAGCAGCGCATGACCTATGCCGAGCTGCATACCGCCGCCCACCGCCTGGCCCGCCTGCTCGCAGCCCGCGGTGCGGCGCCCGGACACTGCGTTGCCGTCGCACTGCCCCGCTGCCCCGACCTGGTGGTCACGCTGCTGGCCGTGCTCATCACCGGGGCCGCCTATCTGCCGCTGGACCCGGAGCAGCCGGCCGAGCGGCTGGGGCAGATGCTGACCGATGCGGAACCGGCGCTCGTCGTCTCGCGGTCGGACGTCACCGCGGCCGGCGCCCTTGCCCCGCCGGGCCGGGCGCCCTGGCTGCTGCTCGACGGCCACCCCGCCGCCGACTGCTCCGGGCCGCCCGGACCGCGTTCCGGCACCCCGGCCGCGGCGCCCGCCGCCCGGCCGGAGGACCCCGCCTACCTCATCTACACCTCGGGCTCCACCGGCACCCCCAAGGGCGTCCTCGTCCCCCACCGCGCCATCGTCAACCGCCTGCTGTGGATGCAGGACACCTACCGTCTCACCGACCGCGACCGCGTCCTGCAGAAGACCTCCATCGGCTTCGACGTATCCGTGTGGGAGTTCTTCTGGCCGCTGATCAGCGGCGCCGTCCTCGTCCTCGCCCGGCCCGGAGGCCACCGCGACCCGGACTACCTCGCCCGGGTCATCCCGGAACAGGGCATCACCACCCTGCATTTCGTCCCGTCCGTACTCGATGCCTTCCTCGCCGCCCCGGAGGCCGCTCGCTGCCTCGGCCTGCGGCAGGTCTTCAGCAGCGGCGAGGCACTTCCCCGCGCGACGGCCGAACGGTTCCACGCGCTGCTGCCGCAGGCGGCCCTGCACAACCTGTACGGGCCCACGGAAGCCGCCGTCGACGTCACCCACCACCAGTGCGTGCCGGGCGACCCGGGGCCGGTTCCCATCGGCAGGCCCGTATGGAACACCAGGCTGTACGTGCTGGATGCGGCGCTCCGGCCCTGCGCCCCGGGGATGCCCGGTGAGCTGTACCTCGCGGGTGTACAACTCGCCTGCGGATACCACCGGCGGCCCGCTCTCACGGCCGACCGGTTCCCCACCGATCCCTTCGCCCACCTCTTCGGTGCCCCGGGCTCCCGGATGTACCGCACCGGCGACCTGGCCCGATGGCTGCCGGACGGCAGCGTCGAGTATCTCGGACGCACCGACGACCAGGTCAAACTGCGCGGGGTGAGGATCGAACTGGGCGAGGTCGAGACCGCGATGCGGGCCCTGCCCGGCATCGCGCAGGCTGCAGCCTCGGTGGTCGGCGAACAGCTCATCGGCTACATCACCGAATCCGCGACGGACGGCGGTCCGCCCGGCGGCCTCGACCTCGCGGAGGTACGCGGAAGGCTGGCACTCGTCCTGCCCGAACCCATGGTGCCCAGCGATATCGTCGTCCTCGACACGCTGCCGACGCAGGCCGGCGGCAAACTGAACCGCAAGGCGCTGCCCGCCCTGCGGCCGCAGCCCACCGCAGCGGGCGCACGTCCACCGCGCGATACCCACGAGGCACGACTGGCCGGGCTGTTCGGTGAGATCCTCGGAATCGACGACGTCTCCGGCGACGCCGACTTCTTCCGGCTCGGCGGGCATTCACTGCTCGCCACCCGGCTCATGGCCCGCATCCACGAGGTGTTCGGGACCGAACTGCCGATCCGTACCCTGTTCGAAGCGCCGACCGTCGCACAGCTCGCCAAACACCTGCGGAGTTCGGAGCGGGCCCCCGCCCGCACGGGGCGGCCGGCGGCCGGTGCCTTCGCCCCCTGGGACCGGCTCGACCCGCTGCTGTCCCTTCGTGCCGAAGGCAGCGGACCACCGTTGTTCTGCGTACACCCGGGCAGCGGTCTCGGCGGCGCCTACGCCGGTCTGCTCCGCCACCTCGGCCCGTCCCGGCCCGTCCACGCACTGCAGGCACGCGGGCTCAGCGCCCCCACCGAAGCCGCGCCCGCCAGCGTGGAGGAGATGGCGGCCGACTACGTCCGGCACATCCGGACGGTCCGGCCCTCGGGCCCGTACCACCTCCTGGGGTGGTCCTTCGGCGGCCTGGTCGCCCACGCCATGGCCACCCGGCTCCAGAGCGACGGCGAGGACGTCGGCGTACTCGCCGTGCTCGACGCCTACCCCGACAACCGGCACATCCTCTCCCACCGGACCGAACTGACCGAGCAGCAGTGGCTGCTGCTCCTCAACGGCATCGACGCCGTGGACGGCATCCACACTCCGGACGGTATCGGCGGCCACCCTCCGGAAGACACCGGCGACGGCCGCCGGGCCGGATCCGCACCCCCTGCGGACACCGCCGCAGGCACCGGCGCGCTGATGGCCGCCCTGCGCCGGATGGGCCTGCCCGAGCATCTGCTGCGGGATGCCTCGGCCTCCCGGCTGCTGGAGGTCACACATCACAATGTCACCCTGCTGAGCCGGTTCACACCGCAGGTCTTCCGCGGCGACCTGCTGCTGTTCACCGCGGACGAAGCCATCCCCGGTTACTCCGCCGAGCCCGCACACACCCCGCAGGCATGGCGGCGTCATGTGGACGGGACCGTGCACGTCAACGGCGTACCGGCCCAGCACTTTCATATGCTGCATCCCCGCCCCCTGGCACGGATCGGCCCGATCCTCGCCGATGCCCTCACCACGGCCGAACAGAGCCTGGAGGCCCGGAAGTAGCAGGTGATCCGCAGCCCCCCGGAATTCGTCCTCCGCAGCCCGCCGCCGATATGTCACGGCAGAAGGACATGACAGCCGTCGGCAGCCCCGGCCGAAGGCCGTGCCGGGGTGTCCGGCGTACCTCCGCGGGGCGTGCCTGCGCAGTCCGGCCGCTGCCCGCGGCCGCGGAGGTGGGTGTTCCGGCGGGATCCGGGTCCGCCCGGCACCCCGGCCCACGCCCCGGATCCGTCCCGGCCGTCAGCGCCCCACCAGCCCGAGGCCGCTCCCGCTCCCCGCCCTGAAGAAGCGCGCCACCGCCCCCTCCTCCACATCCTCAAGCCGCGCCGGGGACCACCTCGGGCGGCGGTCCTTGTCGATGACCTGGGCGCGGATGCCCTCCACCAGGTCCGGGGAGCCGAACACCGCGCACGACACCCGGTACTCCTGTTCCAGCACCTCCTCCAGCGAATCCAGCGCCCGCGCCCGGCGCAGCGCCGTCAGCGTGACCTTCAGCGACGTCGGCGACCGCGTGAGGATCGTCTCCGCCGCCTCCTTCGCCTCCGGCGCGCCGTGCGTCAGCAGGCGGTGCACGATCTCCTCCACCGAACCCGCCCCGTAACAGGCGTCGATCCAATCCCGCTGCGCCGCGAGTACGCCCTCCGGGGCCGGGCGCGCGTACCGCAGTACGGCATCCCGCACGTCCGTCCCGGCCGGCTCCGCAGTGAACGCCGCCAGGTCGCCCGATGGGACGTAGTGGTCCGCCAGGCCGCACAGGATCGCGTCCCCGGCGCCCACCGGGAGGCCCGTCAGGCCGAGATGGGTGCCCAACTCGCCCGGCGCCCGCGCCAGCAGATACGTACCGCCGACGTCCGGGACGAAGCCGATACCCGTCTCCGGCATCCCCACCGCCGACCGCTCGGTCACGATCCGTACCGAGCCGTGGGCCGAGACCCCGACCCCGCCGCCCATCACGATGCCGTCCATCACCGCCACGTACGGCGTCCGCAGGCGCGCGATCCTCGCGTTCAGCCGGTACTCGTCGTGCCAGAACGCGAGGGCTTCCCGGCCGCCCGCGACCGCGTCCGCGCGGATCGCGCGGATGTCGCCGCCCGCGCACAGGCCCCGCTCTCCGGCGCCCGTCAGGACGATCACCGCCACCGACGGGTCGTCGTCGAAGCGGTCGAGCGCGGCGGCCAGGTCACGGACCATGGTGTGGGTGAGGGCGTTGATGGCCCGCGGCCGGTTCAGGGTGAGGTACGCGGCGCGGCCCTCCGTGCGGAGCAGTACGGGCGCGGGGTCCACCTCGTCGTGGGCCATGCGGCGGTGTCCTTTCATCCCGGGGACCGAGGAGTACGGATCTTGCCGCCATCCTTTCGCGCACGCGCCGGACGTCAATCCCCGGTCCCGGGCACCTTCCTCATTACTGCAACACGTTCTACCGTATGCGCCGCGCCCGGCATCGCCCGGCGGGCCGTATCAGCCACTGGAGGGGCCGTGCACCTCGACCACACCCCCGAGCAACAGGAGTTGCGCGACGAGCTGCGCGCGTACTTCCGCACCGTCGTCCCGGACGGTGCCCGCGCCCGGTTCGCGGATCCCGCCGAGCAGAAGCGGTACTACCGCAGGACCGTCCGCCGGCTCGGTGCCGACGGGTGGCTCGGGGTCGGCTGGCCGACGGAGTACGGCGGCCGGGGGCTCAGCGCGTTCGCCCAGTTCGTCTTCTTCGACGAGGCCGCGCGAGCGGGCGTACCGCTGCCGCTGATGGCACTGAACACCGTCGGCCCGACCCTGATGCGGTACGGGACCGACGAGCAGAAGACGTACTTCCTGCCACGGATCCTCTCCGGCGAGATCGACTTCGCCATCGGCTACAGCGAACCGGACGCCGGGACCGATCTGGCCGCGCTCAGGACCCGGGCGGTACGGGAGGGCGACGAGGAGACCGGGACGTACACCGTCAACGGGCAGAAGATCTGGACGACGAACGGCGACACCGCCGACTGGGTGTGGCTCGCGGTCCGCACCGATCCGCAGGCCCCGCCGCACCGGGGCATCACCATGCTGCTGGTCCCGACCACGGACCCCGGCTACTCCTGCACCCCCATCACCACCCTCGCCTCCCACGACACCACCGCCGGCTTCTACGAGGACGTACGGGTCCCCGCGAGCCGCCGCGTCGGCCCCGAGAACGGCGGCTGGCGGCTGATCACCAACCAGCTCAACCACGAACGCGTCACCCTCGCCGCCCACGGCGTCATGGCGATCCGCGCCCTGCACGACGTCCAGCGCTGGGCGGCGGACACCGAACTCGCCGACGGGCGGCGGGTGATCGACCTCGGCTGGGTCCGGGGCCGGCTCGCCCGCACCCACACCAGGCTGGACGCGCTGAAACTGCTGAACTGGCGGATGGTGGGGGCCGTCGAGGACGGCAGCCTCACCCCGCAGGACGCCTCCGCCGTCAAGGTGTACGGCTCCGAGGCCCGCCGCGACGCCTACGCCTGGCTGATGGAGGTCGTCGCCGCGGCGGGACCGCTCAAGGAGGGCTCGGCCGGAGCCGTACTCCAGGGCGACCTGGAACGGGGCTACCGCTCGGCCGTCGTCTTCACCTTCGGCGGCGGGAACAACGAGATCCAGCGCGAGATCATCTCCTGGCTGGGCCTCGGTATGCCCCGGGTCCGCCGCTGAACGACTGCGGCCGGAGCGGCCGGTCACTGCCTCGGGGAGCCGCTGCTTCCCTCCGGCGCGCTCCCCGGCCCCCGGTCCTCGGCCCACGCGAGCAGCGCCGCCTCGGCCTCCTCACGGGAGAGGGGGCCGCGGTCGAGGTGGAGTTGCTGGAGAACGCGGACGGCCGCGCCTACCGTGCGGCCCTGCGGGATGCCGAGCAGTGCGGTGATCTCCCTGCCGTCGAGCGCCGCGGGAACCCCCGGCAGCCGCTGGTATCTCGCCCGCTCTGCCGCGGCGCGCTCCTCGCGTTCCCGCTCGGCCTGCTCTCCCGCGTACCACGTGTCCCAGTCGGCCGCGTCCTGCGCCCGCAGAGCGGCCCGGCGCCAGTCCTCCTCGTCCCGTCCCCGGCCGAGACCCACCTCCACGAACAGGTCGCGGTGCTCCGGCGCGCAGGGGTCGGCCCGTACGGCGCCGAGCCGGGCCAGCGCCGCGTTGATCGGCCAGTCGTCCCGTGGGCCGCCGAACTCCGCGGTGTGCACCGGCCCCCATTCCCGTACACCGGCTCGCCACAAGGAAGCGGTCTGATGCCCGTCACCGCCCCAGAAGTCCGCCTCCACCAGGGCGACGGGTCCGCCCTGCGACAGGTCGCTCAAGGTTCGCGGCAGATCGGCCGGGAGCCCGTCCGGCAGCACCAGCAGCCCCATGCGCTGCGCGAGGGGGGCGACCACCGCCCACGGCATCCCCGAAGTCCGGTTTCGCAAGCGGTCGAAGTCGCTGACGGCGGCATGGAGTCGGTACGACATCAGCGCACGGTAATCGCGTTGGTACGGCGCTGACCACCCCGTTGCGTCGTCGCCGTCGGCACGCGCGTGTCAGAGCAGGCCGCGATCACGGGCGTACAGCGACGCCTGGTACGGTCCCGCAGGAGGAGGCGGCCCAGGACGCGGGAGCGGCGCCTCCGGTTCACCCGCCGGCCCTCGCCGCCCGGCGGGGCGACGACCGCCACTACGGCTGCCCGGCCGCGCGGATATCCGCCGCCGGTCTCTCCGCCGCCGGATATCCGGTCCGCCGGAGACTGGAGCGCCTCCCGCACCTCTGCACCGGCGGAATCGACTGGAATGCTGCAACTCGCCCCGGCGGCGGGAACGGCCGACCGCAGGTCGCGATGATCACGGTAGGGGGCTCTGCCGCAGTGGATCCGGGATTTACTGCGGCAGTTCTTCCGGATCCCGCTGGGCGGCTGCGGTGAGCTGGGCGGCCAGGTTCCTGAGCGCCTGCCTCAGTTCGTCGGGCTGGTGGATGGTGAAGGGCCATTCCAGGGAGGCGAGCAGGTGGGCCATGCCGTCCAAACGTTCCGCCCGTGCGTGCATGAGAACGCCGGCGGGCTGGGCGGTGAGGGTCACCGCTGAGTGAGGCAGTCGGCGGGCGATCTCATCGAGGCGGCCATGGATTGTCACCTCGACCCGCCAGCGGTACGGCCCCTGGGCGAGGGTCGAGGTCAGATGGGCCACGGGGTCGAAGCCGGCGGGAGCGGTGAAGCTGCCGGCTCGGGGGGTGACGGAGGCGATGCGGTCGATGCGGAAGGAACGCAGGCTGTCGCGGAGGTGGTCGTGGCCGACGACGTACCAGCGGCCGGTGTGGAAGACCACGCCGTAGGGGTCGATATCGCGTTCGGTGTGTTCCTGGCGCCAGGACCGGTGGCTGATACCGACAGTCGTGCCGGCGCGAGAGGCCTGGGCCAGTGCCAGCAGGACGCCGGTTCCGGGTGCCTGCCCCGCCACGGCGTTGGCGGTGAACGACAGGGTCTCCCGCATGGCGGCGAGCGGTTCGCGCAGGGCGTGCGGAAGCACCCGCTCGATCTTGGCCAGGGCACCGGCCGCGGCCGGTGCTGCGGTGCCCATGCCCAGGCGTTCTGCGGCGAGCAGGCCCAGGACGACGGCGAGGGCCTCGTCGTTGGACAGGACCAGGGGTGGCATGCGGTAGCCGCGGGCCAGCCGATAGCCGCCGTAGCGGCCGCGTTCGGCTTCCACGGGGATGCCCAGTTCCCGCAGGTGGGCGGTGTACCGGCGCACCGTGCGGACGTCGGTGTCCAGGCGGTCGGCCAACTCCGTCCCGGTGAGCCGGGCGTTGGACTGGAGGAGTTCCAGCAGGGTCAGTACACGGGTCAGGGGATGCGACATGGATCACTCGGCATTTCAGGGCGGATTCTGTCCTGTATGGACTCTACGCTCCCCGCAGCACCTACTTCTGGGAGATCGCATGGCCACCTTCGTACTCGTTCCCGGCGCTTGGCTCGGCGCATGGGCCTGGGAAGACACCGCCCGCGCTCTGCGGGAACGCGGCCACACAGCGCTGCCGCTGACCTTGACGGGCCTGGCCGAGCACGCAGGCCAGGGCGGACCCGAGACGGATCTGGACACGCATATCGCCGATATCACGGGATGTGTCGAGCGGAACGATCTGCGCGATGTCACGCTGGTCGCCCACAGCTATGCGGCCGCTCCGGTGACCGGGGCAGCCGGACGTCTCGGCGACCGGCTGGAGCGCGTGGTGTACGTGGACAGCGCCCCGTTCGCCGCGGGCATGTGCATGCTCGACCTGATGCCGCCGGAGGCAGCGGACCAGCTGCGCCGGCAGGCCGACGCTTCCGGCGGGTGGCGGCTGCCGATGCCGCCGTATGAGGTCCTGGGCTTGTCCAGCAGCCTCGACGGGCTCGATGAGGGCCGGCGGGACGTACTGCGCGCGGGTGCCACCCCGCAGCCGTTCGGCACCTTCACCCAGCCTCTCACCGGGCCGGCCGAGCCCGGCCCTGATGTGGACCGTGTCCTGGTCGCTTGCCATGACTTCACGGGACTGCTGGCAGCCGGGGTGCCGATGCTGGCCTACCTGAACCAGCCGCCGTGGCGGCGCTTCGACCTGCCCACCGGACACTGGCCGATGCTCTCCGCGCCCGCCGAACTCGCCGCCATCCTCGACGCGGCCGTCTCCTGACCGCGCCGGCCGAGACGCACACGATGCCGGACCACGAAAGCGTCCGTCGGCTGCGGGCCTGTGCGCAGGCCCTGGCCGGCGGGGCACGAGAGGCCTCTGCCGAGGCGGTCGTCCGACGAGTCTTCGCCATCCAGGCCCAAGACGCCACGGCCGCCGACCTGGGCATCCGGGTACGCGGGCCGAACATCACCGCCCAGGCCATCCGCACCGCGTACGAGGACGAGCGGAGCATCGTCCGCAACTGGTACCTGCGCGGCACCCTGCACACCATCCCCAGCGACGACGCCCACTGGGTCCTGCAACTGCTCGCCCCTCGGATCCTTGCCGCAACCAGCCGCCGCTACCAGCAGCTGGGCCTGGACGATGATCTGCGCCGGCGCGCCGACCATCTCATCCGGCGGGTCCTTGCCGCGCACGGACCACTCACCCGGGCCGAGCTGACCGAACACCTCACCACCCTCGGTATCCCGTCGGACGGGCAGGCGTCTTTCCACCTGATCCGCCACGCAGCACTCACCGGCACCCTCTGCCACGGCCCACAGCGCGCCGGCGAAGCCACGTATGTACCGCTCGAAGACTGGCTGCCCGCCACCGCGCGCTTCCAGTGGGAGGGCGACGATGCTCTGGCCGAGCTGGCCCGCCGCTACCTTGCCGCGCACGCCCCCGCCACCCCGGAGGACTTCGCCGCCTGGTCCGGGCTGCCGGTCGGCTGGGCCCGCAGGGCTTGGAAACTGCTGGCGGAATCGGGCGCGATCACCGAGTACGGCGCGTTGACCGTGCTCGCCGGGCGGATGAGGGAACTCCCGGACTCGTCCGGTACCCCGGACGTCCGCATGCTGCCCGCCTACGACAACTACCTGATCGGCTACTGCACCCGCGAGATGTCCGTCCCCGCTCTCCACCAGGCCCGCGTCCGGCCCGGAGGCGGCCTCATCCGGCCCACCGTCATCGCCGACGGCCTGGCCGTCGCCACCTGGACCCGTGGCTCCGGGGCGCGCTCCATCCAGGTGGATGCGTTCGAACCTGTCCCGCCTCGGACCCAGCAGGGTATCGACAGGGAGAAGGAGGCCGTCGTCGGCTTTCTGCGGCCAACCGCATAGCCGAGCCGCATCCTGATCCAAGAAGCGAGCGGCCGCGCAGGCGCGCACGGTTGGCCAGGCGGCCCGGCCGAGGCCGGCGGCGGCGAGGTCCTGCGCGCGGAGCGGGGCGATGCCGATCCACTGGCCGAACGGATCGAACGGCTCCGCCTTGTCGGCCGCCGCGGTCACCCGTCGGCGAAGTGGCGCATCCGCCCGGCGACACCAACGGCACGTCCGACGTACTCGTCCGCCGCTTCTTCCGACCACCCTGCGGCCGCCGGCGGCCACCGGCCGGCCCCGCTGCCCCACCCGCCGGTGCCGGGCCGTCCCCGCACGGGATCGGCACGGCACCGGTCACCCCCCTGCCCCGCCGCCGGGCTCCTTCCGCCGGTGCAGTCCGTCCCGTACCCGGCGGACCGTGTCCATCGGGTTCCACGCGGGCCCCCGGCCCCAGGTCAGCGGCAGGCAGGCCAGACCGATCAGCACGGCGACGAAATGGCCGAGGTCCGTGAAGGTGTGTCCGGTGACCAGCGGAAGCCCGTACACGACCAGTACCCCCGCCAGATACACGTACCGCCAAGGCGCCGCGATGTGGTAGACCAGCACGCCGACGACGCCCGCCAGCGCATAGCTCACCCCGAAGTCCAGCGTGTCGGCCGCGGACTCCGGCGCCAGACCATGACGGATCGCCCACAGCAGAGTGCCCTGGCTGGCGTACGTGGCCAGCACATGGGCGGCGAGGGCGACCACCAGCCAGCGGAGGGTGCCCAGCCAGCGTTCCGCCGGTGCGTGGAAGACGCTGTACAGCACGGCATAGGAGAGCCAGCCTCCGCCGTCGATCCACAGGGCGCTGGAGATCAGCACCCGTACCGGATCCGTCGAAAGCTGCTCGATATTGGTCGAACGATGCCGCAGGAATTCGGTCTCGAACTCCGGCGACATGAAATGGACGAGGACGGTGGTGACGAAGAGAACCGCCAGCCAGAGATAGGTGCCCGGGGCGCTGCGCACATAGGCCCGGCCCCGGGCGGCACCCGTACGGACGGCGGCGGCCAGGGCCCTGGCCCTGTGGTTCGAGAGAAGACGGGAGAACACGCGCATGGACACATCCCCCCATGACCGGGCCCGGAACCCGCTGATTGAAACGGCATGTCGCGCGGAGGGCGGCGCCGGCCACCGGCCGCCGGAGCGGAAGAACGGGCGGACAGCCCCCCTCGATGGGCGGACGGCCCCCCTTCGACGGGCGGGCCGCGGGCCTCCCCGACCCCTCCGCAGACCCCGTACGGGTGGCCCCCGCCCCGCCGTCGGCCCTGCCCCCGGCGTCTCACGGCGCCCGGCCCCTACAGTCGTTCCGTGTCCTTGGGGATGGTGTGCGCACTCGCTGCGACCTGCTGCTACGGTACGGCCTCCGTCCTCCAGGCCATCGGGGCGCGCTCCGTCGCGTCCGGACCCGGCTCCGGCGTGGACCCCGTACTGCCGCTGCGCGCCCTGCGCCAAGGCCCCTATGCCGCCGGACTCGTACTCGACTGCGCCGGGTTCGCCCTCCAGATCGTCGCCCTTCGGACGATTCCCCTCTACGCGGTCGGTGCCGCGCTGGCCGCGGGCCTCGCCGTCACCGCCGTCGTCGCCGCCTGGCTGCTCAAGGCCCGGCTGACCCTCGCCGAGTGGAGCGCGGTCGGCATGGTCTGCGCGGGTCTCGCGATGATCGCCCTCGCCTCCGGGGCGGAGGGGAACCGGCCCGCCCCGGCCGCGCTGCGCTGGTGCCTGCTCGGCGCGGCGGTGGCGGTGCTCCTCGCCGGCGCGCTCGCGGGCCGGATCCCCGACGGACCACGCGCGCTGCTGCTCGGCATCGGCGCGGGCGCGGGTTTCGGCGTGGTGGCGGTCGCGGTCCGGCTGATCGATTCCCCCGCCCTGCCCCGGCTCTTCGGCAATCCGGCCCTCTACGCGCTGCTGCTCGGGGGAGCCGCCGGGTTCACCCTGCTCACCTCCGCGTTCCAGCGCGGTTCGGTGATCGTGGCGACGGCGGGCATGATCCTCGCGGAATCGGCCGGGCCCGCCGTGGTCGGAGTCCTCTGGCTGGGCGACCGGCCGCACGCGGGCCTCGAATGGGTGGCCGTCGCCGGATTCGCGGCCGCGGTGACGGGCGCGCTGGCCCTGTCGCGCTTCGGCGATACGGGGGCCTAGCCGGGCCGGCAGCCGTCCCGGGGCGGTGGCCCACCCGGAGCCGGAGCCGGGCCGGGGCCGGGGCCAAGTACGGCGGGAACGCCGCGACCGCTCGCCCCGCACCCGCTACCCGAGGGCGTTGAGCCGGGCCGCCCGGCGGGTCAGATAGTCGCGTTCGGCCAGATCGGTGGCGCTCCGGGCCGCCTCCGCGTAGAGCCGGGCCGCCGTCGTCCGGTCGCCGTCGCGTTCATGGAGGTACGCCGCCACCGCCGTGTAGCGGGGGAGGGCGGCGTCCAGCTCCGCCAGCGCCTTCAGCCCGGCGCGCGGGCCGTCCGCCTCACCGACCGCGACCGCCCGGTTCAGCCGGGCGACCGGGCTGTCCGTCAGCCGTACCAACTCGTCGTACCACTCGACGATCTGCACCCAGTCCGTCTCCCCGGCGCCGGGCGCATCGGCGTGGAGCGCCGCGATCGCGGCCTGGGCCTGGTACTCGCCCAGCCGGTCGCGGGCGAGGGCGGCCTGAAGGATCATGACGCCCTCGCCGATCAGGGCGGTGTCCCACCGGGCGCGGTCCTGCTCCGCCAGCGGCACCAGAGCCCCGTCCGGCGCGGTCCGGGCGGCCCGCCGGGCGTGGTGGAGCAGCATCAGGGCGAGCAGCCCCGCCACCTCCGGGTGGTCGATCGCGGCCGCGAGCTGCCGGGTCAGCCGGATCGCCTCGGCGGCCAGGTCCACATCGCCGGAGTAGCCCTCGTTGAAGACCAGATAGAGCACCCGCAGCACGGTGGAGACATCCCCCGGCCGGTCGAACCCGACCCCGGACACCGTCCGCTTGGCCCGGCTGATCCTCTGAGCCATCGTCGCCTCGGGCACCAGATAGGCCCGCGCGATCTGGCGGGTGGTCAGCCCGCCGACCGCGCGGAGCGTCAGTGCGACCGCCGACGACGGCGTCAGCGACGGATGGGCGCAGAGGAAGTAGAGCCGAAGGGTGTCGTCCACCGAAGGCACCGGTCCCGGCGCCGGCTCCTCGTACAGCAGGTCCTGGCGCCGGCGCCGGGCGGCGTCCGCCCGCGCCGCGTCGAGGAACTTGCGCCAGGCCACGGTCGTCAGCCAGCCCCGGAGATCCCGTACCGGCTCCGCACCGGGCTCACCGGCCTCCTTGCGGCGGACCGCCTCGACCAGCGCCTCCTGCACGGCGTCCTCGGCCGCCGGGAAATCGGCTCCACGGCGGACGAGGACGCCGATCACGCTCGGCGTGAGACTCCGGAGCAGTGCTTCGTCCATGATCGTGGGAGTGGGTCAGTCGGTGATGGTGGGCGGGGCGCTCAGGAAGGGGCGGACCTCCAGCCACTCGTGGATCGGCTTCCCGCCCGCACCGGGCGCGGCCGACAGCTCCCCGGCCAGTTCCACGGCGCGCTCGTAGCTGTCGACGTCGATCACCATCCAGCCCGCGATCAGGTCCTTGGTCTCGGCGAACGGTCCGTCGGTGACCGGCGGCCGCCCCTCGCCGTCGTACCGGACCCAGGCCCCTTCCGGAGCGAGCGCCAGCCCCTCGACGAACTCGCCGGTCCCCTCCAGACGAGCGGCGAAGTCGTTCATGTACTGCACGTGCGCCGAGATCTCCTCCGGCGTCCACCGGTCCATGGGCACGTCGTTCACCGGGGCCGGTGCGCCGCGGTAGTGCTTGAGAAGCAGGTACTTCGCCATGACGGTCTCCTTGGTGCTGGTGCGGCCATTCTGGCCGCGTTCACCCCGGGGACGGAGCGGGCCACGGATTCTCGACATGGTCCGGCGAAGTTTTTTGCCTCGTACGGACCAGCCCGGGTGCCCGCGGCCCGGCGCTCACGCCCCCGGGCCGTCCTGCCGCGGCGCGCCCGGCGGTGCGAACCGTACCGGTGCCCGGAAACGGGCCCGCCGGGCCGCGCGGCGGAAGACCGTCAGGACCGCCGGGCCCGCCAGCAGGATGCAGACGAAGTTGGTGACCGCCCGGCCCGTGTCCCAGCCCAGCGATGTCGCGATATCGAAGGCGATGTAGCGCTGCCACTGCTCGGTGAACGGCAGCCCCGGCAGATAGGCGATCGAACTGCCCGGGTCGACGGAGAACGGCCAGAACGACAGATTGAGCAGAAAGCCGAAGAGATAGCCGGAGAGCGAACCGTAGACGGCGAGCATCAGGACCTCCCGGCGGCCCGAGGCCCTCGGGAGGAGGCCCGCCAGCATGCCGACGAAGGCACAGCCGAACATCTGGTACGGCATCCAGGGGCCGACCCCGCCCGTGATCAGGGCCGACGCGAACAGCGACGTACAGCCCAGGGTGAAGCCGAAGCCCGGCCCGTACACCCGGCCCGCGAGCACCAGGACGAAGAACACCGTCTCCACGCCCGCCGTGCCCGCCCCCAGCGGGCGCAGCGCCGCGTTGACGGCCGACAGGACGCCCAGCATGGCCAGTGCCTTGGAGTCGATCCCGCCCTCGGCGATCTCCGAGATCACCACGGACAGCACCAGGACCAGCAGCACGCCGAAGATCAGCGGGGGAGCGTAGTGGGAGGCGAAGGTGCCGGGGGCGACGACGAACGGCCAGAAGAAGGCCACCAGGCCGAGAAGCGCGGCGAGGGCGATCACGATTCCGGCGCGCGGGCCGATCCTGATCGCGGGTGCGGCGGGTGCGGCGGGTGCGGCGGGTGCGGCGGGCACCGAAAACTCCCGTTCCGGACCCGGTCCCGGTCCTCGTCCCGGACCCCGTCCTGATTCCGGACCCGGTCCCGGTCCCGGTTCCGTAGGAACGCCGCTCATCCCGCCGTCCTCCGCTCTCCCGCTACCGCCGCCACCTGTCCCACCGTCAGATACGGCAGCGGTGCCAGGATCTTCGCGACCTGCGGGGCGAACACCGGAGACGCCGTGATGACCTCCGGAGTCGGCCCGTCGGCGACGACGTCCCCCTCGGCCATCACCACCACCCGGTCCGCCGCGCGGGCCACGAACTCCACATCGTGCGTGGCCACCACCACCGCGCGGCCCTCCCGCGCCAGCCCGTCCACGATCCCCGTCAACTGCTCCTTGGCCCGGTAGTCCAGCCCCCGCGTCGGCTCGTCGAGCAGCACCACCGGCGGCGCCGCGGCCAATTGGATCGCCAGGACCAGGGCGAGCTTCTGGCCCTCGGACAGATCCCGCGGATGCGCGCTCCCCGGAATACCGGGTACCAGCCGGTCGAGGATCTCCCGCGCCGGTACGGCCGTTCCCGCGTCCGGCGCCGATTCGCGGTCCGCCTGTGCCAGTTCCTGCGCGACGCTCTCCAGATAGAGCAGGTCCGTCGCCGTCTGCGGCACCAGGCCGACCAGCCGCCGGGCCCCGGCCGCGGGCAGCTTCTTCGGATCGGCGGCGGTACCCCCCTTGAAGACTTCCACGGTTCCGGCCTGCCGCGGCCCCGACCCCTGGAGCGCCCACAGCAGCGACGACTTCCCCGAGCCGTTGCGGCCCATCAGCGCAGTCACCTCGCCCGCCCGCAGCTCCAGGGCGACCTCCCGCACAGCCGGTACGTTCCGGTGCTTCACCGTCACCCCCCGGGCGGCGAGCACCACCGATCCGCCGTGCCCGCCGCCCGCGGGAGCGGGCCGGGCCGGCGGGGGCACGGCGGCGGCGAGCGCGGTCCGCAGCGGGGCCGCCGCCCGGCGCGCGTCACGGATCGACAGCGGCAGCGGAGACCAGCCCGCCACCCGGCCCAGGTCCACCACCGGCGGCGCCACACCCGAATCCCGGAACACCTCGGCGGGCGGCCCCGACACGACCCGCCCGTCTCCGGGCAGATGCAGCACCCGGTCCGCGTACTGCACCACCCGCTCCAGCCGGTGCTCGGCGACCAGCACCGTCACCCCCAGATCGTGCACCAGCCGGGTGACGGCGGCGAGCACCTCCTCCGCCGCCGTCGGGTCCAGCGCGGACGTCGGCTCGTCGAGGACGAGGACCCGGGGATGGGCCGTCAGTACGGAACCGATCGCCACCCGCTGCTGCTGCCCGCCCGACAGCTCGTACAGCGGCCGGTGGCGCAGCTCCGCCAGACCCAGCAGGTCGAGGGTCTCCTCCACCCGTTTGCGCATCGTCGCGGGCGGCACCGCCAACTGCTCCATCGCATAGGCCAGCTCCTCTTCGACGGTGTCGGTGACGAAGCCGTCCAGCGGATCCTGGCCCACCACGCCCACCACATCGGCCAGCTCCCGCGGCGGATGGTGTGCGGTGTCCCGGCCGTCGACGACGACCCGGCCGTGCAGGGTGCCGCCGGTGAAATGGGGCACCAGCCCGTTGACGGCCCCCAGCAGAGTCGACTTCCCGACCCCCGTATGCCCGGTGACCAGGCACAGTTCGCCCTCCTCCACCGTCGTACAGACATGGCGGAGTACGGGTTCCGGCGCACCGTCGTAGACGACGGACACCTCGTCGAAAGTGATCACAGGGCGGAATCCTCGGTGCGGCGCGCGACCGCGCGCGGGACGGAAACCTCGGCGGAAGCACCGGCGGCGGTGGGCGAAGCCTCGGCGGAAGCAGCGGTGGCGGCCCGTGGCGAAGCCTCGGCCGAGGCACCTGCGGCGGCGCGGGGTGAAGCCTCCGCGGGTACGGCGGACGGCGGCGGCGACAGGAATCCGGCGGCCCCGGCGAGCAGGATCGCCACGGCCGGGACCGGCGGCAGGGACGGCCAGCCCAGCGGATACAGCGACGCGTTCAGCTCCGCCGCGTCGAACCCGGTCCCGCTGAACAGCAGCACGGCCGAGAGCACCCCGCACCCGGCGACCGCCCACTCCGGAAACCGCCACGGATCGGGCCGGTACAGCGTCCGCGTCACCCGCCGGCCGCCGAGCCGCAGCCCGGCCAGACAGAGCAGGGCGCCGACGGCCAGCGCGGGCAGCCCCAGCGGTCGCGGTGCCGTCGCGTCGAGCAGACCGTACGCCCCGGCACAGAGACCGCACATCCCCAGCAGCATCAGCGCCCCCGTCAGCCGCCGCGAACGGCGTGTCGCCGAACCGGCCCGGCCGTAGCCCCGCGAGTCCATCGCCGCCGCCAGCCGCAGCGACCGCTCCAGGGCGTCCTCCAGCACCGGCACCACGATCCCGCGCAGCGCCCGGAGCCCCTTCGTCCGGCCCGCCCGCAGTCGGCGGGCCCGGTGCACCCGCCGGACGCTCTGCACCAGCTGGGGCGCGACGCTGATGGACACCGTGACCGCGACCCCCAGCTCGTACAGCGCGCCCGGCAGCACCCGCAGCGCCCGCTTCGGATTGGCCAGTGTGTTCGCCGCCCCGATGCAGCACAGCATGCATGCGAGCCGCAGCCCTTCCGTGGCCGCCGACAGCAGCGCCTCCAGCGACACCGGACCGCCGATCTGGATGCCCGCGTACCAGTCGGGTGTCGGGATCGTCGGCAGCGAGAACAGGAAGTGGTCGTCCGGGGTGATCCCGGTACCGAAGACGGCCCGGAACACCACTCTGATCGCGATCACGATCAGCGCCAGACAGAGGTAGTAGTGGAAGCCCCTGGCCCACGGCGCTTCGGTACGGCGCACGGTGACGACGTAGCCGAGGACCGCCAGGACCAGAAACAGCAGGAGCGGATTGTTCGTCCGGCTGACCGCGGTGGCCAGCGCCAGCGCCCAGATCCACCAGGCGACGGGGTGCAGGGTCCTGGGCAGCCTCCGGCCGCCCGGGTCCGGCGCGGGGCCGGTGGCGCTGCGCAACACGTGGGCGGCTCCGTCTAATCCGTGCGCCGGCGGCGCCGGACCGTGACCACGGCCGCCCCGCCGAGCACCACGACCAGGCCCACCGTGGCGAGGACGGGCAGCGCCGACCCCGAATCGTGGTGGGCGTCGGTGGCCGGGGCCGCGTCCACGACCTTCGGGGCCCCGCTCGCGGCGGCCACCGCGTCCGGCGCCGACGCGGTGGGCGACGGAGCAGCGGTGGACGGCGACGGGGACGGTGACGGGGCGGCGCTGGTCGGCGTGCGGGTGGAGGGTGCGGCGGACGGTGTGGTGGCAGGTGAGGGGGTCGGGGGTGCGGTGGTACGGACCGGAGCCGGGCCGGTGTCCGTACCCGGCGGTACCGCTGGTGCTTTCGCGGTGGGCGCGGGTGCGCCGCCCACCGGCCGGGTGTTGTGCGCCCGCAGCTGATCAGGGGTGACCTTCGGCCGTCCCTTCGTGCCGCCGATGTCCGTCCCACCGAAGATCCACAGGTCGACACTGCCGGGCTTCGGCTTGTAGAGCATGGCGCCGAGGGTGCTGTACTCCCAGGTGTTCTCGCCCGGATCGGCGTGCCAGTACGACCAGTAGGCGGAGGCCGGGGGAGTGAGGACGCAGTCCTCCTGGTCCGGCGGCGGGAACATCTTCCCGCCCCGGTGGCCGCTGTAGCCGATGCGGCAGATGAACGCCGGGCCGTCGTGGCCCGTGCCGGCGGTCCGCCAGCCGCCCTGGTTCAGCAGTTCGTAGCCGGTGGTCGGAGTCGTACCGCAGGAGCGGTATACGGGCCCGCCCCAGCGGCTGAAGTCGACCGCGAGGACCGCACCGGACGAGGTCGTGCAGCGGCCCATCGGCTGCGGATCGGCTACGGCCGGGGACAGGGGAGCCCCCAGCGCGGCGGCCGTCAGCGCGAGCGCCGCGGCCGCGCGGGCGAACCGTACCCGGGTCATCCGCGGCTCCCCGCGGACATCCGGCGGCGGGCCGTGACGACCGCGGCCGTACCGGCGGCCAGCAGGGCGGCCGCGAGACCGGCCAACGGCATCGGGTCCGTACCGGTCGAGGCCAGCCGGCCCCCGCCGGAGCCTCCGGAGCCCGTGGCACCTGTGGAGCCGTCCGTTCCGCCGGAGCCCTCCCCGGGGGTGACGATCTGCGGCGGGGCGCCGCCGTCCGGATCGTGGCCCGGTCCGGGGTCCGGCTGCGGGGACGTGCCCGCCAGGCTCCGCTTCAGCACCGCGAACGAGACGGTGGTCGAACCGCCGACCGCCTGCGCCGACGCCCTCACGTCGGAACCGGGCTCGTCGACGGCGACGTCGAATCCGCCGTCGGTGTTCTGCCGGCCCGCCAGGAACACCTGCGCACGGGCGATCCGGTCGCGGTACTCCGGCTCGTCGAGCGCGAGCCCCTGAATCGCCAGCGCCGCCGAGTTGACCGAATTCCCGGACGCGCCCGGAAAGCCGCCGTCGGCGAGCTGCCTGCCCGCGATCCACTTCAGGGCGCGCGCCACGGCCGCGTCGGCCTTCTCGCCGCCCACCAGGTGGAGCGCCATGGCGGCCATCGCCGTGGAGTCCACTTCCTGGTCCGAAGAGTTCTTCACCGGGATCACGCTCGGGAAGGCGCCGGACGGCCACTGGAGGGAGAGCAGATACTCCACCGGGACGGCGGCCGCTTCCCGCTCATCCGCCCGCACCTGCGCGATGATGCCCAGCGACTGGCCGAACACGGACCTCGCGTTGCGGTAGTTGCCCTTCGCGTCGCAGCCCTGACCCGCTGCGGCGCAGGTCTCCTCCGCCAGCGCGGCGATCAGATCACGGCCGCCGAACGCCCGCGGATCACGGCCGACCGTCTGCGCGAGGAGCGCGGCCTTGCCGATCGAACCGCCCGAGGCGTGCTGGGTGCCCGTCAGGGTCCAGCTGTGCAGGCTGCGGCCCTCACCGTCCTTGCCGCCCTGGTCGAGGAAGTCCACGATCCCGCGGAGCTTGGCGTTGTCGTGCCCGGTGGCGGCGAGCGCGAAGGCACCGTCGATGGTCAGTCCGAAATCGGCGCGCCCGGTGGCTGGTACGGGGTAGTAGCGGCCGCGGACCAGCTGCTTCGGGGCGGTGAGATAGGCCACGCCCTTCTTCAGGTCGGGGCCCTTGCCGGGACCGGGGCCGGGGCCGCCGGGGTCCGGCCCGCCCGGCTCGGCCGGATTCTCCGGATCCGCCGGGATCACCTTGGCGACCAGGTTCAGCAGATCGGTGCCGGTGCCCGCCAGCGCGGCCGGTTCGGTGGGGTAGAGATGCGGTTCCAGGGCGAGTTCGTCGGAGCTGAAACCACCGAGCGGGAACTGCCGGCCGGCCAGCCAGGCGACGGCCTTGTCCGCGCGGGCCTTGTCGCCCGTCGCCCGCAGCACCTGCGCGGCGAGGGCCGTGGTGGTGACATCGGCGGCATTGGTGCTGTCGGTGTAGCCGGGGAGGGAACCGTCCGCCCGCTGCTGTCCCTTGAGTTCTTCCAGGGTCTCGGCCAGGGCCCCGTCGAAGCCGCCCGCCGCGTGCAGCGCCAGGGCGATCCACGCGGTCGCGGCCGGTTCGCCGTCGCAGTACTGGCCGGGCGGGTTCAGCATGCTGCCGTGACCTCCGCCGGGGCAGTCCAGCCGGGTCAGCCGGGCGACCGCGGACTCCGGGGGCTCCACCCCCGCACGGACCAGGGCCAGCACCGCCATCGCCTGTGCCTCGGTGGTCCCGGCCCCGCGGAAGTCGCCCGCGGCCGAGCAGCCCTCCTGTGGGGCTCCGGGCGCCGGCTCGGGGCAGACCGCCGCCAGCAGACCGCCGATCAGATCATGGCCGCCGAAGTCCCGCGGATCCTTCTCGACGATCTTCGCCAGGAGTGCGAGCCGGGCCGCGGCCTCCGCGTTCGGCGGCTGGTCGGTGCCCTGCGGATAGGCATAGGCGGTGGTACGGCCGCGGAGATACGCCGAGACCCGGTCCAGGACCGCGCTCTTGCCCACCGTAGCGGCCAGGGCATAGGCCGCCTTGACGGTCAGCAGGTCACTGGGCTCGCCCGGGGAGGTCTCCACCCGCTCGCCGCCGGTCAGCCGCTGCTGCACCCAGCCGCCCGCCGCCCGGGTGCGGACCTCCGCCGGGCCGTTGCCCGCCCGGATCTGGTCCGGGCTGAACGACGGCTTCGCACCGCCGCCCCCGATCTCCGTGGCACCGAACACCCAGGCGTCCACATCGCCCGGCCTCAGCTGCCGGGACATTGCCCCCAGACTGCTGTAGCGCCAGTCCTTGGTGCCCTTCGCCGCCACCCAGTAAGACCAGTAGGCGTCGGCGCCCGGGGTGTCCTTGCACTTCTCCCGGTCCGGCGTCGGAAACTGCTTGCCGTCCGGGGCCGCGGCATGACCGATCCGGCAGATGAACGCGGGACCGTCGTGCTCGGTGCCCGCGGTGCTGAACCCGCCGGTCTTCAGCAGTTCGTACCCCGTCGTCGGAGTCGGGTCGCAGCCGCGGACCACGGGCCCCTCGAACGCGCCGAAGTCGACCGCAACGATCGCGCCCTTCGACGGAGTGCACTTCTCCGGCGCGTCGGCGGCCGCGGGCGGAGCGGCGGCGTACAGCCCGCCCGAGCAGAGCACCAGCAGCGCCACCGCCCCGGCCGCCCAGGAGCGCGGGCTCCGCCACCGGCCGCCGCGCCCGTCTGTCCCTTGGTTCGTCCCCACCCCGGCCCCCCGTTTTCGTCCGCGCGGGCACGGCACGTGGCGGGGGCGGCCCCGCACGGGCCGGAGTGCGTCACTCCGCCGGAGGCCGGTCGACCACGCCGTAGTCCGCGACGGCGTTTCTCGCTGCATCGAGCGCCCGTCCCAGGCAGTCCGGCTCGTCCGCCGCCCGGCGGACTCACGGTTGCGGGTCAGCGCCGGATTTCCACCGGCTTCCCCTGGACATGAGCATGTATCAGCCGGATTGGAACATGTGGCCGAAGGGGGCGTCAAGGTGACCTGAATCCCACCGCCCCGCGGGGCCTCCGGTGAAACCGGCACGGTGGCGCGGCAGTTGCGCCTCAGGTACCGTCCAGGGCTGTCACATGGGGGAATCCGGTGTGAATCCGGAACTGACGCGCAACGGTGTGGGACGGCGGAAACCGTGCCGAGTCCGAATGCCCATGCGGCTCGCACCACTCAGGAAGCCGTTACCTCGCGTTCGGACGGCGGCCCAGCGGCCCCCACGGCCCCGGTGAGCCCCGGGCCCGGCGGACGGTGCGCCCGGCCGGCGTCCCCCATCACAGGAGCAGGCCACATGCCCCGTAGCGCAACCACCGCACCGATGCCCCGCGCCGCACTGCGCGCCCTGGTCGCCACCACCGCCGCGGCCGCCGCCCTCGCCGCCGCGACACTGCCCGCCACGGCGACCTCCACCCCCGCCCAGATAGCCACCTCCAAGACCAACGGCGTCGCCTATCTGAAGACCCTCCAGGCCGCCGACGGCTCCTACGCGGGCTCCGGACTCTCCAGCGAATGGGCGTTCAGCGCCTTCGCCGCCGCCGGTACGGCCGTCGTGGACGTCGCCCCGGGCGGCGACACCACCAAGAACGCCCGGACCGTCTACCGCAACCTCCTCGCCACCGCCGCCTGGCCGTCCGCGACCCCGGTCGTCACCGACTACGAACGCGGCACCCTCAACGCCTACGCCGCCGGAATCGACCCGGCCCGGGTCTCCGCCTCCCGCAACCTCATCGCCGACGTCTACGGCTACTGGCAGACCGCCGAGGCCGGATACTTCGGCAACAGCGCCAACTACAACGGCACCGTCTTCGCCGGCCTGGCGCTCGCCGGCGCCAGAACCCAGACCGGCGGACAGCGCGTACCGCAGGCCCTCCTCGACACGATCGTCACCCGCATCCGCGCCAACCAGCACACCGACGGCGGCTGGGACTACCAGAAGGCCGAAGGCGACCCCGTCCGGCTGGCCGCACCCGGCGACGTCGACATGACCGGCGCCTCGATGGCCGCGCTCTGCGCCGCGGGCGTGCCCGCCACCGACCCCGATATCGTCCAGGCCCGTACCTTCCTGAAGAACAAGCTGGTCAACGCATCCGGCGCGTTCACCGCCATGTACGGCATCAACTCCAGCTCCAACGGCTGGGCCGTCTCCGGCCTCAACGCCTGCGGTATCAACCCCCAGACCGGCGACTTCCTCACCCCCGCCGGGAAGACCCCCGTCGACTTCCTCATCGCCCAGCAGTTCAACCCCGGCGGCGGCTTCCGCTACAAGCCCGCAGACGGCAGCCCCTCCGCCTACTCCTCCACCGACGCCCTGCGGGCCGTCGCGGGCGGCGGCTTCACCGCCGCCCCGCCGATCCCCACCGGCGGCGCCCCCCGCTGGGTCGCCCAGAGCGCCTTCACCTCCGGGACCGCCACCGAACTCGCCCTCACCGTCGACGACGGTACGGGTGCGCTCAAGGTCTGCTCGGTCGCCTTCACGCCCACCGGCAGCACGACCACCCTCGGGGCCGTCCTGGACGCGGCGGCCGGCGCCGCGACCCCGGCGGGCTGCGTCACCTCGGTGACCCCGTCCTCCGGCACCGGCACCGTCACCGCCGTCAACGGCACGGCCAACAGCGGAAGCAGCACCTGGAAGGCGAGCGTCGACGGATCCGCCTTCACCGCGGCCGCCCGCGACCGGGTCATCGGCATCGGCGACACCATCGCCCTGCGCTACGGCTCCTGATCCGGAGCGGGTACGGGCCGGGGCCGGCCGGCCCCGGCCCGTACCTCTGCCGCCCCGCCCGCTCCGCCCACCGGCCCGTACACACCGCCGGGCCGCCCCGCCATACTGGACCTCCGGGGAGCGGAAAGACCGACGGGGGCGACGGAAGGCAATGGCGGAGTCCAGGCTGATTCAGGACCGGTACCGGCTGGAGGAGGTGATCGGGCGCGGCGGCATGGGCGAGGTGTGGCGCGCCGTCGACGAGTCCCTGGGACGCAGCGTCGCGGTCAAATGCCTCAAGCCCGCAGGCCCCCACCACGACGCCTCCTTCTCCACCGTCCTGCGCGAACGCTTCCGCCGCGAGGCCCGCGTCGCCGCCGCGCTCCAGCACCGCGGAGTGACCGTCGTCCATGACTTCGGCGAGTACGAAGGCGTGCTGTTCCTGGTCATGGAGCTGCTCGACGGACGCAACCTCAGCCAGCTGCTGGAGGAGAACGCCCATGAACCGCTGCCCGTCGACGATGTCGTCGAGATCGCCGTCCAGGTCGCGGACGCCCTCGCGTACACCCATGAACGCGGCATCGTCCACCGCGACCTGAAACCCGCCAACATCGTCCGCCTCACCGACGGCACGGTGAAGATCTGCGATTTCGGCATAGCGCGACTCGGCGAGAACATCGGCACCTCGTCCCGGCTCACCGGCACCGGCATCGCCATGGGCACCCCCCACTACATGTCGCCCGAACAGATCGGCGGCGGACACGTCGACCACCGCAGCGACCTCTACTCCCTGGGCTGCGTCCTCTACGAGATCGCCACCGGAGTCCCGCCGTTCGACGACGACGACGCCTGGGCCGTCCTCATCGGCCACCGCGACACCGTCCCGCAGCCGCTCCGCGTCCACCGGCCCGAAATCCCCGAACACGTCCAGCGGACCGTGCTCGACCTGCTCGCCAAGACCCCCGAAGGCCGCCCCGCCGACGCCCGCGATCTGCGCCTGCGGATAACGGGCCCCCAGGGCCTGCCCACCGCACCCGCCCGGAGCACCGCCGGGCCTGCCGGCCCGGTGCCCCTGCCCGTCTGGGGCCGGCGGATGACCGGCGGCCACCGCGCGACGGCCACCGCGCTCCGGCCCGTCCTGCCCGACCACACCGCCGGACTGACCGGGGAATGGACCACCGGAACCGCCGCCGTCCGCCCCGCGCCCGCCGGGCAGCCGGTACGGCGCGAGCGCCCCACCCCGTCACCGGAAGCCCTGGCCGTCCTCGCCGGCCGCCACAGCGCCGGGCTCAGCCTCGGCCGGCTCGGGCGCTGGGAGGAGGCCGGCGAGGTCCACCGCGCGGTCGCCGCCGAACGCGAACACGCCCTCGGCGCCGACCATCCCGACACCCTCGCCAGCCGCTACGAGGTCGCCCTGACCCTCAGCCGCACCGGCCGCGCCGAGGATGCGCTCGACGCCTTCCGCCGCGTCGCCGACGGCCGCGAACGCGCCCTCGGCGCCGACCATCCCGACACTCTGACCGCCCGCCAGGAGACCGCGTACGTCCTCGGACTGCTCGGCCGCCATCTGGAGGCACACGAACGCTATACGGAGGTGCTCACCGCCCGGGAACACCTCATGGGCCCCGACCATCCCGACACCCTGCGCTGCCGCCACAACCTCGCGTTCAACCTGAGCAGGCTCGGCCGCCTCGAAGACTCCTTCCGGATGGTCTGCGACGTCGCCGAGGCCCGCGCCCGGATCCTGGGCGCCGACCATCCCGACACCCTGGTCACCCGCTACGAGGTGGCCTACGCCCTCGGCCGGCTCAGCCGCTGGACCGAGGCCCTGACCGCGTACCGCGAGGTCGCCGCCGCCCGTACCCGCGCCCTCGGCGCCGACCACCCCGACACCCTGGCCGCGCGCTACGAGGTCGGCATCGGCCTCGGCCGCCTCGGCCGGGCCGCCGAAGCCGTCGACCTCTACACCGCCCTGATCGCCGACCGCACCCGGCTGTCGGGCCCCGACGACCCCGAAACCCTGCGCGCCCGCCACGGCCTCGGCGTCAACCTCGGCCGTACGGGCCGCTGGCCGGAAGCCCTGGAACAGGCCCGCGACATCAGCACCCGCCGCGCCACGACCCTGGGCCCCGACCACCCCGACACCCTGGTCAGCCGGCGCGAGGTCGCCGTCGCCCTGGGCTGGCTGGCCCGCTGGCCCGAGGCCCTGACCGTCTACACCTCGGTGGCCGACACCCGCGACCGCGTCCTCGGCCCGGACCACCCGGACGCCCTGGCGAGCCGCAACGACCAGGCCCACTGCCTGGAACAGCTCGGGCGCCACGAGGAGGCGGTGGAGCTGTACCGAAGGGTGGCGGCCCTCCGGGAGCGGCGGGGGCATGAGCAACCCCCGCCCCGGGCGCCCGGACGCGCGAACCCCGTCCAGGGTTGTACACAACCGGGGTGATTGCCCGTCCCGGACGGGGTGCGGTTGCATCGTGGAAAGGCCTCGCCAGGGGGCTGGGGCCGTGAGTGTCCTGGAGGACGAATGAGACGGATCTTACGCGCGGTGACGGCTGCGGCGGGGGCCTGTCTGCTGGCGGCGCTGTTGCCGATGGGGACGGCGACTGCCACCCCCGTGAGCGGTGGGGCGACGGAGCGGATCAGTGCGGCCGCGGACGGGACGCAGGGCGACGGGCCGTCGTTCGTCTCGGTGATCAGCAGGAACGGCCGCTATGTCGCCTTCATGTCGCGGGCGCGGAACCTGCTGCCCGGTCCGGTCGCACCTGTGGGCTGGCACGGGACGTACCTGCGTGACCGGCAGACGGGGACAGTGGAGCTGGTGACCTCCCAGGGCCACCCGGCCGATGTACACGACTTCAGTGCATCGGAGAACCTGATGGTGATCACGGCACACGGTGGACTGCATGTGCGCAATCTGTCCACGGGCCACACACAGCGGGTGGACGTCGGTCTCGGTGAATTCACCGGTGGCAGCCCGCTGTTCCCCCGGATCAGCGGCTCCGGACGCTATGTCGTGTTCGTAACGTACCGCCCGCAGGGGTCGACGGCAGCGGAGGCCGCAAGGGTGTACGTACGGGACCTTCAGGCCGGTACGACGCAGTGGGTGAGTCACCCCAACACCTCGGCCGCCACCTACTACGCGGGCGCCCCCGTCATCAGCGACGACGGGCAGCGCATCGCGTACACCTCCTTCCGATACCTGCCCGAGGGCACCTCCCAGGGCAATGTCCACCTCCTCGACCGGAGCACCGGACAGCGGCAGACGGTGGACGTCTCGGAGAACGGGCCGACGCCCGAGCGGCGGCTGGGCGGGCTGTCGTTGAGTGCGGACGGCAACCTGGTGCTCTTCAACCTCTTCGACGCGAGTCCGGTGACGGCGGACGACCAGTACTCACGGAGTTTCATCCGCGATCTGGCAACGGGTACCACCCGGCCGATCCCGGCCACCGGACCCGGGGCCGCTGCCGGCGACGGCTCGCTGAGCGCCGACGGCCGGTTCGCTCTCTACACCGCGGGCCTCCCCGGTTCGGCCGGACCGCGGCAGCTCCACATCAGGAACCTGGAAACCGGTGAGGTGCGGAACGCTAGCGCCGCGATGGACGGCGGCCCGGGTTCCGACCACTCCTTCCCGGGCCGGGTGTCGATCACCAACGACGGTGGCATGGTTGCCTTCGTCTCACGTGCCGGCAATCTCGTCTCCGGCGACACCAACGCCACAGGGGACGTCTTCCTGCGGACCCTTTCACCCGCACCCTGAACCCCCCGTGATCATCCGAAGGTTCTGCCCATGCCTTAGGCTGCCGTGCCCATGAACGCTGTACTGAGGCTCCGGCGGCGCATCCGCCGGGCGGACCGGCGGACCGCCGCCGCTGTCGCGATCGGGAACGTCGTACTGCTCACGATGCTGCTGGCGATGGCGGTCGGCGTACTGCCGGGCTTCGAGGTGCGCACCCGCGAGCAGGAATCCGCCGTCCAGGGGTCGGCGGCCCGGATCTTCGGCTGCTGGCTCGCGGGCGGTCTGCTCCTCTTCGCCGCGCTGGGCACGATCCGGGCCCTCCTCGCCCACCTGGCCACGATGCTGGCACCGCCCGCCCTGCTGATCCTGATCCTGGCGTCCCGGATGTGACAGACGGGGGCCGCGGACGACGGCCGAGCCGGTCGCCGCCGAGTCGGCACGCCCCACGGCGGCACCGCCCCGGGGCCCGGTCCTGCGGCCCACGCCGGAGGACCCGTTCAGGGGCTCACCCGCGGCGCGCCGGGCGAACGGCACGGCCGGGATCACCCTGCCCCCGGCCAGGGCGACCGGATGGATGACCACCGCCCGAGTCGAGCAGGCACTCGCCCGGACCCGGGACTTCCTCGCCGCCGGATGGACCCGCCGGTGCGCTCCCCGCGGACGCGGGGATGGTCCCCGGCTCCTGACACCGGACGAGGTGGCCTCCTGGTGCTCCCCGCCCCGCGGGGCTCCCGCGTCCGGGGCGGACCTCCCGCCCCGGAGGCGGTCGATCAGGGCCGAACTCCCCCTCCCCGTACGGTCGTACGCCCCCGACCGACCCCTCCTCCGCCACGGACCCCGATTCGTGCACCCACGGCTTCGGGGGCCTAAGCTCTGCCGTGTGCTCGACGTGAGGCGTATGTGGGTGCTCTGCGCTGTGGTCGCAGGAGGTTCGGTCACCGCGGCTGCCGCCCGGCTGGGGTACACGCCGTCCGCCGTCAGCCAGCAGGTGGCGGCGCTGGAGCGGCAGACCGGGACGGCACTGCTGGAGCGGGTCGGACGAGGGGTGCGGCCCACCGCCGCCGGACGGTTGCTCGCGGAGCACGCCGTACTCATCGGGCGGCAGCTCGCCGAGGCCGAGACCGCGCTCGCCGATCTCCGCGCCGGGCGCACCGGACTGCTCGTCGTGCGGTACGCGCCCGGCTCCGGCGCCGGGCTCGTCGCGCCCGCCGTGGCGCGGCTGCGGGCCGCGCATCCCGAGGTACGGATCGACCTCGGGCCCGCCGACGACGGCTCCGCCCTTGCCGACGTCGCCCGCGGACTGGTCGACCTCGCCGTCGTCACCCGCCCGCCGGGCCCGCCCGACGCCGTACCGGACGGGGTGCGGCTGGAGCATCTGATGGACGACGCCTACCGGGCCGTCCTGCCCGCCGGACACCACCTCGCCACCCGCCGCACGGTTGGCCTCGACGAACTCGCCCGCGAACCGTGGATCAGCTCCGCCGGACCCGGACCGGACGGGCTGCACCACGCCGCCCCGGCCCCCGGACCTGAGATCGTGGTGACCGGCGAGGACCAGGCCGCCGTGCAGAGCCTGGTCGCCGCGGGCCTCGGCATCGCGCTCGTCCCGCAGCTGGGTCTCGGCACCCGGCATCCCGGGGTCGTCGTGCGCCGGGTGCGCAACCCCGGCCCGGTCCGGCCGGTCCACGCCGCGCTGCGGACCGCGCCCGGTGGCCATCCGGCCGTATTGTTCCTGCTCGACGCCCTCCACGACGCCGTACCCCGCGGCACCGGCCGCCGTACTCCGCGGCGCCCCGTCGCCGCACCCCGTGCGGACGGGCCGAGGGTCCCGCGCCCGGCCCCGGCGGGTTAGGGTCCGGGCATGCCCGCACAGACCTCGTACGACGCCGTCATCGTCGGTGGCGGCCACAACGGCCTCGTCGCCGCCGCCTACCTGGCCCGCGCGGGCCGCTCCGTACTCCTCCTCGAACGGGCCCCGGTCACCGGTGGCGCGGCCGTCTCGACCCGGCCCTTCGCCGGGGTCGACGCCCGCCTCTCGCGCTACTCGTATCTGGTGTCCCTGCTGCCCGACACGATCGTCCGCGACCTCGGCCTCGCCTTCGCCGTACGGAAGAGGACGGTCTCCTCCTACACCCCGTCCGGCACCGGCGGACTGCTCGTCGGGGCCGGCCGGACCCGGGACTCCTTCGCCGCGCTGACCGGCGGAGACCGCGAGTACGAGGCATGGAATGCGTTCTACGGAATGACGGGACGGGTCGCAGAGCGGGTGTTCCCCACCCTGACCGAACCGCTCCCGACCCGTGGGGAACTCCGGTCGCGCATCGACGACGACACGGCCTGGCGCACGCTCTTCGAAGAGCCCGTCGGAGTCGCGGTGGAGGAGCGGTTCCGGCACGACCTGGTCCGGGGCGTGGTGCTGACCGACGCCCTGATCGGCACCTTCGCGGACGCCCACGACCCCGGTCTGGTACAGAACCGCTGCTTCCTGTACCACGTCATCGGCGGCGGAACCGGCGACTGGGACGTCCCGGTCGGCGGTATGGGTGCCCTCACCGACGCCCTCGCCGCGGCTGCCCGGTCCGCGGGCGCCGAACTGCTGACCGGCCACGAGGTCACCCGGATCGACACCGACGGCACCACCGCCGAGATCGGCTGGACCGCGGACGGCCGGGACGGTACGGTCGCCGCCCGCCACGTCCTGGTGAACGCCGCCCCGCGCGAACTCGCCCGCCTGCTCGGTGAAGAGCCGCCCGGCCCGGCGCCCGAGGGCGCCCAGTTCAAGGTGAACATGCTGCTGCACAGGCTGCCCGCGCTGAAGGACACATCGGTCGACCCGCGCGACGCCTTCGCCGGCACGTTCCATATCTCCGAGGGGTACGAGCAGCTCGCGACCGCCTACCGGGAGGCGTCGGCCGGGCGGCTGCCGAGCGCGCCCCCGTCGGAGATCTACTGCCATTCGCTGACCGACCCCTCCATCCTCGGGCCCGGTCTCGCCGCCCGCGGGCACCACACGCTCACCCTGTTCGGCCTGCACACGCCCGCACGCCTGTTCGCCGGGGACAACGACCGCACGCGTGCGGAACTCCTCGCCCGTACCCTCGCCGAACTGGACTCCCATCTCGCCGAACCCCTCGCGGACTGTCTCGCCGTCGACGCCGACGGGGCACCGTGCGTCGAGGCGAAGACCCCGCTCGACGTGGAACGGGAGGTCGGCATGCCGGGCGGGCACATCTTCCACCGCGACCTCGCCTTCCCGTACGCCACGGAGGAGACCGGCCGCTGGGGTGTGGAGACCGGGCACGCCAACGTCCTGCTGTGCGGGGCGGGCGCGGTACGCGGCGGTGGTGTCAGCGGGATCCCCGGACACAACGCGGCCATGGCGGCCCTCGGCCGCTGAACCCGGGCCGCACGGCGGAATGCCCGGCCCGGAGACGGGTGGCAGGCCGGGCTCCGGCACCGCGGCGGAGAGCTGCGCCGGGTGCGGCCAGTTTCAGCCGTCCTGCCCCGTTCCCGGCCGCTACCGAGGCGACGACCCCTACCGTGACGATCATGGTCGTGTCCGTGGCGACGGGCGCGCGGAGAGTCGAACAGCCGGACGAGGTACGGGAGCGGGACATGGGCACTGAGTGGCGCGAGCGGTCCGTGGTGGTGACGGGTGCGACCCGTGGAATCGGACGGGGTATCGCGGAGTTGTTCGCCTCCCGGGGCGCGGCCGTGGCCGTCACCGGCCGGGACGCGGCGACCGCCGGGAAGGCCGCCGAGGAGCTGGCCGCCGCCACAGGCGGCCGGGTCACCGGGCTGGCGCTCGACCTGCGGGATCCGGATGCCGCCGAGGCGTTGGCGGAGGAGGTCGAGCGGCGCCACGGGAGGCTGGACGTCGTCTGCGCCAACGCCGGGATCTTCCCCGGCAAGCCGCTGCGGGAGTTGACGGCCCCCGATGTCGACGAGGTCCTCGCCGTGAATCTGCGCGGGTCGATCCTGGTGACGAAGGCGTTCCTGCCCGCCTTGGAGCGCGCCGGGCGCGGCCGGATCGTCCTGAAATCCTCCATCACCGGTCCCGTCACCGGCTACAGCGGCTGGTCCCATTACGGGGCGAGCAAGGCCGGTCAGCTCGGATTCCTGCGGAGCGCGGCACTGGAGCTGGCGCCGGCCGGGATCACCGTCAACGCCGTCCTGCCCGGCAATGTGCGCACCGAGGGCCTGGCCGAGCTGGGCGAGGACTATCTGCGGCGGATGACCGCGTCGATTCCGGCCGGCCGGCTCGGCGAGACCGCCGATATCGCGCATGCGGTGCTGTTCCTCGCCTCGGACGAGGCGTCGTTCATCACCGGCCAGACCCTCACCGTCGACGGCGGCCAGACGCTTCCCGAATCCCTCGACGCCCTCGCCTGAGAAGCCGGTCGCCGAGTGGAAGGAGCACGGGATGGGGAAGCGTACGAAACGCGGACGCGTCGGAGACGGACCGGTCGCCACCGGACTCGCCGACACGATGCAGGATGTCTACGCCGCGGCGGCCGCGGCCCGGCGCGAGCAGCTCCTTGCTTCGGCGCCCGTGGTGCTGGCCCTCTTCGACGGCGCAGGCGGTCGGATGTGCCTGCGCACCCCCGGCCGGCCGGTTGCCCATGCGCCGTCCGTGCCCGCCGAATACCGGCAGTTGAAGGGGCTTGCGCACGCGCCCGTCGCCGTATTCGAACTCGCCGCGGCGCCCGTCCCGGCCGCCGGGGAGCCGTCTGCCGGAGAGCCGTCTGCCCGGTTCACTGCTGCGATGGCGCACGGCACCCGGGACCAGGTCCTCAGCGGGCTCGGCCCCGAGGACGCCCGGATCGGACGGACCCTCCTCGGCCTCTGCGACAGGCTCCTTGCGCGCCTCGACTCCGGTACGCGCGCCCATGAAGCCGACGCCGCGCGCTTTGCCCGCGCCTGCGCGCCGCTCGTACTCCACCTGGTAGAGCGGGCCGCCGCCGTCCAGGTCGGCCACTGGACCGCTGTGCTGGACCGGTGGCAGAAGCGGCTGGGCGGCTCCTTCGAGGGGGTGTACGCGGCCGCGAACACCTTGTACGTCACGCGGTGCAAGAACGTCCTCTTCACCATCCTGGCCCAGTATCTCGGGGAGGAGGCGATCGGGGAGCGGCTGTTCCTCTTCGAGACACCGGAGTTCACCACGTCCCCGGACCGGATGCTCGACCTCCTGACCCGGGTCGTCACGGACCGCGAACTGGGGCGGGCGTTCTTCGGAAACGGCCGGATCATGGATGTGGAACTCATGGGCGACGCCGCCCGCGATGCCGTCCGCCGCGAGATGGCCCGGCGCGGCAGGAAGGCGGCGCTTCCCACCGTCGCCCCCTACGACACCCACCAGTGGCCCTGGGCCACCGATCCGCTGAGCGGTACCGGACCCGGGACTCTCGCCGCCGCCCGGCCCGGCGGCTGATTACCCGGCCCGGCGGCCGACCACCCGGTCGGCTCAGCCTGCGCCGGTTCGGTCTTTCCCTTGGCTCAGTCCTCCGAAGGCGTCCAGCCGTTCGCTTCGATCCGGGCCGCGTCCGCAGACCGCGCCTCGTCGAAGACCGTCCGGTGTCCGTCCTCGACCCGTATCCCGTCCACGTACACGCCCCGCCCCACATACCGCTGGTCGGTGGTGTACCGCCAGCGCAGCCGCAGGCCGCCGGTGCCGCTCCAGGAGGACAGGTCGGCCGTCATCCGGTGCCAGCACCGCCCGGAGAAGCCGGTCGCCGTGCCCGCCGGGTGTTCGCGGTCCGGGGCCCCGGCGCGGGCCGTGCGGAACGGCACGGCGGTCCAGGTGGCGCCGCCGTCCGACGTGGCCTCCAGGAAGAGGGTGTCGGCCGACGGCTCGGTGTCCCACCACAGCGAGCAGCGCAGCCGCGGGCGCGCCGCGCCGCCGCCGAAGGCGGGCAGCGGGGGAAGTGCGAGGGTGGCGGTGGTGCCGGAGGCCATTCCGGAGAACCAGGCGGTACGGCCGTGGGCCGGACGTACCGGAACGGCCCGCGCCAGCCGGTCGGCCGCCGCGACCCGGGGCGCGCTGCCGGAGCGCCAGGTGCGCACCGGGTGCACGGAGTTGCCGAGGACGATCAGGAAGGAGTCCGTCGTCGGGTCCAGTACGAGGCTCGTCCCGGTGAAACCGGTGTGCCCGGCGGTCCGCGGCGTGGCCATCGCGCCCATGTACCAGTGCTGGTTCAGCTCGAAGCCGAGGCCGTGCTCGTCCCCGGGGAAGGCGGTGTTGAAGTCGGTGAACATCAGCTCGACGGAGTCGGGCCGCAGGATGCGGGCCCGGCCGTAGGAGCCGCCGTTGAGGAGCGTACGGGCCAGGATCGCGAGGTCCCAGGCGCAGGAGAAGACACCCGCGTGGCCCGCGACGCCGCCGAAGGAGTACGCGTTCTCGTCGTGGACCTCGCCCCACACCATGCCCCGGTCCAGCCCCGACCACGGCGGCCGGGAGTCCTCGGTGGCCGCGATCGCCGGGCGCCACGAGAGCGGCGGGTTGAAGCGGGTGCGGCGCATCCCGAGCGGAGCGGTGATCTCGTCGTGCAGCAGGGCGTCCAGCGGGCGCCCCGTGAGCTTCTCCAGGATCAGCTGGAGGGAGATCAGATTGAGGTCGGAGTAGAGGTACGCCGAACCGGGCGCGGACGCCGGACGCTCGGCCCACAGCATCCGCAGCTTTCCCTCCCGGGTCGGCTCCCGGTACAGCGGGATCCACGACCGGAATCCCGAGGTGTGGGTCAGCAACTGCCGTACGGTGACGGCCTCCTTGCCCGCCGCCCCGAACTCCGGCAAATACGCGGCCACCTTCTCGTCCAGCTCCAGCGCCTCCCGCTCGACGAGCTGCACCGCGAGTATCGACGTGAACAGCTTGGAGACGGAGGCGAGGTCGAAGACGGTGTCCTCGGTCATCGGGATCTGCTCGTGCTGCGGCAGCTCCACCGCGGTGTCGGTCTTCTCGTCGTACGCGGCGTAGCGCCGGGCCAGCCCGATCGGCCGGTGCAGCGCCACCGTGCCGCCGCGCCCGGCGAGCAGCACGGCGCCCGCGTACCAGGGCCGGGGGCGGGTGGGGGAGGGGCGGAGGTAGGACTCGGCGTCGGCGACGAGGTCGTCGAGCCGGGCGGCGATCAGCCCGGCGCGGGCGGGGCTGCCGCGCCGCAGCGTGGGCCGGGCGCGGCGGACGGCTGCCGTACCCGTACCGGCGGGTGCCGGGGCCGCACGGGCGAACGGTACGGGCGCGAGCGCCAGGGCACCGCCCAGCGCCAGTACCCCGCCGCCCAGTCTCCGCCGGCTGATCCCGCTGCCGTCCGCCACCGCGTCCTTCGTCACCCGCACGCCCCGTCTCTGCGTCTCCGCGTCACTGAAACCTCTGCCGCCGAAAGTATCTTTCGACGTGCCGAGCGGTAGTGAAACGTTCTTTCAGTGAGTTGCCGCTGTCAACGGGGCGGATCGTGAAACCGGGCAGGGTGATGGTCGATCCTCCCCAAGACCTTCCTGGCGGTCCGCAACGGGGCTTCCGGCCTCCGGAGTCCGTATGGCCGCGTATATCCGTACAGCCATGACAGGGGAGTTCGACCTGGCTCCGTCCCTTGCCCGGGGTGTCGCGGACCGGGCGGGCGCATGGCAGTTCATCCGGGGTTCGCCGCGCGCCCCGGGTCGTCTGCGCGCCTTCCTGAACCCGGACGACACGCATATCGAGCTACTGGAGGAACACGCCGTCCGGCTGCCGCTCCCGCCCTGTCCGGTCGGTCGGGAGGAGGACGGGGGCGGTATGTCGCTGTACGCCCGGGAACGTTCGGCGGCGGGGCTCGAACGTGTCGGGTAACTGATCCCCGGGGGGTGGCTCGACGGGGGAGTCGGCCCCGTGGAATCCTTGGAGACCGGGCCGCTGCAAGGCGGCCACCTCTGAAGCAACTGAATGAAAGTGGCCTTGATCGCTGACAAAACCGCTGGTGAGGAAGCCTCGTCCCCGCACATGCGGGGGTGCTCCGATCTACTGCTCGGAGGCGTGCAAGAAGCGGGCCTCGTCCCCGCACATGCGGGGGTGCTCCCCGGCGCCGCTCCATCTGGACGGACACGGTGGCCTCGTCCCCGCACATGCGGGGGTGCTCCCTGCGACGACCGTGACACGGCTCCGTACGGGTGCTCGTCCCCGCACATGCGGGGGTGCTCCCCCCGACGATGCACTGCAACTTGCCAGCCGCTTCTCGTCCCCGCACATGCGGGGGTGCTCCTCCAGTGTGAGCGGCCCATAGCAGTCCAGTACACTCGTCCCCGCGCATGCGGGGGTGCTCCCAAAGACCTGCCCACCAAGCCAGGCGCCGGAAACTCGTCCCCGCGCATGCGGGGGTGCTCCGAGCAGCTGGATCCAGGCCCGCGCCCGGCCGACCTCGTCCCCGCGCATGCGGGGGTGCTCCCCGGTACGAGGTTGAGCAGGCACTCAAGGCCGCCTCGTCCCCGCGCATGCGGGGGTGCTCCGTAGAGCAGCCCGGTCGCGGCGCCCGGGGTGGTCTCGTCCCCGCGCATGCGGGGGTGCTCCGCCGGTTCGGTGTTCGCGGCGGCCGGAGGTTTCCTCGTCCCCGCGCATGCGGGGGTGCTCCGGTGGCGCGGCTGGCGGACGCGATGGGCACGCCCTCGTCCCCGCGCATGCGGGGAACGCCCCCGACCAGGTCGGTCCCGCGTTGAATCGGTGAACTCGGCATCCGGCCGGTCCCGCCCCCTCCCTGCAATCTGACGCAGCATCAGAAAACGTCTTCCCGTCTCCGCGCCCCTACGGCATCCTGCGCCCATGGAGACGGAGCTGAGCACAGCCCTCGGCGTCGAACACGCCATCTTCGGCTTCACGCCGTTCCCCGCGGTGGCCGCCGCGCTCACCCGGGCCGGCGGTCTCGGTGTCCTCGGTGCCGTCCGCTACACCGCGCCCGACGACCTCCGGCGCGATCTGGACTGGATGGAGAAGCACACCGGCGGAAAGCCGTACGGGCTCGACGTTGTCATGCCCGCGAAACCCGCCGAGGGGCCCGGCAACCGGACCCTTGCCGAAGCCGATGCCGAGGCGATGATCCCCGACGGACACCGGCGCTTCGTCGACGGGATACTCGCCCGCCACGACGTCCCGGGACTCCCCGACGGCGAGGCCTCCGGCTGGCGGATCACCGGCTGGATGGAGCAGGTCGCCCGCAGACAGCTCGACGTCGCCTTCGACTATCCGATCCGGCTGCTCGCCAACGCGCTGGGCTCGCCGCCCGCCGATGTCGTCGCCCGAGCGCACGAGCGGGGCGTACGGGTCGCCGCGCTCGCCGGAAGCGCCCGCCACGCCCGCCACCACGCCGACGCCGGGATCGACGTCGTCGTCGCCCAGGGGTACGAGGCAGGCGGCCATACCGGGGAGATCGCGACCATGGTGCTCACCCCCGAGGTCGTCGACGCCGTCGCCCCGCTGCCCGTCCTGGCCGCCGGTGGCATCGGCAGCGGACGGCAGATCGCCGCCGCCCTGGCCCTCGGTGCCCAGGGGGTGTGGCTCGGGTCGCTCTGGCTCACCGCCACCGAGGCCGACCTCCACTCCCGGGCCCTCACCGCGAAGCTCCTCGCCGCCGGCTCCGGCGACACCGTCCGCTCCCGGGCGCTGACCGGCAAACCGGCCCGGCAACTGCGCACCGCGTGGACCGACGCCTGGGACGACCCGGCCGGGCCCGGACCGCTGCCCATGCCGCTCCAGGGACTGCTGGTCGCCGAGGCCGTGTCCCGGATCCAGCGGTACGAGGTCGCCCCGCTGCTCGGCACCCCGGTCGGGCAGATCGTCGGCCGGATGACCTCGGAACGGTCCGTACGGCAACTGGTCGACGAGCTGACCCGGGAGTTCGAGACGGCCGTGGACCGCGTCAACCGCATCGCGGGGAGGGACCGCTGATGCCCCGTACCCCCGCCGGAGCGCCGGAACCGCCCGCCGCAACCGGTGCGGGCGGCCGGAGCCCGGCCGAGCAGCATCCGCCGGTCCGGCGCCCGGAGGCCCCCGCGCCGCCCAACGGCTTCTGGGCCCAGGCCGCCGCCGACCCCGGCCGGACCGTCCTCGTGACCCCCGGCGGCGAGACCTGGACGGCCGGACGGCTCCACGCCGCCGCCAACCGGCTCGTCCACGCATTGCGCGCCGCCGGACTGACCCACGGCGACGCCTTCGCCGCCGTCCTTCCCAACGGGGCCGAACTGCTGACCGCCCATCTCGCCGCCACCCAGGCCGGGATGTACCTGGTCCCCGTCAACCACCATCTCGTCGCCCCCGAGATCGCGCATATCCTCACCGACTCCGGCGCCCGGGTCCTCATCGCCCACGAACGGTTCGCCGGACCGGTCGCCGAGGCCGCCGAGCTGGCGGGCCTGCCGCCCGCGGCCCGCCGTGCCGTCGGCGCGATCGACGGCTTCAGCCCGTACCATCTGCTCCTCGAAGGACAGCCGGACACCCCGCCCGCCGACCGCCGCCTCGGCTGGGTGATGAACTACACCTCCGGAACCACCGGACGGCCCCGCGGTATCCGCCGTCCCCTCAGTGGCAGGCCCCCCGAGGAGGCCCATCTCGGGGGATTCCTCCGCTTCTTCGGCATCCGGCCCTTCGACGGGCATATCCATCTGGTCTGCTCGCCGCTCTATCACACCGCCGTGCTCCAGTTCGCGGCCGCGTCCCTCCATATCGGGCACCCCCTGGTCCTGATGGACGGATGGACGCCGGAGGAGATGCTGCGGCTGATCGCGGACCACCGCTGCACGCACACCCATATGGTCCCCACCCAGTTCCACCGGCTCCTCGCCCTGCCCGACGAGGTCAGGAGCCGGTACGACGTCTCCTCGCTGCGCCATGCCGTCCACGGCGCCGCCCCCTGCCCCGAGCAGGTCAAGCGGGCGATGATCGACTGGTGGGGCCCCTGTGTCGAGGAGTACTACGCCGCGAGCGAGGGCGGCGGTACGTTCGCCGGCGCCGCGGACTGGCTGAAGAAGCCCGGCACCGTCGGCAGGGCCTGGCCCATCAGCGAGATCGCGATCTTCGACGACGACGGGAACGCGCAGCCGCCCGGCACCGTCGGAACCGTCTACCTGACCATGCGGACGGGCGGCTTCCGCTATCACCGCGACGACGAGAAGACCGAGAAGAACCGTATCGGGGACTGGTTCACCGTCGGCGACCTCGGACTCCTCGACGACGACGGGTTCCTCTTCCTCCGCGACCGCAAAATCGACATGATCATCTCCGGTGGGGTCAATATCTACCCCGCGGAGATCGAAGCCGCGCTGCTCGCGCATCCGGCGGTGGCGGACGCCGCCGTCTTCGGGGTGCCGCACCCCGACCGGGGCGAGGAGGTCAAGGCCGTCGTCGAGCCCGCCGCGGCCGCGGAGCCCGGCGAGGCGCTGGCGGGGGAGCTGCTGGCGCACTGCGCCGGGCTGCTGGCCTCGTACAAACGCCCCCGCAGCATCGACTTCACGGCGGCCCTGCCCCGCGACCCCAACGGCAAGCTGTACAAGCGCAGACTGCGGGACCCGTACTGGGAGGGGCACCAGCGGCCCCTGTGACAGCGCACCCGCCCGGACCCTGCCCGGCCGCGCGCCACCGTTGGCGCAACCCCGCGCGCGCCACCGCCCCCGCGGTGGCAGCGTGGTCTCATGAAATCGGGCACAGCGCTTCTGTCGCAGTGGACCACCCTGGCGCCGGTGCTCGCGGTGATCGCCCTCGCCGCTGCCTGGGGCCGGGAGCTGCCCGGATTCGTGGTGGCGATCCTGACGATCTGTCTGTTCGCCGCCGTTCTGGCCGCGGTCCATCATGCGGAGGTCGTCGCCCACCGGGTCGGCGAGCCCTTCGGGTCGATCGTGCTGGCCGTCGCGGTGACCGTCATCGAGGTCGGACTGATCGTCATGCTGATGATCGGCGGCGGCGACAAGGCCTCCACCTACGCCCGGGACACCGTTTTCGCCGCCGTCATGATCACCTGCAATGGGATCGTCGGTGTCTCCCTGCTGGTAGCCACCCTGCGCAACAGGGTCGCCTTCTTCAACGCCGAGGGCACCGGCGGTGCCCTGGCCACCGGCTGCGCGCTGGCCACGCTGACCCTCGTCCTGCCCACCTTCACCACCAGCAAGCCGGGTCCCGAGTTCACCGGCGGTCAGCTCGCCTTCGCCGCGGTGGCCTCGCTGCTGCTGTACGGGCTCTTCATCGGCGTCCAGACCGTACGCCACCGCGACTACTTCCTCCCGGTACGGCCCGATGGCTCGCCCTGCGGCCCCGACGAGCACGCCGAGCCGCCGAGCATCCGTGATACCTGGGTCAGTCTGGCCCTGCTGATCGTGGCGCTGGTGGGGGTCGTCGGCAATGCCAAGCTCATCTCGCCCTCCATCGAACGCGGCATCGACGCGGCGGGGCTGCCGGTCTCCGCGGTCGGGGTCGTCATCGCCCTGATGGTGCTGCTGCCGGAGACCCTCGCGGCGGTCCGGGCCGCCCGCAACGAGCGCACGCAGACCAGCCTCAACCTCGCCTACGGCTCCGCCATGGCCAGTATCGGACTGACCATCCCGGTCATCGCCCTGGCCAGTATCTGGCTGTCCGGTCCGCTCATCCTCGGTGAGGGGCCGACCAATATGGTCCTGCTGGTGCTGACCGCGGTGGTCAGCGCGCTGACCGTGGTACCCGGCCGGGCCACGCTCCTCCAGGGCGGGGTGCATCTGGTGCTCTTCGCGGCGTTCATCTTCCTCTCGTTCAGCCCCTGAGGCCCTCTTCCGAGGCCCTCCCCTGAGGTCCTTCTCCGCTGCCCCGCCCCGGGACCGGAAGCCCTTCAGCCCCGCGCCCGCCCGGGTGCCTTTTCCTGTCTCCGGCCCGTGACCTGGTCGATTCCCGCTGCCCGGCCCCTCCCGTACCCCGGCTCCGACCGGAAGCGGAGGCTCCGTTGAGCGTGCGTGTGCAACGCACACACCGCATATGCGAACGGCGCATGAACTAGACATGACATAAGTGACTGTCCCGCCCCGCCGCCCGGATGGAAATCTCTGTCACGCCACGGAGCCCCCGGCGAACGGCCGGCCCCCGCGGCGGACCCCCTCGGGCGGCAGCCCGTACCGCACCGACGATCCGTGAAGGAGGCCAGGTGAATCCGGAGTACGGCGTGTACTGCCAGACGGACGGTGACTTCTACGACGCACCGCACCGCGCCGACGGCACCGCGACCCCGGACGCCTCCCTCTTCGAGCCGGCCCGCCACCCCGCCCCCGAGGGCTGGGAGACCCACCGCAGCGGCGACTGGCTGAGCTTCTACCCCGCCGGTGCCGAACTGCCCGCCCAGGGCTGGAAGATCCACGTCTCGGCCGCGGCCGACAACGCCGCCTCCGTCCTCCGCCGGGTCCACGACCACTGTCTGGCCCACCGGATCCCGCACAAGTTCGTCCCGGCCCCCCGCCTCCTCCACGTACGCAACGCCAAGTACGCCGACCGCGCGGGCAGCGGCAAGTTCATCACCGTCTATCCCCCCGCCGAGGACTCCTTCCAGGAGATCTGCGAGGCGCTGACCGGACTCCTCGACGGTGAGCACGGGCCGTACGTCCTGAGCGACCTGCGGCTCGGCGAAGGACCGGTCTACGTACGGTACGGAGCCTTCGCCGCCCGCTACTGCCTCGGCCCCGACGGCCGCCCCGTGCCCGCCGTCGCCGACCCCGAGGGGACCCTCGTCCCGGATCCGCGCGGCCCCTTCCTGCGCATACCGGGCTGGGTCACCCCGCCCGCCTTCCTCCGCCCGCATCTCGACGCCCGCGAGGCCCTCGGCACCACCGGGACACCGTACGAGATCGAAGCCGCCCTGCACTTCTCCAACGGCGGCGGCGTCTACCGGGCCCGCGACAGCCGCACCGGGGAGACCGTCGTCCTCAAGGAGGCCCGGCCCCACGCCGGACTCGCCGCCGACGGCGCCGACGCCGTCGCCCGGCTGGAGTCCGAACGCACGGCGCTGGAGCAGCTCGCCGGACTCGACTGCGTCCCCGCCGTCCGGGAGGCCTTCGACCTCGGCGGCCACCGCTTCCTGGCCCTGGAGCACATCGAGGGCAACACCCTCAACACCCTCCTCGCCCGGCGCTATCCGCTCTCCGCGCCCGACCCCGCGCCCGAAGCCCTCGCCGAACACGTCGCCTGGGTGGAACGCATCCACGGACTGGTCGAGGCCGCCGTGCGCCGGATCCACGACCGCGGCCTCGTCTTCAGCGATCTCCACATGAACAACATCATGGTCAGCGAGGACGAGTCCCGCGTCGTCCTCCTCGACTTCGAGGCCGCGTTCCCGGCCGCGGACGAGGACCGCCGGCAGATCGTCGCCAACCCGGCCTTCGTCGCCCCCGCCGACCGCACCGGCACCGGCATCGACCGCTACGCCCTCGCCTGTCTGCGCATCGCCCTGCTCGCGCCGCTCACCACCCTCTTCTTCATCGACCGCGGCCGGGCCCCCCGGATGGCCCGCGATACGGCCCGCCTCTTCGGCACCGGCGAAGCCGCCCTCGTGCCCGCCGTCCGCGAGATCGTCCGCGGTATGCCCGGCGAACACGCGCCCGAACCGGCCGTCCCCGAACCGGACGACTGGCCCTGGAGCCGGGACTCCATGGCCCGCGCGATCGCCGCCTCCTTCACCCCAGAACGCGAGGACCGCTGCTTCCCCGGCGATATCACCCAGTTCGCCACCCCGGTCGGCGGCCAGTGCTTCGGCACCGGAGCCGCCGGAGTGCTCCACGCCCTGCACGAGACCGGCGCGCCGCCCTGCCCGGAAGCCGTCGAATGGCTGCTGACCCGGACCAAGACCGTCGCCCCCGGCACCCCGCCCGGCTTCCACGACGGACTCGCGGGCATCGCCTGGACCCTCAACCGCCTCGGCCACCGCGACCGGGCCGCCGAACTCGCCCACCTCGTGGCCGAACAGCCCCTCGACCGGCTCACCGCCGATCTCCACAGCGGCCAGGCCGGAATCGCCCTCGCCTTCGACGAACTGGCCCGGGACGCCTCCGGCCCCGACGCCACCGCCTTCGCCGCGGCGGCCGACCGCTGCGCCGCCTACGCCGCCGGTTCCCTGACCGAAGGCCGCCCCTCGTCCCGTACCGGACTGCTGCACGGTGCCACCGGCCTCGCCCTCCTCTTCATACGGAGGTACGAGTCCACCGGCGATCCGGCCCTGCTCGACCTGGCCCGGACCGCACTCGCCCGCGACCTGGACCGCTGCAAACCCGGCAAGTCCGGGGAGCTGATGGTCGTCGAAGGCAAACGGCTGATGCCCTACCTCGGGGCCGGCAGCGCCGGAATCGCCGTTGTCCTCGACGAGTATCTGGCCCACCGGCCCGACGAGCGGTTCGAAACCGCCCGGGAGACGATCGCGCCCGCTCTGCGCGCCGCCTTCTACGTCCAGCCCGGTCTCTACCGGGGCATCGCCGGACTCGTCCTCCACCTCGCCCGGACCCCCGCCGGCGACCCCGCCGAACGGCGCCGCGCCGTCGAGCGCCACACCCGGCTCCTCGGCCTCCAGGCCACCCCCTACCGGGGTGACCTCGCCTTCCCCGGCGAGCAGATGATGCGCCGGTCCATGGACCTGGCCACCGGCACCGCCGGGGTACTGCTCGCCCTCGGCAGCGCGTACGGGGACACCCCGGCCGCCCTGCCGTTCCTCCCGCCGCCACCGCGGCCCACAGACCGGCCCCACCCAGGGGCCGCGCACCACCAACCGTCCCCACGATGAAGGAGACAATCATGGCGCTTCTCGACCTCCAGGCCCTTGAGATCACCGAGGACGAGGCCTTCGGCGACGTCGAGACCGGCAGCAACCTCAGCCTGACGGCGTGTGGCCCCCACAGCAACCTGAGCCTGCTGGCCTGCTGACGCCCCCTCGGCGTACGGACCGGTTCCGGGGCTGCCGCCCCGGGACCGGTCCGGTCCGTCCGGCCGCTCTCCCGGGCCGGACCCCGCACACCGGAAGGACCGTCCGCATGACGACCCGCCGCACCCGGCTCCCGGCCCCCGGGAACCCGGCCCGCACGGGCCCGTACCGGATCCGGCCCCTCTCATGAGCGACGCCCGCACCACCGCTCCGCCGCATCCGTCCCCCTCCCTCCCGCGATCCGGCCGGGCCCTGATCACCGTCCTGGTCCTCTGCACCACCGCGGGCGCCCTCGCCGCCGTCGCGCTGCCCGCCGTGCTCGGCCGGACCCTGGACCGGGTGGTCACCGGGGGCGAAGTCCCCTGGGCCGGACTGGCGCTCTGCGCCGCACTGACCGCCGCCGACGCGGGGCTCGACGCACTCGTCGCCCTCCTCGGCGGCACCAGCACCGCCACCCGCACGGCCCGGCTCCGCACCGAAGCCCTCGAACGGCTGCTGCGCGCGACCCCGCGGGACGCCGATGCCCTGCCGTCCGGGGACCTCACCACCCGGGTCACCGCCAACGCGGCCGACGCCGCGTCGGTCCCCGTCACGGCCGCGGCCGCCGTCCCCGGCGTGCTGCTGCCCCTCGGCGCCGCCGTCGCCCTGCTCCTCATCGACCCGTGGACCGGTCTCGCGCTCGTCGCCGGACTCCCCGCCGCCGTCCTTCTGCTCCGCGTCCTGATGCGGCGCAGCGCCGATGCCGCCGCCGACTACCAGCGCGAACAGGCCCTCGTCGCCACCCGGCTGACGGAGGCACTCGACGGCATCGCCACCGTCCGCGCCGCGGGTACGGCTTCCCGCGAGCACAGCAGGATCACCGAACCCCTCGGCCGTCTCGCCGCCCACGGCCGCCGCACCTGGCGTATCCAGGGCACCGCCACCGGCCAGGCGGCCGTTCTGATGCCCCTGCTGACCGTGGTCGTCCTCGCCGTCGCGGGCACCCGGCTCGCCGCGGGCGCGATCACGGTCGGCGATCTCCTCGCCGTCTCGCGTTACGCGGTACTCGCCCTCGGCCTCGGCGCCCTCACCGGCGCCCTCGGCGCCCTCGCCCGGGGCCGCGCCGCCGCCGCCCGGCTGGACCCGCTGCTCGCCCTCGCACCCGTACCGCACCGCTCCCTCGTGCTGCCGGCCGGCGGCCCCGGCACCCTGGAACTCCGGGACGTCGGCGTGGTCCGCGACGGCCGGACCCTGCTGGACGGCATCACGCTCACCGTGCCCGGCGGCACGTCGGCGGCCGTCGTCGGCCGCTCCGGCGCGGGGAAGTCGCTGCTGGCCGCCGTAGCCGGACGGCTCACCGACCCCGACACCGGGACCGTCGCCGTCGACGGCGTCCCCCTGGACGGCGCCGACCCGATCCGGCTCCGGTACGACATCGGCTACGCCTTCGCCCGCCCCGCCCTGCTCGGCACCACCGTCGAGGACGCCGTCGCACTCGGGCCCGGCCGGCCCGGCCCCGGCGCCGTCGACACGGCGCTGTGCGACGCCAGCGCCGACGGATTCGTCGCCCTGCTGCCCGCCGGAGTCCGGACCCCGCTCGCCGGAGCGCCCCTCTCCGGCGGCGAGTACCAGCGCCTCGGACTCGCCAGGGCCTTCGTCCGCGACGCCCGGCTCCTGATCCTCGACGACGCCACCTCCAGCCTCGACACCGTCACCGAGGCCCGTATCCAGCACGCCCTCGCCCGCCGGGCCGGGACCTGCACCCGGCTGCTGGTCGCCCACCGCGCCGCGACCGCGGCCGCCGCCGACCTGGTGGTCTGGCTGGACGGCGGCAGACTGCGCGCGACCGGGCGCCACGCCGACCTGTGGCGCGATCCGGAGTACCGCGCGGTCTTCAGCACACCCGACCCGACGGGACCGTCCGACCTCACGGGACCGTCGGAGCGCGCAGAACCGTCCGACCTCATGGGACCGGCCGACCTCACAGGACCGTGGGAGGGCGCAGAACCGTCCGACCTCATGGGACCCTCCGGGCGGACAGGACCCTCCGATCCGTCCGCAGCCCCCGAGCGGCTCGACGCCCCGGATCCTTCCGAGCCTCCCGAGCCCCCCGAGCCCCCGGCCCCACCCGGCCCCTCCCGTGTCCGGGGAGCCGACGGCACCACCCACCCCGCCCCCGCGCCCGCGCTCAGCGCCGCCGAGGAGCCGTCATGACCGGCGCACCCGACACCGGGTCCGGCGCCCGCGGAACCAGCGAATCCGCCGGAGACAGCCACCCCCGCGGAAGCGGCGAATCCGGCTCCGCACGCCGGGCCGAACAGCGCGCCCTGCGCCGCGTAGCCGCCGAAGGCCTCCCCTTTCTCCGGGCCCGCACCCGGGTACTCCGCGGACTCCTCGGCTGGTCCCTGCTGGAGTTCGCCCAGACCTTCGCGGGCGGATACGCCGTCGCCCGCGCCCTCGACGACGGCTTCCTCGCCGGAGCCCCCCGTACCGGAACGCTCTGGCTGGCGCTCGCCGCCGTCGCCGTCGTCCCCGCCTTCCTCGCCCAGCGGGGCGTCTTCGCCGGACTCGCGGACCTCGTCGAACCCCTGCGGGACGGGCTGGTACGCCGGGCCACCGCCAAGGCCCTGGCCACGGAAGCGGGCAACCCCGCCGCGGGCACCGGAGCCGTCTCCCGGGTCACCCACCAGAGCGAGATCGCCCGCGACGGCTGGGCCGGACTGGTCCTCGCGCTCCGGGGGTTCGTCTTCACCTCCGCCGGGGCGCTCGCCGGACTCGCGGCGCTCTCCCCACTGCTGCTCGTCGTCGTTCTGCCGCCGCTGCTGCTGGGCACCGGACTCTTCCTGGCCACCCTGATCCCGATGGGCGCCCGGCAGCGGGACTACCTCGACGCCGACGAGGCCTTCGCCGCACACACCGGCCGGACCACGGCCGCCCTCCGCGATATCGCCGCCACCGGGGCGGCCGGCCCGATCGCCGGGCGCAGCAGGGAACTCGCCGAAGCGCAGACCGCGGCCGCCCGCTCCCTCGCCCGCTGGTCGGCCCTGCGGATCGTGGCGCTCGCCGTCGCGGAACGGCTGCCCCCGGTCCTGCTCCTGGCCGCCGCGCCCCGGCTGATGGACCACGGCCTGACCACCGGCGGACTCATCGGCGCCTTCACCTATCTGACGACGTCCCTCGCGCCCGCCCTCAACGCCCTGCTGGCCGCCCTCGGCACGGCCGGCGGCCGGCTCCTCGTCGTCCTCGACCGGTTCACCGGACGGGCCGAACTGCCCCCCGACCCCGCCGCGGCCCCCGGCGGCCGGGGCGCCGTGCCGCGTACCGCCGTGCCCGCGACGGATTCCACGGCGGCCGCGGTCCCGGTGCCCCGCGCCGAACTGCGGCAGGTGTCCTTCGCCTACGGGCCCCGGGCCCGCCCGGTCCTCGACCGGCTCGACCTGCGCCTGCTCCCGGGCGACCACCTCGCCGTGGTCGGCCCCAGCGGCAGCGGCAAGTCCACGCTGGCCGCCGTCCTCGCCGGAATGGCGCGGCCGACCGCCGGGGAAGTGCGCTGGCTGGGCCGGCCGGCCGCCGGGCAGGAGCCCACCGCGGTCCGTACCCTGCTGCCCCAGCAGCCGTACGTCTTCACCGGCACGCTCCGCGACAACCTCCGCTATCTGCGGCCCGGCGCGCCCGACGGCGACCTCGCGGCCGCCGTCGCCGCCATCGGCCTCGACGCCCTCACGGCCCGCATCGGCGGACTGGACGCGCCCCTCGACCCCCGCCGGCTCTCCCAGGGGGAGCGGCAGCTCATCGCCCTGGGCCGGGCCCATGTGGCGACCGCGCCGCTGCTCGTCCTCGACGAGGCGACCAGCCATCTCGACCCGGCGGCCGAGGCCCGCGCGGAGACCGCGCTCGCGGCCCGCGCCGACACTCTCGTCGTGGTGGCGCACCGGCTGTCGTCCGCCCGGCGCGCCGCACGCGTCCTCGTGATGGACGGCGCCCGCACCGAGGAAGGCACCCCGGACGAACTGCTCACGCGCTCCGCGCTCTTCCGTGAGCTGACCGGCCGATGGGCTCCGCCCCGGGCCGCAGAGGTGCCACCGGACCGGGCGGTCCGCTCGTCCCGGTAGCCGTGGTGCCCGGTGGTGGCCGTCGGAGTCGGTCGGAGCCGGCCGGAGTCCCGGTAGCCGCGGTGCGGGCGGTGGCCGTCAGAGCCAGCCGAAGTCCCGGGACAGCCGTATCGCGTCCAGCCGGTTCCGGCCACCCGTCTTCCGTATCGCCGCGGCCAGATAGTTGCGCACGGTCCCGCTCGCCAGATGCAGCGCGCTGGCGATCGACGTCACCGATTCGCCCTCGGCGGCCAGTTCCAGCACCCGTAACTCTCTGGGAGAGAGCGGCACCTCGGAGGCGTTGAGCAGACCGAAGGCGAGCGACTCGTCGATGAACCGGCCGCCCGCCGCCACCTTCCCGACCGCGTCGCCGAGGCTGTCCACGGGGCCGAGCTTGTCGACGTACCCCATGGCCCCGGCGTCCCCGGCCCGGCGCAGATCACCAGCCCGGTCGGCCCGTGCCAGGACCACCAGCCCCGGACCCGACTCCTCGGCACCGCGTAAGGACTCCATGAAGGTGAGCACCTCCATGGAGTGCGGACACTCCAGATCGGTGACGATCACGTGCGGTGGACAATCCTGTACGGCGGTCCTCACGCCGCCCTTGTCGGTGGCGTGTACGTCGAGGTTCTCGTCCTTGCTCAGCAGACAGGCCAGCGAGGCCCTCCACAGAGATACCGCATGGACCAGCAGAACCGTCGTCATGTATTGCTCCTTTGCTCGTGGCCGCGTATCCACAGCGCAGTCGCACGACGCGCTGTGCGCCACTGTTCACCAGTTCAGCACGGTTGAAACGTGCACCACTGACGAAATGACTAATACGGCCCGGTGGCGGGGGAGCGGTGGCCGGAATGCAGAGCCGGAATATGACCCGCCGGTAGTAAACGGGAAAAGGGAGGCCGGGGAGGCCTCCGGGAGGCCGGTGACTGACGGGGCAAGTCGGCCTGGTGGTAGGGGAGTTGGGGGTGTCTCCGGGGAGTGCGGTACGGGAGCGGCGGCACGTTTCCCGTGGTGCCGAAACCCCGGCAGCCGGGCCGCGCCACTGCGCAGCGGCGGGTCCGGTGGGTGGGGGCGGGCCCGGGGGCGGGGTGTGCGGACCCCGCCCGGGCGGCGTGAATTCAGAGCCACCCGGGGGCGACGAACAGCAACCAGGTCACCGGCGGTGCCACGACCGCCATGCTGAATCCCCAGACCATCAGCCGGCGGAACACCGTCTCCCGCTCCCCCTCCGGCGCGCTCGCCGTTACCAGGGCTCCGCTGGTGGAGACCGGCGAGGAGTCCACCACCGACGAGGAGATCGCCAGCGCGATCACCAGACCGACCGCGCCCACCTCGCCGGCCAGCAGGAACGGCACCGCGAGCGGGATCAGTGCCCCGAGGATGCCGGTCGTGGAGGCGAAAGCGGAGACCACCGCCCCGATGGCGCAGATCAGCAGGGCGCCCAGGAGCGGTGTCCCGATACCGGCGACCTCGGTGCCCAGATACGAGATGGTGCCGATCCGCTCCATCATCGCGACGAAGGTGACGATGCCGCAGACCAGCAGCACCGTGGACCAGGCGCAGCGGTCCACGGCCCCCTTCGAGGACTCCGGGGAGACCAGGGACAGCACCACGGTGACGGTCAGCGCGAGCAGTCCGACATGGAGATCGAAGACGAGCGCCCCGAGGACCAGGCTGAGCAGTCCCAGCAGGGTCAGGGCGCGGATCCGGTCGAGCCGCAGCTCCGGTTCCACGGTGGATACGACAGGGGCGGGTGCCAGCGCGACGGCACCTCCCGCGCCGGGCGCCCCGGCCGCGGAGGCCCCCGGGGATCTCGGGGCCGGGGCGGAGCCCGTACCGCCGGATCCGGCCGGCGGGGGTACCGCGGCGGTGCCCTCTTCGCCCACCCGGCGCCCCAGCAGCCCGCGCCCGCCGAAGAGCGCGAAGACCACCAGACAGAGCAGGACGTTGAAGACGAAGGAGGCGGCGAAGAGCAGGGCGGGGTTGCCCGGGATCCCGTTGCGGGAGACGACGCCGTTGGTGATGCTGCCGAAGACGCTGATGGGCGAGAATCCGCCCGCACTGGCCCCGTTGATGATGAACAGGCCCATCAGTACGGGGTTGATCCGGTAGCGGGTGGCGAATCCCGCTCCGATCGGGGCGACGATCGCCACCGCGGCGGGCACCACGGCGCCCACGGCCGTGAGGGTGGCCGTGACCAGGAACAGGACCCAGGGGATCAGGGCGATCCGGCCGCGTACGGCCCGGGTCGAGGCTTGTACCAGCCAGTCCACGGTGCCGTTGTTCCGGGCGATCGCGAACAGGAAGGTGACGCCGACCAGAACGACGAAGAGATCGCCGGGGAAACCCCCGAAGAGATCGTCCGCGGACTGGCCGAAGAAGAGGGATCCGGTGACGAAGGCGGCCACGATGGCGAGGGCGCCCATATGGACAGAGGTGACGGTGGCGACGGTGAAAACGACGGCTAGAGCGGCAATGGCCAGGACGTGATCGGACACGAGGCTTCCTCGCCTTCGGTCGATGGTCACTACGGGGCGACGGCACCACCGGGCGTGCGGGTACGCCGAGGGGGAGGGCGGTGCCGGAAGGGGGCGGGCCTTGACGCGTTGTCCCCACGCATCAACGAATTCCGCCATTTGGAACGCAAGTTCCGCGATGGGGAGTATGGAAGGCCCCCGCTCCTGGCCGAGTCAAGAGGTCGGACAGAGATTCCCCGAGCCGTCCGATCCGCCGCGCCGCGTCCCCCGGCCGTTTCGGCGGGCCGTCTCAGCGGCCGTCTCAGCGGGCCGGGGGCCGCCCCAGCGCCTCGCCCACCGACCGGGCCGCGTCCCGCACCGCCGCGCCCAGGGCGGCTTGGGAGCCGTCCGTCATCCGGCTGCTCGGAACATTGACGCTGATGCTCGCCACCGGGGTGCCCGAAGGGTCGACCACGGCCGCCGCCACCGCCGACACATCGGTCCGCCACTCGCCGCCGTTGGTCGCGTAACCCCGCGCGCGGATCGCCGCCAGCTCGGCGCGGAGCGCGGCCGGATCGGTGATCGACGCGTCCGTGAACCGTTCGAGACCGTGTGCGATCAGCCGCTCCACGGCCTCCGCCGGGCCGGCCGCCAGGAGGGCCTTGCCGTTCGCCGAGGCGTGCGGCGACAGCACATGGCCGAGCGGCAGCACGATCCGTACCGGCTTGCTGGTCTCCAGCCGTTCGACCAGCACCACCTTCCCGCTCTCCGGCACCGCCAGATGCACGGTCTCGTCGGTGAGCCGGCGCAGGTCCTCCATCACCGGGACCGCGATATCGCGCAGGTCCAGCTCGCCCGTCGCGCGCCGGCCCACATGCAGTGCCTTGGTGGTGACGGTCCATCGCGTGGGGGTTCCGGAGGCCGGCCGGATCCACCCCGCCTCGTGCAGGGTGACCAGGGCCCGCTGGACGGAACTCTTCGGCAGGCCGAGCGCCCGCGCCAGCTCGGCGACCCCCGCGGGCTGCCGTTCCGCGACCTCTTCAAGGGTGCGCAGGGCATTGAGAACGTTCTGCATCTATTGACTCCCGGGTAGGGCCGTGCCATTCTCCCCGTGCCATCCCACGGTACAGCGTGCCGCTACACGGCACAAGAGTTTTGGAGGAGTCCCTCCCATGACCGTTCGCACCGGCCGGCACTTCCTGCAGATCCCCGGCCCCACCAACGTCCCCGACCAGGTCCTCCGCGCCATGTCCGCCCCCACCTGCGACCACCGGGGCCCCGAGTTCGCCGCCCTGACCACCCGTCTGCTCGATGTGATCAGGCCGGTCTTCGGCACCTCGGGCCCCGTGGTGATCTACCCGTCCTCCGGCACCGGGGCCTGGGAAGCCGCCCTGGTCAACACCCTCAGCCCGGGTGACCGGGTGCTCTGCTTCGAGACCGGCCACTTCTCGACCCTCTGGGAGGAGATGGCCCGCTCCCTGGGCCTGCGGACCGAGATCGTCCCCGGCGACTGGCGGCACGGCGCCGACCCCGACGAACTGGCGCGCCGGCTCGCCGCCGACACCGACCACTCCGTCAAGGCGGTCTGCGTGGTCCACAACGAGACGTCGACCGGCGTCACCAGCCGGATCGCGGACATCCGCCGCGCCATCGACGAGGCAGCCCACCCGGCCCTGCTGCTCGTCGACACCATCTCCTCCCTCGGTTCGATCGACTACCGCCACGAGGAGTGGGGCGTCGACGTCACCGTCTCCTGCTCCCAGAAGGGCCTGATGCTCCCGCCCGGACTGGGCTTCAACGCCGTCAGCCCCAAGGCGCTCGCCGCCCGCGAGCAGGCCGGACTGCCGCGCTCCTACTGGGACTGGGGGCCGATCCTGGAGGCCAACCGCCGCGGCCAGTACCCCTACACCCCGGCCACCAACCTGCTCTACGGGCTGGTGGAGGCCGTGGAGATGCTCAACGCCGAGGGGCTGCCCGAGGTGTACGCCCGGCACGCCCGGCACGCGGAGGCGACCCGCGCCGCCGTCCGCGGCTGGGGCCTCGAAGTCCTCTGCGCCGACGAGCGCGAACACTCCGGGTCGCTCACCGCCGTCCTCCTGCCCGAGGGCCACGACGCCGACAAGGTCCGCCGGATCGTCCTGGAACGATTCGACATGTCCCTCGGTGCCGGGCTCGGCAAGCTCGCCGGGAAGGTCTTCCGGATCGGGCACCTCGGCCACTTCAACGACCTCACCCTCGCCGGAACCCTCGCCGGGGTGCAGATGGGACTCCACCTCGCCGGAGTCCCCGCCGACCCGGCCGGACTCCCCGCCGCGCTGGAGGTGCTCAGCACCCCGTGACGCCCCACCGCCCGACCGCATCCTTCCGGGAGCACCGCCCATGACCTCCGTCCACGACAGCCCCGGAGCCGTGCCCCCGGCCCCGGCCGCAGACCGAACCACCGCCGACCGCGATCTCGAACACCGCCTGCGCCGCGAACTGGACGGCGAGGTCGCCTTCGACGACTACACCCGCAGGCTGTTCTCGCGCGATGCCAGCATGTACGCCATCACACCCCGCGGCGTCGTCTTCCCCCGCCACGAGGACGACGTCCGGGCGGCCGTCGCCGCGGCCGCCGAACACGGCCTTCCGGTACTGCCCCGGGGCGCCGGCACCAGCCTCGCCGGGCAGACCGTCGGCCCGGGGCTCGTCCTCGACCTGTCCCGCCATATGAACAAGATCATCGAGCTCGACCCCGGCACCCGTACCGCCCTGGTGGAGACCGGGGTCGTCCAGGACCAGCTCAACCGGGCGGCCGCCCCGCACGGGCTGATGTTCGGCCCCGACACCTCCACCAGCAACCGCGCCACCCTCGGCGGAATGATCGGCAACAACTCCGCGGGCAGCGGCTCGCTGCGCCACGGAATGACCATCGACCACGTCCGCGCCCTCGACGTCGTCCTCTCCGACGCCACCACGGCCCGTTTCGAACCCGTCGACGAGGCCGAACGCGCCCGCCGCGCCGGACGCGCCACCCTCGAAGGCCGGATCTACCGCGAACTCCCGGAGATCATCCGGGCCGACGCGGCGGCCATCGCCGACGGCTTCCCCCGCTTCTGGCGGCGCGCCTGCGGCTACCGCCTCGACCGGCTCGCCCGCGACGACACCCCCTTCGACCTGGCGAAGTTCGTCGTCGGCTCCGAAGGCACCCTGGTGATCGCCACCCGCGCCCTGGTCGATCTGGTGCCCAAACCCCGGCACACCGTCTCCGCCGTCGGCCACTTCACCTCCGTCGCCGGAGCCATCGGCGCCACCGAATCCGCCCTCTCCCTCGACCCGTCGGCCGTGGAGCTGATGGACCGCACGATCCTGGACCTGTCCCGCCGCAGGATCGAGTACGCGTCCCTCGGCTCCCTCCTCGAAGGCGACCCCGAAGCACTCCTGTTCACCGCCTTCACCGGTGACGACGAGGCCGAACTGAAGGACCGGCTGGCCAAGCTGACCGCGCTCTGGCGGGCCGAGGGCCACGGCTACCACACCCTCCAGGCCGTCACCCCGGCCGAACAGACGGCCCTGCTGAAGGTCCGCAAGGCCGGACTCGGACTGCTGATGGCGGCGGGCGAGGGCACCCGGCGGCCACTGGCCTTCGTCGAGGACACCGCCGTCGACCCGGTCCACCTCGCCGAGTACACCGCCCGCTTCAAGGACATCCTCGACGCCCACGGACTGACCGCCGGGTTCTACGGGCACTGCTCCGTCGGCTGCCTCCACATCCGGCCCTTCCTCGACCTCACCGACCCCGACCAGATCGCCACCATGCGGACCGTCGCCGAGGAGATCAAGGACCTGGTCACCGAGTACGGCGGGGTCAACTCCAGCGAACACGGCGACGGGCTCGCCCGCAGCGAGTTCAACCGGGAGATCTTCGGCGACGACCTGTACGAGGCGATGCGCCGGGTGAAGCGGGTCTTCGACCCCGACAACCGGATGAACCCCGGCAAAATCGTCGACGCCCCGTCGATGACCGACCATCTGCGCGATCCGGCCCTGCCGCCCGCCCCCGAACTCCGCACCCGGCTCGACTTCGAGGTGCTGGGCGGAATGCGCGGCGCCGCCGACCGCTGTATGAACATCGGACTCTGCCGCAAGAGCGGCACCGGCACCATGTGCCCCTCCTATATGGCCACCCGCAACGAAGAGGACTCCACCCGCGGCCGGGCGGGCGCCCTGGTCAAGGCGCTCTCCGAACCCGACCCCCGCAAGGCGCTCGGCGACGAACGCCTCCACGAGGTCCTCGACCTCTGCCTGATGTGCAAGGCCTGCAAGAGCGAATGCCCCCTCGGCGTCGATATGGCCACCCTCAAGGCCGAGGCGCTCTCCCACCACCACGATCTCCACGGCACCCCGCTGCGCTCCCGGGTCTTCGGTTCGATCCGCTTCCTCAACAGACTCGGCTCCGCCACCGCGCCCCTGTCGAACCTGCCGGGCCGGATCGGCCCCGTACGGAAGCTGATGGACCGCCTGCTCGGCATCGCCCCGGCCCGGCCGCTGCCCCGCTTCGCCCGCCGCAACCTCGTCCGCTGGTTCCGCCGCCACCGGCGGACCGCCGCGGCCCCCGGCAGCCAGGGCGTCCTCACCTATCTCGCCGACTCCTTCACCACCTACACCGAACCGGAGATCGGCCGGGCCGCCATCGAACTCCTGGAACGCGCCGGCTGGGACGTCCGGCTGGAGAGCGGAGGCTGCTGCGGCCGCTCCAGCCTCTCCAAGGGGCTCGTCGAGGACGCCGCGAACAAGGCGTTCGCCCTGGTGCACCTGCTCGCCGAGTCCACCCCACCGGGCTCACCCGTCGTCGGCTGCGAACCCTCCTGCCTGATGACCCTGCGCGACGAACACCGCGCCCTGCTCCCCGGGGACTCGGCCGTCGAGGACATCGCGGGCCGGGTCCAACAGGTCGAGGAGCTGGTCACAGCCGCGATCGACGACGGCAGACTGACGCTCGGCGCCGACACCTGGCCCGCAGGACGGCGCCTCCTCTACCACGGCCACTGCCACCAGAAAGCGGAGGTCGGCACCGCCGCGACCATCGAGATGCTGCGTCGCATCCCGGGCGCCGAGGTGGTCGAGGTCGACGCGGGCTGCTGCGGAATGGCAGGCTCCTTCGGCTTCGAGTCGGAACACTACGACGTCTCCCTGACCGTCGGCGAGGACCGGCTCTTCCCGGCGGTACGGGCCGAGGGCGACGACACCGTCATCGTCGCCACCGGCGTCTCCTGCCGCCAGCAGATCTTCCACGGAACCGAGCGCACCGCCTGGCACCCCGTCCAGCTGATCCGCGCCGCCCTGGCCGACGGCACCGCGGACCCCGCTCACCCCGCGGCGGCCTCCGACGCCACCGACCGGGCCCAGCGGTAGTCCGCCTTGCCGCTGGGGGAGCGCCGGATCTCCCCCGCCACCACCAACTGGCGGGGGAGCTTGTACCCGGCCAGCCGCTCCCGGCAGTGGTTCCGGATCTCGTCCAGCGTGGGCGGCACCACCCCGTCGCGCAGCTGGACGACGGCCGCGACCCGATGCCCCCACCGGGCATCGGGCACCCCGGCGACCAGGGCGTCGTAGACACCCGGATGGGCCTTCAGGGCCTGTTCCACCTCCTCCGGATACACCTTCTCGCCACCGGTGTTGATGCACTGCGAACCCCGCCCCAGGACGGTGACCACCCCGTCTCCGTCCACCGTCGCCATGTCCCCGAGCAGCACCCACCGCTCGCCGCCCCGCCGGAAGAAGGTCTCCGCGGTCTTGGCCGGATCGTTGTAGTAGCCCAGTGGCACATGGCCGCGCTGCGCGATCCGGCCGGGCTCGCCCACGGCGACCGGCTCGTACGTCACCGGGTCGACCACCGCCGTCCGCGCGTTGACCCGGAGCCGGAAACCCTTCTCGGGCCCCGAGTCCTCCGTGGCCGTCCCGTTGAAACCCGACTCCGACGAACCGAAGTTGTTCAGCAGCATGACGTGCGGCGCCAGCGCCGCGAACTCCGCCCGTACCGAATCCGACATGATCGCCCCCGACGACGAGATACTGAACAGCGACGACAGATCCGTGCCCGCCATCGGCCCGGACAGCGCGTCGATCAGCGGCCTGAGCATCGCGTCGCCGACCAGCGACACCGTGCTGACCCGCTCCTTCGCCACCGTACGGAGCACATCCTCGGCCGTGAACCGGCGGTGCAGCACCACCCGCTGGCCGAAGTGGAAAGCGATGAACGTGGTCAGGGTGGAGGTTCCGTGCATCAGCGGGGGAGCGGGGAAGAAGACCAGCCCGTCACCGCCCGCGGCCACCCGTTCGGCCAGCTCCTCCGGACGCCCCACCGGCACCCCCGTCGGCGCGCCGCCGCCGAGCCCGGAGAAGAACAGATCCTCCTGGCGCCACATCACCCCCTTGGGCAGCCCTGTCGTACCGCCCGTGTAGACGATGAACAGATCGTCCGCCGACCGCGCGGGAAAGCCGCGCTCCGGGGACGCGGCGGCCGTCGCCGTGGCGAAGTCCACCACGCCCGGGACCCCGTCCGCGCCCGGCCCGCCGTCCCGCCCGCCGTCCGGCCCCCCGCCCCGCTCCCCGACCCGCAGCAGATGCCGCAGCTTCTCCGTCCGCGGCAGCGCGCCCGCCACCCGCCCGCCGAACTCCGCGTCGAAGACCAGCGCCGCGAGATCCGCGTCCCGGTAGAGATGGACCAGCTCCGCCTCCACATACCGGTAGTTGACGTTCACCGGCACGATCCGGGCCTTCAGAGCGCCCAGGAGGGTCTGCACGTACTCCACACCGTTGTACAGATGCAGCCCGAGGTGCTCGCCGGGCCGGATCCCCGCCGCGGTCAGATGGTGCGCGACCCGGTTGGCGGCCGCGTCCAGTTCCGCGTACGTCAGCCTGCGCACCGCCCCTGTCCCGGGAAGGTCGGCATAGACCAGCGCCTCCCGGTCCGGCACCGCGTCGACGACGGACTCGAACAGGTCGGCAAGGTTGTACTCCACCGTTCCTCCTGACCCTGGGCGCGTCCCGCGCGATGCGGCGGACTCGGTCCGAGCCGCCCGCCGGGGTCCGGGTGCACGTCCCGGCGTCCGGGACAGACGCCGGGACCCGCACCCGGACGGTCGAGGGCCGCCGGCCCGTCGGGCCGGGGCGCCCAGGCTGTTGGCCGGCCGGTCCGGACGAACGCCCGGCGAGGCGCTCAGGCGGACATTAGAGCGCCCGCCGCAGAATCTGGGAAGAGCGCCGCACAAATAATCTGACTAAGTGTCAGAAAGCTATTGAACCGTTCGCCGGGCTCCTGCACCCTGTTCCCCCGGTCCACGACGGGAGGCCCCGCGGATGGCACGGAACGGCGAGACACCGCACCACCCGACCGGCACGGAAGACCACGAGTCCGGCACCGGCGAGGCCGGCGGGCCGGGGGCGACCGGCCCCGGAACCGAACATCTGACCGTCACCCGCGAGGGCGCCACCCTGATCCTCACCCTCGACCGCCCCGAGGCCAGAAACGCCCTCTCCCTGCCCATGCTCGTCGGCCTGTACGACGGCTGGCTGGCCGCCGACGCCGACGACTCCGTCCGCTCCGTCGTCCTCACCGGCGCGGGCGGAGCCTTCTGCGCCGGAATGGACCTCAAGGCGCTCGTCGGAGGCGGCACCGCCGGACCCCGGTACCGCGAGCGGATGACGGCCGACCCCGATCTGCACTGGAAGGCGATGCTCCGTCACCACCGCCCCCGCAAACCGGTGATCGCCGCCGTCGAGGGCCCCTGTGTCGCGGGCGGTACCGAGATCCTCCAGGGCACCGATATCCGGGTCGCCGGCGAGAGCGCGGTCTTCGGCCTCTTCGAAGTCCGCCGCGGCCTCTTCCCCATCGGCGGCTCGACCGTGCGCCTGCCGCGCCAGATCCCCCGGACCCACGCCCTGGAGATGCTCCTCACCGGCCGCCCCTACACCGCCGCCGAAGCCCGGGACATCGGACTGATCGGCCGGGTCGTCCCCGACGGCGCCGCCCTCGCCACGGCCCTGGAGCTGGCCGCCGCCGTCAACGCCTGCGGACCGCTCGCCGTCGAAGCCGTCAAAGCCTCCGTCTACGAGGCCGCCGAACTGTCCGAGACCGAAGGCCTCGCCGCCGAACTGGCCCGTGGCCGGCCGGTCTTCGCCACCGAGGACGCCGCGGAAGGCGCCCGTGCCTTCACCGAGAGACGCGATCCCGTCTACCACCGCCGCTGACCGCCCACGACCCGCACGGAGCCCGTATGACCAGCGCACCCGGGCCGCCCGGAGCCGGCCCCCTCACCGCCCCGCTGACCGTGGAGTTCCCCTTCACCCGCTCCCTCGGCCCGGTCCAGAGCGCCTTCCTCACCGGACTCCGCGAACGCGTCGTCCTCGGCGTCCGCACCGGCAGCGCCGGAATCCTCGTCCCACCCGTCGAATACGACCCCGCCACCGCAGCCGAACTCCGCGAACTCGTCCAGGTCGGCACCAGCGGCACCGTCACCACCTGGGCCTGGAACCCCCGCCCCCGCCCCCGCCAGCCGCTCGCCCGCCCCTTCGCCTGGGTGCTGGTCCGGCTCGACGGCGCCGACACCGCCCTGCTGCACGTCCTCGACGCCCCCGGACCCGAGGCCGTCCGCACCGGCATGCGGGTCAGGATCCGCTGGGCCGCGACCCGCAGCGGCGCGATCACCGACATCGCCTGCTTCGAACCCGACGACACCCCGCCCGACGACACCCCGCCCGACCGCACCCGGCCCGTCCGCCCCCACGACGGCACCTTCGACTCCCCGGTCACCGGCATCACCACCCCCGCCCGGCTCGACTACACCCACACCCCCGGCCGCGCCCAGACCCGCTACCTCCAGGCCCTCGGCGGGCGGAAGATCACCGGCGAACGCTGCCCCTCCTGCCACAAGGTGTACGTTCCGCCCCGCGGAGCCTGCCCCACCTGCGGCGTCGCCACCACCGGACAGGTCGAGGTCGGCCCCCGCGGCACCGTCACCACCTTCTGCATCGTCAACATCAAGGCCCGCAACCTCGATATCGACGTGCCGTACGTCTACGCCCATATCGCCCTCGACGGCGCCGACCTCGCCCTCCACGCACGCATCGGCGGCATCCCCTACGACGAGGTGCGGATGGGACTGCGGGTGGAACCCGTCTGGACCGACGGCGCCCGCCACCCCGACCACTACCGCCCCACCGGCGAACCCGACGCCCCCGACGACACCTACCGGGAGCTGCTGTGACACCGCCCGCCGACACGGCACCCGTCGCGGTCGTGGCCTTCGCCCAGACCGTCCACCGGCGGCACACCGGCGAACTGTCCGAAACCGAGATGCTGATGCCCGTCCTCCACCAGGTACTCGCCGCCACCGGACTGCGCACCGCCGATATCGGCTTCACCTGCTCCGGCTCCTCCGACTACCTCGCCGGCCGGGCCTTCTCCTTCACCCTCGCTCTCGACGGCGTCGGCGCCTGGCCCCCGATCTCCGAATCCCATGTCGAGACCGACGGAGCCTGGGCCTTCTACGAGGCCTGGGCGAAACTGCTCACCGGCGAGACCGACACCGCCCTGGTCTACGCCTACGGCACCTCGTCCGCCGGAGACCTCAGGGACGTCCTCAGCCGCCAGCTCGACCCCTACTGCACCGCCCCCCTCTGGCCCGACTCCATCGCCCTGGCCGCCCTCCAGGCCCGCGCCCTCATCGACGCCGGACACACCACAGGACCGGCCCTCGCCGCCATCGCCGCCCGCAGCCGCGCCGACGCCGCCGCCAACCCGTACGCCCAGCTGCGCGGCGCCGTCGCCCACGGCGACCCGGTCGTCCACCCCCTGCACACCGGGGACTGCCCGCCCGTCGGCGACGGCGCCGCCGCCCTGGTACTCGCCGCCGGGGACCGGGCCCGTGAACTGTGCGCCCGCCCCGCGTGGATCACCGGCGCCGACCACCGCACCGAGGCCCACGCCCTCGGCGTCCGCGATCTCACCGACTCCCCCTCCACCCGGCACGCCGCCCGGCGCGCCGGGGCCTTCGACCGCCCCCTCGACCTCGCCGAACTCCACGCCCCCTTCACCTCCCAGGAAGTGGTGCTGCGCCGCGCCCTCGACCTCGACGCGAGGGTTAGGGTCAACCCGTCCGGCGGAGCCCTGGCCGCCAATCCCGTGATGGCCACGGGCCTCGTCCGCATCGGCGAGGCCGCCGCCGCGATCCACCGCGGCGAGGCCGGCCGCGCCCTGGCCCACGCCACCTCCGGCCCCTGCCTCCAGCAGAACCTGGTCACCGTCCTCGAAGGGGAGGCCTGATGCCCCGGGTGTCCAAGGAACCCGTCGCCGTCGTCGGCGTCGGCCAGACCGTCCACGCCGCCGCCCGCCGCGACGTCTCCATCGCCGGACTGGTCCGCGAGGCCGCACTGCGCGCCCTCGCCGACGCCGAACTGGCCTGGGCGGACATCGACGCCGTCGTCATCGGCAAGGCCCCCGACTTCTTCGAGGGCGTGATGATGCCGGAGCTGTACCTCGCCGACGCCCTCGGCGCGGTCGGCAAACCGCTGATGCGGGTCCACACCGCGGGCTCCGTCGGCGGCTCCACCGCCCTGGTCGCCGCCCAGCTCGTGGCCGCCAGGATCCACCCGACCGTGCTGACGCTCGCCTTCGAGAAGCAGTCCGAGTCCAACGCCATGTGGGGCCTCTCCCTGCCCGTCCCCTTCCAGCAGCCGCTGCTCGCCGGCGCCGGGGGCTTCTTCGCCCCCCATGTCCGCGCCTACATCCGGCGCAGCGGAGCGCCCGGCACCACCGGCACCCTCGTCGCCTACAAGGACCGGCTCAACGCCCTGAAGAACCCGTACGCCCATCTCCACGAACACGGCCTCACCCTGGAGCAGGTCCGCTCGTCGCCCATGCTGTGGGACCCGGTCCGCTACTCCGAGACCTGCCCCTCCTCCGACGGCGCCTGCGCCATGGTGCTGACCGGCCGGGCCGGGGCCGCCCGCGCCCCCCGTCCGCCGGCCTGGCTGCACGGCGGTGCCATGCGCAGCGAACCCACCCTCTTCGCGGGCAAGGACTTCGTCTCCCCCCGGGCCGGACGGGACTGCGCCGCCGACGTCTACCGGCAGGCCGGGATCACCGACCCCCGCCGCGAGATCGACGCCGCGGAGCTGTACGTCCCCTTCTCCTGGTACGAGCCGATGTGGCTGGAGAACCTGGGCTTCGCCGCTGAGGGGGAGGGCTGGAAACTGACCGAATCCGGCGCCACCGGCCTCGACGGCGAACTGCCGGTGAACCCCTCCGGCGGGGTGCTCTCCACCAATCCCATCGGCGCCTCCGGCATGATCCGCTTCGCCGAGGCGGCCCAGCAGGTCCGCGGCGCGGCCGGTGAACACCAGATCGAGGGCGCCCGCAGGGCCCTCGGACACGCCTACGGCGGCGGTTCCCAGTTCTTCGCGATGTGGGTCGTCGGCACCGAACCCCCGGCCAGGTGAGCGGGGCCGCCCGGCGTCCGGACCGTGCGCCGGGACCCGTACCATGGCCGTATGTCCTTCCTCCGCCGCCGCAGCGCCGCCACACCCGCGGGCCCGGACTTCGACGTCCTGGCCATGGACCCGGGGGACTGGCCCGGAAACCTCGGTGCCGGGCTGCTGCCCGCGCCCGACGGCACCTGCCAGGGCGTCTTCCTCCGGTACGACCTGTTCGGCGGCCGCGGCCCCGCGATGATCATCGGCAATCTGCCCGAGGGCTCCCCGGCGCGGGAGCTGGAGGAGGGCCAGATCCCCTTCGAGGCCGCGCAGCTCCTGCTGGCCCTGGAGAACGACGAGCCCGTCGAGGTCACCGGCTCGGAGGACGTCCCCGTCATGCAGGGCGACAATCTGCTGATCGTCCGGCGGCTCAAGCTCACCGAGAGCCGGATCTCCTGCGTCCAGTTCGACCGCAGCGACAACGTCCTGGTCACCATCGCCAGCTGGGACCGGCCGATCACGGACGATCTGTACGCTCTGCTCAAGCCGCTGCCCGCGGAGCTGTTCCAGCAGGGCTGAGCCGCTCCCGTAACCTCCGGCGCGCCGCGTGACCACGGTGGATCACACGGCGCGCCGCCGTATCCGGGACCGGAAGGGCTCGGAGCGTACGGTTCAGGCCGTGCGGGCCGTCGCGAGCCGGGCGGCCGCCGTGCCGAGGCCGGTGGGCCCGCCGATCCGGGCGGCCGGTACGGCCGGGCGGATGTCCTCCGGACCGTAGCGCCGGACATGGCGGTGCCAGTTGAGGATGCCCGCCAGCCAGTCCTCCACCTCGGTGACATAGGCGTCGAGCGCCTTACGCTGCCGCTCCCCGAGCCCGAAGTCGGCGCAGACCACGGGCAGCTCGTGTGCCTTGATGTGGAGGAACTGCCGCAGCCGTCCCGCCATGAGGTCGTGGACGATCGCCACAGCCCGCGGATAGTCGCAGTCGAAGAAGGTCTGCACCACCAGCACCGCATTGTGCAGGTCGCCCTCGGCCTCCACCTCCTTCCGGTACGAGTAGAGGTCGTTGATCAGACTGCCGTAGGTGACCGCGGCGCTTTCCAGCGCGGCCACGGGACCGCTCCCCAGCACCTCGGCGGGCAGCTCCGCGCGGTGCCGCAGCCGGCCCAGCAGCAGCGTCAGATCCGAGCCGAAGGTGAACCGCCGCATCTCCAGATAGTCCACCGGATCCGGCACCCGGTGTTGCACGGTGTTGTGCAGCTCCCACTGCCAGCTCTCCAGCATCACCTCGACGGAGCGCCGCAGCTCGGCCCGGTCGTCCCGGCTGATGGGCCCGGCGGTCCGCTCCCAGAGGTCCGCGAGACCGCGTTCCAGCGGGCCGGCCGCGAAGCCGTGGGCGGAGGCGGGGGCGTCGAGCGGCATGCAGGCCAGCAGCCGCTCACTGGTCAGCGCAGCGCCCGCCGGATTGCCGGCGCGGCCGAAGACGAGCGGGTAGTAGTCGTCCGCGTAAGTGCCCCACGTCAGCCACTCGGCGCTCAGCTCCAGCTCCTCCGGCGTGGCGTCGGGGTCCAGACCGGCCGAGCAGAGCGCGAAGTCGAAACCCCGGAGCATCGCCTCGTCCCAGATATCGTCCAGCAGCCCCGTCCGCTCCGCCCAGGCCACCGACTTCTCCAGGGCGTCCCGGTGATGGGGGCTCAGCCGCAGCGGGAACGGCAGCGCGAACTCCGGCAGCAGCAGCGGCCCGGCCGAGGCGTGCGGCCGGTGCGTCAGCGTCCGCAGCCGGGCCCGCGCCGGGCGGCCGAAGAGCGTCCTCACATCGAGCGCCGAGGCACCGAGCACGCCCACCGGCGCGCCGTCCGGCCGGACGGCCTCGTTCATATAGCGGCTGGAGCGCAGATGCCACTGGTGGCCACCGGACTGCCAGTCCTGGAGCCCCTTGGCGTACAGCGCGACCGCCGAGGACTCCCCGGCCGACAGTCCCTGCTCCGCGCAGAGCGCCGGAACCTCGGTGAGCGCGGTGTTCTCGAACTGCTGGAGCCGGGAGGTCAGCAGGTCGTTGACCGCCTCCGCCGCCTCCTGCGTCGTACAGGACAGAAAGGTCTCCAGGACCAGTACGCCGTTGCTCAGCTCGCCCTCGTCCTCCACCTCGCGCTGATAGGAGAAGAGGTCGTTCCGGAGGTGCACCGCGTCGGCGAAGGTCTCCGTCAGCACCCGCAGGGGCCGGCTCAGGGCCACCCGACCGGGCAGTTCGGCCCCCGCCGCGAACTCCACGAGCTGCGCCGACCACGGCGCGCCGCCCACCTTGCGGCGCATCTCGATGTACTCGACGGGGTTGGCGATCCGGCCCTCGTCGATATTGGCCAGTTCCCAGTCCGACTCGTTCAGCAGATTGCGGGTGGACGCGGAGAACCGGGCGCGCCACTGCGGGCCCATGAACGGCACGGTCCGCCGCCACAGATCGGCGAGCCCGGCCTCCACGGGGTTCGTCGGCTCCGGCATCCCGTCGTCCGGATCCAGCGGCATGAACGCGGCCAGCCGGTCCAGGTAGATCCGCCCGCCCGCGCGGTTGCGGGGCCGTTTGAAGACCTCCAGGAAGTGGTCGTCGAAGAAGAACACCCACACGTACCAGTCGGTGACCAGCGACAGGACGTCCGCGTCGCAGTCGGGGTGGGTCCAGGAGCAGAGCCCGGCGTAGTCGTGCGCCTCCAGATCGCGCTCCTCCCAGATGCCGGACCCTTCCAGCATCCCCATCTCCCGGGCCCAGGCGCGGGTGTGCGTCCGTGCCGTCTCGGCATGGGGGTTGAGACGCGCCGGATACGGCACGTAGAAGTCGGGCAGGACGAAGGGCTGTGCCATACGTGCCGGGCCTCTCGGATCGGGCGGAACGGTTCCGGCCAGTCATGCCCTTCCCCCGTACGGCCTATGCTCCGATCCGATGAGCCGAACCGGCATCCGAAGGCCGGTTCGGGGCGTGCGCCCGCGCGCACCCGGATCGGGCTCACCCCCTGCGACCAGCCGGATGTCCCCCCGAAGGTGACGGGCGGCCCGGCGGTGCGGCCGGAATTCCCGGCACCGCGAATCACTCGACAGGGAGACGTCTCGAACGGGCGTGCCCAGGAATATCCGTACGGTGTCGGTGCCTTCTGTCCCGGCCGGGCCCGGCTCGGCCCCGGGGCGCAGCTCCCGTCACCGGCCGGGGCGTTCGGGGGTCCGTTACGCTCACCCGGGTTGTCCGTGGACCATCACCCGGCCGGGCCGCCGGACCGCCGGGCCGCGGGGATCGGGGGAGCAGATGAAGAGGGTCCGAGTCCCGCGGGACGTGGCGGAACTGTTCGACGAGGCCACCGGTGAACGCGGCTGGGAGGGCCCGGTCCGGCATGCCGTCGGCGGCCGCGAAGGCAATGGCTCCTGGACCCAGGCGGGCGCCATCGGTGCCTTCGCCCTGCTGGCCGGCGGGCTGACGACCTGGGGAGTCCTCCACACCTGGGACGAGCTGGACGGCCGACTGGCGATGGGCTTCGGCTTCGGCTACCTCATCACCCTCCTGGTCGGACTGGCCGCCGTCGCCCACCGCCCCGGTCCCGAACGGCCCGCCGTCTGGATCCGGTTGTACGACGAAGGGCTCGCCCACTACCGGCAGGGCGCCCGCGGGCCCACCGTCATCGCCTGGGACGAGATGGACCGGGCCGTCCACCGCATCACCCGGGTCGAGGACTCCGCGGGCCGCGAGATACGGCGCGTCCACTCCCTGAGCGTCACGCCCCTGCCGGATCCCGTCCACCGGATCCGCCGCGGCCCGGTCAACCTGCCGCCGGGCTTCCCCGACGCCGAGGTCCTCGCCCGCTACGTCACCGCCCGCACCCGCTGACGGGCCACGCGCGCGGCCCCGGCGACCGCTCCCGGCGAACGGCCGTCACGAACGAGCCGTGGCGCCGGTGCCCCCGCACCGGAACCACGGCCGCAGCGGAACCTTTCGGCTCAGCGCGTGCCCACCGCCGCCCGCACGGCCCGCCGCGCCATCGCGCAGTCGTCGTGCAGCCGCCGCAGCAGCAGCCGCTGCTGCTCACCGGCCGAAGGACCGCCCGTCGCACCACTCGCCGGAGGTGCCTCCCGCATGGTCCGCTGGACGGCCGTTTCGTAGGTACGGATCTCCCGGGTCAGCACCAGCATCAGATTGACGAGGAACGCGTTCTGGGCGGCCGGCCCCTTCCGGGTCGCGAGCTGGCTGATCCGCCGCCGCTCGGCGGGCGCGTCCCCCAGCACCGCCCAGAGCGTCGCCAGATCGTACCCGGGCAGATACCAGCCCGCGTGCTCCCAGTCGACCAGCACCGGCCCGGCCGGGGAGAGCAGCATGTTCGACAGCAGCGCGTCGCCGTGGCAGAACTCCCGGGCCGCGCCCCGCCCGCCCGCGGATCCCGGGCCCCGCAGCAGCTGGAGCAGATCGCCGAGATCGCGGTCGGTGAACAGCCCGAGTTCGTGGTAGCGGGAGATCCGGGACGCGTAGTCCAGCGGGGCTTCGAAGAGTCCGGCGGGCGGCCGCCAGTCGTTGAGCCGGGTCACCGCGCCGACCGCCGCCCGTACATCGGCCCGTGGCGGGGCCTCCACGGGATGCCGGGCCAGTGCCGCAGCCCTCCCCGGCATCCGTTCGATCACCAGGGTGCAGTTCTCCGGGTCCGCGGCCACCAGCCGGGGTACCCGGACGTCCTGGGGGCGGTGCCGGACGAAGGTGCGGTAGACAGCTATTTCGTGCCGGAACCTTTCCTTCCAGACGGGGGAGTGGTCGAGCAGGCATTTGGCGACGGCCGTGGTGCGTCCGGTGGTGCCCACGATCAGTACGGACCGGCCGCTGCGGCGCAGCACCTGCACCGGATGGAACTCCGGGCAGATCCGGTGCACCGAGGCCACGGCCATCCGCAACTGGCTGCCCTGGGGCCCCGACAGGTCGATTCTGCCGCTGAGCGGCTGGCCCGCCACCGGAACGGCCGGCCGTCGCAGCCGGCTCGCGGGCTTGGGGTCGAGATACGGCCCCGAACCGGCCTGCAGGGCGGGACGCTGCGGCCGGGGCGGGGCGGACACGGAGGACGATGCTGCGTACATGGGGGTGACAGATCCCTTCGTGCGCCGACGGAAAGCGTGCGCCGCCCCGGCCTCACGGCCCCGCACCCTGGGGAGTGCGACCGCCCGCCGGGCCGGGGTGGCGCGTTCCTACGTCACACCAGGGCACGGGTGGCACACCATCTGGCGGACCCTGGCGAACCCTGGCGAATAGTCGCCACCCCCCTGGCGCGGGGCTACTGTCAACTCAGCCGAGAACCTGGGGGCTTTACGTGACCGGAGGACCCAACACCCGCCTGAGCGACCTGTTCGGCATGGCCGGCTGGTCCAAGGGTGAACTGGCGAGACTCGTGAACCGGCAGGCGGCGGCCATGGGCCATCCGCAGCTGGCGACCGACACCTCGCGGGTGCGGAGGTGGATCGACATGGGGGAGACCCCGCGCGACCCCGTTCCGCGGGTGCTGGCCGCACTCTTCACCGAGCGGCTCGGCCGTGTCGTGACCACCGAGGACCTGGGCTTCGTCCGGAGCGGGAGAGCGGGCAGGCGCAAGGGCGCACGGGCCGCGGAAGACGCGGCGAACCCCGAAGGCCTTCCCTGGGCCCCCGAGCGGACGGCGTCGGTCCTCACTGAATTCACGGGAATGGACCTCATGCTCAACCGACGCGGGCTGGTGGGCGCGGGCGCGGCGCTCGCCGCGGGCTCCGCCCTCACCGGCGCCATGCACGACTGGCTGCACAGCGAACCCGCACTCGTGACCGACCCCACCCCCCTCACCCCTCACGCCGACACCGCCGGGTACGACCGCTACGAGGCGGCGCCCATCGGATCGCAGGAGATCGCCGCGCTGGAGCGTTCCGTCGAGGTCTTCCGGGCCTGGGACGCCTCCCGTGGCGGCGGACTCCAGCGCAAGGCCGTCGTCGGCCAGCTGAACGAGGTGGGCGGAATGCTCGCCTACCGCCATCCCGACCACCTCCAGCGGCGGCTGTGGGGCGTGGCCGCCAATCTCGCCGTACTCGCCGGGTGGATGTCCCACGACGTCGGTCTGGAACCCACCGCCCAGAAGTACTTCGTCATCGCCGCCCATGCGGCGCGTGAGGGCGGCGACCGGCCCAGAGCGGGCGAGGCGCTGTCCCGTGCCGCCCGTCAGATGGTCCATCTGGGCCGCCCCGACGAAGCCCTCGACCTGATGAAGCTGGCCCAGTCCGGATCCGGCGACGAGACCCTGCCGAGGACCCGGGCCATGCTCTGCACCATCGAGGCCTGGGCCCAGGCGTCCCTGGGGCAGGGGCAGGCGATGCGGCGGAAACTGGGGGAGGCGGAGGAGCTGTTCGTCTCCGACCGGGGCGATGTGCCGCCGCCGAGCTGGATGCAGATGTTCGACGAGGCCGATCTGCACGGGATGGAGGCGCTGGCGTACCGTACCCTCGCCGAGCACGAACCGGCGGCGGCCACGATCGCCAGGGGCCATGCCGGAAAGGCCCTCCAACTGCGCGAGGGCGGCCGGCAGCGGTCCAGGATCTTCGACTACATCTCGATGGCGTCGGCCTGTTTCATCGCCGACGACCCCGAGGAGGCCGACCGTTACGCCCGGCTGGCGCTGGTGTCGATGGGGGAGACCTCGTCGCACCGGACCTGGGACCGGCTCCGTGAGATGTACCGGCTGACCGGCCGCTTCGCCGGTCACAGCACGATCGGGGGGCTCAGGGAGGAACTGGAACGGGTGCTGCCGCACAGCCCGTCCGGGCGGGGCGGGACCCTGCCGGTCTGACCGCCGCGTCCGTGCCGCCGCGCGGAGGTCCGTCCCGTGGTGGGTCAGGCGCTGATCCGTGCCACCAGTACGCAGGCGTCGTCCTTGCGGCCCGTACCGAAGGCCTCGGCGACCATCCGTACGCCGTCCTGGGCGTCCCGCGCGTCCGATAACCGGGGGGCGAGCGCGAGCAGGCCGGCGACCGCGGACTCCTCGGCCGCGCCCGTACGGGACAGCCCGTCCGTGTGCAGCACCAGAAGGTCGCCGGGGTGCAGTTCGACCTCGTTCTGTTCGTAGTGCGGGGACGAGGTCGCCCCGAGGAGCACCCCGTCCGGCGGGGTCAGGGGGCGCCCCGTCCCGCCGCGGAACAGCAGCGGGGCGGGGTGGCCCGCCTGGGCCCAGGTCAGGGTGCGCCGCGCCGGGTCGATCCGGCAGCACACCGCGCTCCCGAGAGTCGGCTGTACGGCGGACTCCAGCAGATGGTTGAGGTGCCCCATCACCGCCTCGGGCGCGATTCCGGCCACCGCCATCCCGCGCAGCGCGCCCAGCAGCATCGCCATCGACGACGTCGCGGCCACCCCGTGGCCGGTCAGGTCGCCGACGCTCAGAACACAGGCCCCGGTGGGGAGTTCCAGCGCGTCGTACCAGTCGCCGCCGATCAGATCGGAGTTGTCGGCCGGGAAGTAGCGGGCGGCGACGTCGAGTTCGGTCGCGCCGCCGACGGGGAAGGCGAGGGAACCGCGCCACGGCGGCAGGACGGCCTCCTGCATCTCCACGGCCATCCGGCGCTCGGTCCGCTCCCGGTGCCGGCGCCGGCGGAGGGTCTCCCGGCTGTCGCGGACCGCCTCCTCGCTGCGGCGCAGGGCACTGACGTCCCGGAACACCGCCCACATGGAGGCCGTCGAACCGTCGGAGTCGAGGACCGGCTCGGCCATCATATGGACGGTACGGACCTGACGGTCGGGCCGGACGATCCGGAACTCGGCGTCGATGGGGCGGCCGTCGACCAGACAGCCCGTGACCAGGGCGGTGAGGAGCGTCTGGTCGTCGCGGTGGACGACGGACGGCAGCTCGTCCAGGGTCATGGCGCCGCTGCCGGGCCGGCGGCCGAGGATCGTGTACAGCTCGTCGGACCAGTTGACCGCGTCGGTCAGCAGATTCCACTCGGCGCTGCCCACCCGGTTGAGGAGCGTCCCCGGACTCTGGGCGTGGTCCGCCTCGTACGCCGCGAGACCGGGCGTCCGGGCGAAGGGGTCGGGCCCGCCGGGGTCACCGGTCCCGGACCACACCGGCACCGGAGGCCACGCGGCACCCGCGTCCCCGGGCAGCTCCTGCCGTAACTGCCCCAGATGGGCACCGAGGTCGTCGAGCTGATGGACGGCCAGATCGCACAGGGCCCGCTGCCACCGGCCCCGCGGATGGTCGTCGTCCGCCACCGAGTCCCGGCGGACCGCGTCCACGGCGCCCCGCAGCCTGAGCGCCCGGCTGATCAGCGCGTCCACGGCGACGGGGCCCGACTCTGACCCGTCCTCCGGCAGCTCGCCGGGACGGTCCTCGAACACCTGGGAGGGCATGTCGTACTCCGATGCGGGGCGTGGCCTCGGGCCGGATCCGGGTCGGTTCGGAACAAGGGGTCATGACGACTGTTGCACAGGGAGCGGCGGCTCGTAAGGCGTTTGGCAACACTCGACCAGCGGATGCCGATGGCATATGTCGTCGGAGGGCGGGCCGGGTGCGGCGGCGGGTGACCGGCACCTGTTTACCCTGCCGGGCGCGCCGCGTGGAAGAGGCACAGGCGCAAGACACCCGTGCGATCGACCGCCTCCGCAAGGGTTTTCGGCCTCCGGGTGGCTGTGCGGGAGGAACTGCCCGGGGCCGCCCCCGTCGCCGTACGTCCTCCGCTCGGAGAGCCCGGACGGCGCGCCCGCCCCCGCCGCGGGCGCGGCATCCGGCAGGCCCGGTTCAGTGCCCCGCCGACTCCCAGCGTTCCCGGTTCAGGAACGCGAGCCGGGCCCGCTTCTCCGGCTTGTCGATCTCCGGGCCCGCCGAGAAACCGGCGCTGAGCATCCTGCCGATCGCCTTCTCGTTGCGGGCGTCCGGTTCGACGACGATCCGCAGGGCGGCCGGATCGTCGAACACATAGCCGAGCAGTGCGGTCATCAGCCCGGCGGTGAAGCCGCGTTCGCCCTCCGGTACGCCCCCGGCCGCCGGGCCGATCAGCAGATGCACACCCACGTCACCGGGGCGTACCTCGTAGCAGTCGCCGAGCGGGTCGGCGGCCGGCTCGTAGGTCTGGAAGAGCGCGACGGGCGCACCGTCGCGCTCCACCAGGAAGGCGTGGTGGGTGCTGAGGGAGTCCACATACGCGTAGATGTCCCGCACCTGCTCACGACTGTGCCCGAGCATGCCCCAGAACCGGGCCCGCTCCGCCGTGACCCAGGCATGGACGGTGTCGAGGTCGGCGACCGGGTCGAGCGTCAGAACGCTCACGGTGCCGAAGCCCTCGACCTTCTGGACATGGACCGGTTCGCGCCGGGTGGCACGGGCGGCCGCCGGAGCGGCGGCGGGTACGGCGGCGGGGGAGTCAGCGGACATCGTTCGGGGTCTCCTCGGTGAGCTTGTTCCAGTCGGTGACGACGGGGGCCAACTCCCCCGAAAGCCACCGGGGCAGCTGGTCGCGGCGGTGGGGGTCCCCCGGGACCCCGGAGGCCCCCAGCGGCACGATCCAGAGGCTGTTGTCGCGGCGGGACAGGTCCCAGACGTAGCGGGCGGCGGGGCCGCGCCAGCACGTATCGGTGACACCCGGGATGCTGGTGGTGGCCAGGACGCAGTCGTGGTCCCCCGGCAGACCGGGCCAGCCGCCCTCCGGCGGGGCCTCGTGCGCCCCGCCGGGCAGCGCCTGCCAGGGCGTGAGCCGGTGGCGGTCCCCCCAGACGTCCTTGGGCCGGCCGGCCCGCGCCGTCGCGACGTCCTCCAGCGCCTCCCGTACCGCCTCGGTGAGATCGGCGCGGGGCAGCGCGCGCGAGCCGAGCAGCCCTTCGAGGGCGAAGGCGACACGCGGCACGAAGGCGGTCCACGGGCGCAGTTCATCGGGCCAGGCACCGCCCGCGACGGCCTCGGCGAGGCCCCGGAAGACGGGGTGCGCGGCGATCCGCAGGACCACGGCCGACCGGACGTCGGCGTAGCGGGCGGCGTCCGCGCTCTCCGCGTCCATCCGGAGGTCCCAGCCGGCCAGCCGGTCCCGGAGCGCCGCCGCGGCCGGGCTCAGCCCCTCCAGTCCGGTCAGCAGGGCCAGCAGGGGGCGGGCCGACGCGAGCCGGGTGTCCCTGTGCACCTCGGCCATGCCCTCGGCCGTCCACGCCCGCCGGCCGTACAGCAGTTCGCGGATGCGCGCGGCCCGGTGCGGTGCGGCGAACTCCACGCCCAGCGGCTCCGCGAGCCCCCGTTCGTTCGCCATCACGGCGATCGCGCCGACGGCCGCGCGGGGCGGGGGCCGCCAGCCGCGCCAGGCGTAGCGGGACTCCCAGGCGGGCACGGTCCGCAGCAGGTTCTCCCGGTCCCGGTGGGGTACCCGGCCCGCGACCCGGTGCAGCAAGCCGCCCTCGGTATCGGCGGCGAGAACGACGTTGACGGGTTCGGCCCAGCCGTCGAGTGCCCGGTCGACGTCGCCGACGGTCCGTGCCCGCAGCAGCGCGGGAAGTGCGGCGAAACCCAGCTCGGCGGTGACCCGCGGCGGGGTGCGCAGACTGAGCACCTCCGCGTCGCCGCGGCCGCCGACGACCACCGGACCGCGGTCGGTCTCGATCACCTCGACGGCCACCGGCGCGCCTCCGGCGACCTCGATGGTCTCGGTACGGGCCCGGGCGGGGCGCCAGCCCTCGGGGCCGAGCGCCTCCAGACCGCCGTCCGGCCGCTCGCGCAGCCGCTCCCGGTACAGGTCCTGGTAGTCCGCCATGGCGTTGGTGATGGCCCAGGCGACGCCCCCGGCATGGCCGAAGTGGGCGATGCCGGGCACCCCGGGCACGGCGAGCCCGACGACGTCGAACTCGTCGCAGGCCAGCCGGATCTGCTGGTAGACGCCCGGGTCCTCGACGGGCCGGTGCGGATCACCGGCGATCAGCGGGGCGCCGTGCGCCGTCCGGTCCCCGCCGACCAGCCAGCCGTTGCTCCCCGAACCGTTGGCGCCCTCGGCGGAGAAGAGCCCGACGGCGTCGTCGCCGAGTGTCCGGGCCACCTCCTCGCGCCAGATCTTCGTGGGGAACCCGGCGAAGAGGATATGGGTGCTCAGCCAGATCCCCAGCGGCACCCACGGCTCCCAGGGGCGGGGCCGGAGCCCGGTCTCCGCGAACCGGGGATCCCGCCGGGCGCCTTCGGCCAGCCCGGCGTTGACCCCGTCGACATAGTGGCCCACCCAGGCGGCGGTGGCCTCGTCCAGGGACAGATAGCAGCGCCGTGCGGTGTCGTCGATGAGGGACCGCCGCGCGAACGCGTCCCAGCCCGCGGCCGCGGCGCCCAGGAACGACGCGGACGTGCCCTGCGAGCGGTGCCGTTCGACGTCGATCTGCCAGGCCCGGTCGGTGGCGGCGTTCCACCCCTGGGCGCGGGCGAGCTGCGCCGCGCTCTCCGCCCGCAGATGCGGAATCCCCCGGTCGTCCCGGTAGATCCTGAAGTTCACCTGTCCCGCCCCTCGATGACGACGCCCCAACTCGATTAGGTTAGGCTCGCCTAAGTTACTGCACGGACGTTCGGATGAACAAATGCGAACGAACAGGAAGGAGTGGGGCGTGGGGCATGGCTGGGAGGGTGTGGTCCTCAAGTTGATGCGGGGGAAGGACTTCCGGTTCACCGTCACCGGGAGCGAGGCGGTCGGCGACCGCTACCACCGCGTCCACTTCACCGACGGCGGCATGCTGGCGCAGACCGGAACCCACCCCACCATGTGGGTCCGGGTCTGGTTCGGCAACGCCGGCAAACCGCACCAGCGCGCCTACACCCTGGTCGACCCCGACCCGGCGCACGGCACCTTCAGCCTCGAATTCGCCCTGCACCCCGGCCCCGCCTGCGACTGGGCCAGGGCCGCCCGCCCCGGCGACACCGTGGACGCGACCCTCCAGGGCACCGGCTTCACCGCCCCCGACCCCCTGCCCGGCCGGCTCGTCCTCATCGGTGACCCCGCCTCGCTCCCCGCGGTCAACTCCCTCCTCGACGCCCTCCCCGGTATCCCGGCGACCGTCTTCTTCGAGACCGGCCACCCCTCCGACGAGCAGCTGCCGTTCCGCCTCGACCCCCGCCTGCACGAACTGCGCACCGTCCCGCGCACCGGCGGCGGCGCAGGTCTGGTGGCCGAGGTGAAGGCAGCCCTGCCCGCACTGATCGGGGACCCCACGACCGCGTACGTGTGGATTGCCTGCGACACCGTCACCACCCGGGCCCTCGCCTCGTACGCCCGGAAGAACCTCGCCCTGCCCAAGGACCGGGTCGACGCCCTCGGCTACTGGCGCGCGACGGTCTGAACCACCGGCCCCGGAGGGCCGGAAGGGCCGCCCCGCCCGTGCATGTAATACTCACACCATGAGTTCACCTATGACGGATGGGCGGGGCGCCGACTCGGCCGGTCCGGCCCCGGGCATCCGGATCCGCCGGGCGACGGCCGCCGACGCCCGAGTGCTGACCCGGATGGTCCGTACCTCGGGTGCGTACGACGGCCACTACGCCTCCGTCGTCGCCGGGCTCACCGTCGGCCGCGACTACATCGCGGCCCGCTGCGTCCATGTCGCCGTCGACGCCGGCGGAGCCCGGCTCGGCTTCTACGGCCTCCTGACCGACACCGCCGAACTGGACCTGCTGTTCGTCGCCGACCGCGCGCAGGGCCTGGGGATCGGACGTCTGCTGATCGCCCATATGACGTCCGAGGCCCGCCGCCACGGCCTGGACTCCGTCCGCGTCGTCTCCCACCCGCCCGCCGAGGGCTTCTACCGCGCGATGGGCGCCGAACGCACCGGCACGGCACCCCCCAACCCGCCGGCGGTGGCCTGGCCCCGCCCCGAACTCCGCTTCCGCATCCCGGCCGCCCTCTGACGGCTCGCCGGCCGCGAACCGGAGTACCGCCGGGCGGACCGCGGATCCGTACCGGCGGGGGTACGAACCCGTGGATCCGCACCCCCGCCGGAGCCGCCCGGCCTCAGACCACCGCCCCCGAAGGGTTCCCGTCACGTGCGGAGCGCACCGGCTCCCGGCGCGGCCGGTCGCGACGGCCCGAGGTCAGGATCACCGCCAGCGGCATCGCCGTGAACACCGTCGACGCCATTCCCGCCACGACCCCCGCCAGCAGCGCCACCGAGAAGTCCGCCAGTGAATCGCCGCCCAGCACGGCCAGGGCGGCCAGCACGAACAAGGCCCCCATACCCGTGTTGACGGTCCGCGGCAGGGTCTGCGCCACCGCCAGGTCCGCCAGATCGGGCCACGCCGCGCGCGGCGCCGAACGCCGCAGTTCCCGCAGCCGGTCCAGCACCACCACCGAATCGTTCACGGAATAGCCGACGACGGTCAGCAGCGCCGCCAGGAAGACGCTGTCGACCGGCTTCCCCAGCCAGGCGAAGAGCCCCACCACCAGCAGCACGTCCTGCGCCATCGCCGCCACCGCCGACACCGCGAAGGTCCAGCGGAACCGCAGCGCCAGATAGCCGAGCTGAGCCGCCACGGCCACCCCCAGCGCGATCAGGGCCTGGGTGCGCAGCTCGGCGCCGAGACTCGGCCCGATCCGCTCGTCCCGCTCCACCCGCGCCCCGTCCGCGACCGCACCCAGCGCCGCCGAGATCCGCGCCTGCTCCGCATCGGTCAGCTCCCCGGTCCGTACGGTGATCCCGCCCTCGCCGGACTCCTGCACCACGGCCCGCGGGAACCCGGCGTCCGACACGGCCCGCCGCGCGGTGTCCGCGTCGACGGTCCGCCCGGTCACGTACTCCGTCTGACGCCCCCCGGTGAACTCGACGCCGAATTCGAGACCGCGTACCCCGATCCCGGCCACCGCGGCCAGCAGCAGCCCGCCGCACAGCCCCAGCCACAGCTTCCGGCGGCGCATCAGCCTCGGCGGACGCTTCTCCAGCCGGGTCCGCAGCCTGCCCTTCGACGCGATCCCGGTCAGACCCGGCCGCCGCCGCACCCACGACCGGTGCAGGATCCACTCGGCGAACAGCCGCGTGATCACCATGGCCGAGACGAGGGACGCCAGCACACCGATCGCGAGCGTCACCCCGAAGCCCTTGACCGGGCCGACCGCGAAGGCGAACAGCAGCCCCGCCGCCAGCAGCGTCGTCACATGGGAGTCCGCGACCGCGCTCCACGCCTTGCGGAAACCGGTCCGCAGCGGTTTCCGGGGATCGGCCGCGTCCCGTTTCCCGCGCGGGAACTCCTCCCGGGCCCGTTCGAAGACCAGGACGTTCGCATCGACCGCGATCCCGATCGCCAGCACGAACCCGGCGAGCCCGGGGAGGGTGAGCGTCGCCCCCAGCGCCACCACGACGGCGTACGAGATCAGCCCGTACAGCGCCAGCGCCACCGTGGCCAGCAGCCCCAGCAGCCGGTACACGACGACGATGAACACACCCGTGCACACCAGCCCGATGACCGCCGCCCAGAAGCTCGCCCGGATCGCGTCCTCGCCCAGCGTGGGGCCGACGGTGCTCTGATGGACGGTGGTGACCGGCACCGGCAGCGCGCCGCCCTTCACCAGGGCGGCCAGCTCCCGCGCCTCGTCCCCGCCGAAACCTCCTGTGATCTGCGCCGAACCGCCCGCGATGCCCGCGCCGCAGGCCACCGTGCGTTCCATCCCCGGGGCCGACACGATCCGGTCGTCGAGCACGATCGCCACCCGCCGCGCCGGATCGCCCGGCGCGGCACAGGCCGCCTGCCCGGTGATCCGCGCCCAGTCCTTCGCGCCGCTGTCGCGGAAGGCGAGATCGACGGTCCAGCCGCGCCCCGACGAAGGGTCGAGCACGGCCTCGGCGTCCTTGACCCCGTTCCCGGTCAGTGCCGGAGGCGCCAGGGCCAGAAAGCTGCCCGGCGCGTCCGGGTCGGCGAGTACCCGGGACCCGTCGGCGGCCGGGGCGCTCGCGGGCCCGGCCACCGTGCCCCGGACGGGGTGGAAGGCGAGCTGGGCGGTCCGGCCGATCGCCGCCGCCGCCTCACGGGGGTTGTCGACCCCGGGCAGTTCGACGACGATCCGCCGGTCCCCGGAGCGGGCGAGGGACGCCTCGGCGACCCCGAGCGCGTCCACCCGCTGGCGGAGCACCTCCAGGGTCCGGTCCGTGGCGGCGGCGTCGGCCCGCACGGTGGGGGAGTCCCGGGTCTCCAGGACGATCCGGGTACCGCCCCGCAGATCGAGCCCCAGCCGCGGGGCCGAGGTCAGGGCGATCAGCAGGGAGACCGCGACGACGGCGAACGCGGCGAGCGCCCGCCACAGATTGCCGCGGGGTGCGCGCGAGGTACGTGATGTGCGCGAGGTGGATGAGGTACGGGAAGACATGACTGCTCCACGGGCAGTCCGCGGACGTGACGCGTCAGCGGACACGGGAAGAGGTCCGGGCCCGGTCGGACGGCCGCGCGGGGGCGGCACGGGACGACGGCACCGGAGGGCGCGCGTCCGCCACCCCGGCGGGGTGCGGGGACGCGACGGAGGCGGCGGCCGCCGGGGCAGTGTCCGCGGAGCGGTCCCGTCCGCCGATGGGCCGGACGGGAGGCGCCGGGCACGACCGGAGGGCGGTCGCCGGAGCGTCAGTTGCCGTGGAGAGAGGGGGGTGCCCTGGTACGGGGGGTGCCGACGCCGCGGGCCGGGGGCGCGCGCTCCTGCCGCGGGCCGACCGCATCGCGGTCCGTCACCGGCTGCGGCAACACCGTGGTCACCGGCCCGGACGCCGCCGTCGGCGGACCGGCCGGCCGGTCCCCGCTGTCCGCGGCGACCACCGTCTGCACGGGGGCGACGGGGGTGCGGCGCGGATCGGGGCGCGTGGCCGAAGCGGCCCGCTGGAGCGTGTCGGCGCGGACCGGGGTGACCGCGTTCGCCCCGACGGCCGTGGCGCTCGGAGCGCCGGACACCGGGGATCCGCCGGTCAGCGCGGCGAAGGCGGTCCACAGGGCGAGCAGCAGGACCGGCAGCAGGGTCGACAGCACGATGCGTGAGTACCGCCGCACACCGACCCCCTCCCGGCCGTGGACCTCTGCCGGTCACAGCCTAGGCGACGCCGTCGGCCGGGAACGCGGTGGCCCGGCGGTGGTCCGGGGAGGCCGTGCGGTGGCCCCGCGGCGGAGAGGAGCCGGGGCCGGTGGTCCCCCGCCGACAGGGGACCACCGGCCCACGGCCGTCCGGGCGGCACCTCTGCGGGTGCCCGGCACCCGGTAGTGGCCCAGCCGGGCGGTGGTGCCCTCGGCGCCACCGCCCGGCCCGGCCACGGCGGCGGGAGCGGCCGGCACCGTCACGGTCACCCCGGCGGCGCGGCCGTCCGGCCGCGCGCGCCGGAAGGTGCCGCTGTGGGGGGACGAGCGCCGGAACTGCACCGCTTCCTCCGGGTGGATACAGGACCCGTTGGGGGGCGGGCCCGTTGAGAACGCCGGAGTGGACAGGACCCGGGGACTCAATCCAGGTCATGGCCCTGACAAGCGGCGCGCTAGGAATCCTGGACTCCGGGGGCCCGTCGGAACAAGAACGTCTTTTGGCCGCGCTACGCGCGTCCCGCACGGATGAAGCGCGATGTCCGGGCCGGGTCCCGCGGGCCGCGCCCGGACCGGGACCTCCGGTCGGCGGAGGCAGGGCAAGGCCCCCCGCCGGCCGGCCTTCGTCCCCGCGGAGGCGTACCGGGCCGCACCAGGGGTGGAGTCCCCGCCGTGTTCGATCGGCGGCCGATCGCGGGCCAGCTCAGCGCGGGCCGGGGAATCGAACGGAATTGGGCGCAGGGCGAAGTGACGCCCTCTCATATTTTCGCAGGGTTCCTGGGTAATGCCCGGGTCCGGAAGCCGCTCCCGTGCCTCCCGGTGCCACGCTTCTGACCTGCTGTTCCCCTGGTCCGGTCGGCGGTCCGGCCGTGCCGGGTGCGGCGCCGCCGCCCGCGAGGGGATCCGGGAATCCCTCACGTCCGGGCGGTATGGCGGGCTATGCCCGTTGTCATGGTGTGGCCGGAAATGGTGGTCGGATGCCCCCGGCGGGCATCCGGGGGCGGAAGTTCCGCCGCCCGTCGCCGAAACGGCGGTAGCGCGCGGTGGAACGGGTATCCCCGGGTGATCGAACGGAAGTGCGTTGCGGCCCTCCCGGCAGTGTGGTTACTGTCGGCGACGTGACTACCGGGTCGGCCTCGCGCCATGATCACAAAGGGTTCCCGGCCTCGGAGTGACTCCGGGGCGGGCGAGAGCCCCGCCGCACCTTCTTCCTCCCCCCGAGCACCATCGCCCCGGGCCGTTCCGAAACGGCCCGTCCCGACCCGCCGGAACCGTCCGGCCGGCCGGCCGCGGGCGTTATCGGATTTCACGGAAGAAGAGCATGGCCAACGATTTCAACCAGAAGATCATCGAAGAGTTCCGGGCCGACGACGGCAGGGTCGGCGGTCCGTTCGAAGGAGCCCGGCTCCTGCTGCTGACCACCACCGGTGCCCGCAGCGGCGCCCCGCACACCACACCCCTCGGCTATCTGCCGGACGCCGACGGGCAGGTCCTCGTCATTGCCTCCGCGGCGGGCGCCCCCCGTCACCCCGCCTGGTACCACAACCTGGTGGCGAACCCCCGCGTCCAGGTCGAGACCGGCGTCTTCACCTACGAGGCGGACGCCGTCGTCCTCACCGGCGAAGAGCGCGATGCGGCCTTCGCCCGCGCCGTGGAGAGCGACGACGGCTGGGCCGCGTATCAGAGCCGTACCACCCGGACCATCCCCGTCGTCTCCCTCCGGCCGGTCGCCGACGGCGGACCGCCCACCATCAGCGGCCCGCAGTCCTTCGGCGACGCCCTCATCCGCATCCACGGGCTTCTGCGCCGCGAACTCGCACTGATCCGGCAGGAGGTCGCGGCCTCCGGCACCAGCCTCGGCGCCCAGCTCCGGGTCAACTGCCTCAGTCTCTGCCAGGGGCTGCACAACCACCACGAGGGTGAGAGCCGGGGCATGTTCCCGATGCTGGCACAGCAGTTCCCCGAGGCGGCCGCCGTGCTGGCCCGGCTGGAGGACGAGCACCGGAGGGTCGCGGAGCTGATCGGCGAACTCCAGCGAGCCGTCAGCGGGGAGAAGCCCGACGCGGCGGCCGTCCTCGCCGAGGTCGACCGGCTCTCCGCCGAACTGGAAGCACATCTGCTGTACGAGGAGGAGCAGCTCATACCGCTCTTCGAACAGTAGGGACCCGCGGAATCGTACGGACCCCCGCCCTGGGCCGGTGTGCCCGGGGCGGCCGTACCCCTCCGACCGCCGCCCGGCCGGTCTCAGCCTCCGGCGCGGGCCTCGACCGCCTCCAGCACCGGCCCGACCCCGTCCTCCCGGGCCAGCAGCGCCGCCAGCGTCCGGGCCCGTACCCGGTAGCTCTCGTCCCCGGTGGCCTTCCGCAGCGCGGCGGTGAGCGCGGGGGCCGTCAGCCTGCGCAGCGGTACGGCGCCGGGCGCGACGCCCAGAGAGGTGAGCCGGGCCGCCCAGAACGACTGGTCGAACTGGACGGGCACCGGCACCGCGGGGACGCCCGCCCGCAGCCCGGCCGCCGTGGTCCCGGCGCCGCAGGCATGGACGACGGCGGCGGTCCGGGGGAAGAGATCCCGGTGCGGCACCTCGCCGATGGTCAGCATGTCGTCGCCGTCGGCCCGCAGTCCGGCCCAGCCGGACTGGATCACCCCGCGCAGGCCCGCCGCGCGCAGCGCCCGGACCACCGTCGCGCCGACCTGTTCGGGATCGGGTGTGGTGGCACTGCCCAGGCCCACGAAGACCGGCGGGGGGCCCGCGTCGAGGAAGGCGCTCAGTTCGGCGGGGAGTGCGGCGGCGGGGGAGTCGTACGGCCACCAGTAGCCCGCGATCCGCAGTCCGGGCCGCCAGTCGGCGGGCCGGGGCACGATCCGTTCGCTGAAGCCGTGGAGCACCGGCCAGTCCCCGGCCTCCCGGGCCCGCCGGGCGGCCCGTGACCCCGCGCGGGGCAGCCCCAGTCCGGCCCGCAGCTCATGGACCGCTTCCGTGAAGATCGCATCGACGGCCGCGTTCACCCCCCGGGCCGCCAGCCGGTTCCCGGGCCGCCCCAGGGACCGTGTTCCGGTCATCGGCGGCGGGAACTCCCCGGTGGCGGCGTGCGGCTGGAGGTATACGCCGATGCTGGGCAGGTTCAGCCCCTCGGCGATCGCCAGGCCCAGCGGAGCCACCGAAACCGACAGCAGCAGTACGTCGCTGTCCTCGGCCGCCGTCAGCAGCCCCTCCGCCAGCTCTCCCGCCACGGCCCGCGCCAGCGCGACCACCCGCACCAGCTTTCCCGCCCCCGTACCGCTGCGGTGCAGTCCGCGCCCCGCGGCCGACTCCAGTTCGGCCCGCGGATCGACGGGCAGCGTACGGAAACCGATCCCCGCCGCCTCCGCCAGCGGCCCGAACCGTTCGTGGGTCACCAGGGTGACCTGGTGTCCGGCCCGCGCCAGACCGTGCCCGAGCCCGGTGAACGGAGCCACATCGCCCCGGGAGCCCGCCGTCATGACCGCCACTCGCATGATCGCAGTATGGCCCGGCGGGAAGCCCGAGCGGCTGCACACGGTCCGGCCCGTCCGGATCCGGCCGGCGCGAAAACCCCACCCGAACCGGGCTGCCCGGAGCCACCGGTCGACGAAGAGGTATCGGGCGCCGGGACCGGTCCCGTACCGGACCCGCGGTCACCGGGTGGCGATCCGGCCCCCCGGCCGGATCGCCCGTATCCAGGGACGGCGCGCAAACGGTACAGCCACGGGCAACCCGCCCGCAGTGGCGCCGGTGCCTTCAGGCCACCGCCCGTCCGGACCCGCCACCCGCCCTCGCGTCAGCCCGGCCGCTCCGCACCCCCTGCCCCGTCCGGCTCCAGCTCCACCGCCGTCTCCGCCCACACCCGCTTGCCCCCGGAGAGAGGCAGCGAACCCGACGCCGTCGCAAGCGCCTTGACGAGCAGCAGCCCCCGGCCCGAGGTCGCGTCCGGGTCCAGCACGATCGGCCGCATCGGCCCGCGCGGAGACGAGTCGTCGACCGCGATCCGCAGCTTCGCACCGGACAGCGTCAGGCCGAGACCGACCTGCCCCCGGGTATGCGCCACCGCGTTCGTCACCAGCTCGGACACGATCAGCAGCGGTACGTCCAGCGGCCCGGCCGCGCCCCACGACCGCAGGGTGCGCGCGGTGAACCGGCGGGCGTGCACGATCGCGTCCGGCAGCCGCCACACCGCCCAACGGGCCCGCCGCGGCCGGACGTCCGTACCGTCGTAGCGCAGCAGCAGCACCGCCACATCGTCGTCCCGCCGCTCCACATTGGTCAGCAGCTCGTCGGCCGCCCGCCCCGGATCCGCCGGGTCGATCGCCGACAGCAGGGTCCGTAACCGGGCCATCCCGTCGTCCAGCGGCAGGTCCGCCGCCTCGACCAGACCGTCCGTCAGCAGCGTGAGGACCGTCCCCGGCTCCAGCTTCGCCTCGGTCATCGGGTACTGCGCGTCCGGTACGACCCCGAGCGGCGGCCCGCCGCGTACGGCCAGCTCCTCGGTGGCACCGCCCGGGTGCCGCAGCAGCGGAGCCGTATGACCCGCCCGCACCAGCAGCGCCGACCCGTCCTCCAGATCGAGGTCCACATAGCAGCAGGTCGCGAAGAGATCGGTCTCCATACCCGTCAGCAGCCGGTTCGCCAGGCTCAGCACCACATCGGGCGGATGGCCCTCCACCGCGTACGCCCGGATCGCCGTCCGCATCTGCCCCATGATGGTCGCCGCCTCCGCGCTGTGCCCCTGCACATCGCCGATGACCAGGGCCACCCGCCGGTCCGGCAGCGGTATCACGTCGTACCAGTCGCCGCCGACCTCCAGACCCTCCGTCGCCGGCAGATAGCGGGCCACGGCCCGCGCCCCCGGCAGCCGGGGCAGGGTGCGCGGCAGCAGGCTCCGCTGGAGAGTACGCGCCAGCTCGGTGCGGGCGTCGAGGGTATGGGCCCGCATCAGCGCCCGGCCCACCAGACTGGCCGCCGCCGTCAGCAGGGACCTTTCCTCGGGACCGAACCGGTGCTCCTCGTCCCAGCCCACCAGACAGACGCCGACCACCCGGCCGTCGGACTGGAGCGGCAGCACCGCGAGACCCCCGGGGCCGACGTCCACCAGCCCCGGTTCGAGATCGGCCCCCGGCAGCCAGGCGGTCACGGCCCCCTCCCGCAGCGCCCGGCGGAGCGTGGGCAGCGCGCTGCCGGCCGCGTCCGGCCACTCCGAACGCCATTCGGTACGCCACAGACCGGGCCAGGCCTCCGGTTCGGGCGGATCGAGCAGGGTGACGAAGAGCCGCTCCGCCACCACCTCCGCCACCGCGACCCGGCTCGCACCCAGCGGCACCCGCAGCGCGGCGACCGCCGTCTCGCTCACCTCACGGACCGTCGCCGCACCCGCCAGCGCCGCCGACAGCCGCTGGACCTGCGAAACCTCATCGGCATTCGGCCGCAGATAGGCGGCGTCCGCGACGACCCCCAGCAGCCGGCCGGGCGTCCCGTCGGACGCCACCAGGATCCGGCAGCGCAGCCCCAGCCACCGCAGCTCACCGCTCAGACAGCGGACCCGGAAGGCCAGTTGATGCTCCGGGGGAGCCCACGGTCCCGGCTCCACCACCGACATCAGCGCCGGAATATCGTCCGGTACGGCACAGGCGATCAGAGTCGCCGCCCGGCCGTCGAACTCCCCGGGCGGCAGACCGAGGAGGTCGAGCACCTGATCGTCGGCGGTCATCGCGCCGGTCGCGAGGTCGACGACGAACGCCCCGCTGCGCACCGGCACCAGCCCGGCCCCGTCATCGGGGCGCCGCTCCCCGCGCCGTACCAGCCGGGATTCGAAGGCCTCGACCCGGGCCGCCACCTGGTCCGCGTACAGCTCCAGAAGTAATCGGCGGTCGGCGTCGAAACCCCCGGGGGCCACCCCGGCCACCACCAGACAGCCGCGCCGCCCCGCGTGCCCGCCGAGCGGCAGCACGGCCAGGGAGGTGTCCGCGGGCCAGCCCGCGGCCGATTTCGCCAGCGCGGCCGTCTCGCCGTCCGCGTCCTCCGCGCCGGACGCGTCGGGGGCGGTGAGCGCGCCGGGGCCCAGCCAGTGGGGCCGCCCGGTGCGGAAGGCCTCGGCGACGGGGGAGCGGTCGGCGAGCCGGAGGGACGGCGGCATTCCGTACCCGGCCCCGGGTTCTTCCGCGGCCTCGGCGAGCCGCAGTCGGTCCCCTCCCTCGTCCAGCAGATACACGGCCGCACAACCGGCCCCGCAGAACGTAAAGTCTTGCCTGGTCAAGGCCCGTATCGCCCCCAAAGCCGCGGCCGTGCTCAGCTGTCACGGCGCCCGGGGCGGCCGGAACCGGCCGGACCATGAGGCCCCGCGCCGTGGTCGTCCACTCTAGGGTGCGGACCGCGTGCGGGGGGAGGGTTGGCACCACCGTGTACCGGGAAACGGCACGGACCCCGCCGCCCGCACTCTCCGGCGCCCGTCCCCCGCACCTCCCTGCCGCGGGCGCCACCCCTGCTCAGAGCACCCCCCGCCGCGCGAACGGCCCCGTCAGGGACCTCGCGGAGACGGCCCCGGCTCAGAGCCTTCCGCGCCGCCGCTCCTGCACCAGCAGCAGGCCGAGGTACGCCCCGCCGATCGCCATCGTGTAGATCCCGACCGGCAGATTGTCGAAGAGCGGCAACTGCTGTGCACAGAGATCGGCCAGCACCAGCAGCAGTGCCCCCGTCAGCCCCGACAGCACCAGATGCGGACCCGGCAGCCGGGTCAGCCGCTTTGCGACCTGCGGCGCGGTCAGGGCGATGAACGCGATCGGGCCCGCCACCGCGACCGCCCCCGCCGCCAGCACGATCGCCACCACCACGGCCAGGGATTTCGTCCGCCGGGGTTCGGCCCCCAGCCCCTGGGCGATGTCGTCACCCATTTCGGCCGCGCCGAGCGGCCGGGCCAGCAGCGCCAGCGGAACCACCGCAGCCAGCAGCACCAGACCGATCGTCGTCGCGTCCTCCCATGACCGGGACGACAGACTGCCGTTGATGTACGCCGTCAGCGCGGACGCGTTGTCCCGCTCCATCGCGTACACGACGTACTGCGTCATCGCCTGGCAGATCGCCGCCACCCCGATGCCCGCGACCACCAGCCGCGCCGGATTGCGGAAACCGGTGCCCGTCGACACATAGACGAGCACCATTGCGAGGACTGCCCCGAGGAGCGCGCCGGCCGGGACCGGGAGGGTGCCCGGCAGGAACAGCGCGGCCATCGCCGCCCCCGCGCCCGCCCCCGCCGCCACCCCGATCACATCCGGACTGCCCAGCGGATTGCGGGTGGCCGACTGGAACAGCGCGCCGGACAGCCCCAGCGCGACCCCGGTGCCGACGGCGACCACCAGCCGGGGTCCGCGCAGCCGCTCCAGGACGAAGGCGTCCCGGCCCTCGGCACCGCCGCCCAGCGCCGTACCGAGTTCGGCGAGCGGGATCCCGAGCCGGCCCATCGAGAGGGTCGCCACCGCCGCGGCCGCGGTCAGCAGCAGCAGACCGAGGGCGACGAGGACGGCTGTGGGACGTACGGACACGGCGGCGTACGGACCGATCCGCAGCAGCCCCTTCGGGCGTCCGGCGGCACGCGGTACGGCCGGACCGGGGTACGGCGTCCCCCGCGGTGCCCGGTCGCGTACCCGTGTCTTCGGGGCGGTCATGCGTTCCCCCTCATCCGCCGCACCGCGACCAGCAGGGCCGGCGCGCCCACGAACGCGGTCACGACCCCGACCATCAGTTCCTGCGGGCGCAGCACGATCCGTCCCACCACATCGGCGAGCAGCAGCAGTGCGGGACCCGCCACGCACGAGAACAGGATCTGCCGGTGGAAGTCGACCCCGACGACGGCCCGCACCACATGCGGTACGGCCAGTCCGACGAAGGCGATCGGCCCCACCGCCGCGGTCGCGGAGGCGCTGAGCAGGGTCGCGGCGAACAGTCCGCCGGAGCGCACCAGCCAGGGCCGGGCACCGAGCGCGGCGGCCGTGGCATCACCCAGGGCCAGTGCGTTCAGCCCGCGCGCCAGCACCAGGGCCAGTACCAGGCCCGCGCAGGTGAACGGCAGCATCGCCCGGAACACCTCGAAGTCCCGGCCGCCCAGCGCGCCGACCACCCAGTACCGGTAGCTGTCGAATACCTGCGGCCGGGTCAGCGTCACGGCCTGGATGAACGCCATCAGTACGGCGGAGAGCACCGCCCCCGCCAGTACCAGCCGCACCTGGCTGCGGCCCGAGCCCCCGGAGCCGATCGCCAGGACGAGCACCCCCGCCAGCAGGGCGCCGGGCAGCGCCCACCACATGGCGGCCGTGCTGCCGCTCGCACCGAGGAAGGCGGCCGCGGTGACGATGCTCGCGGAGGCGCCCGCGTTGATGCCGAGCAGCCCCGGCTCGGCGAGCGCGTTACGGCTCACGCCCTGCATCAGGGTGCCCGCCACGGCGAGTGCGAGCCCGGCGAGCACCCCCAGCGCGGTCCGCGGATAGCGGCTCTCGACGACCGCGGTGAGCTGGGCGTCGGCCGTGCCCGAGAGCACGTCCACCACATCCCCGAACGAGGTCGTCCGGCTGCCGAACATGACACTGGCGAACAGGGCGAAGGCGAGGAGCAGCAGCCCCCCGGACATGCCGACAGCCCGCCGGGCGGTGCCCCCCGTACGGGAGACACCGCCCGGCGGTGCCGGTGAGATCGTGGCCATCTGGCGGTACGGTCCTTACCGTCCTACTTCTTGGCCGCGGCGACGGCCTTGTCGATCAGCGGCAGATAGCGGTCGACGACCCACGGCACGGTCAGCGGGTTGATGATGGAGGACGCGGTGACGAAGGAGGGCGTGTCACCGACGACGACGGCGCCCTTCTTGACCGCCGGGATGCCCGCGTACAGCGGCTGCTTCTCGATCTCCTGGCGGTTCTTCTCGTCCGTGTAGAAGGTGAAGACCAGGTCGCTGTCCTTCAGCTTCCCGGCGTTCTCCAGACCGATCAGCGCCGAGTCGGTGCCCTTGGTCTCCGGGAACTGGTTCACCACCGGGTCGACGGTGAGGCCGAGGGAGGAGACCATCTTGACCCGCTGCTCCTCTGGCTTGAACACGCCGAGGGTGCCGGGACCGCTGTTGTAGATGTACGAGAACTTCAGGTCCTTGTACTGGGGCCGGGTGGCCGCGGCGTCGGCGAGCTGCTTCTCGATGCCGGCGACGAGCTTCTTCGCCTCGTCGGGCTTGCCCATGGCCGTGGCGATGGTCTCGATCTGCTGGTCCCAGTTCGTGCTCCACGGCAGGTCCGGGTAGGCGATCGTGGGGGCGATGTCCTTGAGGACGTCGAACTGCTTCTGGGTGATACCCGACCAGGGGGCCAGGATCAGATCGGGGTCCAGCTCCAGGATCGCCTCGGTGTCCAGCTCCTCGCCGCCCGTGAACTGCTTGGGCAGCTTCTCGCCCTTCTTGGTCACGGCCTCGTGGATCCACGGCAGGTAGCCGGTCTTGTCGCTGCCCCAGGGGTAGCCCTCGATGCCGACCGGGGTGGTGCCGAGGGCTATCGCGGTCTCGGCCGAACCCTGGCCCAGGGTGACGATCCGCTTCGGGGCCGTCTTGATCTCCGCGGAGCCGAGGGCGCTCTTGATGGTGACGGGGAACGCGCCGCTGCTCTTGTCCGCGGAGCCGGAGGACTCCTTGCCGCCGTCGTCCTTCGAGCAACCGCCGACGGTGAGGACGACGGCGGCGGCCGTGGCCGCGGCGGCGAGGGCGCGACGACGTACGCGAGTGAACCCGAGCATGGATGTTCCTCAAAGGGTTGTGAGAGGTGCAGAACCGATGGCCGAAGCGCCGATCAGAGCCGGACGCAATCGAGTTAGGTAAGCCTAAGCTAATAATGTCTTGATGTTCAACTCTGGCCTGAAAGAGCCCTTGCCCGCCTCCCGAGGACCACGATCCCGAACCGGACACAGCCTGCCGGACGGCACTGAGCCGTGTCCGACAAACAGCGTCGTCCGCCCGCAGGGCGGGGCCTGCGGCTCCCCCCACCCGTGCCCGAAGGGCACAGGGGGAGAGTGTGCGTGCCGGGCGTCGCGGGCCGGACGGGATTTGTCGGACACGGCCTAGCATGGCACCGCTCAAGCGACCGAGGATGCAGGTGAGTACCGGATGCACACCACGTCGTGGCGCCCCGACGCCGTCGACACCACCGTGCCGAGCGTGGCCCGGATGTACGACTACTACCTGGGCGGCAGCGACCACTACGCCGCCGACCGCGTCGCCAGCGAGGAACTGCTGAAACGCGTCCCCAGCACCCGCACCCTGGCCGTCAACAACCGCCGCTTCCTCCAGCGCGTGGTCCGCGTCCTCGCCCGCGACTACGGCGTACGCCAGTTCATCGACCACGGCTCCGGCCTGCCCACCCGCGACAATGTCCACCAGGTCGCCCAGGAGGTCGACCCCGGCTGCCGGGTCGTGTACATCGACAACGACCCGATCGTCCTCGCCCACGGCCGGGCCCTGCTCGAAGAGGACGACCGGACCGCCGTCGTCCAGGCCGACCTGCGGGACACGGACGGCATCCTGCGCCACGCGGAGACCCGCCGGCTCATCGACTTCACCCGGCCCGTTGCCGCGCTCTTCGTCTCGGTCCTGCACTGCATCCCGGACGAGAGCGACCCGGCCGCCGTGCTGCGCCGGGTCGCCGGATCCCTCGTGCCCGGCAGCTTCCTCGTCGTCTGCCAGCTGGTCAGCGACCGTCCCGAGATCCGCGGCTACGTCACCGGCTTCATGGCGGAGGCGACCGGCGGCGCCTGGGGACGGGTCAGGGAGGAGTACGAGGTCCGTGCCTACCTCGACGGGTTCGAGATCCTCGCACCCGGTCTGGTCGAGGTGTCGCAGTGGCGGCCCGACAGCGACCTCGCCCCCGTACAGCAGACCGACGAATGGCTCGAATGGGGCGGTGTCGCCCGGATCGTCTGACGGCCCGTACCGGCGTCACAGTGCCGCGGCCCCGCCGCCTCCCTCCCGCGGCCGCGGATCCCGCCGGGCGCGGGGGAGCCGGACACCGGTGGGCCGCCCTCAGGGCGTACCCAGCAACCCGAGCTGTCTGCGCAGGACCTTCGCCGATTCCACGGGAGTCAGCGCACAGGCCCCCAGCCGGTCCAGCATGTCGCGGTACTCCTCCACCACCCGGGGCTTCTGGCTGAACGTCGAGTCCGTCAGATGCTCGACGTACACCGCGTCCTTCAGATCGCCGAGCGCAAACCGCAGAAACGTCACGCCAGTGCCGATGCCGATGGCCCCCGACACATCCAGCGGAGCCACCTGGAGCGTGACCCGCGGCCGCTCCATCATCTTCAGCAGATGCTCCAGCTGAGACCGCATCACCTCCCGGCCGCCCACCGCCCGCAGCAGCACGGACTCGTCGACGATCGCCCAGAGGCGCGGCGCATCCGGCAGGTCGAGCTGCCGCTGCCGCTCCTGCCGCAGCTCCACCCGGCGGATCGCGTCCCGGGCCGACAGCCCGCCGGGGCCCGCTTTGATCACGGCATGGGTGTACGCGGGCGTCTGGAGCAGCCCGGGAACATAGAACGGCTCATAGGTACGGATCCGCTCCGCCGCCCCCTCCAGAGCGACGAGCGGGGTGAAGAAGTCCGAGAGCACATCGCTGTACGAGCGCCACCAGTCGGACCGGTGCGACTGCTCCAGCAGCCGCATGAACTCCCCGACCCGCTCCTCGCCCCCCACTCCGTACAACCGCAGCAGTGCCAGGGCGTCGGGGCGTTTGCAGCCGTGCCGGCCGAGTTCGATCCGGCTGGTCTTCGAACGGGAGAAGCCGAGCCGGGAGTCCACGTCCGCGGGCTCCAGGCCCGCCGCGATCCGCAGTTCGCGGAGCTTGCCGCCGAGGATCAGCCGCAGCGCCGTGGGATTGTTCTCCACCGGGCCCAAGGGCCGGAGGAACCACGGCTCATGAGGGTCGGCTGCAACCATCGGGCGCTCCTGCGGATACGGGGAAAACGCCAGTATTCACCATGCCGCTGCGACCGGACGGAGCCCCCGTGCCCGCCCGGAGGTTCTCAGCCGATAACCGCGTCGAAATCGCCTGCGCGGGCACCCGCGACAAACGCGGCGACCTCGTCCCGCGTATAGATCAGCACCGGACCGTGGGGGTCGCGGGAGTTGCGGATCGCGACCGCGCCGTCCGGGAGCGCGGCCAGCTCCACACAGTTTCCCGTGGCATTGCTGTGACTGCTCTTCGTCCAGGTCACCGAGGACAGCGCGGACTCCCGCACACCTTTGTCGATCTGTTCCACTGCAAGGCCCCTCATCGAGCACGTATTTCAGCTTCCGGTCCTTGCGGTACCGGTCCGTCCACTCTCCACCGAAGCGAAACCCGGATGCAATCCCATATGCAATTGCACGCCGCCGGGCGGCCGGACTCCGCCCCCGCCACCACGGGCGCGGGGTCCCGTGCCGGGCCGCCGTCCCGCCGTGCGGGCTCACCCGGACGGCCCGGCCGCAACCGGCCCCGGTGCCCGCCGGGAACAGGGCGCCGTGAAGGGCCCGTCACCGGGCCGGCGCACCTTCCGGGGCGAGCGCGGCGGCCGTACCGGCGTCCTCCGGCCCCGCGTACGGTGGCCCCGCACCGGCGCCGTACGCCGTCGCCGCTGTCGAGGGCTCCCGTGCCCCGGCCGCGCTCCGCGTCACCCGCGGCGGCGCCACGGCGGTCACCCGCCCGGCCGCCCCCACCGCACCGGATCGCCCGCATTCGGGCGATCCCCGCCGCCGTACCGGCGTGTGCCCGGAGCCGGCCCCCCGCCACCGGCCCACAGTGGAACCCCACTCCCGCACCGACCAGGGAACGGCCATGTCATACGAGTCCCCGGCCGTGGGCCGCCGCAGTCTGCTGCTGATGGCCCCCGCCGCCGCGGCGGTGACCGTCGCCGCCCCCACCGGGGCCGCCGCCCACCCCGCCGCCGGACGTACCCCGTCCGGCTATCCCGGTGCCGACGCCCGGTCCGCCCGCATCGACGTCCACCACCACTACACCGCCCCCGAGTGGCTCGCCTGGGCCGAGCGGCAGGAAATGGTCTCGGCCGGCCAACTGCCCTGGTGGACCCGGTGGGAAGCGGCCGGCACCCTCGACGTGATGGACCGCGCCGGGATCGCGACCGCCGTCGTCAGCCCCGCCATGCCGGTCCGCGGCTTCGAATCCAGCGTCCAGCGCCGGGAGAGCATCACCGTCGCACTGGACGCCGTCGCCGGGCTGACCGCCGCCCACCCCGGCCGGTTCGCCTTCTTCACGCCCGTCTTCCCCGACGACCTCGAAGCCTCGCGCCGGTCCGTCGCCCGCGGCCTCGACGACCTCGGCGCCGTCGGCGTCCAGATGCGCGCCAACACCCGCGGCGTCTATCTCGGCGACCCTTCGCACGACCGCCTCTTCGCCGAACTGAACGAACGGTCGGCGGTCGTCAACACGCACCCGCACGAGCTGCCCGGTACCGACCCCGCCCGGCCCGCCGTCCCCGGAGTGCCCGCCTTCTACTGCGACTTCCCCCTCGACACCACCCGTGCCGCCGTCAATCTGATCCTCAGCGGCACCCTCGACCGCTACCCGAACCTCTCCTTCATCCTGCCGCACGGCGGCGGCTTCCTCCCCTTCATCGCGGACCGGATGGGCGCCTTCGCCCACTTCCTGACGCCGAAGGTCGAGGCCGCGCGGGTACGGGACTATCTGCACCGCTTCTACTACGACACCGCCGCGCCCCTCGGCGAGGCCGCCGCGGCCGCCCTGCTGGCCACCGCCGATCCGTCCCGCATCCTCTACGGCAGCGACTGGCCGGCCACGCCCGCCGAGACCCTCACCGGGGTCGCCGTACCCGCGCTCGACCGGGCCAGCGGGCTCACCCCGCTCCAGCGGCGGCGCGTCAACCGGGACAACGCCCTGCGGCTGATGCCGTCCCTGAAACGCCCCGGCTCCTGAACCGGCGCCCGCTCCCTCACTCCTCCGGGCGCGGGGGAGCGGCGGGCGGCGGCCCCAGCGTCGTCGTCCCGGGCGTGGCCCGGTACCCCAGGCCCGTACGGTAGGCGTCCATCGCCGCCTCCACCCGCCCGGACCGCCGCAGCAGATCACCCAGCAGCCGGCAGAGGTCCGCCAGGTCCCCGCTGGCACCGCTCCGCTCCAGCAGCGCCAGCGCCTTCACATAGTGTTCCTCCGCCGCCTCGGTCTCCCCGCGCTCCTCGGCGATCAGCCCGAGCAGCCGGTGCGCCCCGCCCGCGTGCACCGCGCCGTGCCGGGCGTCCAGCCTCAGCAGGGTCCCCGCCACCTCGGCCGCCTGGTCGTAGCGGCCCATGCGCCGCAGGACGTCCGCCAGCTCCACCTCGACCTGCGCGGTGAACAGCTCCGCGCGCCGGGCCCTGAGCATGTCCCGCGCGGTCCGCAGCTCCGCCTCGGCCAGGGCGAGTTCGCCGCCCTGGGCATGGACATAGCCCCGCATCCAGTGGCAGTGGGCGAGATCGGTGCCCAGCCTGAGCTGCCGGTATATGGCCTGGGCCTTGGCCAGTGACGCATCGGCGTCCGCGATCCGGCCCTCGGCGAGGAAAGTACGCGCCACCTGCCGGTGCATCCCCGCCACCAGCGCCGGATCGCTCACCCGCGGCGCCAGCGACAGTGCGAGTTCGGCCGCATGCGCCGCCCGGGCATGCGCCCCCATGTCGATATAGGGCCCGATGACGGCCGCGTACAGCAGTACCAGCGCCTCCGGATCGGCGAGGCCGCTGGTGCTCAGCTCCTCGATGGCCGACTCCAGCAGATAGCAGGCGTACCGCAGCTCACCGGTGAGCAGATGGGCCACCGCCCGGCCGCGTACGGCCCGCGCCCGCCGCGGCAGCGGGGCGTCGGCCAGCAGCCGTTCCGCCTCCTCGAAGTGTTCGAGGGCCCGGTCCAGATCCCCGGTCTCCAGCGCGCAGTCCCCGAGCCCGAGGGCCGCCTCCGCCTGCTCGGGGCCGAGGCCGAGCCGCTCCGTATCGGCCGCCACCTGCTCAAAGGCACCCGCGGCGGCCACGGCGGAGCCGGTGGCCAGCTCGCGCTGGGCGTCGGTGAGGGCGAGCCGCAGCTCGGTGGCGAGCCGGGCGGGCCGGCCGGTCGTCAGCTCCTCGACGGAGGTGTTGAGCCGGCCCGCGAGAAAGCGCAGCGCCGCCTCCGACGGCCGGACCCGCCCGGACTCGACGATGGAGATGTACGCGGGGGTGTACGAGGGCTCGGCGAGCTGACGCTGCGTCATGCCGAGCTGTTTGCGCAGCCGTTGTACCCGGCGGCCGATGCCGGTCTCTTGGTCCTCCATGGAATCCCCCTGCACCCAGACCCCCGTGCTGACTCGGACCCCCAGTATCGACGGTCGGCCGACCATTGCGCAGTCGGGTCCCGGACCCCTAGCTTAAGCACGCCGTTAAGTGGAGTTAAGTTCCCACTTAACTCCACTTGAATCGTCTCAGGGGAGGGGACCCGAATGCCCTCGTTCATCCGACGCGGAGCCTTGACCGCGGCCGGCGCCGCCGCCGCCGTCACCGCCGCCCTCGTCGTCGCGCCCGGTGCGACCGCCGATCCGGCGACCGCGGGGCCGACCGTACCGCCGAGGGTCGAGGTGGAGATACCCGGACCGGAGTCCGGCACCGCCGCCGGCTCCGGCCATACCCTCGTCCCGGCCGCCGGCCGGGACCGGCCGCACTCGAAGCTTTCGGCCGCCGAAGCCGCCGACGACGGCCGGGTCACCCGGCTCACCGGCGACGGCACCACCGCCGACCGGCTCGACATCGTCGTCATCGGGGACGGCTACACCGCGGCCGAACTGCCCCGCTTCCACAGCGACGCACGCGCCATCTGGAACCAGACCGCCGCCGTCGAGCCGTACACGACCTACCGCGGACTCTTCAACGTCTGGGCCGTCGACGCCGTCTCCAACGAGACCGGGGTCACCGGCGACCCGGACCGCGCCACCGTCCGCGACACCGCCCTCGGCTCCTACTTCTGGTGCGGCGACATCGAGCGGCTGCTCTGCGTCGACCAGGCCAAGGTCGACCGCTACGCAGCCAAGGCACCCGAAGCGGACCTGGTCATCGTCCTCGCCAACAGCGCCAAGTACGGCGGCGCGGGATACAACGAGCCCAGCCAGAGCCTCGGCTACGAGGGCATCGCGACCGCATCCGCGGGCAACCCCAAGTCCGGCCAGGTCGCCATCCACGAGACCGGGCACTCCCTCGGCAAGCTCGCCGACGAGTACTTCTACCCCGGCTACCCGGGCTACGAGCAGTACACCGGCCCCGAGCCCGCCGACGTCAACATCTCCACCCTCACCGCCGCCGGTATCGGCGCCGGACGCGTCAAATGGCACCGCTGGCTCGGCGAGACCTCGCCCGACGGCGGCACCGTCGGCGCCTACGAAGGCGGCGGCTACTTCGTCAAGGGCCTCAACCGGCCCACCGAGAACTCGATGATGCGCTCTGTCGACAAGCCGTTCAACCTGCCCGGCACCGAAGCGATGATCGCGGGCTTCTACCGCCACGCCGAGCCGGTCACCGCCGTCACACCCACGACGAGTGTCCTGCGGCTCCGCCACACCGCGAAGGCCGCCCCGGTGAAGCTGGCCGGGGCCGACGGCCGGCAGCTGACGCTCCGCTGGTACCTCGACGGCAAGGAACTGACCCGCTTCGCGGGCCGTGCCGAGGTGAAGGTCGCCCACCTCGCCCCGCGCCTGCTCGACCGGCGCGTCCACCGGCTCACCGTCACCGCCGAGGACCGCACGCCGTCGGTGCGCGACCCGAAGATCGCCGCGACCCTGAAGGGTTCGGTCACCTGGTCCGTGCGCTTCTGACCCGACGCTCCGTGCGGCGCCACTTCCCCGGCGCCGCACGGAACACCAGTCCACTTCCGGGCGCCCGTACGGCCCCATCCGCACCGCCCCCGTCCCACGGGTAACGCCTGGCCCGTTCCCCCTCCCCGGCCCGCCCGCCTTCCGTACCGTGGCATCCGGCGGAGGACACCGCGGACGGGGAGGTCGCGTGGACAGGGAACGGCGCCGGCGGATGATCGCCGAGGTCCAGGCCGAACGGGAGCGGCTGCTGCCGCTGCGCGCCGAGGCGACCCGTACCACCATCGCCCTGGTCCGGCAGAACACCGAACAGCCGCCGGAACTCGTGCCCTATCTGAACCTCGCCTTCCTCCTCGGCGTCCGCCGCACCCAGGGCCCCGACGCCGTACTCGCGTTCGCGCTCTCCCTCGCCAACTGGGCCGTCGCCACCGTCGACGAAGTCGCGCGCTACACCGGCCGGACCGCCGAACAGGTCGTCGACCAGTACGAGACCGACATCATGGCCGCCCACGCCGAACCCGACGAGGACTGACCCGGAGGGCTCCCCGATCGCGGCTTGACTTGGAGCGCACTCCAACAGGAATGCTCCTCATCAGGCCCGGCGAACAGCACGGGCCGACGATCCCAAGCACCCGAGGGGCCACCCGTGAAGTACCGTCAGATCGGCAGCAACCCGGCCAACAGCCGCACCGTCAGCGTGCTCTGCCTCGGCGCGATGCTCTTCGGCACCCGCACCGACGAGGACACGGCGTACGCCATCCTCGACCGCTACACCGAGGCGGGCGGCACCTTCGTCGACACCGCGAACAACTACGCCTACTGGCTGGACGACAGCCAGGGCGGGGTGAGCGAGGAAGTCCTCGGCCGCTGGCGCCGCAGCCGGGGCATCGGCGACGAGATCACCATCGCCACCAAGCTCGGCGCCCGCCCCCGGGCCCACGGCACCGGCTGGATAGAGAACGGCGACGGACTCTCCGCGGAGAACATCCGCATCGCCTCCGAGCAGAGCCGCGAACGCCTCGGCATGGACCGGATCCCCCTGCTCTACGCCCACGTCCGGGACCGGGCCACCCCGCTCGCCGAGACCGTCGAGGGCTTCGCCGCTGTCGTCGCCGACGGCACGGTCGGCCTCCTCGGCGTCAGCAACCACTGGGCCTGGCAGGTCGAGAGGTCCCGTGCCATCGCCGCGGCCGCCGGACTCCCCGGATACGAGGTCCTCCAGTACAGCCACAGCTACCTGCGCCGCCGCACCGACCGGCCCGACGCGACCCACGAGGAGGGCCCCGTCGGCTTCGTCGGCGGTGAACTCCTCACCTATCTCCGGGAGGAACCGCAGCTGGCCATGGTCGCCTACAGCCCGCTCCTCGGCGGCGGCTACACCAGCGAGGACCGTCTCGGGCCGGACTTCGACCACGCCGGGACCCCGGTCCGGCTCGCCGCCCTGGACGAGGTGGCCAAGGAGACCGGCGCCACCCGCAACCAGGTCGTCCTGGCCTGGCTCATCGGCGCCGAGATCCCGGTCATCCCGCTGGTCGGCGCATCCTCGGTGGCCCAGCTCGACGAGAGCCTCGCCGCCGTCGACCTGGAGCTGACCGCGGAGCAGCGGGCCCGCCTCGACGGCGCCCACTGACCTCCGCACCCCGTGGGGTACGGCCGGCGGGACCGGCCGTACCACGGGCGCACCGGCCCGGCGTCAGCTTCCGTCGATCAGCCGCAGCGCCAGCTCGGGGGAGAAATGCCCGGCCTTGGGCACCCCCGCCTCGCAGCGGGGATCCTCCTCCCGCCGGCCGTCGGAATCACCCGGATTCTTGATCCACAGGTAGTACGCGGCCGTGCCGCTCGCGCCACTTCCCTGACGTGATGTCAGCCCCAGTGTGCGGCCGCGGGGGTTGCAGAAATCACCCGGGGCCGTCGGCTGTACGGTGCCGTTCCGCCCGGTGTCCACCACCCAGGTGGTGGTGATGCCGAGGGTCTGGAGGGCCCGGGCCGCCAGCCTGCTCCCGTAGTCGTCGGAGACGGCGTTCGTCTGGAAGTTGGCCACGTTGACCGCGACCCCGTCGGCGTCGGCCAGCCCCGACCTGCCCAGCATCTCCACCATCTCCGCCAGGCCCATCGGCCCGGTGTCGTCGAACTGCTCCCCGAGGATCCACCGCGCGTTGCCCGCGTCGAGGTACGTCCGCACCAGCGGGCCCTGCGCGTCGAGCTGCCCGGTGGCGTAGGAGAGCATGTCGAAGCGGGCCGTGCGCTGGACCTCGGTCAGACACGGCGTGCCGTCGTGCTTGCGGTAGTCCCGGTCGGCCTGGGCAACCGCGTCGGGTTCCAGGACGACGATCGCGGGCCGCCCCCCGACCCCTCGGCTGAAGGCCGCGATCCAGTTCTTGTACGCCTGCGCCGTCCCCGGCACCGAGGGATCGGCCGACGCGCCGCCGCAGTCGCGCCCCGGAACGTTGTACGCCACCAGGGTCGGGATCTGCCCGGCGTCCGCCGCCGCCGTGACATAGCGGTCCACGGCGGCCTCCACCTCGGCGTCGGTCGCACCGGACCAGTTGCCGAACCACTTGACGGTGGTGTGGTCGGCGATCTTCGACCGGATCTCCGCCTTCCGCGGATGCCCGGTCGTATCACCGTCCGCCCACTGCCGCGCCGTGCTGTCCGGATCGGTGTAGAAGCCCTCGCGCGGCGTCGACGTGGTGAGGGAGACGTCGTCGAAGGTGAAACCCGTGTCCGCGGGCTGCCCGCCGACCTGGAAGGTGATCTGGCCGGTCGGCGTCGATACGGTGGAGCGGAACGTCCACTGGTGGCGTACGGTCCCGGGCCCCAGGGTCACCGTCCGGTCCAGCGGAGCCGTGAAGGCCCCGCTGTTCTCCTGGACGGTCACCCGGATGTCCGAGGCCCGCGACGCCGACGCCGCGAACGACAGCGTGTACAGCGCACCGGCCCTCAGCCGGATCTGGTTGCGCCCCAGCATCGCGTCCCATACCCGCGGTTTGTCGGTGCCCACGGAGGTGGTGAGCGCCCCCGGCCCGAAGGAGGTCGGACGGCCGGTGGAGGACCACCAGAGCCCGGCCGGGGGCGGCGCGGCGAAAGCACCCTCGGGGGTCAGTTCCCCGTACGTTCCCGCGGGTACGGCGAGGGGCGCGGGCGGGGGAGCGGAGGCCGCGGCGGCGGGTACGGCGCCCGGCAGGACCAGCGGGAAGGCCAGCAGCGGTACGGCCGCCCCGTACAGCCTCGTTCGTATGGACATATGCGGTTCGGAATCCCTTCGTACGGCGCCGGGAACGGGACCGGCTCCCCGTCGGACGCAAGGGGCCGCGGTGGCGTCCCGTCCGCCGCCCCCGGTCCGTCCCCCCGCGCGCCGTGACCGTGGAAACCTCCGGCCGTGGCACCCCATGCTCCCACGGCCCAACGACGGCAACCCCGCAACTCTCCCCGTTCCGCTCCGTGTTCAGCTGGGAGTTCCGCCCGCCGCACCCGTCCCACCCGGCCCGCGCAGCCCGTCCGGCGCAGTCCGCCGTCCGGCTTCCCGCCGCCTGAGCCCGGCAGCGGGCCCGGCGCGCCCCTCGCGATCACGCCGCGGCTGCTGTGCGGGGACCCGCCGGGCGCGTACCGTACCCGCGGGGTGTTCCGCCGGTACCGGTTGCAGCGGCAGCGGGCCCGGCGGACCGGACCTGGCGAGCGGCGTACGGCGGAGCGGCAGTCCTGGAGGAACGCATGGAGCGGCAGGCACGGCAGCTCACCCACCGGCTGGTGCCCTCCCCGGGCGGCCGGATCCATGTGGTGGAACAGGGCACGGGCCCGCTGGTGCTGCTGCTCCACGGCTTCCCCGAATGCTGGTACTCGTGGCGGCACCAACTGCCCGTGCTGGCGGCCGCCGGATACCGCGCGGCGGCCGTCGACGTCCGCGGCTACGGACGCTCCTCCCGGCCCTCCGGGGTGTCCGCCTACCGGATGGTGGAGCTGGTGGCGGACGGCGCGGCCGTGGTCCGGGCGCTCGGCGAGGAGTCCGCGGTCGTCGTGGGCCACGACTGGGGTGCGGCGATCGCGGCGAACTGCGCGCTGCTGGAGCCCGAGGTCTTCCGCGCGGTGGGGCTGCTGAGCGTGCCCTACGTCCCCCGGGGCGGATCCCGTCCCGGGGCGGTGTGCGCGTCCATGGGCGGCGAGGAGGAGTTCTACATCACCCGCTTCCAGCAGCGGGGGCGGGCCGAGGCGGAAATCGAGCCCGATGTACGGGGCTGGCTGGCGGGCTTCTACGCCGCGCTGTCCGCCGACACCATGCCTCCGCCCGGGGCCCCCGATCCGCTGTTCGTCCCCGTGGACGGGCTGCTGCGGGAGCGGTTCCCGGCCGGCGGACCGCCCGGCTGGCTGAGCGAGGGCGATCTCGACGTCTACGCGGGGGAGTTCGAGCGGACGGGTTTCACCGGTGCGCTGAACCGCTACCGGGCCATGGACCGGGACTGGGAGGATCTCGCCGCCTTCGACGGGGCGCCCGTCACCCGGCCCGCGCTCTACATCGGAGGCGCCCGGGACGCCGCGATGTCGTGGCTGGCCGCCGCGATCGACGCCCAGCCGGCCGTACTGCCGGGCCTGGTCTCCTCCCATCTGCTGGCGGACTGCGGCCACTGGGTCCAGCAGGAGGCCCCCGGCGAGGTCAGCCGTCTCCTCGTCGACTGGCTGGACGCGCTGCCCCGCTGACGGACGCCCGTCCCGTCCGGCTCCGGAACGGCCGTGGGGGGGGGGGGGGGGGGGGGGCGCCCGGGGGGGGGGGGGCGGGGGGGGGCCCGGGGGGGGGGGGCCCCCCCCCCCCGGGGGGGCGCTACGACCCACCCCAACACCCAAGG